>NZ_JBXWPD010000001.1:0-557455 GCF_059611225.1 Ruegeria sp. CDSA246 | reverse complement strand
AGCCATCTGTTTCCAACTCATGCCGCTTCACAGGAAGAAAGTTTCCCGATCCTTTTCACAAATGTTCATGTCTTTGACGGGGTGAACGAGGCGCGGATCGAGAACGCAAATGTTCTGGTCGTTGATAACCTGATCGCCGAGGTCTCGACTAAGCCGCTTGCCGTCGCCAATGCGCAAATCATCGACGGCGGTGCGCGCACGCTGATGCCCGGACTGATCGATGGCCACAACCATATCATGATGCCAGCGGCCCCCAATCAGGCGGTGAACGGCTGGCACTGGGGATATCTCAGTGCTGTCGTGGGCCGCGAGGCGGAGAAAATGCTCCTGCGCGGTTTCACCACGCTGCGAGATACAGGGGGCCCAGCCTACGGCATCGCCAGAGCAATTGACGAGGGTATTCTGCCGGGTCCGCGGGTCTATCCCAGCGGTCACTTCATCAGTCAGACTTCCGGCCACACGGATTTCCGCTCGTTCAACGAAAGCCATACGCGTGACAGAAGCAGCCGCAATGCCTTTGAAAGTGAGTTTGGTTTCATGGCAGACGGCCGGAGCGAAGTTCTCGCATACACCCGAGAAACGTTGCGCCGGGGGGCGACGCAGATCAAGATCAGCGTAGGTGGCGGGGTCGCCTCCGCCTTTGATCCTCTGGACACGGCGCAATTCACCTTCGATGAAATCAGAGCCGCCGTCGATGCGGCCGAGGACTGGAACACCTACGTCTTGGCGCACGCCTATACGGACCGCTCCGTTCTGCGCGCTGTGGAGGCCGGCGTTCGCAGTATCGACCATGGGACGTTGATCTCGGAACTGGACACCATGATCGCGATGCGGGACGCGGGTGTGATCTACAACCCTCAGGCCGTGGCCTTTACGCCAACTCCCGAGAGCGTGGCGTCGCTCCCGCCCGAAACCGTTGAAAAATCACGCCCGGTCGTCGAAGGGCTCGACAGGTCAATGCGTCTGGCAAAAGAAAGCGGCGTGACGATCACCTTCGGAACGGACGTCTTCGGCTCGCCCGAAGCGTTGGCCCGGCAGAACGAAGAATTTGAACTCAGAAAGCAATGGTTCACGTCGCATGAGATCCTGGTCCAGGCCACGTCAAACACCGCGAAACTGGTGGCAATGTCAGGTCCTCGAAATCCTTACACGGACGGACCGCTGGGCGTGATCGAAGCCGGTGCTTATGCAGACTTACTTCTGGTTGAAGGCAATCCGGTGGAAGATGCCGGACTACTGGTCGACTACACAAATAACATCGATCTGATCATGAAGGATGGCGTGATCTACAAGAACACACTCGACTGAGTGTCGCGTGGGGTGAACTTACCTCGGCACCCCGCGCACAAACTAATTTGTCTAAGGGAGAGAGGAACATGAATGCATCAAAACGGTTATTGGCGGCCGCAAGTGTGGTTGCCTTCTCGGCGTCCGCGTCATTTGCGCAGGATGGACCTGTTCAAACCCTGTTCACCAACGTGCATGTCTTTGACGGAATAAATGAGGCCCGAATAGAAAACGCCAATGTTCTGGTTGTCGATAACCTGATCGCAAAAGTCTCACCCGAACCTCTTTCGGTTGCAAGTGCCGAGGTCATCGACGGTGGGGGTCGCACCCTAATGCCGGGTTTGATTGATGCGCATGTGCACATGGCGATCACGGAGCCGGTTGCGGACCTCAGGGACAATTTTGATTGGATGTACTGGGGCGCCGTTTCCACGATCGAGGCGGAAAAGATGCTGTTGCGCGGCTTCACGTCCGTGCGCGATGCGGGTGGACCGGCGATTGGGCTTCAGAAAGCCATCGACCGGGGCAAGGCTGTCGGCCCGCGAATCTATCCGTCCGGCCCTGTGATCTCTCAAACCTCCGGGCATGGCGAGCATCGGCACTACACGGAACCGCACCCAAACTTCGAAGGTGCCTCGCCCTCATTCTTCAACCAGCACGTAGAGTTTCTTGCTGACGGTGTTCCAGAAGTTCTGCGGGCGACGCGGGAAGCGCTGCGTCTGGGCGCATCGCAAATCAAGATCATGGCCGGCGGAGGTGTGTCTTCCAGCGTAGACCCATTGCACACGGTTCAATTCTTACCGGAAGAACTGGAAGCTGCAGTCAAGGCTGCGGCAGATTGGGATACTTACGTTCTTGTGCACGTCTACAATGACGAGGGCATTCTGCGGTCCATCGAGGCAGGTGTGCAGAGCATCGATCATGCACAATTGATGACCGAGGTGTCGGCGCAGGCGATCAAGGACGCGGATGTTTGGGTTGTGCCATTCTTCTCGCTGCTGGGGCTGGATGCCGAAACAGTCACCAAAGCGCTTGGTCCGTTGGCTGCGCCCAAGTTCCTCGAGGTTCAGGGCGGGGCGAGAAACCAGATGCGGTTGCTGAAAGAATTCGGGATCGAAAAAGTCGCCTTTTCAACCGACATTATTGGGGATCCTGTCGCTCTCACAAAACAGAACGATGAGTTCAAGTACCGTCTCGAACAATGGTCGTCCTACGAAGTTCTTATGCAAGCAACGTCTAAAGCCGGTGAGTTGTTGGCCCTGTCAGGCAAACTCAACCCCTATCCCGAAGGCCAGCTCGGTGTGATTGCAGAAGGTGCGTATGCCGACATTCTACTGGTCGATGGCAACCCGGTCGAAGACGCGATGATCATGACCGACTACGAGAACAACTTCGATCTGATCATGAAAGACGGCGTGATCTACAAGAACACGCTGGAATGACTCTTGGACCGGCGGAGGTGCCTCCCTTTGTCGGCTGTTGAACGAAAAGGATGAGCCTATGAAACGACTTCTATTGTCCGCATTTGCAAGTGCGCTGGTAGTCGCGACCGCCGTGAGCGCCGAAGAAACTCGCAGCCGATACTATCTGGGGATCGGAGAGCCGTCTCCCGAAGCTTGGCAGATCATGATCGAAAACCCCACCGACCGGGGCGAGGGCATGGGGGCCGCGCTCGAGGCAATGGGCGGTGAGATGATCAGCTATTTCTGGGGCATGGCCGACGGCCGGAACTACGTCACCGTGCGGGTGCCGGACGATCCTAGTATGGTGCAGGCAATGTACGCGGCCCGCCTCAGCCAGGGCGTTCTGAAGAACTACACCTTCATTGAATTGATGACGAGCGCCGACATGGTTGAGGCGCTGAAACGGGTGCCGGAGTTTACGACACCGGCGGAGTAATGTTGGCCTCTGATCATGAAAGACGGCGTGATCGATAGGAACAAACTCGATTGAGTGTCGTGCGGCGGGAATACACCTCGCCACAAGGTAAGTCTTTAGAAAATCGAAACAATCGAAACTGGGAGAACTTCACCATGCAAAACAGACGCGCATTTTTGAAAACTGCTGGCGCAGCAGCTGCCCTGTCAGCTACCTGCGGAAAAATGACATGGGCCAGTGAATTTAGTCCAGTTTGGGAGTCCAGTGACAAGGCAGCCCAATTCCTAAGGGACATTGTTGCCATCGACTCGCTGAACGCGAACTTTGAGCAAACCGCCACACGCCCAGAAATGTGGGACGAATATTACACCAGAGCACTCGACGCAGGCATAACGGCAACGGGTGTTACGACCGCGCAAGGCATCAACGACTTTGACACTTTTGCGCGTGAAACAAGCTACAATCTACGCAAAATCGCTGCGGATGATCGATTCATGGTAGTGCGTACAGCAGGCGACATCCAGCGAGCCCAGGACGCGGGAAAGTATGGCTTTTTCTGGAACTCGCAGTCAGCGGAAATTCTTAACAATCAGCCGGACATCTACATGCCCGTGGCAAAGTCGATGGGACTTGGCACAATGGGCTTGGCCTACAACGAGCGTCAGCGTGCGGGTGATGGGAATTTTGTCCTGAACCCAGGGCCAATCTCGGCCTATGGCAAGACAGTCGTCGACGCGATGCAAAGGCATGGAGTGCTCGTCGACACGTCACATGCCAGCGAACCCACCGCACTTAGTACCATCGAATATGCAAAACAAATGCGTCCCGACTTACCTGTAATCGAAACGCACTCTTCCGTGCACGCTCTCTACTCTGGCTATCCTGAGGGAGAAATCCGCCTGCGGACAAGTTCCGATGAGCGGATTCAAGCGGTTGCAGATACCGGAGGTGTGGTTAGCCTTTGTATGTTGCCTTTCATAATGATCAGCCCACAGACAGAGCTCACTCGTCCTCAGGACGTTGTCGACCGAATTGACTACATGCGGGATTTGACAAGCATCGACAACGTTGGACTCAGCTCCGACGACGGTTTTGACTGGTCTAAGATTTATGAGTTTGGGAAGTCAAATCCAGAACAATTCGACGACGGCGGACTCAGTGCAGCGGTAAACAAATTGGCCACAACTGGCATCGGGGAAGCCGCGAAAATCTATGCGGCCATTATCGATGAAATGTGGTTGCGCGGGTACTCTGACGAGGACGTCAAGAAAGTGATGGGAGGCAACTTCACGCGCATCTTCGAGCAGGTTTGGGGGTAGTCGATAAGAAAAGCGAGACATGACTTCCCATCGCTTGATAAGGTGGTCGGGTTATTGCTCACCCGACTAGCCCTTGCGTTTTTGCTTGTGCTCTTTGCGCAGTCCGCTCTCGCACATAAGTTCGAGTTGGGCGATGCACGGTTGTCCATTGAAGGCGAAAGCTATCAGATTGCCGTAAGCGCCGACTTGATCGAGGCTTTCGAGCGGCACTTAGGCTTGAACGGATCCGACCGATTTCTTGTTGAGCAGGTGCGCGGGCTGGATCTCGGCACAATCGAAACCACGCTGTCAGAAATACGTGCAGAAGTCTCCGAAGAGACGCTCATATGGTTCGACGGCAATACGGCCGAATTGCGGGCATTGTCCTTTCCATCTCCGCGCGATATCCGTGCTGTTCTCGACAGACCACCGGACAGCACTGAATACCGCTTGGTTTTCGTCGGTTATGGTGACGCTCCGCAAGGTGCCAGCGCAGTAAGTATCAAAATGTCGCCTTTACTTGGGGATATGCGGCTTGAAGTGTCGGTCCCAAGTGTCACGCTGCTGCAGGCTGGACGAACCAGCCAGACACTGAACCTTATTGGGTCCCAAGAAACAACACTGAGCTCAGCAGTGGCCGACTTCTTGTATTTCACATGGCAGGGGATCATTCACATCGTCCCTTACGGGCTGGATCACATCTTGTTCGTACTCTGCCTGTTCCTATTTGCGCAAACGGTCCGCGACCTGATCTGGCAGGTCACGGCTTTTACCGTCGCGCACTCGGTGACACTGACCCTCGGCTGGCTAGGCTTCGTTGATTTGCCAACAGGGTTCTTTGAACCTTTAATTGCCTTGTCCATTGTATATGCCGCTGTTGAAAACATATTGCGCAACAAACCAGGCGGTGCCCGCTTCACTCTAATTTTCTTCTTTGGTTTGCTCCATGGGATCGGTTTTGCGTCAGTTCTAGAGGAGATTAGCCCATCAGGCGGCCATTGGTTGACCCGGCTAATTGGATTCAATGTAGGCGTTGAGATTGGCCAGTTGGTTGTCATAGCGGCGGCCTTTCTGGCTGTTGGACTTTGGCGCAAGGAACCGTGGTACAGATCGCTCATCGTGGTACCCGTGAGTTTTGTCATCGCTTTGGTGGGCGCCCTCTGGACTGTCGAGCGGGCTCTTGCAGCGTTGACATAATACGTGAGCATCAAGTCTATGGTTTTTGATTGTCCGCTATTTATCAGAAGCCGTCTCCGAGCCAATGCGAACCAAAGGCTGCATTGTCCGCACAGCGGTCACTGGCGCACTGCGCAGCGAACGACTGTTCCGAGCCCATAGTGTTCGCGTCTGTTATTTTGCGTTTTGGCAATGGTAGTGTGTGAGCAGTCTGATAGTGATGATGTTTATTAACCAACTCGCATTCACGGTCGATTGGACAACCTATTTTGCAGAGACTTACACTTCTTGCCACCGCTCTTTTTTTGCTGTCCTAATTTGGGCATTTTACCCACGCGAAAACGACTTGAACCGACCAGACCCAGAGTTCTTGGCGACCGACGCGTATTTTCGATTGGGCGATTTCGTGATTTCTGTGCCAGTGGTATCGGTGCAAAGACTTACCGAGCCGCCAAACAACACTGATCCTCTTCCGAAGTTTAGAAATAGCGGGCCATTCGGTGAGTCTCGGTGGTTTGCGACCCAAAACTATAAAACTGCGATGCGCGAATTTGCAGCTGAGCCAACACAGCCCGCGGAAGTATCTAATATTAGACTAAATTTTGGTGTCTACGGAACCTACGGCGAGTACGGCATATCACAAGAAATTTGCCCAAAGTTGTCGTTGGAGTGGAGCCGGAAGGCATGCAACAATCAGCTTCGAATGGAGCTGAAGAACCTCCCTGCTGATTTGTATTTGTCCACCGAATTGGGTCTGAAAGTATTTGAACACCATCATTTTGCAGGGCTGCCGAATGCAGAGGTGGCGGCTCTAATTGATGAGATGTACCCCATTCAAAACAAGGCAAATGTGGCTTGCGCTGACGGTCAAAATAAATGCTACGCAGCCATTTTGATAGCAGATGGGATTTATGCCGTTTGGTCTTTCATCTGCACAAATGCTCACGAGGCTGTCTGCGAAAACAAACTTATTGCAGAGGGTGCCGAAGTCCTAAAGTTTGTGGCAACTAAACTCCGAGCCGGGTAAAAGGCAAAGTCGGCTTTGTCCGCGTAGCAGTCGTTCATGCCGAGTGCGGCGAATGACTGCTCCGAGCCCAAAGTAGACATGGTCCGGCACCGATACTCGCAGATGCAGCAATCTAATTGACCAAACCATCAGCTGCGTTGCAGAAAGAAAAGCGGCTGTTCGTTCTAGGCGCAGCGAAGTTTTCGACGCGGATATCTCATTTGCGGACGCAGTGAGCATTCGCTGGACGAGCCAGATCATCCCAGCGCACCCTGAAAATCGGTCCACCGCGCTTTAGCTAGAGTTCGCAGCCCGCCGACCATGGGCCAAAATTTTGGTGTATCAACGACAACTTGCTCAAGGTGGCCGCGAAAAACACAGTTCGGATCGCGGACTTTCTGGACCGTGAGGTTCCGAAAAAAGGCTGAACTTTACCGAGATCATATGGATGATTCGCGCGCTGGTAACTCTCCTGGCGGATTCATTTCGAATTGTGTCAAATCGGCACGACATCCAAAACAGTTGCGTCGGCCCTTGTGCATTGTCTGACACGCAACGACAATCAGGCGGGCCAAACGAGGATTTTTTGGATTTTGACGGATATGTGCCAAATATCATCTGTTATCTAATCGCGCGGGAGTGGGTGGTCCAGCGCCTCTATTATAAAGGGAGAGGTGCATTATGAGATTTGTTGATCTGGGTTTTGAAGACGACGGCGTTGAATTCGAATGGGCTGCGGCCAAAGGCGGTAACGGCGGAGGTCGCGGCGGCCCGCCAAGCGGTGGCGGCGGAGGAGACGGCGGCGACTCCACAACGGTGAGCTATACATTCTCCAGTGGTCTTGCGGATGTCGAAGCCGACGCTGCTCTTGGCATCGAGGCTATTGATAATTTCAACATCGATCTGAGGTTCATGGGAGAAGGTTGGACGCTTGATGCAATGAGCGCAATAGCTTCCGCCGCAGATTACTTGTCGCGCCTCATCACAGCCGGTCTGACCGAAGACGAAGGCATCGACGATGTGCAGATTGATCTGTCACTTGCCGACATCGACATTCTAGGTGGCACAGTCGCGCAGGGTCGTCCGACTTCAGTTCGGTCTTCCGATAACGGGACGCCCGACGGGCTGCCAGTAACAGGCGAGATCATCTTCGATACCAACGACCTGTCGGCTCTGCTGGATCTCGGAACTTTGGATGATTTGGCTCTGCACGAAATGATGCATGTATTGGGTCTTGGTACGCTTTGGGAAGTTTCTGGCGTGCGCGACTTTCTAAGCGATCCGGAGTTCGTCCCGGATCTGACCACAAAAAACCCCAGAGATGGATTTAACGTCATCGAATATACCGGCGGAGCATTGGACACCGACGGCAATCTGCCACTGGTCGAAACAGAAGGCACATTGGGCCATTGGGAAGAAGCGGCCTTTGGAGATGAACTGATGACGACAGTCTTTAATGTGAATGGCAACTTTATGTCTCAGATGACAGCGGATGCTTTGAAAGACCTAGGTTACTCGGTCGACGACTCGGTTGCAGCGGAACTGGCTTCAGCCATTGATCTGGATTTCAGCGGCTACACGATAGATGATTTCGCCTTTATGGCCTAATTCCTTGACCGCGTAAGCCCGGCTGACTTCGAAGAGCGGTCAGCCGAATTTTCTGATACCGTCCACTGACACGGAGCAAAACGACTAGGCAGTCCTTCATTGCAGCATGCATGAAAGTCTACATTCGGCGATTTACGATTACAGTCTGCTTTGAGCCCAGAGCGGTCGGATTGAAATCGCGTCCTTTGCTCATGCAGCATAACCAAACCTATTTTCGTTCCTCTGTCACAAAGTTGCGAAGGCCTGAAAGACCTTATCTAATGTAACCTATGAAAGCCTCGGTCCAAACAGCTTCTCTCATCCTTCTGGCACTGCTAACACTTCCCTTTGCGGTCTATGCTATAAACTTTGCTCAAGGTGGCCTGCGGGATGCTCTGCCCGCGCCGCACTACATACGGTCCGATTACCCTGTAGCCAATCTGTCTATTTTTAGCCATATGGCCACTGGAGCGGCAATAACCGCATTGGTGCCGCTCCAATTGATCCCTTTAATCCGGCTGCGTCTACCCGCGCTGCACCGCTGGTTAGGGCGGCTGATCATCATCGCTGCAGTTGCGACCGCAGTAGGTGGCCTCATCTACATTCCACTGCGAGGCACAATCGGTGGGACGCCCATGAATATCGGTTTCTCCCTTTACGGGGTATTGGTGCTCCTAGCCGCCCTTCAAACGATACGCTACGCAAGGGCAAGGCGCATTGTAGAACATAATGCTTGGGCCTTGCGTTTCTTCTGGCTGGCTTTGGGCTCTTGGTTCTATCGCGTCCATTATGGCCTTTGGTATCTGGCCACTGACGGCCTATGGTCCAACCCGCAATTCACGGGAGGCTTTGATCTGGTACAAAGCGTGGCGTTCTTTCTTCCCTATCTCGTTGGCGTCGAAGTTTACCTGCGCATCAAGCAGTAATTAGATCGCAAGGCTTTCGTACCGCCAACAGCTAAAAGTCTGCTTTGTCCGCAACTCAGACGCTCGACACTCGCGCAGCGAGTGTCCGGATTGGATTTCGGCCGATTTGGCAGATTTGAACGTCCGCTTTCGGGAAATCGCGCTGCGGCACCGCGACGCGTTCCAACTTTTGGTGGGCTTGCGACCGCCAAATTCGCCGCATGAGCAAAAGGCGGCTTAGTCCGCATAGCAGTCGTTCATTCCAGGCGATATGAAAGTCCGCTTTCTTTCTTCAGCCAGAATGTGAAGTCGGTGAACTTGAGTTCACTTCACCTGGTTGAGCTGAACTGATTTTGCGTCAAGTAGTTCGCTAAGCGAGCTCTGCATCCGCCTTCGTGGATAGAATGCGATAGACTGAGGCTCGCCCGATCCCAAGTCTTTTGGCTATTTCCGTGGCTCCTGTGCCCGCTCCGTGCAGTTCCAAAACTTCTTTAGACCGAGCCATGGCAGTTGGCTTCCGTCCTTTGTATTTTCCGGCGGCCTTCGCTTTGGCGATACCCTCTCGTTGCCGCTCCAGCATAATCTCACGTTCGAACTCGGCGATACCGCCCAAGACTGTCAGCATCAGCTTACCAGTAGGTGTGCCCGTATCGATGCCCATACCCAGGATACGGAGTGTTGCACCCTTGGTTGTCAGCTTATCCAGTATCTCCAAGAGGTGCGGCACTGATCGCGCTAGCCGGTCCAGCCGCGTTACGATCAGCGTATCGCCTTCGCGCATGTAATCTAACGCTTCAGCGAGCCTTTCGCGCGCTCTTACATCGACAGATGATACCTGCTCCTCAAACAACTTCTCACAACCAGTCGCCTTCAGTTCGTCACGTTGCGCTTCCAGACCGGCTTTTTGATCTAGTGTCGAAGTTCGGGCATAGCCGATAAGCATTTTGGCGTTCCTGTCTCACACGGTTCTTAAACAATATGAGGCATATTGTTTCAAAAATCAATACCCAGCCTAATGAGACACTTCTTGCACAGATCATTACTGTCTCACTAGGGCAAGCCCTATTGGAAACTCCATTGTTCGAAGGGGAAGCGGACATTCGTGACCAGCACGCCTAGCGACTGCTTCGAGCCCGAAGCGGTCACTGATCTTCGAAGAACCAGCAAAACCTAAATGCTTGACCAAGTGTCGTTCAACACAGACCATGATGTGACGCGGAAGTTCCCAGGGACGGGCGATGGAAAGACGCATAACCGCAATTATGGCCGCAGATATAGTCGGGTTCAGTCGCTTGATCGAACGCGACGAGGTCGGTGTTCTACATCGACAAAAGACAATCACGAAGTCAATAATCAAGCCCGCGCTCGATCTGCATCACGGAAGGATAATAAAGACGACAGGTGACGGCTTTCTCGCTGAATTTCCTTCAGTGTTTGCCGCGGCGAATTGCGCGATTGAACTGCAAAGGACGATCCTCAACTCGCAGGCCGAAATTGCGGAAGGAGACCAAATCAGCTACCGGATGGCTGTGCATATTGGTGATGTCGTTGCTGACGAAGGTGACTTGTTTGGAGATGGTATGAACGTTGTTTCCCGTCTTGAAGCGTTCGCCGCTCCGGGAGGCATCGTTGTATCTGATGTTGCTTGCAAACTATTGCAGAAACAACTGCCCGTCCGCTTCGTCTCGGGAGGCAAAAAGCAGCTAAAAAACATACTTGAGCCGGTAGAGATCTATCATATCAGCGTTGACGGTTTTGGAGACGCAAACGTAGCCGTCGAGCCATTGGGCAAGCCAAGCAGGCGCCTGAGGCTTGGTGTGTATGCGCTCGGTTTGGGTCTGCTTTTGGTCGGGACATGGTTCGCGGTTACAAGCTTTCCGAGCCGTCAAACTGAAAACGATTTGTACAATGGTCGCACGTCGATTGTCGTGATGCCGTTCAGTGACACCGGGTCGCTCCAGGGACAAGACTATTTTGCTGACGGACTGACGCATGACATCACGACCGATCTATCCCAACTTCCAGAGTTGTTCGTTATGTCACGCGCGAGCGCCTACAGTTACAAATCTACGAGCGCTGAGCCCATGCAAATCAGCCAAGATTTGGGCGTACGCTACATTTTGTCCGGAAACGTAAGGAAAGTCGAAGACACGATCCGCATTAACCTGACGCTGGTGGATGGCACGACAGGAGGGGAAATATGGGCAGAAAGGTTTGATGGCGAAACAGAAAATGTTCTCGCTTTTCAGGATCGGGTCGTCAATCGAGTAGTGTCTTCTCTGCCGGTGGAGCTCGACGTCCAGCAAGTTGCCAGAAGCGAAATTGGTGGCACCCAAAACCCTCTTGCTTTTGATGCATACCTTCAAGCTCTGCATCTATACGACACTGGCACAGCGCAGAGTTTCGCTGAGGCTGTACCTTATCTTGAGGTCGCTACGAAACTTGATCCCGACTACGGGCGAGCATATGCGCTTCTGGCTCTGATTTACTTTGAAGCTTGGCAAAACTACTGGCACGCAGAATTTGGATACCAAACCGAACTGGAGCGCCGGTTTCTCAAAAGGTCTTCGGAAGAGACACTCAAGTTAGCGAAACAAAACCCTACCGCACTCGCTTACCTGGTGACGGCGCAAATTATGCGTGTCGACGGCAAAACCAATGAAATGTTTCAGCAAGCCGTCAACGCCTTGGAGGTTGAACCGAACTCAGCTGACGCTCTATACACACGCGCTTTGGCCCGCCTGCTCAATGGTGAAACGAATGCGGCACTTACAGACATTGAGAAAGCCATCGCTGCGAACCGAATTTACCCGACGTACTACCTGACGTTAAAAGGCGGCATTCTGTTTTCTCTTGAGCGCTATGAGGAAGCAGCGCCTGTCTTGGAGGTAGCGCGTTCGAGAGAACCTTCTTCGCGGGATGCGCTGATGTTCAATGTCGCAACTCTTTCCATGCTTGGTCGTTCCGTTGAGGCTGAGATGCGGGAAATCTGGAGGCTTGGAGAGCGCATTCACATTTACAAAACCCGGTGGCGTTTCAAAAATGATAGCGATTGGGACAGATTGGCTGATGCGCTTCGATCTGCCGGCGTCTCCGAAGATTACTAGTCAAGTAGCTAAATCGATCGACTTGCGCAGATCTTTTTTCAGCGCTAGATGCCGCCTGGCGGCGAACGGCGTCTTTGTCCGCAATGCAGTCACTCACGAAATTTCGGCGAACGACCGTTACGAGCCCAAAGGCGACTTAGGTAATGGGCTTAGCATTTGTCGTTTTGGGCGGAAACTGAACCTTCGCTGCGCATTGCGCCATTGTCCGCTCCATTGAGGCCTTGCTACCTAAGTACCGCTCAATTTGCGAAACTTAGATGGTGAAATTCCAAACCAGCTGGCAAATGTGCGGCGGAAGCTGTTGACCTCGCTGAACCCAAGATTGAAGGCAACCTCCGCGACAGAAAGGTCAGTGCCCGACAGCAGCGACCTGGCTCGATCTGTCTGTTCAGCCACACGGATCTCTTTGAAACTGGTGTTCTCTGCAGTGAGTTGCCGTTGCAGCTTGCGTACGCTGATACCCAATGTGGCCGCCACCGTTTCGATGTCGGCGTGCCCCATGGCGAGTTGCGCACGCAAGGCGTTCCCAACCACCTCTTTGCTGGTTGAGGGCGTTTGCCGCGACCGGACATCGCGGATGCCTGCCAACGTCATCGCCAGCCTCTCATCGGTTGTCCGCGGATTGGGGGTTTCGATTTCTGACAGAGGGATCGCAATGCTGGCGGCGGATCCCCCCACGCGCACCTCTGCATTGTAGATGTACTGCAGCGCGGTTTCGGTGCCTCGGTGCACCTCTGGCATCTCCACCCAGCTCGGCCGCCAGCGGCGTCCACAGAACTCGCGCACCACAGACTGCAGCACAAACGGCAGGTCCTGATCGATCAAATTTGCCCCGGCGATTCCGCCGAGCATGGCATCAAACCCAAGCACAAAATGATCGCCAACCACGCGGGTGCGCATAACTGACCCCCGTTGAAGGAACGGCAGGATTTTTTCTGCCCGCGCCAGGGCCACATCCAGTTTCGGCGCGCCGAGCACATAGTCTGCGTAGGCCCCAAAGGAGGCGTAACGGAAGTCTTGCGTGATATAGGCACCGATGTGTTTTTCGGAGATCTTCAGGCTGGCGGCTTGCATGAACCGCGCCTGAAGCCGATAGGGGAGGAACACCGACGGGTCTTCCATTACCGCTCGCGACAGCCCGGCTTCTTTCAGCGCATGTTCGGACACCCGCGGCGATGCAATTTGGTCAAGCCCTTGTAGCGCGGGGCGAAACGCCAAGGTGCTTTGCAAAACCGTGTCCATGACGGACAGTTTGTCGTGAAATGATCACTTTTGGAAGTGGCGCGGCCTCCCCCCACAAATTACCTCCAGTTTAGCAAAACGAATGACCCAAACTGAAAGTTGGAGACCAAACATGAAACGCCGTTCCGTCCTGAAAGTTGTTCTGACAAGCGCACTGATTGCGGCTCTTTCGGTGCCTGCAGTCGCCACCGCAGACAGCGCAAAGCCCGTGATTGAAGGTCTGCCAATGGCGGCGCGGACCGCACCGGTTCCTGCGGGCGTGTCCCCGGAACTGGCCGGGCTCATCGAAAGCCGTCAAGTTGGAACGCATGCCGAAACGCCATCCTCCACCGAGCAATGGCTTACGTTGCAAGCCGAGTTTGACGCTGCCTCCCTGCAAGGGGTCGCACGTTTGCTTGAGATGACCGGCGCTCAATTCGCCATCGAGAACGTGGCGGGGGTGACCACCTACCGTGTCACGCCAATCACCATTGATCCCCGGTGGGCGGACACCGTTTTTGTGCATGTGCACGGCGGGGCCTTCGTTTTTAATGGTGGTGAGGCCGCCATGGCCGAAGCGATCTGGATGGCGCATGGTTTGGGTGTTGAGGTGGTGTCTGTCGACTATCGCCGCCCACCGCTGCATCCGTTTCCTGCCGCAACAGATGATGTGATCGCCGTGTGGCAGCAAGTTATCAAGGACTATGATCCAGCCAAAGTTGCGATGTTTGGCACATCTGCGGGGGGCAACCTGGTGTTGTCGACGGTTTTACAACTGCGCGACATGGGCACCCCTTTGCCTGGGGCCATTATGGCAGGCACGCCTGCTGTGGATCTGGCGCAGACGTCGGACAGCTGGATCACGTTGCAGGGTCTTGATCCGCTTGGCGCCCGCGAGGGTGTGATTGAAGGCACGTTTGACATTTATGCGGACGGTACCGACCGCACCGATCCGCGACTGTCCCCGATCTACGCCAATCTGGACAACCTGCCGCCGGCGGTTCTTCTGACCGGCACACGCGACCTGTTGCTGAGCGACACGGTGCGCATGCACCGCGCCCTGCGCGCCGCCGGAGTTGCCGCCGATCTACATGTCTACGACGGCCAGTCACACGGCGACTACATGGCAGGTTTCTTCGTGAACGCGCCGGAGACTCATGACGCTTGGCGTGAGCTCAACACCTTCTTTGACCTGCATCTGGAGTGACCAACAATGACCGTTTTTGCAAAACTCCCGCTTCTGCTGTTGGGTCTTCTAATGACACACAGTGCCCATGCAGAGCCTATTAAAGACTTCACCAACATGCTCGCCGCAGAGACATTTACCGGACGGATAGAGGCCAGTGAGAGCGCCCTGGTGGCCAATTCGGTGCGCGGCATCCTCGCGGCGGTGCATTTCAAGCCGGGCGATACGGTTGAGAAAGGCCAATTGCTGTTTGAAATTGCGGCCCCGGCTTACGAACAAAAGCTCGCCGCCAGCCGTGCGATCGAAAACCGTCGTGAGGCCGAATTGGCAACAGCGGAGGCCGAGGCGCAACGGCAGGCGAAACTTGGCGCGCGCGATGCGGTTTCCGAACTGGCCGTTCAAAACGCTACGGACCGGCTGATACTGGCCAAGGTGGCGTTGCAAGAGGCGCAGGCGCACCGTGCATTGGCAGAGCTTGAACTGGCTTCGACACAGATCAGGGCGCCGATTTCGGGGCAAATTGGGCTCGCCCGCAAACAGGTGGGCACCTATCTGGACACAGAAAACGGTCAAGCGCTGGCGCAGATTGTGCACACAGACACGGTCCGCGTTGTGTACGGAATGCCGTACAAGTCCCTGATCGCGCTGGACCAGTCGACGCCAGAGGGCCTGAGTGCTCTGATGGAGCGTTTTCAGGTCGACTTGCATTTGCCAGGTGACGTTCAGCCACTGGCACAGGGTGGCCGCGTGCTTTTTGCTGAAAGCGTGCTGGCCGCGAACGAAACCCTGCGCATCTGGGCGGAAATACCAAATCTTGAGCGCGGCCTTATTCCCGGCTTGAACGTCGAAGTCAAAGTCAGCTTTCCAAACTAAAGCAGGTCGCGCGTCAGGCGCGGCCCACTTTTCCTCTCTTTCCTGGAGCAGTTCCATGGCCCGGTTCAGCGATCAAATCCACACCCTGAAATACCTGTTTGTCGCGGTCGCGGCGATACAGCTGGTGACTGCGGCATCGGGCACCATCGTCGCGCTCTATTTTGCCCAAACCGGCGCGTCTCAGGAAATCGCCGCGCTGGCGCCCGCTGCTTACTCGTTGGGATTCCTGATCGGCTGTTTCTACATTGCAGGCTGGATCACCAGCATTGGACATATTCGTGCATTTTCTGCGGCGGCGGCCATATGCACCGCTGCCGCCCTGCTGTTTTCTGTGACTGAAAACGAGCCCACGCTGCTAATCGTGCGCCTGATGACCGGCGTTGCAACCGCGGGCCTATTTGCCATCGGTGACGCCTGGATCAGCGAAACAGTCGACGAAAAATCGCGGGGTCGATTGCTTGCCGTGTTTGCCATTATCCTCGGATTGATGTCGGTTCTCAGTCAGGTTCTCGTCATCGTTACACCCGACGACCTGAACCAGTCTTTTGTGCTGATGTCCTTGCTCTACTGTCTGGCCATTGTGGTGATCGCCGCCACACCCAGCACGCCGCCCGAGGGCAAAGAACGGGCAAATGTGCGTTTCAAGGCGCTGTTTCAAGACGCGCCGACTGCCGCCCTCGGCGCGCTCACCGTTGGTATCGTGTCCACCGTGTGGCACTGTCAGAAGAAACTTATTGAGGCGGGCAGGGCGAGCACTTAGCGTCGCAGGATGACAAGACGCAGCCCTTTTCGCTACTTCAAGACGAGCCCCGAGATCATCCGTCTGGCCGTCATGATGTATGTTCGGTTTCCGCTTTCGCTTCGCAATGTTGAAGATCTTTTGCACGAGCGCGGCATCGAGATCAGCCACGAAACTGTGCGTTATTGGTGGAACAGATTTGGCCCGATGTTCGCGGCAGAGATCCGCAGAAACAGGGTCAATCGGATGCGATCTTATTCGAACTGGCAGTGGCATCTGGACGAGGTCTTCGTGAAGATCAATGGCGAGACGCACTACCTATGGCGGGCTGTGGATCACGAAGGCGAGGTGCTGGAAAGTTATGTGACCAAGCGCCGTGACCGCAAAGCTGCGTTGAAATTCCTCAGAAAATCAATGAAACGCTACGGTCAACCTGAATCCATCGTGACAGACAAACTGCGGTCTTATGGCGCGGCGATGAGAGTTGTCGGGAACGGTAGTCGGCAAGAGACCGGCCGCTGGCTGAACAATCGGGCCGAGAATTCCCATCTGCCATTTCGACGACGAGAACGTGCGATGCTCCGCTTCAGGCAAATGCGGTGTTTGCAGAAGTTCGCCGCAGTTCATTCTTCCGTCCACAACCATTTCAATCAGGAACGCGCCCTCTACAGCAGAGACAATTTCAAGCTCAACCGCGCCGCTGCTCTCTCCGAGTGGCGCCAACTTTGTTCAGCATAAGTTACGGCATTTAGGGGTAAACAGAGACTGCTTCGAATTGGTCTGACAGCACCGTCTTGCCGTTCGAAGACTTCCAGATCACCGATATCAATTCCGAGACGTTGCGTGCCGCGATTGCCGAAGCGATCACAACCGATCTAGCGCTTCAGCCAGAGCTGACTGTTATCTCGCGGGCGTCCAGTTTTCAGTTGTCGCCGAACACACCTCTCACCTCGGTCTTCGCCAGACTGCAGGCGAACTTTGTCGTGACGGGCTCTTTGCGTTCCGACGGCAACAATGCAACGGCGACGATCAATCTCATTGAGGCAAAAGACGAGAGCTGCGTCTGGGTTGGCACCATTGATTTCCACATTCGGGAAGTGCTCTCTATGACCCGTGCGATAAGTCGCCGCGTCGCCAACTTGGTTGGTGCAAAGGCTATTGATCTGGCCCAAAACCGGATCGACCTCGGAGAGGTTAGCGCCGTTCTGATCGAAAATGCCGCCCGAAGTCGGATGATGCATTTTCAATCCAAGGACGCATGGCTGGTAAACCTCTATGAGCAGGATATCGCCCTGGAGCGCTATAGCGACTCTGCTTGGGGACATTTCGGTCAGGCTCTGGCCCTGCGCGTTGGGCTCGACGAGGGCTGGATTTTGGAAGGCCGTGCCGCTGCGGCGGCGAAAGCCGAGCAGTTCGTCGCGACGGCGCTTAAGTTGGTCCCCGACAACTACCTGACCCAGTACGCCCTTGCTCGAACGCTTGCCGGCAAGGGGGAAATGATCGCTGCGAAGGAGGTTTTTGAAAAAGCTGCACGGCTAAACCCCGCTTCAACGCTGGTTCTGTCGGGCCTGATCGGCCAACACCTTTACCTTGGCGAAACCGGTATGGCCCTGAAGATAATTGAGGATTCCGAGCGCATTAATCCATTGCACAACTATGATCTCAGTCACAAGAAAGCTTGGGCCTACTGGCTTTCGGGGGACGTCGACGCTGCCCGCGACGTCCTGATGACATGTCCGGCCTTGAATGAAGGGCAATCCAAACTCCATGCAGCAGTGCTTATGGATCTCGGCGAAAAGGACAAAGCCAGACAGGTCCTAAAACCGTTTCTTGAAGAAAACCCCGACTGGACCACGGGCATGGAAGAACAACTTCAGTCTGAGTTGTGGGCACCGGAAGAGGCGAGGCCAAGATGGCTATCCAGACTGTCTGGAGCGGGCATGCCCAGTTGACCAAGTCGTACCGCAGATACGGTGCAGCATCTGCGTGCAAGGAATTGCTTGAATACTGAAACCGGCCCAAGGACGATACCGCTCGCGCGGTACTGGCGCTTAATGCTAGCGTTCTTCCACCCACCAGATTTGGGCTCATTTTGGGAAGTGAGCATCCCCCCTGACGATTTAGGTTTCTGAATCGAACAGGGGGCTTCCATGACACGACCGAAGATGAGCCCGCTGCGCGGGCGGATGATGGCGGAAACGAGAACGCGCAATGCAGCGTTTCAAGCGGATGCAAAGTTTGCAGAAGTTCGCCGCTGTCCATTCCTCTGTCTACAACCACTTCAACCAGAAAAGATCGCTCACCAGCCGAGACACATTCAAGCTGACACGCACCGCTGCTCTCGCCGAGTGGCGCGAACTCGGTGCGGCATAAAAGTCAGCAATACAGGCCTAGCTGAGACTGGTTCGAATTCGTCTGACAGTACCTAAACCCTACTTGTGAAGGCCGACGGAGAAAGGCCTTCCCACCTTGAGAATGCCTCTGAAAAACTCTGCCGATGCTCGAAGCCAAGTATTTCGGCAGTTTCAACTATGTCTTTTCCAGCCACTAGGAGGCGCTTTGATGCAAGGTGCCGCTCAGTCTGAACGATTTCACGAAAAGAAGTTCCTTCAGACTTCAAACGAAGTTGAAGCGTCCGCTCGTGTAATTGCAGTGCTCCACAGGTGTTGACTAGAGACCATGGCGCAACTCCGAATGAAGCACGAACTAGGCCTGCGACAATGTCCTTCGTCAGTGGTTTTTCGCAAGCCTTTATGGATTCATCGGCCAAATAGCGCGAAAACACTTCGGCTCTCAGTGCATCCATTTTGGACATCTGCGACTTGAGTGCTTCTTCGTCGAACGAAATGTACCCTTGGGTGGAAGCCCTAACGCGACTGATAGCGGAGTTGAACAGAACGTGCGTCGAACAGCCATTAGGGTAGGAAACATCAATGTCCGGATCGGTGCGATTGTTTGCAAGGCAGACAACGTTGGCCAATAGAGTTATTGTGTATTGAACATCTTTGGCGCCTTCAAAAGCTTCAAAAGGATTGAAATACCAGATATGGCAACGCTTTTTGTAGGTTCTGATTACTAACTCTGAATCGCTCTGATAGTACAACAGCGCAGACTTGGCGATCTGCAAAGCGTCCCACAAGGTATCAGCGGAAACGATTGCGCGACCAAATACGCCCAAATCTTCCACTTTCTGAACATAGCCTGCTCGGGCAAAGAAATCATCATCGCCAGCGAACCGAGTTATTTCCTTCATGCCCTCTAGGTAGTTGGAAACGTCAACAATCTCCTCTGGCTCCGTTGGCAGGTTGAAAGAATGCAGCGTTTTTTGAAACATCCGAGCGTTGTCAGTAAGCAAGGAGATTGGACCATGGAATGAGCCCGCTCTAATCGTGAATTCGTTGACCTTTTCACTCATACACTGTGCTCGGACAGTGATTCATTATGTGCTTCGGCGTGTTTAGCGAATCTCTTCATATAACTTCTTATATATGAATGCTTCCCGTCGTTGGCAGGCTAACACACGTTTTTCGTGAATATGAATGTTGCTTTTGCAGCCTTGATTCGTATTTGCCGACAGATTGTAGGGCAAACACGGCTAACCAATGGGGTCATCGTGGGAATGAACTTTGATCGCGATGTCACCAGTCTGTCGATTGATGCGTTGGTTTCGAATTTTTCAGGAGAGCACATGAAACATAATTTGGGCATAACAAAGTCAGCGATATTGGGTGCATTGTCGGTCGCTGTCCTCGTGGTTGGCACACCAGTTTCTGCACAAGACAAACCAAACATTCTAGTGATTTGGGGAGACGATATTGGGCAATCCAACATATCCGCTTACACTAGGGGATTAATGGGCTACGAAACGCCCAATATCGACCGGGTTGCTGATGAAGGCATGATGTTCACCGACTACTATGGTGAGCAGTCCTGTACAGCTGGTCGGGCTTCTTACATTATGGGACAGTCTGTCTATAGAACCGGCTTGTCCAAGGTAGGCCTCCCGGGCGCAGACTTGGGTATGAAGGAAGAAGATCCCACGATTGCTGGCCTTCTGAAGCCTTTAGGATACATGACCGGTCAGTTTGGGAAAAATCACCTTGGTGATCAGGACAGCATGCTTCCCACAAACCACGGTTTTGATGAGTTTTTCGGAAACCTGTACCATTTGAATGCGGAAGAAGAGCCAGAAAATCGCGACTATCCCGGCGACGCGGTTTTGGCGGACGGCCAGACCTTCCGTGAGGCATTTGGCCCTCGTGGCGTTATCAAGTCTTCGGCTGATGGGCATGTTGAAGACACGGGACCGTTGACCAAAAAACGGATGGAGACAGTCGACGATGAAACCGTTGCAGCTGCCGTCGACTTTATCAAAAATGCGCACGAACAAGGCAAACCTTTCTACGTTTGGTGGAACGGCACACGGATGCACTTCCGTACACATGTGAAAGACGAATTGTTCGGGATCTCGGGGCAAGATGAGTATGGCGATGGCATGGTGGAACATGACATGCATGTCGGTCAGCTATTGGATGTGCTTGACGAACTGGGCATTGCTGACAACACCATTGTTCATTATTCGACTGATAATGGCCCCCACAAGAATACATGGCCAGATGCTGGCACCAACCCGTTCTACAGTGAAAAGAACACCAACTGGGAAGGTGGATGGCGCGTGCCCTCGCTCGTGCGTTGGCCTGGGAAAATAGAACCTGACTCTGTCTCAAACGAAATCATGCACCACATGGATTGGTTGCCGACGTTGTTGGCAGCAGCGGGCAATGAGACCATCAAGGAAGATTTGAAAGCAGGTGGTGTTCAAGCCATTGGTCGCGAATATAAAGTGCATCTGGATGGCTACAACTTCTTGCCCGTTCTTACTGGTGAAACAAAAGACGGCCCGCGACATGAGATTTTCTATTTCGCGGATACCGGAGAATTAACAGCCTTGCGCTATGACGATTGGAAACTGATTTTCCTTGAGCAAAAAGCTGTTTCGACATTGCGTGCGTGGATCGAACCTTGGACCCCACTTCGCGTCCCTTTGATCACCAACCTTCGGCGTGATCCATTCGAACAGGCGCATCTAACATCCAATACTTACTACGACTGGATGATTGATCGGATCTATTTCCTGGTGCCCGCACAAAAGTATGTAGGCCAGTTCCTGGCTACATTCCAGGAGTTCCCACCGCGTCAGAAGCCAGCCAGCTTTTCAATTGATCAGGTCATGGAACTGATGGCGGCAAATAACGGAAGTAAGTAGTTTCGAGCTTGCTAAACTTAATTCATGCGCGGTGTTGGGAGAGAACCGCGCATGGAGTTCAGAGATGAAACATCGTCACGGGATGGCGTCAGGACGTACATTCTTTTGTGTGTCACTGCGCTGCAAAAAACAATTTTCAACTAGGGAGAGAAACGATGAGTGATTTGGTCATTATTGTCTTCGAGGGCCGTCATACAGCAGACGAAGCACTTTTGCGTCTGCAAAAAATGAGCCTGGATTGGGAAGTCGATCTCGACGAGGTCGTGGTAATGACCCGCGATAAGAACGGCGTAGTGCGGACCCGGAATTCCGATACTCTTACAGCAACGGGTTTCGTCGGAGGCACGTCTCTTGGAGCACTGACCGGCACTTTGATCGGTGCCATGGTCGGTAACCCTGCTGCCGGGTTTATTGCAGGTTCGGCTGTTGGTGCTGGCTCTGGGACACTTGCAGGAATGCTGGATCAAGCAGACGAAGAGGATGCATTGGCAGCTCGCGTCGGCTCAAAGATGGGCCCTGACTCATCGGCTCTGGCCGTTATCGGGTGGTCAAACCGACCTACGAAGTTGTTGGGCGAATTGGAGGGCATGAAGGGCGAGGTTATCGAGACATCATTGTCTGTCAGTGATGAAAAAGAGCTTCGTGCCGCTTTGTCCGGAAACTGACCAGTTTGTTTTGGGGGCGGGCTGCTTGATCACCCGGCGACCTGAATTCAATTTTCACATTGTCGAGACGGGATCAGTAATATGAAAAAAGTTCTGAGAACAACGGCTCTCTTGTGTGCTTTCGCAATTGGAGACCCAATGTATGCGCTCGCACAGTCCACACCTCATGTGGCTGGCGGTGTTGTTGTCGAGTACAACAATCTTGATGTCGCCTTAGTCGCTTCCGGTTGGAGCGTAGTCGAGCTTTTACGCGGTGATGTTTACAATGCTGGTGGCGACTTTGTGGGATATGTCCATGATGCGCTCGTCTTGCCGGATGGTGATACGACCTTTGTGATCGTCAACGTCGCCGGCTTCCTGAACATCGGTGAAAAGTTGATCGCGCTGCCAGCGGTCGCCTTCGAGATCAACGCGGATGGCGATCTGGTTTTGCCCAATGCGACCAAGGAAAATCTGAAAAGCCTGCCGCGCTTTCACTACGCTCGAAACTAACGGAAGGTCGCACTCGACAGGCTTTGACCTGCTTGAGGGCGCCTAAACGCAAAAGCAGTCGCCAGTGTTTGAAAATGCAATCGACCAAGGGAAAGATACAATGAGTATGGGAAACTCAGACAACGATCTGCAAAAATACTGGGGCTGGTTTCTTGGACTCGGGATTGTGTTGGCTATCGGGGGTGTATTCGCATTTTTTGCACCTTTTTTGGTATCATTGGCCATTGAATTTGCTGTGGGATTTGTTTTCGCTGTAGGTGGCTTCGTGGTGCTAGTGCAGGTTTTCACAACCAAAGATGGCTGGAATGCAAGGCTCATCTATTCCATCTTGGGGGGCTTCAATCTGATTGCCGGGTTGTTGCTGATATTTCGCCCTCTTGAAGGGCTCATGGCGCTTACATTGGTCTTGATTGTTGCAATTTTTGTGAATGGCTTGATGCGGATTGCAGTGGGCGTGATGGCGCGACCGGATCAAGGTTCTGGCTGGGTCATTTCCGTTGGTTGTGTGTCCGTACTGGCATCGGGATATGTGTTAGCGAAGTACCCCGAGGTGAGCGTGATGCTGTTGGGGATCGTTGCACGCGTATCGCTGATCGGTGAGGGCGCAGGATATATCCGCTTTGCCAATGGCCTAAGGAACGACGTGTCGGTCGCGGTCTGAAAAAACGACCCAAAACTGCGGCAAACGTTGGGTAAACACAAATTCTACTGTTATAAAAAGGACGAAATACGTGATCGAACCGAGAACTTTTCCCCTGCTAATCAGATGGTTGGTTGTTGGAGGCAGCTTGGTCGTTCCGTCTGTCTCAAGCGCTCAAGGCAAGCCTCGACTGGTTCTTCAAATAACTGTTGATCAGTTGCGTGGAGACCTAATCGACAGATTCAGTATCCACATAGGAGAGGGCGGCTTTCGCTATTTGTTGGATCATGGCGTCAATTTTACAAATGCTCATCACCGCCATGCCAACACTGAAACAATTGTCGGGCACACGACGCTCGCGACCGGCACGGACCCTGCTATCCATGGTATGGTAGCCAACCTGTGGTTTGATCGAAAAACTGGCAAGCCTTTCTATAACGTGCAGGATCCGGACTTTCCTTTGGTCGGGGCTACCGGAGTCGATGCGGAGAACGAAATCGATCCGACCCAACGAGCAGCCACAACTGACGGTCGGTCTCCCCGCAATATCATCAGTTCAACTATCTCCGATGAAATTGGCCTGCACTTTGGGCCGACTTCAAAAGTGTTTGGTGTGTCGGTCAAGGATCGCGGTGCAATTGCAATGGCAGGTCACGCTGGTGACGCTTACTGGTTCTCAAAGTCAGAAGGCCGGTTTGTTACAAGCACGTTCTATCGCGACGCCTATCCCGGTTGGATTGAGGATTGGAACTCAAAAGGCCTTGTCGCATCATATGCCAATCGATCTTGGACTCTTCTGGGAGACGTTGGGAAGTATGCCTTTGCAGACCGCGACGACCAACCGTGGGAAACCGATATACAGGGGTTTGGCCGGACATTTCCGCATAACTGGGGAGCGGCAGAAGGGAAATACTTCACAACGCTCTTAACCCTCAGCCCGGCTGGGGATGAAATAACAGTAGATTTTGCCAAAGCCCTGTTGGATGCAGAACAACTGGGGCAAGATGACGTTACTGATTATCTGTCGGTCAGCTTGTCATCTACAGACTATGTCGGCCATATGTTCGGCCCTTCAAGCCTAGAAGCCGAAGACAATTTCGCGCATCTCGACAGGCAAATCGCTGACCTTTTAACACATGTGGATGCCGTAGTTGGTCTGGAAAACACATTGATCGTTTTGTCGGCAGATCACGGCGCACCGGAACACCCGGATTTTCTGGCGACTCTAGGCATTGAAGCTGGTTTGTTCAGCTTTGAACGCGTCGATACAGAACCAGGATTTGTGCGTCTTCAAATTGATTTTGGTGAATCCGCTGATCTGGTTCAGAACTTTTCCAACCCCTACGTCTATTTGAACCAAGATCTTATTTCCAAACGTTCTTTAGATCCTTTGGTCGTCGAACGAGCTGTTGCTGAGGAACTTCAAAAGCTCCCCGGCATTGCCTATGCGGTTGGGAGTTCAGATTTGCGACGCGGGTCGTTTGCAAAAACCAAGATTAGCGATGCCGTCTTGGCTAACTTTAATCCAGATAGGTCGGGAGATATCTATGTGGTGTTCGAACCGCATTGGTTTGTGGCTGATTTTGACGGGTTGCACGTTGCGTCTGCTCATGGCTCTCCCTGGACATACGACACACACGTTCCCCTAATTTTTACAGGTTCAAATATTGTTCCACAAACCGTCGCACGACGCGTCGAAACTGTGGATGTCGCGCCTACGATTGCGTCTCTTCTGGGCACTAAGCCCCCTTCCGGAGCGGTGGGTGCACCTTTGCCAGAAGCGATGCCCGAGACAAAGGCAGCCCCATGAAATCCTTCTTTATGCGCTTAGCCCAACTTTCCATTCTGTGCGTCGCCAGCACTCCGGCCTATGCGCAATCTGATGCAGCGCAAGCCAACAATCCGCTGGCTGATATCACAGCGTTCAATATCCAAAACTACTATATCGGTGACTTTACAGGACCAGGTAATGCGACCGGAAATCAATTTGTTCTGCGCTATGCAAAGCCGGTCACTTTAGGCAGCTCAAATTGGCTGATCCGAGCCTCGTTGCCATTTAACTCGTTACCGGTGGGAACAGATGGCCAAACTTTGAGTGGCGTCGGAGATTTTGATGTTTTTGCGGCCTATCAGTTTACTACGGGTAACCCCGGAATTAGTTTTGCGCTTGGTCCGCAAGTGGTCGTGCCAACAGCCTCCGACGACCGCTTGGGAGCCGATCAATGGCAGCTTGGGTTAGCCAACGTTTATTTCAATGCAACTTCGCCTGTCTTTCAGTATGGATATCTTCTGACATGGCGTGGAGGCGTTGGGGATACAAATGGGCGCCCACGCGCCAATTTGGGTGCCTTTCAACCCTTTGTTTTTTACCAACTGGGCAATGGGTACTACACGGGCGGCGCCCCGATCTGGACCTACAATTTTGTTAATGACAGCTATTCTGTCCCATTGGGCATTCGCCTAGGCAAGGTCACCAAACGCGGCAATACCGTTTACAACTTTTTTGTCGAACCGCAGTACTCGGTTTTCGACAAAGGAATCGGTCTGCCCAAATGGCAAATTTACGCGGCACTTAACATGCAGTTTCAATGAGCATTTAGTGTTTAGAAAAGTTCCTGTCCACTAAGAAATTCCCGCCTAAAATCAACCATCAGGAGTACTAACATGGAAAAGTTTATTGCCGTCGTTTTCGAGGATGATGCTGCTGCATTCAAGGGTGAAACCGCACTGCGCGCGCTACATTCCCAAGGAGATCTCGCGGTGTATGCCGCTGCAGTCATTGGGAAAGATCTCGAAGGCAAAGTTGAAGTTAAGAAGGTGGAAGATGAAGGGCCGTTGGGAACGGCACTGGGCCTCGTTCTCGGCGGAATGGTTGGTGTTTTGGCCGGCCCGGTGGCAGTCGCATCCGGAGCTGCAGTCGCCGGATCTGCGGCTGCAGCATCAGTGGCCGCCTCAGGAATGGCTGTCGGATCGATGACAGGTGGATTGTTTGGTGTCTACAGAGATCTTTGGGTTGCGGGAATAGATTCTACGATGCTTGACGAAATCAGCATCGAACTTATTCCTGGTAAATCTTGCTTGGTGGCCTCGGTTGACGAAGTTTGGACATCGCCATTGGATGTCAAAATGAGCGAGGCTGGAGGAGTGGTTTTCCGCAAGCCACGCGCCGATGCAATCGATGAACAATACGCTGCTGAAATGGCGGAACTTAATCGGGAAATTGCAGAGCTAAAAGACGAGTGGAAGCAATCTAACGAAGAAACCAAACAAGCAATCCACGACAAAATCGACGCAACCAAGGCAAAGGCAAGTATAGCCAAAGAAAAAATCTCGCAACGTATCACCGAACTGAACAGCCAAACAGCTGCAAGGCTCGAGGCGATTGAAGAGCAAATTGCGGTGGCCAAAGAAAATACAAGGAACAAGTTTGAAAAGCGTAAAGCTGAAATTCAGGCAGACTACAAAGAACGAAAGGCCAAGCTAGATGCGTCAATGTCACTGGCCAAAGAAGCATTGACCTAATTCTTTTTAGTAAGATGTTTAAACATCCAACCAGCACCGTTTAAATTGGCAGTGCAGATAAACCCGAGAGCCGTCTCGCGGCAATTACGTGTTACAAAAGGTGAAAGAAATGCCCGATCTGAAGGCCATGATGGCCGAGCTACAACAAAAGAGAGATGAAATTAAACTTCAGTTGAACCTTGGAACAATGGAGGCGGAAGACGAGTGGGATTCACTTGTTTCGGAGTGGGATAGGTTCCTGTCTACATCACAATTTAATCAGTCGGCGGATGAAGTCGGCGAAGCTGCGCGGGAACTTGGTTTGAAAATGAAAGCCGTATATGATAAGGTTCGGAAATCCGTAGGGTAATAGACAGGAAGTAGCCCAGCCGGTGCCAGATCAACAGCAAACACACGTTTTTAGTCTGGCGTTTTGGCACCGGGTTGTCGTGATCGCCTTTTTTACTATCGCAGGACTGGTCCTGGCGGCTGATGTTCTAGTTCCATTGTCGATTGCTTCCTTGATTTTCATTCTTCTGACTTCCGCAGTCGACAGGTTATGTCAGGTTGAAATTCTCGGGACACGGATCCCCAGATGGTTGGCCCATGTCATTAGCGCTGCTCTTTTAGTGTTGGGATTGCTCGGATTACTGTCAATTCTGACCAGTCAAGCGGGCGCGGTTGCCGATGCGTTGCCTAGATATGAAGCAAGGTTCTCTGAAATCTTGGCCCGAGTGGTCACTCTTGTTGGAGACAAGAACTATCAGGCAGCGCAACAGGCGATCTTAGAGATGGACTTCACCGGCTTCGCTGGCGGAGCAATCGGTTCAGCCGGAAGCTTTTTGAGCGCCTTCTTTCTGATCCTTCTTTATATTCCTTTCATGATGCTGGAACAGGGGCCCATGAGGTTGAAAGTCGCACTGGCAGCGCCAGATGCGGAATCCGCACAAAACTTACACCGCGTGCTGACGCGCATTTCAGAAAGCGTGCAGCGATATGTAGGAATCAAAACACTCGTTAGTTTCCTAACGGGTGTCGGTAGCTACGCGATCATGAAGCCCGTGGGATTGGATTTTGCCGAAACCTGGGCCATCCTGGCATTCGTACTGAACTTCATTCCAACGATTGGTTCAATCATCGGGGTAGCGTTGCCCTCGCTCGTTGCTCTTGTGCAGTTTGATACTAACACGCCTTTTCTAATTATTTTGGTGGGCTGTGGGGCGGTTCAGTTCATCATCGGGAATATTCTGGAACCATCGCTAACCGGAAAATCACTAAACTTGTCGCCTTTGATGGTTATCCTCGCACTGACGTTCTGGACCGCAATCTGGGGTATCCCCGGGGCTCTACTAAGCGTGCCGATTACCGTCTGTACTATGATCGTGTTAGCCAACATCCCATCGACGAAGTCACTCGCAATATTGATGTCGGGCGATGGTAACTTGTCCGACGGTAGTCAAAAAGACAATCCAGTAAGGGAAGTAGCACAGGGCGAAGCCTCTGAAGCTGCACGTCGAAAATCTAAGCTGACGGTATCCAAATCCGAACTAGATACCGAAACAGAAGCAATCCGTCAGGAATTTGAGCAAAACTTAGACAACCGGAGCTAGACGCTTGGGAAATACTGATCGGTATCATCAGGAGGTCACGGAATGGCTGATCCGCGCAGATTGATCGATTGTGTTGGATAGGCCAGTTCTGTTCCTGCCGCGCGCACTGTCTCAAGGATTTTGAGCGAAAGACTTTCATTCACACGGAGGAAATTGTCGTATTCAGGGGTAGTCGTCCACGCGTAAAAAATGATGGTTACGGCGCATTCTGACAACCCTTCGACATAGACATGTTTCGGTGCCTCTTCAGACAATTCGAAATCTCCACAGGCCGACAAATGTTCCCGCAACGTATCACGCA
Organism: Ruegeria sp. CDSA246; assembly: GCF_059611225.1. Classification (NCBI taxonomy): domain Bacteria; kingdom Pseudomonadati; phylum Pseudomonadota; class Alphaproteobacteria; order Rhodobacterales; family Roseobacteraceae; genus Ruegeria; species Ruegeria sp. CDSA246. The sequence continues at coordinate 528,717 of NZ_JBXWPD010000001.1, read as the reverse complement.
CCTGAAGGACCTGAGCCTCGGTACTGTCTAGAAGCAACGGTATGCTAAGCATGACCCTTCGATGTCGGCGGTGTGAATAGTTTAGGACAACTGCGTTGGATAACTCGGAGTTCGGAACATGCCGTGGGATCTGATCGAACCCACGGATTAGGGTGGAGCGCAGGTCAATGGATTCGACTGTCCCGACAAACGAACCGTCGATTTGAATCGAGTCCCCAATAGCGAAGCGCTTTTCACTCATGTTATTCATGCCTGCCACAAGATTGCGGATCAGGTCCTGCGTCGCGATAGCCAATCCTGCGCCCAGTACTCCAACACCGGTCAGCGCACCGCTGATGTCGACCCTCCAGACTTCTAACAGTGACGTAATGGCAAACAGCAAGATGCCAAAACGGGCAACGCGCTCCATCCATCCGGCCTCCATCCTGACTTCTCCAAACCGGTCGCTCTGAAGAAGGGATACAAAAGACCCGCTCAGGTTGTACCACCCTGAGAATACTGCGATCACAGCGATTGAGGCCATAACGCGCCTAAAAATGTCACCAGGCATGTTTGGAACATTCAATGTTTCCAGAACCACAAAAACAGCAAAGGTCACAATCAAAACTGATGTGGTCCGCATCAGTTCGTCAGCTACCTTTTCCGAAAGTTCAATGGACAAGCGTCTGAGAAGTGCCCGAAACATTGCCATAAGCCATCGTGCAAGTGGCCGCCTGCCGATGACAACGGCCAAGAGAAAGATCAAAGAGAGAATTACGCTGCTTTGATTTAGTTCGGCCTGCCAGTGGCTGAAACGTTCCTGCATTTCGACAACTGCGCTCATCGACGGAGATTGAGTTTCTTCCAATTGCTGAACTGGCCTCTCTTTTGGATCATGTAGGTCGTAAACTTCTCAAACGACACCCGAAGTTTGCAGGAGGACAGCATCGGAAACTCTGGGAGAATCTTCCAGCTTTTTCTGGAGTATCGGGATAAATTGCTCCTAATTTGTCAAAGCGGCATACGAATGAAAATTCTCTATCGAATTGCAACCCGAGCTCAACAAGAACTGCGTTTCTACGCGCTTGCCCTAGGCGATCCTTTCCTGCGAGTATCGGTTAATCTGGTGGATCTCCACCGGGTGTTGGAACGCCCTTTCAGCAACCGTGAACCAAAGAGGCCCACATGGTGTCCACAATTCTGGTCTTGCTCCTGATCGCCCTCGAAGCCACTGCCATTTGGTTTGCATGGAGAGCGATCTCATCGGCGCGAACCTCTCAGGGTGCAGTGGGTTGGGTCGTTTTTTTGATTACTGCCCCGTATCTTGGCGTTCCGCTTTACCTTTTTTTGGGGCATCACAAGTTCGACCGATACTTAACTGCGCGCCGCGATAGCGAGGAGGTAATTGACGGAATCAAGACGTTTCGCGAGGTCAATGCCCCCGACGTGCCTACAGAGTTTCCGTCCGAAGCGTTGGAAAGGATATCTGAACTCCCTGTGGTCCGGGGCAACAACATGCGAATCCTATTAAACGGGCAGGAAACGTTCGATGCAATCTTTGCCGCTATTGACGCAGCCCAAGATTACATTCTGGTGCAGTTTTATATTGTTCATGATGATGATCTGGGTCGGAAACTGCAGGACCATCTGATCACCGCAGCAAAACGTGCAGTTGCAGTTCGGTTCATGTGCGATCCAGTTGGGAGCGTTAAACTTCCAAACTCCTATCTTAATGATCTCCGTTCAGCCGGTGTGCAAGTAGTTGAACCCGCGCAGATGCGCGGAGCTAAAAACCGATTTCAACTCAATTTACGCAATCACCGCAAGACGGTGATCGTCGACGGAACGGTCGGCTTTACCGGCGGATTGAATGTTGGAGACGAATATATGGGGCGCGACCCAAAATTCGGTGATTGGCGCGACACACATGTCGAAATCCGTGGCCCGATCGCCTCGCAGTTGCAACTGGTGTTTGTAGAGGATTGGCATTGGGCAACTGAAGAAATCCTGATTTCGGAGATGAACTGGGAGGCTGGTCACATGGAAGAGAACATGTCCGGGTTAATCGTCCCAACCGGTCCCGGGGACGAAATGGAAACCGGTGCCTTGTTCTTTTTCACGGCAATCGCGAATGCCAAACGTCGGATTTGGATCGCTTCGCCGTACTTCGTACCCGATACCGATGTGCTCACAGCTTTAAAACACGCTGCGTTGCAAGGAGTAGATGTCCGCATCCTGGTTCCGGACGTCATTGACCATAAGATTCCTTGGCTTGCCGCTTTTGCCTTTTTTGATGAAATCCGCGAGGCCGGAGTACAGGTCTTGAGATATAGTTCCGGTTTCATGCATCAAAAAGTATTGGTTGTTGATGATACTTTGGCCGCGATAGGGACAACGAACATGGATAACCGCTCATTCCGGCTGAATTTTGAAGCAATGGCCGTTTTCTTCGATACACGCGCCGCCGGGGCTACAGCCGCGATGCTGGAAAAGGATTTCGAACGGTCGTTTAGGCTAGACAAATTGCTTGCTGAACAGCCCCCGCATATCCGGATTGGCGCCCCGATTGCCCGCCTGTTCGCTCCAATTCTTTAGAGATCAAGACCCAGTAGAAGGTAGCGCAAAGCTTAGTCTACCCGGTAGAACCGAAATTTCGAACCTCGTGTCCACCATCGGTTCACCGTCAAGGTTTAAGTGGAACGGTGTTTCTGTTTCCAACACCGCATGTTTGAAACGGCTACGTTTTACGAGCCCCGCAATCGGGTCACTCAGGTCGGGGAAATTTCCAAAAGACAGGTTTGCAGGTGGCCACTCGTCCGTGGTCAAAACACCCAGATCGAGCAACCCGTCGAACATGTCAGCCTCTGGAGTTACTTCGAACCCACCACCGGCAAAGCGGTTGTTGCCAATTACCAGCGCAGAAACCGACGCCCAGTTATGCTCTGACCCATCCAAAGCAATCATGGCCTGCGTTGGTTTCAGCTCAGAAACTCGCGCCAATCCGGTAAGGGTGTAGGCTAACCCTCCTAGCCGCCTCTTAACTTCTTTGGGAGTTGTCGCGGTAATCATGGCCCCAAAACCGCCACTGGCGACATTCACGAATGGGCGACCGTTGATGGAACCAATATCTATCGACCGGGCTCTTCCGGTTGCGGCCTGCACCAATGATGCAGAAAGATCCGATCCGTCATCACCATAAGACCTGGCAAAGTCGTTAGCAGTGCCCAAAGGCATAAGCCCCAAAACAATGGTTGGTCCCGCATCGCATCGCAATAGGGCGCTGGTAACCGCGTTGAGTGTCCCGTCACCACCTCCTGCAACAAAGCGCGTCACCCCCTTGGCCAAGTGCTTGTGTATCGTTTTTCGCAACTGTTTACCTGACCATGGGATAGCAATCTCCAGACCAAGCTCCTTTTCCAGAGGTCTGACAGCCGAACGTACGTCAGGTCGGGCCGCAGATTTTCGATTGAGGATGAGGAGTGTTTTACAATCCATGAAGCCGGCCTTTTCCTCTCATTTATTCAGGTTCTTGATCACTGCCTTGGCAACCGTCGTGGCCAACCCAGGGTCAAACGCACCTAAAGGATCACGCGCCATTTTCTTTAGTGCGTCCGTGGCAGCTCTGGCTTATGCCGCTGCCATACAAAATTCGGCTTTGGTTGCCATTGTTTTTAGCCCTCCAAATCTGACCAAACATGTGATCGACGGTATGTTTTGCCATCCCACTAGGCCAATATTACTCAAGTAATTCACATTGGCCCTGAGCGGTGTCTACGCGGTGCTTCCTGAGAGCAAAAAAACTCAATGCCAAATTATGCCCCGAATTCAATAAGATTGCTACTCCCGTAGCACCGCGCAAATAAAACCAGTGGATTTCACTCCACAGAAACCGTGTTGGGTCTTGTCAGAAGAACTTTGCTTGAGAGGGGTAGGGCGGTTGCGTAGCTTTTGTTCATGACCAGACCTGCCTCATTCAAATACTTCAAAACCAGCCCTGAGATTATCCGCCTTGCGGTGATGCTGTATATTCGGTTTCCACTCTCGCTTCGGAATGTCGAAGATTTACTGCACGAGCGAGGCATCGACGTGAGCCACGAAACTGTCCGATACTGGTGGAATAGGTTCGGCCCGATGTTTGCTGCTGAGATCAGGCGGAAGCGGGTGCAGCAGCTGTGCGCGTTCTCGAAATGGAAGTGGCACGTGGATGAAGTCTTTGGGAAGGTGAATGGCAAACGCCGCTATCTCTGGCGTGCAGTTGATCACGAGGGCGAGGTGCTGGAAGCCGTTGTCACCAAACGCCGAAACAAAGCTGCAGCACTGAAATTCCCTAAGAAATTGATGAAACGGCACGGTTGCGCCGAGGAGGTCGTGACCGACCGTTTTGCATCCTACAAAGCAGCGCTCAGAGATTTAGGCGCCCTCGAAAAACAACAGACGGGCAGGTGGCTCAACAACCGCGTTGAGAATTCGCACCTGCCTTTCCGACGAAGAGAGCGCGCTATGCAACGTTTCAGGCGCATGCGAAGTTTGCAGAAATTCGCCTCCGTCCATTCCTCTGTCTACAACCACTTCAACCAGGAAAGATCGCTAGCCAGTCGAGACACCTTCAAGCTGACCCGCGCCGCCGCTCTTAGCGAGTGGCGTCAACTCTGTTCCGGATAGGTTCGCGGTTTCCTCGGCAAACTGAGACTGGTTCGAATTAGTCTGACAGCACCGCCACAATCCCCTATCAACATTTATCCAGCCGCGTTTTTACGTGAATCCGTCAATCCCTGGATTTCGACCAGCGCAGAAGTAGGTTGGCCGCGATTGGCGCGCCGATGATCACGACGACAATGCGCGCCAGGTGGTGTGTGACCACATAGCCCAGATCCGCCCCTGATACGATGGCCAGCACTGTCATCTCTGCCTGACCGCCCGGTGCAAAAGCTAGAAAGGCTTCGACCGGATGGCCCAGCCCCAGCGTGGTGACCACTGCCGTGAAAGCAGCGGCCAGAACGGCCAGCAAGATCACATAGGTGAACCCAGCCGCCACGACGCGTGTGAGTTCCGACCACGTGATGCCGACGAACTTGACGCCGATCCCACAGCCGATGAAGAATTGGGCGAACAGGATCGCCTCGCGCGGGGGGGCGGGTATGGATGAAATCCCCAAGCGATAAGGCCGCTGTCAGGATTAATGGTCCAAGAATCGAGGCACCGAAAAGCCCGATCTTCTCTCCACCTTTCCAGCCGACAAAAACTGCGACCGCCATGAGTATCAGTTCATGCAAGGGTAGGGCCGAGGCAGGTTCGCCCAACGGGTTGGTCAGTTCGGCACCTTAAAACAAAGTCAGGAACAAAGGGGCAAGGGTGACGATAATCAATACGCGCGTCCCGTGGATCAGAGACAGGGTTCGCGGATTGGCACCGGCCTCGGCTCCAAAGATAACCATGTCCTGAAAGCCGCCCGGCATGGCCGCAAAAAACGCAGTTTTGTCGTCAAAGCCCCAGAATTTACGAAAGAACGGCACACCAACCATTGCAATCAGCAGGATAAATACCGGTATCAGCAAAAGGGACGCCGCCATCTTTGGAAGTTCCGCGAACAGGCTGGGTGTGATCGACGCCCCGACCGCGACGCCAAGAATGGTTCTGGACGTGACCGAGATTTGCCCGAAATCCCGCATGGGTGCGTGTGCCAAAGCGGCAATCAAACACGCTGACATCGGCCCGAACAGAAAGGGCAGCGGCAGGTTCAACGCCCAAAAAACTGCAGTTCCCAACATAGCCAAAGTCAGCGTGACTTACCGTTGCAACAGCGGGGACAAATGAAGGCTTGAAGCGGTCAAGGATAGTGTCCGATTTCGTTGAATAAGATGTGTATCCAAATGTATACAAAGATATCCAATATGCAAGATTGAGATTGATGAAAACTCAAGAAGATCCTAATCAGACCGGCCCGCAGGGGAGTTCCGCTTATCAGCGTTTGCTGGATGAAATTCGCGAGGGCGTTTTGTTGCCAGGTGACAGGCTCAGAGAGATCGAGCTGTCCGAAAGACTGGGTGTCAGCCGAACACCTGTGCGCGAAGCGATACGGCAACTCGAAGCGGATGGGTTGGTTACGCATGTCCCTAGGCTGGGCGCAACGGTTCGCAGCCTGAGCTATTCGGAAGTCATGGAGCTGTACGAAATGCGCGCCGTACTTGAGGGCACGGCGGCACGTTTGGCGGCACGCTCGGCTTCGGATGTGGAACCGGACGAACTGAATGTCCTGAACAATCGCCTTGCCGAGGCTGGCACCGGTCCGGTGGCCGCCCAGTTGAACCGTATTTTCCATGCTACACTATTGGATGCCGCCAAAAACCGCTTTCTCACAAAGTCGATGCTATCGCTGCAAAAGGCGCTGTTGATATTGGGCCCGTCCCAAATGCTGGACGGTCAGCGCGCAGACGATGCCGCGGATGAGCATCGCCGTGTGATGGAAGCCTTGCAGGCTCGTGACGGCGACGCAGCCGAGCTGGCGATGCGCGCCCATGTTCATGCGGCCCAGCGGATGCGTATCCGCGCTTTGCAGAAACGGGACCGCGCAATTGATCAGACCTGATCTGAGGAGTTGATCGTCCTACCTCTTGGTCCTAGGCTCTTTCGCCAAACCACTCCTCCCATCCGCAGAAGTCGACGGAAAATCCGGCCATCGTGGAGGTCGTTGTTTAGGCTTTTCCGGTACAAACACTCAGCTGACCACTTTCAAAGGGTTGGGGCCTTCAACCTCGCGGCTGATCTCTTGAACCAGCGCCATCGCGGCAGGGTTTCGGCGCTTAACATGCATCCGCGCGACAAAAATGATCGCCGGGGGATCGGGGAACACGCCTTTGATCACCTCTATGTCCGGTGTGACATGCATTCCATTCAACAGGGCGACGCCCAAACCGGACCGCACGGCCGACTGAATGCCAGTGGCGCTTGGGCACTCTAATACGTTGTTGAAGCGGTGCCCTTGCAGCTGCCCATCTCCGAAGCCCCATTTTCGATAGAAGCACTGGCTGTCGAAGGACAGAAAGGGAACAGGTGCTGTCGTATCCAGTTGGAAATCCGGTGATTTTACCCAGTGCAGAGTGTCCTCGAACAGGATCAGGTCATCTGGCCGCGCATCGTGCCGAAAGATTTGCATGACGGCGACATCCAACTCTCCGGCCTTCAACCACTCTTGCACGTTCATACTTTGACTGGTGCGTGTTCGGACCTGAACGTCCGGATAAAGCCGTGTGAAACGACCCAATATGCGAGCGATGTCGCTGGTGGCCGTGTCCTCGGTCATACCCAGCCGGAGTGCGCCGGCCAAAGGTTTCTTGCCCAAGCTGGCAAGCGCCTCATCGTGCAGGGAACAAATTCGGCGGGCATAATCGCACAGGCGCAGACCAGTATCCGTGAACAGAGGGCCACCGGGTCGGCGCGCCAGCAGATCGCAGTCCAGTGCTTGCTCTAACCGTCTGATTTTGTGGCTGACTGCCGATTGCGACAGCGCCAGATGCTCGGCCGCGCGCGTCACGCCGCCATGGGATGCGATGGCTAGAAGGGCGCGCAGGGCGTCAATTTCCAATCGGTCGGTCATTTGTGAAGCCATGACAAATTTGGATTGAAGTATGAATATCATTCATTTGTGTCACATACCAGTATTGAACTACTGGTCAGGAAATCCAAAGCACAGGAGCATTCGCATGCCGCATCTCGTCCCGGACCACACAGTGATCAAAACCCCGCGGATGGCCCCCGGAATCCATGGGGTGGGCGATCCGGTGGTTTTGATCCACAGCACATTATCTTACATCCGGCGCGACGTGCTGCCTGAAATGGCAGCGGCGGGCAACAGGGTACACTTGTTCGATCTGGCGGGTCTTGGTCAGTCTGAACGGCCTTGGAATCCGGCGCTTAGTGGGCCGGTCACTGATCAGGTTCCCGTCGTTCACAAGTTGCCGAAAAATTCCGGTCAATCCCCGATAAATGATCAGCCCAAACAGACACCCGCGCCGCTGATCAATCTCCTGAAGCGAAAGGGCTGAGCCATGACAGATCAAATCAATACCCGTGACCAGCGCGGTCTGACGACCGTATTCGAAATCGGCGGATCGGTTCTGGCCATGGCCTATGCCTTGTTGATCGCGTCTAATACAGGGGCCGAGCTGTTCGGGTTTGCCCTGTTGTTACTGTCCTCGGGCCTGTTTGCGGCCTGGGCCGTGATTGATCGCCGCTGGACGTTCCTGTTGTTGCAGGGGTTTTATGCGGCCTCGGCGATCATCGGCTTGATCCGGTGGACATGAACTTCGCATAGGGCAGTTGCGGAAATCTTGTTAGAACAGCCTTATGCGAAACGAAGACAGAATCAAAATCGGCTTTTTGCTGTTCGACGGCTTTCCCATGGCTTGCCTGACCTCGGTGATCGAGCCGTTGCGGGCGGCCAATGAAATCGCCGGGCAAGAGGCGTTCTGCTGGTCGCTGCTGTCCGAGCGTCAACAGAAAGTACAATCCAGCGCAGGTGTCCGGTTCGAGGCCGAGAGGTCTTTGACCGACTGCAAGGATATCGACATTTTGTTCCTTCTCAGCAGCCCAACGTCCGGCTTTGACAACACAACCGTTGGCAACGGTGCTCTGCGCAGTCTCGGACGGCATGGCACCGTTTTGGGCGGGATTAGCGGTGGGGTTTTCCCATTGGTCCGGTCCGGGGTGATGGGGGGGCAACCTGTTTCCGTCCATTGGTGCTATGAGGCCGCATTTCTGGCTGAGTTTCCCGAAGTCGACTCGCGTAGCGAGGTGATCGTGAAAACGGCGACACGCTACACCGCAGCCGGTGCCGCTGCCGGGTTCGATCTGGCCCTGCATCTGATCGAGGATCGGCTGGGTGGCGAAGTCGCGCATGAGGTTGCCTGTTGGTTTCAACATCCGATGATGCGCGGGGCAGGTGTGCGGCAGCAGGTTCCTACCACGACCGCGCCGGAAACTGGCGACAGCCTGCCGCCGCTGGTGTCGCGCTGTGTCGACCTATTCTCGGGCCACATGAGCGAACCGATTTCCATCGCAGAGGCCGCACAGCAGATGGGGGTTACGCCGCGCCAGGTGGAACGTGCCTTTAAACAGGCGACAGGCCAAAGCCCCAGCCACTATTATCGCGCAATGCGCATGAAGGCGGCGCGCCAGATGGTGGTCTATACCAAAGACCCAATCGCAGACATCGCGGCTGCGATCGGGTATGGTTCAGTGGCGCCGCTTGTGACGCATTACCGGTCGGCCTTTGGGCTAAGCCCCAGCGAAGATCGCCGTAGGATCAATCGCTTCCGCGTTGAAGGTAATGCGCCGCTGCCGTCAGTCTGACACTGCTTTACAGCGCCGAACGCATTGCAGTGACGATGGCATGATGCAACGATCCGGCGGATGAACGGGGGCCATAAATGCTGAACGCTTCATCTGACCGACAGAGAACAAAGCAGCCAATGTGGTGAATTGAGCAACGGGCGACGCTGCCCGCATCGATATTGCGCAGGTCCAGCATAGATAACAGTTCCAACACAGCCGGAATCTGATCGCCGTTCAGGTCGAAACGTGTCCAACCGTCGGTCTGTTCTGTCACCGACGCGGTATCGCCCAAAGCGGACTTCACCTGATCAGCAAGCTCCTCGTGCGTGTCAAAAGGCGCCTCGATCATCCACTGATCCGGACCGGCCCAAAAAGCAGTGACAGTGTCACCGGCATGTTGGCCGATACCAGGTGCAGGGGCACCGATCAGTTTCGCCAGGGCTTTGCTGGCTTTGGTTTCCTGTCCCATCCGCGCGGCGACGGATGCCAGTGCGACGCCCGGAACTTCCCGGCACGTAACCCCGCCAACAGTGTCGACCTGCGGTTCTGACCCGCCCAATGCGGTTATTGCAACTAGATCATGCACGCAGACGCTCTCCTTCGGGGTCAACGAAATGGGCCGATACAATTTCGACTTCGACGGTCAGATCGGTCAGTGGGGACACGAGGCGCATTTTCTCGCCCATCCGGTTGGCACCATCCTTCAAAAGACCCAGCCCGATATTGCTGTTCAGAATGGGCGAATACGCAGCCGAAGTGACATAGCCCTGATCGTGCGCGGCATCCACAGGGCCGGTCGTGTTCATCAGATGGCCGCCCGCGGTGACTTTTTCTTCGGGCGATACCGGTTTGATCCCGACCAGCCGCAGGACATCCGGTTCTACCAAAGCCTCGCGTTCGGACAGGGTCGATCCAATGCTGTCTTTCTTTTTCGACACCATCTTACCCAATCCAAGGTTCAATGCCGTTGTGGTGCCATTCAGCTCGTTTCCTGCCGCGTGGCCCTTTTCGATCCGCATGACGCCCAGCGCTTCGGTGCCGTAAGGGACCACGTCAAATTCCTCACCCTCGGTCATCAGACGCCGCATCAGGGCGTCGCCATAACGTGAAGGTACCGCGATTTCGAACGCCAACTCTCCCGAGAATGAGATCCGGAACAGCCGCGCGCGCAACCCGCCGCAGACCGTAATGTTGCCACAGCCCATAAACGGGAACGCGTCGTTCGAGATGTCGAATTCAGGGTCGACGATCTTTTGCAACAGCTTGCGCGAATTGGGACCAGCGACAGCATATTGCGCCCAGGATTCCGTGGTCGAGATCAGCTGCACATCCATATCCGGGAACAGGCATTGGCGCACAAATTCCATGTGACGATAGACATTTACCGCGTTGGCCGTGGTCGTTGTGACGACAAAATGATCCTCGGCCAGACGCGCGGCTGTGCCATCGTCCATTACCATACCGTCTTCGCGAAGCATCAGGCCATAGCGGGTTTTTCCCACGGGAAGCTTGGCGAAACCGTTCGCGTAGACGCGGTTCAGGAAATCAGCCGCGTCCGCGCCCTGCACGTCGATTTTTCCAAGTGTCGTACAGTCGCACACCCCGACGGACGCGCGGGTCTGGCGCACTTCACGGTCCACTGATTCACGCCAATGAGTCTCACCCGGAAGGGGGAACCACTGCGCGCGCAGCCAGTTGCCGACTTCGACAAACACAGCGCCTTTCTCCTTGGCCCAGTAATGCGAGGGCGTCAGGCGCGTGGGGTGGAATTCTTGTCCCTTCATCCGACCGGCGAAGGTGCTGATCGGAACAGGCGTGTAAGGCGGGCGAAAAATGGTTGTCCCTGTTTCGGGGATCGATTTTCCGGCCACCTCGGCCATGATCGCCAATGCGCTGATGTTCGAGGTCTTGCCCTGATCAGTCGCCATGCCAAGGGTGGTATAGCGTTTCAGGTGTTCAACTGACCGGAACCCTTCCTGATAGCTGAGTTTGACGTCTTTGACGGTCACGTCATTTTGCTGGTCCAGCCAAGCGCGTTTGCAGCCTTCGACATACCAGAACGGTTTCTGCGCGATCGGAGTATCCTCGGCCTCGGGCAAGACAGGCTGAGCAACGCTCAGCTCCAGCGCTGCAGCGGCAGCCTCGGCACCGGATTGCAATGCACCTTGCGTAGACATCACTCCGTTCGCTGCGCCCGCGACAGTCAATCCGGCGGGCAGATTTGAACCGGGCACAAAGGCGGCCAGATCGTCGTTCCAAACCGGACGCCCGCGCTGATGGCAGGTCAGGTGCACATTCGGGTTCCAACCCCCCGAAACGCCCAGCGCGCCGCATTCCAGCGTGCGGGTCGAGCCGTCGGGCAGGGCAACTTCGACAAAGGTCAGACCAAGACGCCCCTTGGTATTCACAACCTGTGCGCCGCTCAGGACTTCGTAATCGTAGTTGACCGGAGCATCCTCGCGCACGTCGACAACGGCGCAAATGTGAACGCCCTTGGCATGCAAGTCGGCGGCGGTGCGGTGACCGTCGTCGTTGTTGGTAAAGATCGCCACGCGTTGAGAGGCCGTAACCGCAAACCGATTGGCATAAGTTCGCAAGGCGCTGGCCATCATGATGCCGGGGCGGTCGTTGTTTTCGAACGCAATTGGCCGCTCGGTCGCGCCAGCACACAGCAAGGCTTTCTTGGTGTAAATGCGCCAGAGGATTTGGCGCGGCTTACCGGCGGGCAGGGTGGCCACGTGATCCCCGGTGCGTTCTACAGCGCCATAGATGCCGTGGTCGAAGGCGCCGATGACAGTGGATCTGGCCATCAGCCGGACGTTGGGCAAGGATGACAGTTCCGCGACGGCCTGCGCTGCCCAGTCGCTGGCGCTTTGATCGTCAACCGAAAATGTCTCGCTGTTCAGACGTCCGCCGAACCGAAAATCCTCGTCTGCCAGAATAACATCCGCTCCAGCGCGCCCCGCGGTGAGAGCTGCCATCAAGCCCGATGGACCGGCGCCGATGATCAGCAGATCACAGTGGCGGAACCCCTTGTCATATTCGTCGGGGTCAGCCTCCATCGACAAAGAGCCAAGGCCCGCGGCGCGACGGATGATCGGCTCATAGACTTTTTCCCAAAAAGCGGCCGGCCACATGAATGTCTTGTAATAGAACCCGGCGGACAGGAAGTTTGAGAATAGATCATTTACACCCAGCGCATCGAACTTCAGGCTTGGCCAGCGGTTCTGCGATTGCGCCTCCAGCCCGTCAAACATCTCGGTTGTTGTGGCCCGTGTGTTGGGTTCCTGCCGGTTGCCAGAGCGCAGCTCGACAATGCCGTTGGGTTCCTCGGATCCGGCGGTCAGAAGGCCGCGTGGGCGGTGATACTTGAACGAGCGTCCGATCAACCGCACGTCATTGGCCAGCAAAGCCGAAGCCAGTGTATCGCCGGGATGGGCGGTATAGTTGCGGTTGTCGAACCGAAAGTTAACAGTGGTGTTGCGGTCGATCTGGCCACCGCCCAGCCTGTTGGATTGCGTCATTTGGATCGCCCCCGCGCGCGGGCCACATCGCGGGCCAGTTCTACCTTAGAAATCTCATGAGTGGTGGTGTCGCGGGTAACGACCAGCCAAGACCGGTCGCCAGCCTCATGATACCACAGTTCTTGATGCTCGCCTGCGGGATTGTCGCGCAGATAGCCGTATTCATAGAACGCGTCCGCCGCGTCTTCGGCCTGCCAGTCCGGGCGGTTAATCAGTGACGCGTCACCCAGATAGGTGAATTCAGATGCGTCGCGCGGGCCCAGAAGGGGATGGTTGATAATCATTCTCGTGCTCCCCTCAATGCAGGTTGGGCTGGTTGCCCACGCCCTTTTCGTCGATCATCCGGCCCGTGCGGAACCGGTCGAAGCGATAGGCCGTGGCGGTAGAGTGCGGTTCGTCCTTCGCCAACAGATGCGCAAAACAGTAACCGGACGCCGGGGTCGCTTTGAACCCGCCGTAACACCAGCCGCCGTTGAAATAGAGCCCCTCAACCGGTGTGCGGTCGATGATGGGTGAGCCATCCATCGACATGTCCATAACACCACCCCACATACGCAGCAGACGGGCGCGGCCGATCATTGGCATCAACGAGACGCCGCCTTCGCAGACATCCTCGACCACAGGCAGATTCCCGCGTTGCGCAAAGGTGTTGTAACCGTCGATGTCGCCGCCAAAGACGAGCCCGCCTTTGTCGGATTGGCTGACATAGAAATGTCCGGCCCCATAGGTGATGACGCTGGGCAGAACCGGCTTCAGACCCTCGGACACAAACGCCTGTAACACGTGGCTTTCGATCGGTAGGCGCATGCCCGCCATGCCCATCACCCGGCCCGAGTTTCCGGCAACAGCGCAGCCGACTTTGTTAGCCCCGATAAAGCCCTTTGAGGTCTCGACGCCCAGGCATTTGCCGTTCTCGATACGCAGCCCGGTGACTTCGCAATTCTGGATGATGTCGACACCGTGGCTGTCCGCGGACCGGGCAAAGCCCCAGGCCACGGCATCGTGGCGCGCGGTGCCGCCCCGCCGCTGGGCCAGACCGCCTTTGATCGGGAAACGCGCGTCGTCGAAATTCAGATAGGGGTGTTCTTTGCGTACCTGATCGGCATCCAGCAATTCGGCATCTGCACCGTGCAGGATCATCGCATTGCCGCGCCGCGTATAAGCGTCGCGCTGACCATCCGTGTGGAACAGGTTGAGTATTCCGCGCTGGCTCATCATGGCGTTGTAGTTCAGGTCTTGTTCAAGCCCTTCCCACAGTTTCATCGAGAATTCATAGAACGGCTCATTCCCGTCCAGCATGTAGTTCGAGCGAACGATTGTCGTGTTCCGCCCGACATTGCCGCCGCCGATCCAGCCCTTTTCGACAACCGCGACATTGCGATGACCGTAGACCTTGGACAGATAATGGGCCGTCGCCAGCCCATGACCACCACCGCCTATGACGATAATGTCGTAATGAACTTTGGGTTCGGGGTCACGCCAGACCGGTTTCCACCCTTTGTGGCCGGTAAGCGCCTCTTTGATGACTCGAAAGCCTGAATATCGCATGAATCGGACCTTTTTTGCCAGAATTCACTATTTTCCTGCTCAGCGATATCCTCAGATGCGACATTGGTGTGTCTGAATCAGACCCTTTGGTGTGACGAGCCGGGAACCAATTGTGAAAACCATGATACAAAGGCGTCAACCTCGGGTGATGCGCGCTGCACGGCCAGAAAGTACCCTTCGGCCGCTGGAGCAGTCTCATCGAAGGCACGCGCGACCTGTCCGGTCTGCAGAGCGTGATCGGCGATAAGTGCATTCACCAAGGCCACGCCGTTCCCGGAAGCCGCCAATTGCAAGGCGAGCCCGTAAGAATCGACATAATAGGCCGGGGTATGGATTTTATGACCGGTGACTTCCGCCCATGTGGACCAGTTGTCTGACGTTCCCACGGCCTCGATCAGGGGCAAGTCCTGAAAAGCGCCAACCAAGCCAGGTGCTTTTACCGCGATCAGGTCATTCGGTCGTAAAGGCATTGCATCCCGTCCAACCTGTTTTTCCGACCCGAACCGGATTTCGACATCGGCGCGCAGGGCCGAGTATTCATCCGGCCAGATCGTGCTGACAAAGCGAATGGACGTATCTGGGTTTTGCTCTCGGAACCGAGGTAACGCTGGGGAAATCAACCATTCGATGATACTGATCGACGCCGCAACAGTGACGTGCTTGGCCCGTTCCTCTGCCAAATACGGAGAGGCGGCGGATTGCAGCAATTGCAGTGCGGCTTCGACTTGCGGCAGCAGCTTTCGCCCCTCATCCGTCAAGGACAGGCCGCGCGGGTGCCGATGAAACAGAACGACACCAAGCCGGGATTCCAGCGACCTGATTTGTTGGCTTACGGCGGATTGAGTCAATCCGATTTCATCCGCCGCAGCTGTTGAGCTCAGCCGTCGGGCCGCAGCCTCGAAAGACCTGAACCATGTAAGGGGGGGCAGTGTTTTGGGCATGTGCAACCGACCTAGTAGCTTTGTTAATACCTAAGACCCAACTTCTTTCGTTTGTCAAAGTGCCGGCCAATCAAAGATATTTCTCGTACTCAAGATTGGGGGATATCGTGCAGCCGGAAATTCGTAAAATAGTGACCTTCGACGAAGAAGTTCTGATCGAAGGATATCGCAAAGCCGAACGGCCGTGGCGCATGTTCGCCGTGGCAGCGGTTGTCACGAACCCTTGGGTCGGGCGTTTCGTCGAAGATCTGCGGCCTGAAATTTTGGCCTATGGCCCAATTCTGGGCCAAGAATTGACCGACAAGATGATCGCGCTGGCCGGAAGCGGCGAGGCGATTGAGGCTTATGGCAAGGCCGCGGTTGTGGGGCTGGACGGAGAGGTCGAGCATGCCTCGGGCCTGATCCACACGCTGCATTTCGGAAATATCTTCCGGCAGGCAGTTGGTGCCAAGTCCTATCTTTCATTCACCAACACCCGGGGGCCTGCGAACACACCGATCATGGTGCCACTGATGGACAAGAACGATGCAGGCCGCCGGTCACACTATCTGACGCTGCAATTCGCCATCCCCGACGCGCCCCGTGCGGATGAGATCGTCGTGGTTTTGGGCGGAGCAACCTCGGGCCGTCCGCATCATCGCATCGGCGACCGTTATCAGGACTTGAAGGATTTGGGCCATGACGTGGACAACCCGGCCTCGGTCTGACATCGGCGGGCTCGCCGCTATAGACGAAGGTGAAGGCCCGCTTGTGGTTCTGCTCCATGGCGTTGGCCTGCGGGCCGAAGCCTGGGGCGCGCAAATCGATGCGCTGTCTGCCGCCGGGTATCGTGTTCTGTGTCCGGATATGCCCGGGCACGGAAAAACCCAGTTTCAAGGTGCTATAGGGCTGGATGGGTACTCCAACCCGATCGCGGCCCGATTGACCGAGCCTGCCGTTCTGATTGGGCATTCCATGGGAGCTTTGATCGCTTTGGACGTTGCGGCATCGGGGCATGATCAGGTGAGAGGCGTTGCCGCGTTGAACGCAATTTACCGCCGAACCCCCGAAGCGCGTGCGGCTGTCACGACCCGCGCGGCGGCACTGGATGCTGCGGCCATAAACGATCCCACCGTGACTTTGCAGCGTTGGTTCGGCGATCAGGTTTCAGAAGAAGGCGAAGCCTGTTCGCGTTGGCTGAAAGATGTCCACCCGGGCGCATACAAAGCGGCCTATACCATCTTCGCCGAAAGCGATGGGCCGACTGACGCACAACTGAGGCAAATCAAATGCCCGGCACTGTTTATGACAGGCGCGGATGAGCCGAATTCCACACCGGGCATGTCACAGGGCATGGCGCAGAAGGTGACAAATGGGCGGGTAGAGATAGTCCCAAATGCTGCCCACATGATGCCCATGACGCACCCTGCTGACGTTAACGCTAAATTGCTTGAGTTCGTTCGGAGGTGCCTGCCATGACCGAGATAGACACTCGCTCCCTGCGTGATGCATTCGGCAACTTCATGACCGGTGTAACGGTTGTGACGACCCGCGACACCTCTGGAAACCCGGTTGGGTTCACGGCAAATTCCTTCACGTCCGTGTCGCTTGATCCGCCTTTGCTGTTGGTCTGCCCCGGCAAGTTTCTGTCCAGCCACGATACCTTTGCCGGATGCTCGCATTTTGCGGTGAATGTTCTGGCAGATGGGCAGCAGGGCGTCTCGAATACCTTCGCAAGTTTCAAGGGCGACCGATTTGGTCGGGTGGCGCATCGCGACGGAGCCAATGGCTTGCCGCTGATCGACGGAGCGCTGGCGCAGTTCAGTTGTGAAACGCATCAGGCGCTGCCCGCAGGCGACCACACGGTTCTGATTGGTCGTGTCACAGACTTCACCCATATCGGTGGAAACGGTCTGGGTTATGTGAACGGGTCGTACTTCAGTCTTGGGCTCGAGCGTCAGATGGACGCGCAGGTTCCGACAATCTGCGGCGCGATTGTTGCGGCAAATGGCAAAGTTCTTCTGGAACGCTACGAAGGCGCATTTCGCCCGGTTCAAATCGCCGGTGCAGAACCCGGGGGGCAACGCAACAGGTTGGCACAGGGCCTTTCTGATCGGGGCATTCAGGCGCAGATCGAACAGGTCTATTCTTCGTTCAACGATGCCGAAACGAACCTGCACTACACGTTCTTTCTGGCGTCTTGCGTTCAGAACATCCCGGTGGAAAATGCCGAATGGGTAGATATCGGCGATCTGGCTGATCTGACTTACGCCAGCAATAGTTTGCACCACATGATGACCCGCTACGCCCTTGAAGCCCGCGAAGGCGTTTTCGGGCTGTATCTCGGCGACGCCGAGCGCGGCGAAATTCACAGTTTCGGTAAAGGAGCCATTTGATGGAGTTTTCACTGTTTGCCCACGTGGAACGTCTGACCCCGGATCAGCCTCACGATGTTCTGTATGATGAATTCGTGAGCCTGGTGAAGATGGCTGATGACGGGGGCATGCGGGCAGTTTGGACAGGTGAACATCATGGGATGGAGTTCACCATTGCCCCCAACCCGTTTCTGTCGCTGGTCGATCTGGCGCATCACACGCGCAATGTGCGGTTGGGCACCGGAACGGTAATTGCGCCGTTCTGGCATCCGATCAAACTGGCAGGTGAGGCCGCCGCAGCGGATCAGATGACGAAAGGGCGTATCGAGTTGGGGATCGCGCGCGGTGCGTATTCCTATGAATACGAACGTCTGATGCCGGGAATGGACGCTTGGGAGGCGGGGCAGCGCATGCGCGAGTCCACCCCGCTGTTGCCTCAGATCTGGAAGGGCGATTGTGCCCATGAAGGCGAGTTCTATGCGTTTCCGGCCGCAACTTCGGCACCGAAGCCATATCAGGAGGACGGCCCGCCAATCTGGATCGCCGCGCGGGATCCTAACAGCCACGAATTCGGCGTTCACAACGGATTCAATATTCAGGTCACCCCGCTGTGGCAGGGTATGGAAGAGATCGAGACCCTGATGGGGCGGTTCAACGATGCCTGTGACAGCTACGAGGGGCTGCGCCCCAAGATCATGCTGTTGCACCACACCTATGTCGGTAAAGATGACGACGATGTTGCGCAGGGCGTGCAAAATCTGCGCCGGTACTACAATTACTTTGGTGCTTGGTTCCTGAATAAACGGTCGGTTGAACAGGGCTTGATTAAGCCGATTACCGAAGCCGAGATGGACGCGAACCCGATGTATACCAAAGAAAAATTGGGCCGTGATCTGACAGTTGGGACTGCCCAACAGGTGATCGACAGGATCAAGCGCTATGAGGATCTGGGTTATGATGAGTTTTCGTTCTGGGTCGACAGCGGCATGACCAATGAACGCAAGCGCGCCTCTTTGGCGCGGTTCATCGACGACGTCATGCCGGCATTTCAGTGAGGACGACCATGGGAAACCTACCGCATTTTCAGCTGTTCATTGACGGCACTTGGACCGAAGGATCAGCCTCGCAGGTGATGACATCGGAAAATCCGGCGACAGGTCAGGGGTGGGCCACATTCGCGTGCGCTACTTCCTCCGATGTTGATCGCGCCATTGCCGCCGCCAAACGGGTTCTGGATGACCCGGAATGGCGGGATATGACACAGACCCAGCGGGGTAAGCTGCTGTATCGCCTGGCCGATCTGGTGGCTGAGAATGCCGCGCGTCTGGGTGAGTTGGAGACGACCGACAGCGGAAAGCTGTTGGCGGAAACCTCGGCACAAACCGGATATGTCGCGGATTACTACCGTTACTTTGCGGGGCTGGCAGACAAGATCGAAGGCACGGTCCTGCCCATCGACAAGCCCGACATGCACGTCTTTACCACACGCGAAGCGATCGGCGTCGTGGCCGCGATCGTGCCGTGGAACGCGCAAATGTTCCTGACCGCGACCAAGCTGGGTCCGGCGTTGGCTGCCGGGTGTTCCGTCGTGCTGAAAGCATCGGAAATCGCGCCCGCACCTATGCTGGAGTTCGCCAAGCTGATTGAACAGGCTGGGTTCCCGTCCGGAGTTGTGTCGGTTATCACCGGTGACGCCGAAAACTGCGCGATCCCACTGACCCGGCACCCGGATGTCGACCGAATTGCCTTTACGGGTGGGCCTGAAACCGCCCGCCATGTGGTGCGAAACTCGGCTGAGAACTTTGCGGTCACGTCATTGGAGCTGGGTGGAAAGTCGCCGATCCTCGTGTTTGAGGACGCCGATTTGGACGGTGCAGCAAATGGCCTGATTGCGGGAAATTTCGGCGCATCAGGCCAAAGCTGTGTGGCAGGAACGCGTGGGCTGGTGCATCGGTCAATCCTGGAACCTCTGGTCGAACGGATCGCCGAAAAGGCCAGCGCCATCCGGTTGGGTGATCCTTTGCAGCCCGAAACGCATGTTGGACCGCTTTGCACGGCAGCGCAGGTGCGCAAAATCGAAGAGACCTTGGACAAAGCGCAGGGGCAGGGCGCGACGATCCATTTCGGTGGAGAAGCAGCGGAGCGTCCCGGGAATTACATGAATCCCACTTTGGTCGAATGCGTGTCACCCGAGACCGAAACCTTGAAGATCGAAATGTTCGGACCTGTCATGTCCTTGCTGCCGTTCGATACCGAAGAAGAGGCTATCGCGCTGGCAAACAGCACCCCTTACGGGTTGGGCTCGGGCGTGTTCACGCAGAACCTTGCGCGTGCACACCGTGTTTCGAAACGGATCAGGGCCGGTATCTGCTGGGTGAACACCTATCGCGCGATCTCTCCTATCGCGCCGTTTGGCGGGTTCAATCAGTCGGGATATGGCCGCGAGGCCGGCGTTGAGGCGATCCTGGATTACACCAGAACCAAGACCACCTGGATCAGCACCGCGCAAGAGCCGATGGCGAACCCTTTCATAATGCGCTAAGGATTCGGAAAGGCAGGGATTTCCGGAGGGAAGTGAGGGGCGCATGAAACTGACAAAACCGAACTTCCCACCACCGGCCGATGCCGCCGACCGCAAGGCCATTGCCCCAGTAATCTGCTACCCACCGGACTCGTTGCAGCAGCCTGATCTGATTGGTTTGGGCCAACTGCGCGAAGGTGCCGTAAAGGTGGCCGAGGCCACTGCTGCCCCGCGTGACGCGGCATGCATTGATGTTCCGGCTGGCGCTTTCTTGAGGGTGGTTTCGGTCGACGGTCCTCAGGTTGGCGACCTGAACATGTGGAACAAGCATGACCTGACCGAGCGGTTCTATTCCGGCAAAACCCGCGCGCTGCACGGCACGCACCTGTCGACCGGAGACCGGATGTGGTCGAGCTTTCCCAACATGCGACCGATGGCGACGATCGTTGCCGATACTCTGGACTGGTATGGGTTCGATACCTATGGCGGATCGGTCCATGACGTGATTGGCACACGGTGTGATCCGTATACCGGGCGTTTGCTATCGGGGGACGACTATCACTATTGCTGCCACTCGAACCTGACCCGCTCGCTGGCCAGCCATTGCGACCTGCCGCTGCATGAGGCCGAAATGCTGGTGCATGACGTGCTGAACGTGTTCATGTGCACCGGATTTTCCCGCGACACGGGCCAGTATTTTATGAAAGCCAGCCCGGTTCGCCCGGGCGACTATCTTGAGTTTTATGCCGAGATTGACCTGATCGTCGGCCTGTCTGCGTGCCCCGGCGGGGATTGTTCGTCGGAACATTCTTCGGATGCCGCTGCCTGCCATCCGTTGGTGATGGAGGTCTATGACCCCGGCGAGAAAGCGCGTGCGGCGCATGTGCAACCGGATCGATCAAAATATGACCGCACGCACGGAACCGGTTAACGAGTCAGGCGCTGACCCAAACGGGTTAACATTCTGCAGCACAGGTCCAACTGTTCGATTTCAAGAAACTCGTCCGCCTTGTGGGCTTGAGCGATCGAACCCGGTCCGCAAACGATCGCGTGAACGCCAAGCTTCTGAAACAACCCGGCCTCGGTCGCAAAGGCAACAACACCTGTACCGTTGGCCCCGGTCAGTTCGGCGACCAGATCACGGGCTGCGTTTTCTTCCATGGGCTCAAGGCCTTCGACTTCGGCGATAGCCTCTTGCGTGATGCTCGAGTCGCTGTGGACCGCTTGCATTTCCGGCAACAGTGAATGCTGTACGTAGTCCGAAAGGGTTTTTTTGACGAGGTCGGCGTCGCCTGCTTGCACGGGCCGCATCTCCCACAAGACCTCGGCCTTGCTGGCTATGACGTTATGGGCTACGCCGCCTGAAATTTGGCCGATATTGACCGTCGTCCAAGGCGGCTCGAACCGGCTGTCGGCGGGTGCGCGGGACTTGAGGATATGGCGCAGCTCCAGCAGTTTGGCGATGTATCGCGCGGCATACTCCGCAGCATTCACCCCGTCATCGGGGGCAGAGCTGTGTCCCTCTAACCCGGTAAAGCGAGTTGTATATTCAAAGCAGCCCTTGTGCCCCTCAATCACGCGCATCTCAGTCGGTTCGCCGATAATCGCGATGTCCGGAACGATGCCGCGTTCGGACAAGTCATCGACCAGCGCTTGCGCACCAAGGCAGCCGACTTCCTCATCGTAAGTAAAGGCAAAGTGCAGCGGCTGGGTCAGCTTCCCGACATCCAGCGTTTCGCCGAAAGCCACCGCCGCTGCGATGAAGCCCTTCATGTCGCATGTGCCGCGACCGTAGAGCTTGCCGTCATTTTCAGCCATCTGGAACGGATCGGTTGTCCAATCCTGATCGGCCACTGGCACCACGTCCGTATGGCCTGACAAAAGGATGCCGCCGGGTTGATCGGGGCCGAGGGTGGCAAACACGTTCGCCTTTGCACCGGTCTTGTCCCGCGTCTCGATACACCGTGCACCCAATGCCTCGAGCCGTTCGGTCAGATAGCTGATCATTTCCAGATTCGAGTCCGCTGACACCGTCTCAAAAGCGATCAGGTCGGCTAGTATTTCCATGGTTCTGGGTAAAGTCATGGCTTCACAAACAGCTTTCTGGGGCGGTCGCAGAAACATTCGGCAGGTCCGGAATCTGTGATGAGGATCGGCTCTGTGATCTCCAACCCCCAATCATCCATCCAGAGGCCTGGCATGAAGTGAAAGGTCATGCCGGGTTCCAGTACGGTCTCGTCCTCGGGTCGCAGGGAAATCGTGCGTTCGCCCCAATCCGGTGGGTAGCTGAGACCAATTGGATAACCGCATCGCGCGCCGCGTTCGATACCGGCCCGTTCCAGCGGGGTGGCCAGTGCCAAAGCAATGTCACGCGCCTGATTTCCGGCACGCGCGGCCTCTAGTCCCGCTTCAAGCCCTTCTACCAGCGCGGCTTCAGCACGAAGCAAAAAGTCGGGTGGCTTACCCAAAAAGACCGAGCGGCAGAAGGGCGCGTGGTAACGGCGATAGCAGCCTGACAGTTCGAAAAATGTACACTCTCCGGATTTGAATGGTTCACCATCCCAAGTCAGGTGCGGTGCAGCGGCATCCGGACCAGACGGGAGCAAGGGCACAATGGCCGCGTAATCGCCCCAATCCTCGCCAACTCCGGTGATTGCGTCATGGTAGATTTGCGCGACAAGGTCGTTCTTTCGCATACCCGGTTCAATGCGTTCCAATACGCCGTCGGTCACATGCTCGGATATCCGCGCAGCTTTTCGCATTAGCGCAATTTCTTCATCGGATTTCACAGCGCGCTGCCAGTTGACCAATGTGTTTGCGTCGATCAGCTCTGCGTCTGGCAACTCTGCCAGCAAAGTCAGGTGCGCTTTGGCCGAATAATAATAATTGTCCAACTCGACACCGATCCGCCCCTTCGCGATACCAGTGTCCGCAATCAGCGTGGCCAGATCCTGCATGGGGTGACGCACGGTGGATTGTACGTATTCGTCGGCATATCCATGGATCCGGTCATTGGACATCCAAACGGTTCTGCGCGCGCCATTGGCATCCTGATTTCGGCCCCACCAGATCGGGTCGGCATCCTGAAGCACAAATACCCCCTGATGCACATAGAACGACCAGCCTTCATACCCGGTCAACCATGCCATGTTTGAAGGATCTTCGACAAACAAGGCATCTAAACCCGCCGCTGCCATGGCAGCGCGGGTTTTTGCCAATCTGCGGTCATACTCGGCGCGGCTGAAGGCCGGATCTGAATGGGGCATTTTAGGCTCCTGCCTTAGGCGAGTTTTGTTGACAGAACTTGACGAATGCGATCACGTCAATGGGCATCACGGGAAAGACACCAAATTGAGAATCTCACCTACCCCCCATCGCGGCGGCCAAATGCTGATCAATGGCGCTTGTTTGAGAATTGACGCGGACGCGCAGGTTAGCTGCTTTTTTTCTGAGGTCACGGAATGAGGGGGTTTGACACATCTGAGTTCGCAGCACGAACGGAACGTGCGCAAAACAAGATGCAAGCCTCTGGTCTGTCGGCGCTGTTGCTAACGACGGAACCTGAGGTTCGATATTTTACCGGCTACCTGACGCGGTTTTGGGAAAGCCCGACACGGCCCTGGTTTCTGATTGTACCTGCGAGTGGTAAGCCGATTTCTGTGATCCCTTCGATCGGGGCCGCGCTAATGGCCGAGACATGGCTCGACGATATCCGAACCTGGGCCGCGCCGGATCTCGCCGACGATGGCATTAGCCTTTTGGCTGAGACACTTCGTGAGGTGACGCCCGACGACGCAAGGATCGGTCTACCAGATGGGCATGAAACGCATGTCAGGATGCCGTTGGCAGACCTTCGACGTTTGCAACAGGCAGTCGGTCGGCGAGACCTTTGCGGCGACGAAGGGATCATGCGCGCGCTTCGGATGGTGAAATCATCAGCGGAGATTGCAAAGATCGAAACGGCTTGCGCCATCGCCGGACGCGCCTTTCAGCGGGTGCCCGAAATCGCCAAAGAAGGCGTGGCGTTGGATGCTGTGTTTCGCCGGTTTCAAATGCTGTGTCTGGACGAGGGGGCCGATTGGGTTCCATACCTCGCGGGCGGTGCGGAACAGGGCGGTTACACTGACGTAATATCCCCGGCATCTGATACGCAACTGCAACAAGGCGATGTCCTGATGCTGGACACCGGCCTGGTTTGGGATGGGTATTTCAGTGATTACGACCGCAACTGGTCGATAGGGTCCGCGAACGCACAGGTTAAGTCAGCCTATAGTGCATTGATTGAAGCGTCGGATGCGGCATTTGAGATTGCGCGCCCGGGCGCCACGGCGGCTAACTTATTTCAGGCGATGAACTCTGTGCTGTCGCGCCACGATGCCGATACGGGGGCAGGGCGTTTGGGGCATGGTTTGGGTATGTCTCTGACGGAATGGCCATCTCTCATTCCAACCGACCACACAGTTTTGAAACCAGGCATGGTCATGACGCTTGAGCCGGGCATTGCCGTGGGCGGAAAGATCCTTGTTCACGAAGAGAACATCGTCATAACCGAAGACGAGCCCCGCTTTCTTAGCCCGCGCGCTGGTATGGAGTTGCCCGAGATATGACCCGTTTACCTTATACCGTTGATGCAGATGATCCCGCCACGCTCCCAATGGGTCTGATCGTCTTGCAGACAGACGAGACCCTTGAGCCAGAGTTCAACGCGTATTTTTCCGACCGTAGCTGCCCCATTTACGTCTCTAGAATTCCCAGCGGCAAAGAGGTGACGACAGATACTCTGGCGGAAATGGAAACCGCGTTACCTGCCGCTGCTGATCTGTTGCCCAAGACCCGACCATATCGTGTGGTTGGTTATGGCTGCACCTCTGCCAGCTCGGTTATCGGCTCGGATCAGGTCGAACAAATGGTTCAAAAAACTTGCGAGGCAGAGGTCGTTACAAACCCATTGCGCGCGGCCTCGGCCTGCGCCCACGAACTTGGTGTAGCAAAGTTCGCACTTTTGTCGCCATATATCGAAGAAGTGAACGATCCCTTACGCAGTGCATTTGCGCAAAATGGCATTTCGATGGATGTTTTTGGCACATTCGGCGAAGCCGAAGAGGCCAAAGTCGCGCGGATTTCACGGAAGTCTCTGATTGAGGCTGCAGTGAGTCTTGGGCAGGATGATTCAGTTGAAGCTGTTTTTCTAAGCTGCACGAATCTAAGAACTTTTGATGTTATTCCGATTGTACAGGAACACCTGATGAAACCGGTGCTTTCCAGCAATCAAAGCCTTGCGTGGCACATGCGCAAGTTGAATTCTGCCTGAAAACTCTGCTGCTTCTTTTTTAATCGTTACCCACGTGTCATATTTTGGTTGCGTGCCGCACCCTGCATGTCCTTAAATGGCCTCGACAGGTCTTTGAGATCCGGATGAACCGGGCAGGCAAGGACTGCACAGGGGAGACTAATCGGTAAATGTCTAATGACGCAGCGTTCGTCGAGTTTCAGCATGTCCAAAAATCTTATGATGGCGAGATCCTTGTTGTAAAAGACCTTAACCTTTCCATGCCGAAAGGTGAGTTTCTTACAATGCTTGGGCCCTCGGGTTCTGGCAAGACAACTTGCCTGATGATGCTGGCGGGGTTTGAAACAGCCACCCATGGCGAGATTATGTTGGACGGGCGACCGATCAACAACATCCCACCGCATAAGCGCGGTATTGGCATGGTTTTCCAAAATTACGCTCTTTTTCCGCATATGACGGTGGCAGAAAATCTGTCGTTCCCTCTGGAAGTGCGGAAAATTGGCAAGGACGCAAGGGAAGAAAAGGTCCGGCGGGCGCTTGATATGGTCCAGATGGGGGCCTTTGGCAGCCGTCGACCGGCGCAATTGTCCGGGGGCCAGCAGCAGCGGATCGCCCTTGCACGCGCGCTGGTGTTCGAGCCCGAGCTGGTTCTGATGGATGAACCGCTGGGCGCGCTCGACAAACAGCTGCGCGAGCATATGCAGTTTGAAATCACGCGTCTGGCCCATGAACTTGGGATTACGACCGTCTATGTGACCCACGACCAGACCGAAGCGCTGACAATGTCAGATCGCGTTGCGGTATTCGACGATGGACGCATTCAACAGCTTGCGCCGCCAGATCTGCTGTACGAAGAGCCTGAAAACAGTTTTGTTGCCCAGTTCATTGGTGAAAACAACACATTGGAAGGCGTTATTAAGTCAATCAACGGCGACGAATGTGTTGTGGCGCTGGATGACGGATCTGAAATTGACGCCAAGCCGGTCAATGTCCATGCGGCAGGTGATCGGACAAAAGTGTCAATCCGGCCTGAGCGGGTGGAATTCAACAAGGATCGCCTGCACGCCGATGCGCACACTCTGAAAGCAACGGTGAAAGAGTTCATCTACATGGGCGATGTCTTCCGCTTCCGTCTGTCGGTTGCCGGGAATGACGACTTCATCATCAAGACGCGAAACGCCCCGGACGCTATCAGACTGTCGCCGGGCCAGGAAGTCGAAATCGGCTGGCTTGCGCGTGACTGTCGGGCGTTGGACGCCTGATCAGGGAACAACCCGTTCACGACACCAAAGTGCGCGGGGAAAGGCATGGGTGGGTTACCCCGTGGCCCAACCAAAAAGATCAAAATTAACGGGAATAACAGGGAGTTAACGATGAAAGTAACAAAAACCACTCTTATGGCAGGTGCTATCGTGGCAGTTGCCGGCGCTGCATCAGCCGAAGAAATGACAATTGTCTCTTGGGGCGGCGCATACTCCAAGTCGCAGCTGAAAGCATATCACGAGCCCTATTCCGAGAAGTCCGGCGTCACGATCCTGAACGACGACAGCTCGGCCGAGGCGGTTGCTAAACTGCGTGCGATGAACGAAGCAGGCAACATCACCTGGGACGTGGTCGACGTTGTGGCGGCAGACGCAATTCGTCTGTGTGACGAAGGCCTGGCGTTGGAAATCGATCCGGACACCATGTTGGCACCGGCACCCGACGGAACCTCGGCTGCTGATGATTTCGGTGACTTGCTTGTCAGCGAGTGTTTCATTCCGCAAATCGTTTACTCGACTACATTCGGGTATCGTACGGATCTGGTGGGTGACACACCGCCGTCGGATGTTTGCGCAGTCTTCGATCTGGAAGCCTATCCAGGCAAGCGTTCACTTGAAAAGCGTGCCATCAACAACATGGAATGGGCTCTGATTTGTGACGGCGTGGCAAAAGACGACGTCTATGACGTGCTGGCGACTCCGGAAGGGCAGGATCAGGCCCTGGCCAAGCTAGGCACCATCAAAGACAACGTTGTCTGGTGGTCTGCAGGCGCGGACACGCCGCAGTTGCTGGCGGACGGCGAGATCATCATGGGTTCGACCTATAACGGTCGCCTGTTCAGCGTGATCGAAGAGCAGAAGCAACCCGTTGCAATGCTGTGGGATGCTCAGATATTTGATCTGGACGGCTGGATTATTCCTGCTGGTCTGAGCGAAGAGCGTCAGAAGCGCGCGCTGGACTACATTATGTTCGCAACCGATACGCAGCGCCTGGCGGATCAGGCCAAGTACATCTCGTACGGTCCGGCACGTGCATCTTCGGCGCCGCTGGTGGGTCAGCACGCGGACCTGGGCATCGACATGGCACCTCACATGCCGACCGATCCCGAGAACGCCAAGAACACGTTCCTTTACAACTACGAGTTCTGGGCTGACTATCGTGATGATATCGAAGCAAAGTTCCAGGCTTGGCTGGCGAAGTAATCGCTGATTGAACCAAAAAACCAGCCGGGGCCAAGTTAGGCCCCGGCGTCAAAAAATCAGGGAACGCAGATGAGCGACGCAACTCAATCAGGTCCGATGTTGGCGGCAGATGGTACGCCGCTGAAGAAATCACTGGCGCGTTCATTGCGTCGGCGTAAATTGCGGGCGTTGGCTCTGGTTGCGCCACTTTTGCTATTTGTACTGCTATCATTCGTCATACCTATCATTTCCATGCTATTCCGATCGGTCGAAAACGGGATTGTCTCAGAGACACTTCCTTTGACAGTCGTTGAGTTACAGAAATGGGACGCCGAGAGCGGGGAATTGCCGGACGAAGCTTTGTATGAAGCATTTATTCGCGACATGGTTGTTGCCGTTGACGCCAAGCAACACACAAGACTAGGTACCCGCTTGAATTACGAACAGACGGGAATGTCGTCGATGTTCCGAAAATCTGGACGCCAAATCAAGCGGTTGGATCCGGAAGCTGACGCCCCGTTCAAGGAAAAATTGATCGAAATTCACGATGGCTGGGGGGACGTGGACACGTGGCGCGTGATCAAGACGCACGCGGTGCCGATCACCAATGGATACTTTCTGAACGCTATTGATATGCAGCGCACACCCGAAGGGGCGCAAGCGCAACCCGAAGATAAGCGCATCCTCATCAAGCTGTTCGGCCGGACATTGTTCATGTCGCTGATCATTACCGGGGCCTGTATTCTGCTGGCCTATCCAGTTTCTTACCTGCTCGCCAATCTGCCGATGCGGGCTTCAAACATGCTGATGATTTTGGTGCTGTTGCCATTCTGGACCTCGCTGCTTGTGCGCACCTCCGCCTGGAAAGTGATGTTGCAGCAGCAGGGTGTGATCAACGAAACGCTGGTCTGGCTGGGCTTTGTTGCCGATGATGCGAGGCTGGTGATCATCAACAATCAATTCGGCACGATCATTGCGATGACGCATATCCTGCTGCCGTTCATGATCCTGCCGATGTATTCGGTCATGCAGACGATTCCGCCGTACTATACCCGTGCGGCCAAATCCATGGGCGCCACCAACTGGACGACTTTCTGGCGGATTTACTTCCCGCAATCGATACCGGGTATCGGCGCGGGTTCGATCCTCGTATTCATTCTTGCCATCGGGTACTACATCACGCCCGAGATCGTTGGCGGCACCAAAGGTGTCTTCATTTCGAACCGGATTGCGTACCACATCTCATCCTCTCTGAACTGGGGACTGGCTGCGGCGCTGGGGACGATCCTGCTGGCGGTCGTTCTTCTACTCTACTGGTGCTACGACAAGATCGTCGGCATTGATAACGTCAAGCTGGGATAAAGAATATGGCTGCACTTACACCAATATCCCGCAAACCGTTGTCGGTGGTTCTGCCGGCTGTCGCAATCGCCGGAGGATTTCTGGGCATGTTCGTCGGAGCCGGGCAGGACAACGTTCTGCTGGGCATTCTGATCGGCGCTGCTTTGATGGCAGGGCTGGCATGGTTGTATATCAACGTGCTGGACAACGAACGCGTTGCGCGCTGGATTACGATACTGGGTCTTGCTGCAATTGGATTTTTCTTTGCAGGCATTACGGGCTTGATCGTCGGGCTGCTGGCGGGGTGGTTCTTTGCCTTCTTCATCTTCTGGCTCTACGAGGGGCGCTATCGGCAAAAATTGCTGCCTTACATGACGGCTGGTCAGGTGTTGTGGCATTTTACTTTCCGGGTGATCTGCGGGGCAATCTTCGTGTTCCTGATCACTCCGATCCTTGTGGTTCTGCCGCTGTCTTTCAATGCGCAGGACTTTTTCACCTTTACGCCCGAAATGCTGCGTCTGGACCCTGAAGGGTATTCGCTGAAGCATTACCGCGACTTCTTCACCAACAATGAATGGCAGCGTAGCTTCAAGAACTCGCTGATCATCGCACCAATTGCGACCATCATTTCGGTATCGCTGGGCACTCTGGCGGCGATAGGTCTCAGCCAGTCGCATGTTCCGGGGCGTCGGGCCATCATGGGCATTCTGATCTCGCCAATGATCGTTCCGCTGATCATCTCGGCCACGGGTATGTTCTTTTTCTACAGCGACATCGGCCGCTTTTTGGAAGGTACGCTGGGTATGAACAAGAACTTCGTCGGCTATGTGAAAGTCGTGCTGGCCCACGCGGTTCTGGGGATTCCCTTCGTCATCATCACGGTGACTGCAACGCTGGTCGGATTTGACCAGTCACTGACGCGGGCTGCTGCGAATATGGGTGCGGGTCCGGTGCGGACGTTCTTCAAGATCCAGATGCCGCTGATTTTGCCGGGTGTAATCTCGGGCGGATTGTTTGCCTTCATCACTTCGTTTGACGAAGTTGTGGTGGTTCTCTTTGTCGGATCAGCCAGCCAAAAGACATTGCCTTGGCAGATGTTCACCGGCCTGCGTGAACAGATCAGCCCGACCATTCTGGCCGTTGCGACCATCCTTGTCGTGATCTCGATCGCGCTGCTGACCACGGTCGAACTGCTGCGGCGGCGGTCTGAACGCCTGCGGGGTCTCACCCCGGCTTGACGCGACTCAAAAGCTGATTTAGCGATTTCACCATGTACCCCGGTCACGATGGCGTCGTGACGCAACGCGGGGTACATGGCTCTCGGATCCCGAGGCCGCTCGTCCTGAACGCCGGGACTTGTGGCCGGGCGATGCCAGTCCGGCGTTGAGGAGAGTCAAAGATGAAAGATCTGAACAACCGCCCCGAGTTTTTCACCTGCCACAACGGTGACAAAGCGCCGTTGCCATTCAGCCGGGCGGAATACGACCGTCGCCTTGCCAATCTACGCGCGACCATGGCGGCACGGGACATTCCCGCAGTTCTGCTGACGTCGATGCAGAACATCGCTTACTACTCGGGCTTCCTGTACTGCTCGTTTGGTCGCCCCTATGGCTGTGTTGTAACGCAGGATGCCTGTACCACGGTTTCGGCCAATATCGACGCCGGGCAGCCCTGGCGCCGGTCGGTCGAAGAGAACGTGATCTACACCGATTGGAAGCGGAACAATTACTGGCGCGCTGTAGCCAGCCTGATTGGCTCCGCCCGCCGGGTCGGTATCGAGGGTGACCACATGACCCTGGCAATGCGCGACACTGCGCTGGACATGTTGGGTGCACCGGAACTGATCGATATCGCGGCTGATACGATGGCTGCACGGATGGTGAAATCAGCCGAAGAGATCGAATTGATCAAAGGCGGCGCGCGTACTGCGGATGTTGGTGGCGCGGCTATCCACGCCGCGATCCGTGAAGGCGCGACCGAGATCGAGATCGCCATGGCCGGACGTGACGCGATGGAGGCTGAGATTGCCCGCGCCTATCCGGATGCCGAATACCGCGACACATGGGTTTGGTTTCAGTCAGGCTTGAACACGGATGGCGCACATAACCCGGTCACCAAGCGCGCGTTAGAAAAGGGCGATATACTATCCCTGAACACTTTCCCGATGATTTCAGGTTATTACACAGCGCTGGAGCGCACTCTGTTTCTGGGCGAACCCGACGCCGATAGCCTGCGCATCTGGAAAGCCAACGTTGCCGCGCATGAGCTGGGTCTGAGCCTGATTAAACCCGGCGCGACCTGCTCGGGGATCTGCGAGGAAATCAACCGCTTCTTCGCCGACGAGGGTCTGCTGCAGTACCGGTCCTTCGGGTACGGCCACTCTTTCGGTATCCTTAGCCATTACTATGGGCGCGAGGCAGGCCTGGAATTGCGTGAAGACATCGACACGGTTCTGGAACCCGGCATGGTCGTTTCAATTGAGCCGATGCTGTGGATTCCAGAAGGTCAGAAGGGTGCAGGCGGATACCGGGAACACGACATTCTGGTGGTCGAGGAAACCGGTGCCGAAAACATTACCGGCTTCCCCTATGGCCCTGAACACAACACGATCAGTGCATAATTGATCTGGCAGGAAGGGCGATCAGCCCTTCTTGCCACGTTCGTGAAAGATGAACCCGATGAAGTTCAGCAGAACCTGAGCCGCCAGAATCTGCGTGCTTTCGGTCGGGTCGTAATTCGGAGCCACTTCGACAAGGTCGATCCCGACTACGTCTCCGCGTTTCGCAAGCCCCTGAATTATCTCCAAGACATCATAGTACTGGAACCCGCCGTGGCTGGGCGTGCCGGTGCCAGAGGCGATGGACGGGCAGAATGCGTCGATATCAATCGTGACATAATACCGGGCGCCTTCCGGGATGCGCGCCAACACGCCATCCGTACCGAGCTTGCGCACCTGCCGAACAGACAAAATGTCCGACCCGCGGGCGCGGGCGTCCTCATATCCTTCTTTGGCGGTTGACGACACGTTCCGGATGCCCAATTGCGTCATGCCCGAAACGTAAGGCTTTTCAATCGCGCGTCGCATGGGGTTGCCGTGTCCCGCGGTCACGCCGTGGCGTTCGTCTACGAAGTCCAGATGTGCATCGATCTGAACAACGTGGATGGGTCCATTTTTCTCGCAATCCTTTTCGAAAGCGTTGATGCAGGGAATATTGACCGAGTGATCTCCGCCGATGGTAACCGGCAGGGCGCCCGCGTTCAGCATCTTTTCCACACCGAACTGGATGTTGGCGTGGCTTTCTTCGGTTTTGGTGTGGATGATATCCGCGTCGCCGATATCGACCATCCGGACCGAGCCATCCAAGTAAGTGGCATCATCCTCATGGTCATATGCGCCGGCATGGCCGAAGCTGAACAGAGTTGAAGCTTCGCGCACCGCACGCGGTCCAAACCGAGCGCCGGATCGCCACTGAGTTCCGAAATCAAAAGGCGCGCCCATGACGGCGACGTCAGCATCGATTTGATCCCAATCCTCGACGTACGGAGCTTTGCCAAAGGTCGATATGCCCACAAACGGCAGGTTCAGGCGACCGCCGGAATATCCATGAGACGTCATTGCAAGAATCCTGTTTATTGTTTTCCCAGAGCAGCTTAATCGGGACTTCTAAATCAGGATAGGCGAAACCGGATACATATTGCTCAAGCGCGGACTTGATTGTCCGCCTTGCCAGTGTGTATCTGGCGTAACTGCTTGAAAGGAAACACCGTGGGACGTCACGAACTGCCACCAGAGACGGGTGCCTTTTTTATCAATCTGGATCGGGTCCCAGTGCGCCGTGACTTCATGGAAGCGCAGTTCAATCATGCAGGCTTGGTGGGTGCCACCCGGTTTGGCGCGACGGATGCCCAGAAACCCGGAGTTGTGGACGCCAGCGGCTATGTTGCCGGATCGGGCAGTCGCTGGGGATTGACGCAAAGCGAAATCGCCTGTTTCGAAAGCCATCGCGCAGTATGGCAGGCGGTCGTGGATCAAAACCTGCAAGCGGCGGCCATTTTCGAAGATGACGTCGAAATGTCCATCCAGGCAGGATCTGTGATTTCCGCACTGATGGCGGACCCAGATGCCTTTGACATGTTGAAGCTGGACTATTCCCCCAAATCTCTTCGTTTTGGGCCAGAGATGCATATCGCAGGCGTCACCGTCCGGCCCATGCTGGAAACGGCCCCGAGTGCGGCCGCCTATGTGCTTTCTCAGCGGGCCTGCCAGAAACTGCTGAATTGGTCCGAAAAGTATTCGGATCACCTGGACGATTTCGTCTCCATCCCACGGTCGGATTGGCGGATGTATCAGTGCTTTCCGGCTGTTGGGGTGCAGATGATCTGGTCGAAACAGCAAGATCACACGGTCGAAGAGGTGAAGGTCAGCGAACGATCCCAAGACCAGAAAACCAACAGCGGGCTGGATAAGGGGCCGCTTTGGTTCCGCCTTCGGCGGGAATTGGTCGCGGCGCGGCGCAAGCTGTATTGGCGCATGGGGGGGCAGACGCGATTGCTGGAACAGGGGGGATATGTCGGGTTCATCCCCTGCGCCGACGATCTGAGCGTGTAAATTCAAGCCTCACCAACGCCACCTAAACGGACATCCCGCGTTGCATCCGCGTCATAAGCGTTAACAAAACTGTCAATATGATATAATCTCGTGACGTTAGTGGTGAATAACGTTTGGGTTATGTGTCGTGGGGCAGACAATTTACGAAAGATACGGTGGTTTCAAAACGATCTCGCGGATCGTGATGACCTTTTACGAAATGGCGTTGGAGTCCGATCAGATCGGCGATCATTTCGAAGACATAGACATGCCCCGTTTGATTGATCATCAGACCAAGTTCGTTTCGTCCCTGGTTGGTGGACCTGCATCCTTTAGCGATGACAGGATCGAGGCGGTTCATCGTCACCTGAACATCTCTCACGCCGATTTTGATGAGATGGCTGCGCTTTTCAGCGAAGCCTTGTCGATGCATGGAATGGAAGACGCGCATATAAAAATTGCCCTTGATGCCATCGAGTCAAAACGAGCCATCATCGTGGCACGCGACGCCGCATGAGTATTCTGGCCATAAACGAACAGCTGCTCCGCGCGATCGGTGTCGGCGTCGCTGTTGTGCGGGCTACGGATTTGGGTTTCGTGTTTCACAACGGTCCATTTACCGAGTGGTTTGGGGCACCGGCCGAAGGTCAGACCCTGTTGGATTATTTTCCCGACCTTGATCCAAAAGAGCTTGAAGACGTTAAACAATCCGGCCTGCGCTATTCGGCCGAGCTACAGGTCAAACCCAAGCGCCGGACGCTGATATTCGCAGTCGCGGTTTCCCTGGCCAACGGCCTTTCCGAACAGGTGTTGGTGGTTGAATTTCAGAACATCACCCGCATTCGCGAGCTTGAGAGTATGATCGACAGTTATTCGACCATGGTCGAACGTAATACGCGCGAATTGGAACGCGAGAAAGAGCGGGTCGAACGGCTGCTGTTGAACCTCATGCCCCGCGCTGTGTACGAAGAGTTCAAGACCTTTGGTGTCGTTACGCCGCAACTCTACGATCAGGTCTCGGTCGTGATGCTGGATTTTGTGGGCTTTACGGATTTTGCGGCAAAAACCGACCCGACTGTGACACTCAGCGAGTTGAACGATGTCTTCACGGCCTTTGACAGGATCGTCGAACAATATGGCTGCGAACGGATCAAAACCATCGGAGACGCTTATCTGGCGGTCTCGGGTATGCCGGACGCAACTCCAGATCATGCGACGGCCGTGGCCCATTGCGCAGTCCGGTTCCTGCGTTACCTCGAACGGCGCAACGAAAGCCATCCGCATAAGTGGCAGGCCCGGATCGGTCTGGGAATGGGGCCTGCAGTCGGCTCGGTCGTGGGTATTCAGAAATACGTCTACGATGTGTTTGGTCCGGCCGTGAACATTGCTTCACGCCTGCAAGTCTTTGCAAACCCAATGAATATCGTCGCCCCAGAAGAAATGAAATACGCGCTGATTGACGAGTTTCAAGTCTCGGATATTGGGCCGGTGGATATCAAGGGCATGGGGCAGATGGATCTGATTAACGTCACCTCGGGCCTTAGTGTTCCGGCACCAAGGCCCAGGTTCTAGCTCGAACCTCAATCGTCCTGCGGCACCAGGCCCAAACCCCGCAGATAGATACCGATACCGCTTTCCAGCAGATCCTCTGGTGGAAAGGGAGAGCTGGCGCCTGTGTTGCGCGCATAAAGCTCAACAACACCATGGCTCATCGCCCAGATATGGGCACTGAACATCGACGCAGGTGGCCGTTTCTCTGGCGGGATGTGTTGCGAAAGATCTGCGGCTGCTTTTTCCAGCACGCTCTTGGCCCGGTTCGCGGCCAACGCCAATTCAGGCGTTCGGTTTACGGATATCCCACTTTCGAACATGGCGATGTAGTGCCCTGGGTGCTTGCGGGCAAAAGCCAGATAGGCCCGACCAGTAGCCTCAAACGCTGCCAAGGCCGAGGGTTGGCCCGTGTCATATGCGTACTGCATCAGGTCGGCGAACATTTCAAAGCCCTGACGGGCGGCCTCGGCGATCAGATCTTCGCGCCCCTGAAAGTGCCTGTATACCGCTGCAGGTGTCACGCCTGCGGTCTTTGCGGCCTCGGACAGGGTAAAGCCGGTCGGTCCCTTTTCTTCAATCAGCGAAAGGGCGGCCTCGATCAGGGCTTGCTTGAGATTGCCGTGGTGATACCCGCGTTTCGCCATGCCTGTGTCACGAGCCTTTTTGTTTAAGTTCTGGGGAACCAAGACATAATCCACGCCTGCCGGTTCGTCCAACCCTTGGCAGCATTGTAGCGCGAAAATGTCATCACGCGTCCAACACCTCGGGTCCGCCGCAAATCAGTGGATCGATCTTGCCAATAGCCTTCTTGTCTTTTTCATCATAGTCCAGCGCGTGCAAAACAGTTCGTATTGCCGCGATGCGGGCGCGTTTTTTGTCGTCTGAGCGAATGATGGTCCAAGGGCAAAGGTCTGAGTGACTGCGGGTCAGAGTCTCCGAGATCGATTGCGTGTACTCGTCCCACTTACCAAGCCCCGCAATGTCGATTGGGCTGAGTTTCCATTGCTTTAGCGGATCTGTCTCACGTGCCAGAAAGCGGTTCAGTTGCTCCGCGCGCCCGACGTTAAGCCAGAATTTGAACAGTTTGATCCCGTCATTCACCAGTCCGGTTTCAAGCGGCAGAACTTGCCTGAAAAAACGTTCGCGTTCTTCGGGTTCGCAAAAACCAAAGACGTTTTCGACCACACCGCGATTGTACCAGCTGCGGTCAAAGAACACGATTTCGCCTGCCGCAGGCAGGTGTTGAACGTAACGTTGGAAGTACCATTGGCTGCGTTCGGTATCAGAGGGTTTGCTGAGCGCCACGTTGCGGGCGCCGCGTGGATTTAGGTTCTCGCGAAAACGTTTGATCGTACCACCTTTTCCGGCGGCATCGCGGCCTTCGAAAATGATCGCAACGCGGTCGCCCGTTTCCCTGATCCAGGATTGCATTTTGACCAGCTCGATCTGCAGCAAATCCATCTCTTTCTCGTAATCCTTACGCTTCATGCGTTCTTCGTAAGGATAGGTCGGGTTCAGGATGTCGTCTTTCTTCGCGTTTTCAATGGCTGACCGCATGTCTTTCGGGGCTTCCCTACGGAAGTATTTTTCAATGGAACCTTTGTCCGAACGGGCCATATGCTACCTCGCCATAAAATCCATATCCTACTATGGATTAGCTGGCGGTTTAACGCAAACCCGCTCGCTCGGCGGCGCGGTCGATTGCTGAGGCAACCTCGGGGGCGGCCACAACCTGCGGCATGTGACCAATACCCGGAAGCTCGATCAGTTCCGCGTCAGGGATTTGGTCGACCAGTTGTTCTGCATGCCAGGCAAATTTGACAGTGGTGTCAGCCGTTCCGTGAACAACTTCGGTCGGTACGGTAATTTTGCCATAGCGGGGTTGCAGGGCGCGAACTTCATCCAACAGATTGGCCCGCTGCTTGGCATTCGCATGCATCGAGGCGCGTCGCATTGTCAGGCCGGGGCCGAAGTGCTGTGAATATCCCTCGGGTGCCGTCTGCGGGGCAAAGACCTTGTCCAACGCTTTTTCCACGTACCATTCGGGAACGAACGCGGTGATCAGCGGCAGGGCCAGCGTATTGCCTGCCTCAGTCGACGCCAGCTTGTTGAAACCGTCCAGCGGCGTCTCCCACGGGATTGCAGCCGGTGCGATCAAAACAAGGGCAGAAATGTTGTCGGGCCGGGTGACCGCCCAAGCCAGCGATACCGATCCGCCATAGCTTTGCCCTGCAACAATAGGTTTTTCCGCCCCCAATTGGGCAGCGGCTTTTTTCAGGATTAACGCTTGTTCTTCAATGGTTTCGCCGTCCGGATTGAAGCTATCGCTATAGCCCAGACCGGGTCGGTCGAACACGATTACACGGAAGTTCTCGGCCAGGATCGGTGCAAGAGCAAAGGTCATGTCACGGGTGTTACCGCTGGATCCGTGGATCAGAACCACATCGGGGCCGTCGCCCATGACCACCGCATGGACGGCGATACCGTCGACCATCACCATTTCACCCTCGGGGGGAAACCGAGCCTCAGCCGCAGCCTCATTCTGTGCTGCGCGCCAGACGGTGAGCAGAATCAGACCCGATAGGACGAGGCCAAGGAATATCAGAACTTTAATGACCAACGTCTTCCATGTTGAACGGTGTGGACTGGTAAATCTCGTTGATCCAATTGCCATAAAGTAGATGCGCATGGCTGCGCCATCTGTTTTGCGGCGGTTGTGATGGATCGTCGTCTGGATAGTAGTTCATCGGCACGTTGATGGGTGTCCCGTTCGAGACATCGCGATCATATTCCTGCTTCAACGTATCACTGTCATATTCGAAATGGTTGAAGATATAGATCGCACGATGCGAAGGGTCCTCGACCAGACAGGGGCCGACCTCATCGCTTCCCAACAATGTCGTCAGGCCGGGCGCGCTGTTGATCTCAGATTGGTTCATTGTGGTCCAGCGGCTGACCGGGATCACGCAATCATCGGAAAACCCACGCAAAAACGGGGAAGAAGGGGCCAGATTCTGGTGCCGATAGCAACCAAACGCTTTGGCATCGAGCGCCTGCTTGTCGATGCCGTGGAAATGGTTAATCATCGCCATACCACCCCAGCAGACGCCAAAGGTGGAATGGACGTTTGTCTGAGTCCACTCAAAAACCTCGGTCATCTCGTCCCAATAGGTGACGTCATCGAACTCCAGATGCTCGATCGGCGCGCCCGTGATGATCAGGCCGTCGAATTTCTGATCCTTTACCTCTTGGAACGGTTGATAGAACTCGGCCATATGATCGGCGGCGGTGTTCCTGGTGCGATGTTCGGTCATGCGGATCAGCGACAGGTCTATCTGCAGCGGAGTCGCTCCGATCAGGCGCGCGAACTGGTTTTCGGTCTGAATCTTTTTGGGCATCAGATTCAGCAACCCGATCCGCAAGGGGCGGATGTCCTGACGCATCGCCTGATCCGCGGCCATGACCATGACGCCCTCTTTGGTGAGAACGTCGTAAGCGGGCAGGTCGGAAGGGATCTTGATCGGCATCAGGTGCAAGCCTTTGGAGTTACTGTGTAGAGGGGGTAATTAAGCCCGGTTTGTCCGGGTCTCAAGGGTGCGTTCGATCAACTCATCGAAATCACCCGCATCGCGGACCTTGTGCATGTCATCAGCGGTGACTGTGACACCCCAATTGTCCGCCATGGCCTGATAGCGCGGTTGGCGGTGCGCCAATGCGCGGGCATAGGTCCAGCGAATAAAGGTGTCCGGGTCGACGTCCTCGGGTGCGTAACCATGTTCGGTGAGGTATTCGTCCCAGACCCGGGTCAGAAACTCTGCCTGATAGGACATCGGCTTAGGGGCTTTATCGAAACGGCGGATCAGTTCAGCGGTGTGGTCCTCATCGCCCTTAATCCAGATCATCAGGGTTTGGCGGGACAGCTCGGACAAGACATGATCAGCCGGGTCCTCAGGATCGACCCATTCGCAAATTGACCCGCCGGTATCGCAGATGAAGTTCGGGTATTGATACAAACGCTTGGCGCGGTCGATGAAATACTCGGTGTCCAACAGGGCGTGGATCTCAGCAAGGCGGAACTGTTCCTGCCGACGACGATATTCAGTCAGCTCAAGCCCGCCGTGCGCCGGGTTGCCCGGTTTGCCTAGATAGGTCGCAACAGGTGTCAGGTTTTCGAACGAGATATTTGAGCCGATATAGATCGAATCCGACAGCAACAGGTCGCGCAGGAAGGGCACCTTCATCGCCTCGGCCTTGGCATTGTCGATGATGTATTCGCCCATGTACCGGGTGCCGATGCGGTAATCGATCGAGTAGTGGAACCAGTCCCCGGAATCGCGCAGCACGTTCGACACATAGGTCTTACCCAGCCCAGACATGCCGAAGAACAGCACTTTTTTCCGGGCCGCTTCGCGCCAGTCCTTTGCCGAGCTGTAGATCATTGTCCGCTGTCCCTTTTTCTGACCTAGCTAAAACGGGCAGGGGGCGGCGTCAATCACGTGAGCGGGACCAGTTCAGAATCAACAACCCGATCGCCAGCACGGCAAAGCCCAAAAAGGCCTGCGGCGGTAAGGTTTCGTCGCGCACCAGTGTGCCTAACACGATGGCGACTGGCGGTATGACAAGCGTTACTAACATCAGGTTTCCGGCCCCGGCCATGGCAAGAACGCGGTAGTACAGCAAGTACGCTCCGGCTGTTGCGATCAGGGCGTAATAGGCAATGGCCGCCCACGTGATCGCCGGCAAGTTCAAAACGGGAAGCCCGTCGACCACGAGGGAAACAGGCAAAATCAGAATGGTTGAGCCGGTCAGCATGCCAGCTGCGGCAACTATGGGAGACAAGCCAGACAACTTGATTCTGGCCCAGGCGCTGGCCAACGCGTAAGAAACTGTTCCTGCGATGATTGCCAGTTGGGCAACGCTTTGAAGGTTGAAAGTCGCGAAATTCTTGAGGCCAATTGCAATTGCTACACCCAGAAACCCCAGACCGACGCCCACACCACGAGCAAGGGTCAACCTCTCGTCCTTGAAAAACATAGCGGCGATCAGGACGCCGAAGACGGCGGTTGCTGCATTCAGGATCGAGGTCAGGCCAGTTTCGATGTAAAGCTGCCCCCAAGCCATAAGCGAGAATGGGATGGCATTGTTCAACAACCCCATCATCAGGAATGCGCCCCAGATGCGCGGACTGGTGGGAACACTCAGCTTTTTAACCCAGACAACGATCCACAACGCCAGCATCGCCCAGAATACGCGGTGCAGAACCGAGGTCATGACGGGGATCGTGTCCAATGCGACGCGGATCGAGATAAAGGATGCGCCCCAGATCACGCCCAGAAGCAACAGTTCGGCCCAAGCCCTTGGAGACAGGTGTTTTTGAGGTTCCATAGCCCGTTCTCGCATTCCCCAAGGCGATGTTCGACCCGAAACTTGCGCAAAGAAAAACCCCGCCGAAAGTGGCGGGGTTTGTTAGTGGATTGGTAGCGGGATCAATTCAGCGTGTAAGTGAGCTGCAGACCGACGCTCCATGCTGAGTTGCCCGAGAATTCGCCACCTGTGGTGGTGGTCGCATCGCCGATATCGGTATAGCGGATGCCGCCAGAAATCTGCGCCTGCTCGAT
This sequence comes from Ruegeria sp. CDSA246, assembly GCF_059611225.1. Taxonomy (NCBI): domain Bacteria; kingdom Pseudomonadati; phylum Pseudomonadota; class Alphaproteobacteria; order Rhodobacterales; family Roseobacteraceae; genus Ruegeria; species Ruegeria sp. CDSA246. The sequence continues at coordinate 487,688 of NZ_JBXWPD010000001.1, read as the reverse complement.
GGTGTATGTACCACCTACGCCAAGGCTCCAGAAACCGTCGGTGGGGCCGAGGTTCGAAACAGTGGAACCTGAGGACGTTTCATAGCCCGCAGAGATCGCGCCAGAGAACTCTTCGGTGAACTTGTAGCCAAGACCCAGTGTGTAGGTGAAGGTGTCGTCCGCGTAGTCAACCAGGTTCTGTTGTGCAGCGGCAGTATAAACCGGCGGTGCCAGAACTGTCTGTGGCCAGTCAACCCAGCGGATCGAGCCGAACAGCAGCGTTTTTGGTGCCACACCGGTCTGGAAGTCCAGATTTACCGATTGAGGCGTCACAACTTCGGTTTCGGTCTGTGCGGTCACAAGCGGTGCGGGGACGGGCGGTGGTCTCCGGTTGATGGACTCTGTCGAGTCGAAATCGTGTGTGATTTTCGAGTTGTAGGTCAGTGCGACACGTGCCGCGATCTCGGGACGTTCCCATGCGACGCCTATGACGTAACCGAAGTCAACCTCAGAACCGGATTCAAATTCGTAACCGGCAACAACCGGGACAGCAACGGTTGCCTTGGCTCGCTGCGCGCGAATACCGCCGATTGCGCTGAAGCCGCCATCGAACTTGTAACGCACCAGGGCAGTAATCGCATCAACATCCGCTTTAGCGCGCAAAACGTCGGTGCGACCACCAAAAGCGGCCAAGGGGTTCTGCGACAAAGGATAGTTCGACGGGTACTCGACATCGGCACCGTACGGTTCATCATAAATGAGAGCAAAGTCCAACTGATCGGTAAACGAATGCTTGTATGCTAGGTGTGGTGTCCAGAAGCTTTTGGCGATGTTTCCGGAATCAACACCGTTCTGCTCACCGCTCACGTCGGGGTTTGCGTAACCCAAACGGAACTGAACAACAGAACCTTCCTCAAACAGAATGTTGACGCCCTGGCCGCTGCGATCAAGACCGCCTGCGTAAGCACCGGTTGCGCCAACGCATACCGCACACGCCTGTAGAAGCGCTTTTTTCATTAGTTCCTCCCTCTAGGTCTCCTGGAGGTCAGCGCCTGTTGATATGTGGTGCGGACTGACCTGCATTGTGGTGCTCGATATTTTCTTGAGCTTTACCTTATCGTCAACTGGTGACCGTGCGTTACTTGTGTTGAGTGTCGCGTAGAGGTGTTGCCAAACTGTTACGATTCTCGGCGTGAACGTTCAGGAAAATACCTACGAAAATTACCGCAGCGCCTAATAGGGTCCAGTGATCCAGCGGTTCGTGATACAGAACCATACCTATGACCGCGATTGTGGGCAGGCGTGCAAAGTCAAACGGCACCACAACGGTTGCCGGGGCAATCGCCAGCGCATTTGTGATGCAGTAATGCGCCAGCAGCCCGGCCAGTCCCACCAGTAACAAAAACGGAGCTGTGCTTGCCGAGGGCAGGGTGATTTGTCCGTCGATACCCGATGCGACCAGCCCCAGCACGGCTTGCATTACTGTCAGCCAGAACATGATGCATCCGATGCTGGCAAAACGAGTGAGGGACTTTGTCGATATCGTTGTTAAGGCGAAGAAAACAGCGGACATAGCAGCGGTCATCACACCTGCACTGAGAGGCACGGTGCCCGGCCGGGCGACCAGTAGAATTCCGGCAAATCCGATCAGCGCCGATAACATGCGCACGGTCGTCAGGCGCTCTTTCAATAGAAGTGGAGACAGCAGTATGACCCATATCGGCTGCGTAAACTCCAGCGCAAACACCTGTGCCAACGGAATGACGCTGACCGCATAGAACCAGAGGTTTTGCCCGGTGAAATGCAATACGTTCCGGATGCCGTGCAAGCCGATCCGTTCGGTCGAAACCTGGTGCCACTTTCGAGTCAGAGTCAGGATCAGGGCGACCACGCAGATGCCGACGAGGCTGCGGTAGAACATGATTTCGAACGTGTCGTGGGTCACGCTCAGTTCACGGCCCGCGATTGCCATGGACGAGAATGAGGCAATCGCCCCGGTCATCCAGAGCGCTGCCTTGCCGATCTGTGGTCTGGCCGTTTCCATCCGGGCGCCTGTAGCTTTTGGTTATACCAATTTGATTGCTATCGATTTCTTCACGGCGTGAAAAACAAAAAAGCCGGGACAGAGCCCGGCTTTCGCATTATTCCCACTCGATGGTTCCGGGTGGCTTTGATGTGATGTCATAGGTGCATCGGTTGATGCCTTTGACCTCGTTGATGATCCGAGTGGCCGTCTCGCCAAGGAACTCGTGGCTGAACGGATAGTAATCGGCAGTCATGCCATCCACCGATGTCACCGCGCGCAGGGCACAAGCGTAGTCATAGGTGCGGCCGTCGCCCATGACGCCTACAGTACGCACGGGCAGGATGGCCACAAAGGCTTGCCAGATGTCATCGTAAAGGCCGTGTTTGCGTATCTGGTCGATATAGACCGCATCTGCTTCGCGCAGGATGTCCAGCTTTTCACGGGTGATCTCACCGGGGCAGCGAATCGCCAGACCGGGACCGGGGAAGGGGTGGCGGCCAATAAAGCTCTGGGGCAGGCCTAACTCGCGACCCAGCGCGCGGACTTCGTCCTTGAACAGCTCGCGCAGCGGCTCGACCAGTTTCAGTCCCATCTTTTCGGGCAGGCCGCCAACATTGTGGTGCGACTTGATCGTGACGGATGGGCCGCCCGAGAAGGACACCGATTCAATCACGTCAGGATACAGCGTGCCTTGCGCAAGGAACTCTGCACCATCGATGGTGTCGGCGTGTTTCTGGAATACGTCGATGAATAGCTTGCCGATGATTTTGCGCTTGGTCTCGGGGTCGCTTTGGCCTTCAAGCTCACCAAGGAACAGATCGCTTTCGTTCGCGTGGATCAGCTGGATGTTGTAATTATCGCGGAACATGCCGACGACTTCTTCGGCCTCGTTCTTGCGCAGCAAGCCATGGTCCACGAAAACGCAGGTCAACTGATCACCGATTGCCTCGTGGATCAGGATCGCCGCAACCGAGCTGTCGACACCACCGGACAGACCGCAGATGACCTTTTTGTCGCCGACCTGCTCGCGGATCTTTTCGATCATTTGTTCGCGATAGGCACCCATGGTCCAATCGCCCTTGAACCCGGCCAGCTTGACGAAATTCTCATACAGTTTTGCGCCCTTGGGTGTGTGGTGAACTTCAGGGTGGAACTGAACCGCATAGAAGTGACGGTCGCTGTCCGCTGTAATCGCGAAAGGTGCGTTGGGTGAGGTGCCGTAAACGGTGAAGCCGGGCGCGATTTCGCTGACATGGTCGCCGTGGCTCATCCAGACCTGCTCGTCACCGTCCGAAAACCAGCCTTCCAAAATATCCAGCTTTGCCTGCGGGGTAACAAACGCACGCCCGAACTCGGCCGTGCCGTGTCCGCTTTCAACTTTGCCGCCCAGCTGGTGCATCATCACCTGTTGGCCGTAACAGATACCAAGGATTGGAACGCCGTAATCAAAGATCTCTTGCGGTACACGGGGCGAACCCTCACGTGTCACGCTGTCAGGACCGCCCGAGAATATCACGGCCTTCGGGGCCATTTCCCGCACAAAGTCCATTGTGACTTTTTGATAGGGGTGGATTTCGCAATAGACATTCAGCTCGCGCAGGCGGCGCGCAATAAGCTGCGTAACCTGGCTGCCGAAGTCGATGATCAGAAGGCGGTCATGGGTGTCTTGGGTCATGGTTGGCTATTAGGTCGCAAGCCTTGCATGTGCAAGCGCTATGACGTCATTTGTGCAATTGAGCCTCAGGATAATACAGAAAGAGCGCGAGATGCCCGAGATCGTACTACGCCGCGCAAGTGCTGCTGATACCGAAGCGGTCACAACCTGCATTGCGGCGGCCTATGCGGAGGCATTGCGCGATATTCCTGATCTGCCCGATGTCACGGACGGCGTTGGCGACGACATCGCCGCGCATCAGGCCTGGGTTGCCGCGAAGGATGAAGACATCGTCGGGTTTATTGTTTTTGACGAGGTCGATTCTGCGGTGATGATCTTTAACCTTGCCGTATCGCCAAAGGCACAAGGGGCAGGGTTGGCGAGGCGGTTGATCGAATTAGCTGAACAAGAAGCCAACGGAACGGGCGCCACTAAGCTCAGGTTGCGAACGCACAAATTGATGCGAGCGACAGTCTCCATGTACCACTACTTGGGCTGGCACGAGAAAGAGGTGAGCGGAAAGACCATCCTGATGGAGAAGGAACTTTACTGATCAGAGCAAGTGCCTGACGGTTTTGGTTTATGCAGATGTCGCTTTTCCCCCTATAGCGCCGTAAATTAGATGCATTGCCCCAAATGCTTGCTGTAACAAACTGATCAACTCAATCATTAGACGGGATCTTCTCATGGCAGAGGCAAACACCCGGCGTCGGGCAAGAGGTGGCGGTGGCGCCGCCCGCCGGGCCGAACGTACCGCGGTTCGCATCGAAACGGCGAAATACATCGAACGGAATATTCCGAACTTCGAGGTTCTCAACGAAGAAGCGTTGGAAATCATCGAAACCAATGCGGAAACCATTCTAGCCGAAGTCGGCGTGAACTTTGTCGACAACCCAGCCGCGTTGCAGCGCTGGAAAGATGTTGGCGCCGATGTCGATGGTGAACGCGTCCGCATTCCGCGTGGTCTGGCACGTCAGCTGATCAAAACCGCGCCCAGCGAATTCACGCAGCACGCCCGTAACCCCGAAAAATCGGTTGTCATCGGTGGCCGTAATCTGGTTCTGGCCCCGGTGTACGGCCCGCCTTTTGTGCGGGACGCGCAAGGTGGCCGTCGCTATGCGACTATGGAAGATTTCAACAAGTTCGTGAAACTGGCCTATATGTCCAAGTGGTTGCACCATTCGGGCGGGACTGTTTGCGAACCCACCGACGTTCCGGTGAACAAGCGTCACCTGGACATGCTGATGGCGCACATGACCTTGTCGGACAAGCCGTTCATGGGCTCGGTCACCGATCCCAGCCGCGCGCAGGATTCGGTTGAGATGTGCGAGATTCTGTTCGGCAAAGAGTTCGTTCAGGAAAACACGGTGATGACCTCGCTGACCAACATCAACTCGCCGATGACCTTCGACGATGTGATGATGGGCGCGCTTGAGGTTTATGCGAAGAACAATCAGGCCTGCATCATCTCGCCCTTTATCGTGGGCGGTGCGATGGCACCGGTTTCGATTGCGGGGACACTGACGCAGGTTCTGGCCGAAGTTCTGGCCGGCGTGGCCTATAGTCAGATCATCCGCCCGGGTGCACCTGCAATCTTTGGTGCCTTTGTGTCGTCGATCGACATGAACTCTGGTGCACCGACCTTTGGTACACCTGAGGCTTCGTTGGTCACCTACGGAGCGGGCCAGTTGGCGCGACGTCTGAATCTGCCGTTCCGCTCGGCCGGGTCGTTCTGCGGCTCGAAACTGCCTGACGCACAGGCGGCCTATGAGACCGCGAACTCGCTGAACATGGGGCTGATGTCTGGTGTGAACTTCATGCTGCATTCCTGCGGCTGGCTTGAAGGCGGTCTGGTGGCCGATTTTGAAAAGTTTGTCATGGATGCCGACCAGTTGGGTGTTCTGCATAGCCTGGCCAAAGGCGTGGCATATGATGAGAATGCGCAGGCGATGGATGCGATCCGCGAGGTTGGCCCCGGCGGCCACTATCTGGGCTGCGCCCATACGCAGGCGAATTTCAAAGAAGCGTTCTGGAAGTCCGATGTTCTGGATTACAAACCCTTCGAGACCTGGGAAGACGAAGGCGGGCGCGACACACGCCAATTGGCCACGTCGCGGGTCGAGCATCTGCTGGCCAACTACCAGCAACCGCAACTCGATCCCGCCGTCAACGAAGCATTGAACGCATACGTGGCGGAAAAGAAAGCTTCCATGCCGGATGCCTTCACCTGATCATTGATATTGCGCGGCGCGACTGGCTTTGAACAGTTGCGCCTCGCCCAACAGCGCGATCAGCAGGTCCAGATGGCGGACCAACGAATAGGCGGCGTCTTCGGCCAGTCTTTGGGCGTTAACCTCTCGTTCCAATTCCAACAAACGAACCAGCGCAGACCCTGTGCCGGGCAGTGATCCGTATCCCAGAACACGCTGAAGATGCCGATCCCGATCATACTCCTGCGCCCCAATTTTTGCGGCCCGAGCCAACAGGCGTGGGCGGCGGAGCGTTGTAATCATGGTCATCAGGTCCTGCATTTCGGTGATCCCTTGGTTGAACAGAAGAAAGCCATTTGTCACACAACCTAAACGAGTGTTGCCTTGTGCGGGTTCCCTCCGAACTCTGACTTCATGAGTGTTTATGATTTTGAATCAAATCTGGTTGTTGTCTCTCCGGGTTAACGAACGAGTAACGAAAGCGGCTCTAGTTAGGATTGGTTAACACATTCACCGGGGGCGATTGAGAACCGATTGTTTTGTCGACGAGGGCAAGTGACTATGCAAGAAAACATGGCTTTCACCATTCCGGCGTGGGTGCCTGAAGGGGCGCAGAGATACCTGGCGCATACCGAAACCGGTCAATCGATCCGCGACATCGCGCGATCCGTGGGGTGCCATGCGTCAACCATACTCAGGCAAATCCGACGTATTGAAATGCGCCGGGACGATCCGTTGGTGGATGCTGCGCTGCAAGCGCTGGCAGAGGTCCATTTCACGGATCAACAAGGGCGCGCTGGGTCCCTGAACGAGCCTTTGGGGATTCAGGCCAACGATGCAACAAGCAAGGACGATGAGTTTAACCGCGAAGCTCTTCGAATTTTGCGTCGCCTTTGTGAAACCGGCGCGGTTCTGGCTGTGGCGGAAGAGATGGACAAGGCTGTGGTCGTTCGGGATACCGGCGACAGCGGGACCGCAAGAACCGCAATCGTCGATTGCACGATTGCGCAAGCGCTGGCTCTGAATGATTGGATATCCTGCGACAATCCCGGCCGTATTTCCCGGTATCGCATCTCTTCCTCTGGGCGGTCGGCCTTAAGCCAACTGATCGCCGAGGCCGAGAACAAAGCCCGCGCCAGAAACGAGTTCGGCATGGCCGAGGCGCAATCGCCGTTTCAGGCGCATGGCGAACAAAGACAGGGCAGGTCGTCGCACGACGCCAGACGTATTCGGTACAGTGCTGCCGAAAGTCCGCTGATCGCGTTGGCGCGCAGGCGGGACAAGGACGGAAAGCCCTTTCTCGACGAAACTCTGGTCGGCGCTGGCGAACGGCTGCGCGAAGACTTTGAACTGTCGCAGATCGGTCCGCAGGTTGCCCAAAACTGGGATCACTTTCTAACGGCCGGGGGGCGGGGAAGTTTCGCAAATGGAACGTATGCAGGCCAGGGATCGTCAGACGCGCGCGCTCGGGTTGAACGTGCCCTGTCGGATCTGGGACCGGGGTTAAGCGACGTGGCACTGCGGTGCTGCTGTTACCTTGAGGGGCTCGAATTAGCCGAAAAACGCATGGGGTGGTCGGCGCGTTCCGGGAAGATCGTGTTGCGCATCGCCTTGCAACGTCTAAAGCGCCATTACGAAGATCAAGCAGAGAAAACTCGCCTAATTGGGTAGAAATTCCATAATTCGCAGTTGAGGTTTCAGGGGGTAGTGATAGGAATTGCCTATGAATTTTACCCTCAGACAGCTTCAGTATTTCAATGCGGTGGCGGATCAGCGCAATTTTGGCCGTGCGGCGCAGGTCTGCCATGTTTCGCAGCCAGCGCTGTCGGTTCAAATCAAAGCGTTGGAAGAAACGTTGGGCGGCCCGCTGTTCGAACGTCAGGCGCGTGACATCCTGCTGACGCCATTGGGACGCGATGTGCTGGACTACGCCCGTCAGGTGCTTGGCGCGGCAGACAGGCTGGACCAGTTCGCCAAGGATCATTCCGTTGGGCATCGGTCCTTGGCGATTGGGATCATTCCGACAATTGCGCCTTATCTTTTGCCTGGTGTGCTTGCCGGGTTGCGCACGGCAGATGTCTCCTTGCGGGTGCAGATCCGCGAGGCACGGACCGAGCGCTTGCTGGCCATGCTGCGGGCCGGGGAAATCGATGCCGGTGTGATGGCCTTGCCAGCTGGCGGCAACGAATTGTTTGAATTGCCGCTTTTCGAGGATCGCTTTCTGCTTGCCGGCAGCGTGGGGCGTCTTGGGACGGTGCGCACCGACCCTGATGCCTTGCGCCCGGTCGATTTGCAGACCGCGCAGTTGATGTTGCTGGATGACGGGCATTGCCTGACGGATCAAGCGCTTGAGGTCTGTGGTCAGGACAGGAGCAGCGGTTTGATCAATATGGGGGCGTCCTCATTGGCTACCCTGTCGCGACTGGTTGCCGAAGGGTTTGGTCTGACACTCATGCCTGAACTCGCGGCGCGCTCGGAAACCGAAGCAGTTCCGGGGCTCAAGCTCATGCGGTTCGGGGCACCGCAGCCTGCGCGGACGGTGGGGTTGGTCCGGCGCCTTTCGACGGGACATGAAGACTGGTTCGACAGTCTTGCGGAAGTCATCCGGCGTGTTGGCGATGATATCGTAACCGCGACACGCCATTAAAAAAGGCCCGCCAGAGGCGAGCCTTTGTTACGTCAGCCTGACAATTGTTATGCCAGTGCCGGTTCTTTGGCTTCTTCCAGGTGCTTCATCAGGGTTTCCGGGGACGAAACGCCATAGGGATCTTCTGGGCAGTTGTCCATCAGGCCGGGCTCTTCGAACCAAGCTTCGACCACGCCATCGGTTACGATGGCAGCGTAGCGCCACGAACGCATGCCAAAGCCCAAGTTTTCCTTCTCGACCAGCATGCCCATTTTGCGGGTAAATTCGCCCGAACCGTCAGGGATGACTTTGACGTTTTTAAGGCCCTGATCCTGTGCCCATTTGTTCATGACAAAGCTGTCATTCACGGACATGCAGTAGATTTCATCGATGCCCTTGGCAGCGAAATCGGCATACCCGTTTTCGAAACCGGGCAGTTGAAAGGTAGAGCATGTGGGTGTGAAAGCACCGGGCAGGGAAAACAGGATGACGCGCTTGCCTGCGAAGTAATCCGCGGTTGTTTTGTCTTCCCAACGGAACGGGTTGGATCCTTCGATTGCTTCGTCGCGGACACGAGTGTGGAAGGTAACGGAAGGCAGTTTTGCGCCGGTTTTCATCTACGGGCTCCTGTGATTCACATTAGAATTAATGGTGACCTAAAACAGTTCTAAACCGTCTTCAACGCCAGAAATGCTGCAATTGCGATATATCTTTAAGTGACAGTAAACGAAATTAAATCTGCCTTGAGTGTTTGAAGTGCGGGGCCGTATTCTGCGAGTGCAAACCTGACGTGCATGGCGGGTATACCCGGGTGGCATAGTCTGCGCGGGCGTATTATGTTAGGGCAAAGCAAATTGACCCAAAGTCAGGAAAGCCAGCCGTGCGTGATCTGAAGATCCCAGAACAACGTCATCCCGAAAAAGCGCATCGTCCAGACAATGCGCAGCCAAAAAAGCCCAAGTGGATACGCGTCAAGGCACCCGGCGGAAAGGGCTATGCTGAGACGCACAAGATCATGCGCGAGAATAATCTGGTCACTGTCTGTGAAGAGGCCGGATGCCCGAATGTCGGCGAATGCTGGAGCCAGGGCCACGCCACGATGATGATCATGGGCGAGATCTGCACGCGCGGCTGTACCTTCTGTAACATTGCAACGGGTCGCCCCGACTCATTGGATGCGTTTGAACCAGGGCGCGTGGCGCATGCGGTCGAAAAGCTGGGTTTGAACCACGTCGTGATCACATCTGTTGACCGCGATGATCTGAAGGACGGCGGTGCCGATCATTTCGCGCAGACGATACGCGCGGTGCGGCACCGGTCGCCGAAGACGACCATTGAAATCCTGACACCTGATTTCCTGAAATGTGACTCTTCCGTTCTTGAAACTGTCGTCGAGGCCAAGCCGGACGTGTTCAACCACAATCTGGAAACCGTACCCGGCCTGTATCTCGAAGTGCGTCCCGGTGCGCGTTATTTCCACTCGCTGCGGCTGTTGCAGCGCGTCAAAGAGCTGGACCCGTCTATTTTCACCAAATCGGGAATCATGGTCGGCTTGGGTGAGAATGAGCAAGAAGTTCGGCAGGTCATGGATGACATGCGAGCCGCCGATATCGACTTTCTAACCATCGGTCAGTATCTGCAGCCCACGCCCAAACACCATGGTGTGGATCGGTTCGTGACGCCGGAAGAATTCGCATCCTATGAAAAGGCAGCTTATGGCAAAGGGTTCCTGATGGTGTCCGCGACACCACTGACCCGGTCGTCTTACCACGCGGGGGATGACTTTGCCCGGTTGCGTGAGGCTCGCCAGAAAAAGCTGGAACAGGGGTGACACCCGAAGCGCACGCGCGGCTGACACGCCTGCGCCACAACCTGCACCAATATCCCGAACTTTCCGGGCAGGAGCACGATACCGCTGCCCGCATGACAGAGCTGTTGCAGGGATTCGGTGCGGACCATGTGCTTACCGGACTGGGGGGGCACGGTGTTGCCGCGGTTTTTGACAGTGGGCAAGCTGGGCCGACCGTGGGTATCCGGTGCGAGTTGGACGGACTGCCGATTCAAGAACTTGGCACGCACCCCTATGTGTCGAAGGTTCCGGGCAAAGGGCATTTGTGCGGCCATGATGGGCACATGACGATGGTGCTTGGCGTTGCCGAAGACCTGGGGCGACAGCGACCTAATAAGGGTCGGGTGGTTCTGATCTTTCAACCGGCTGAGGAAACCGGGCAGGGCGCCATCGCCTTTCGCACGGACCCCCAATTCGCGCAGATCGCGCCGGACTACGTGTTCTCTCTGCACAATCTGCCGGGATTGGAACTTGGCGCCGTTGAGTTATGTCAGGGTTCGGCTAACTGCGCCTCGCGCGGGATGAAGATAATCCTGACCGGCAAGACATCCCATGCGGCTGCGCCTCAGGATGGGAATTCCCCGGCTCGGGCAATGTCTGAATTGATGTTGCAACTGGCAGGTTTGGGCGCAGGCGGCGCGTTGGACGCTGATTTTGCGCTGACAACGGTGACGCATGCCCGTTTGGGAGAGCCGACTTTCGGCGTCGCTCCGGGGCAGGCCGAGATCTGGGTAACCTTGCGCACTGTTTCAGACGCCCGGATGCAAACGCTGATCACCGAGGCCGAGGCGCTGGCGCGCCGCGCTGCATCCACCGACAGTCTGGGTTTTGAGATCACCTATGACGATGTCTTCGAGGCCTGCGTCAATCACAGTGACGCGGTGAGCATCATCGCAACAGCCTGCGCCGAGCGTGGAGTGCCGTGCCATTCAACAAAGACGCCGCAAAAGTTCTCAGAAGACTTCGGGCAATTCGGCAAAGCCGCGAAAACGGCCATGTTCTGGCTGGGGTCGGGGCAGGATCATCCGCAATTGCATAACCCTGACTATGATTTCCCAGACGCACTTATCCCGGTAGGAGTAGACGTATTTGTTGCCGCAATTCGATCACTTAATGGCTGAAACTTCAGTTTACGAGATCGCTCACTATTCCAACGGCATCAATGACTGTCTTAGTGTCATCTGATATCGACAGGATTTCGTCATCCACGCGAATATATCGCTGACCGGCGGGTAGGGGCTTCAACTTCCAGCTGTCCAGGTCATCAAGATAATCAAAATTCAGATCGTTAGGGAGTTTCTGACCTCGCGTATAACGCTTGATCTGTCCGGGCGGTACACCAACGCCATTATTGGTCTTTATCGACTTTTCGATTTTCGACTTGTCTGGGCCTTTCCCTTTGCCCTTGTTGTCTTTTGCGTCCGCAAGACCAACCGTTGCGGCGACGGCGCAAGTCGCCAGAAGCCCAATAGACATTACTTTCATAAGCAGAATCCTCCCAAGATGGTCGGAGGGTAATCTGTTGTTGAGGGCGTTGTCCAATGGTATTCAATTAAGCGAATGAAAGGGTGCGCAGCTACTTTGACTATTGGAATCTGGGTTTGTTTTTGCCCCTCTCAGTCTTCGACAAATCGAACCTTACCAATAAACGGCAGGTTGCGATTGCGCTGCGCGTAGTCGATCCCGTAACCCACAACGAATTCGTCCGGAATTTCAAAGCCGATCCAATCGGAACGGAAATCGACCTCGCGCCGGCTGGGTTTGTCCAGCAAGGCAATGGACTTAAGTCGGCTTGGCTTGCGGCTGCGCAACAGTTTTGTGACGTGGTTCAGCGTGTGGCCGGTGTCGACAATATCCTCAACAGCCAAAACATCGCGCCCTTCAATCGCGCCGCGTAAGTCTTTGAGAATACGTACTTCCCGGCTGCTTTCCATCGCGTCTCCATACGAGGATACTTCGAGGAAATCGACTTCGATCGGCAGGTCCAGCTCGCGCACCAGATCCGCGATGAAGACGAAACTGCCGCGCAGCAGGCCGACCACGATCAGCTTGTCGGTATCTCCGAATTCTGCCGTGATTTCGCGGCATAATTCCTCGATTCGGGCTGCAATCGCCTTGGCCGAGATCATCGTATCTATCACATATGCGCGGTCGCTCATCGCTGCCCCCTTGATCTTTGGCGCGCAACATACGACATGACGCGCCATTGTCACCTGAAAAACCGGACGCCATGCCTACTCATTCGGAAACACGCCACCTTCTTTACACTGCGCAGCAGATGTACGAGCTGGTCGCCGATGTGGCCAAGTACCCCGAGTTTCTGCCGTGGTGCGCAGCTGCCCGCATTCGTCGGACCTATGCGGCGGGTGAGGCGCAAGTCATGGAAGCAGATCTGGTGATCTCGTTCAAAGTGTTCCGCGAACGGTTCGGCAGCCGGGTAACACTGTTTGCCGATCAGAAAAGAATCGACACTGAATATCTGGACGGTCCTTTCAAATACATGAAATCCGACTGGCAATTCGCTGACGCCGACGATGGCGGATGCAACATCACGTTCCACGTGGATTTCGAATTCAAGAACGCGATCCTTCAGGGGATCATCGGCGTGGTCTTCAACGAGGCTATGCATCGGATCGTTCAGGCCTTTGAGACCCGCGCGAAGGACTTGTACAGCTAGGTCTTTACCCCGGGTTGGCGGTCGCTAGACTGCGCCCATGACCGATTTTACCACATCACTGGCAGCCTTCGCGGCGGGGCCAATCACGACGACTTTGCAGACGCGGGTCGTTACGTCTCTTTCTGTTTTGGACTGGATTGCTGTCGGGCGTGCCGGAGTTGATGAACCTGTTTCGCGGACAGTGCGCGACCTTGTGCTTGGCGAAGGGGGTGCGGAACAAGCGCGCCTTTTTGGTGGAGGTGGGGCACCCCTGCGCGGTGCTGCATTGGTAAACGGAACCGTGTCGCATGCCCTGGATTATGACGACACGCATTTTGCCCATATCGGGCATCCATCCGTTGCCGTCCTTCCGGCGGCGCTGGCCATAAGCGAGTGGGACGACCGTATTCTGGTCGATTTCCTTGAGGCAGCCTTGGTTGGGATGGAGACGTCCATTCGGATCGGCGTCTGGCTGGGGCGCGAACACTATCAGGCGGGCTTTCACCAGACAGCAACGTCTGGCGCATTTGGTGCGGCTGTCGCTGCAGGGCGCATACTGGGGTTCGACGTCGAACAGATGCGCAAAGTTCTGGGCCTGACAGCGACTCGGGCTGCCGGTCTAAAGGCGCAATTCGGAACGATGGGAAAACCCTATAACGCGGGTCTTGCGGCCTCTGCCGGGGTTGAGGCAGCTTTGTTGGTGGCATCGGGATTCGATCCCAATTCAGACGCGTTGGAAGGGTCCTATGGATTTGGCGCGACACATAAAGGACAGTCTCACATTGCAGCCTCATTGGATGGGCTGGGCGCGGAATGGCTTTTTGAAGGCGTCAGTCACAAGTTTCATGCGTGTTGTCACGGATTGCACGCCGCGCTTGAGGCCGCGCGCGACCTGGATATCGCCGAACCGGAGGTGGCCGAGATCAAGATCAAGACGCATCCAAGGTGGATGAGCGTCTGCAACCAGACATCCCCGATAACTGGCCTCGGTGCCAAGTTCTCATATCGGACGGTGATTGCGATGCAGGCGCTTGGCTATGATACGGCCTTGCCTGGCAGCTATTCGGACAAGATATGCGCCGACCCGCGGCTAGTATCCTTGCGGGATCGAGTCTCCGTCGAAGCGGATGAAAGTTTGTCGGAAACGCAGGCGCAGCTGACCTTGATGCGCCGGGATGGGGCAAGGCGCGAGGCCACGCATGACCTGTTGGCCCCAATGACTTTGGCAGATCGTGAGGACCGCGTGCGCGGCAAAGCCAACAAGCTGATTGGGGCAGATGACGCGGACGCGATCTGGTCGATGCTGCGCACCGGAGGCCGCGCCCGCGATTTGTCTGCGTTGCTGGCGGGTTAAGTCACGCGCCAGTGCAACGGGAAACCCGGTTCAAACACTGTGACCGGTCCGTCATCGGACTCGATCTTGTCCGGGTATTCTACTGGTTCGCCCTTGGTCAGAGTGATGGTTTCCTCGTTCACCGGCAGGCGATAGAAAGCGGGGCCATTCAGCGAAACAAAGCCTTCCAGCTTGTCCAAAGCGCCTTCACGGTCAAACATTTCTGCCACAAGTGACATTGTGTTGGTCGCCGTGAAACATCCCGCGCACCCGCAGGCCATTTCCTTGTTGGCGTCGGTGTGGGGTGCGCTGTCAGTACCCAGGAAATACCGCGCATCGCCCGATGTCGCAGCCGCGAGCAGAGCCAGTCGATGTTCTTCGCGCTTGGCGACAGGCAAGCAATAGTAATGCGGCTTGATTCCACCAACGAGGATATGGTTGCGGTTGATAATCAGGTGGTGCGCCGTGATCGTTGCACCCAGATCCTTGTCATTGGATTTGACATAATCGACACCGTTCGCGGTCGTTATGTGCTCCATAACCACGCGCAGTCCGGGAGTGGCCTTGCGGATCGGATCAAGAACACGGTCGATGAACACAGCTTCGCGGTCGAAGATGTCGATCTCGGCGTCGGTGACCTCACCATGTACGCACAAGGGCAGGCCGATCTCGGCCATCTTTTCCAGCACCGGACGCACTTTGTCGAAGTCCTGCACGCCTGAGGCAGAGTTGGTCGTCGCGCCAGCTGGGTACAGTTTGACCGCTTTGACCAAACCGCTGGCATGGGCTGCTGCCATATCATCGGGGTCCGTATCCTCGGTCAGGTACAGCGTCATCAACGGCTCGAACGTCATGCCTTCGGGTAGCGCAGCCAATATGCGGTCGCGATAGGCGGCGGCCTGATCGCCGCGTACGACGGGCGGTACAAGGTTCGGCATAATGATCGCGCGGGCAAAATGACGCGCGGTTTCGGGCAGGACGGCCTGCAACATCGCGCCATCGCGCAGGTGCAGATGCCAGTCGTCGGGGCGGCGGATCGTGAGGGTATCGGTCATGGCCTTCCGCTAGCACAGCGGACCCGGCGGTGAAAGACCTTCAATTCGGTCCCAGACCTTGTCAACTTGTGCGATCGTCGTAAGTCCCGGAAAGAACACAGCCTTGACGCGCGCGAGCGCCCATGACCTGTTGTGCCAAGGGAGAGATCGAAACATGACACAGCCAGATTCCATCGACGCCGTTCAATCCACGCTGGGCGCGCAAGGTTATGTCTGCGGGCGCGCGCTGGCGACGGTGGTGTTTCTGTCCCTGAAACTGGGCCGACCACTGTTTCTGGAAGGTGAGGCCGGGGTGGGCAAGACTGAGATCGCCAAGGCCCTTGCCGCCGGACTGAATCGTCGCCTGATCAGGTTGCAATGCTACGAAGGTCTGGATGCCTCTTCCGCTGTTTACGAATGGAATTTTCCGGCGCAGATGGTGGCGATCCGCACGGCCGAAGCCTCGGGCGGGGCGGATCGGGGCACATTGCAGACCGAGCTATTCTCGGACGAGTACCTGATTGAACGCCCGCTGCTGCAGGCAATGCGCCCGGACGAACATGGTGCGCCGGTCCTGCTGATCGACGAACTTGATCGCACGGACGAACCGTTCGAGGCCTTCTTGCTTGAGGCGCTCAGCGATTTTCAGGTCACGATTCCTGAACTGGGCACGGTCAAAGCACCGGAGCCGCCCATCGTGATCGTCACCTCGAACCGCACACGCGAAGTGCATGATGCACTAAAACGACGCTGCCTCTATCATTGGGTCGACTACCCCGATTTCGACCGAGAGATCGAAATCCTGCACGCGCGCGCGCCGGAAGCTGCCGAAGCGCTTAGTCGTGAGGTCGTGGCCTTTGTTCAGCATCTACGCACCGAAGACTTGTTCAAGAAACCGGGTGTGGCGGAGACGATTGATTGGGCCAAATGCCTGCTTGCGCTGGACGTCATCAACCTTAGCCCCGAAGTCATCGGTGATACCTTGGGTGCGATCTTGAAATATCAGGACGACATCCAGAAATTGCAGGGGTCCGAGGCCAAACGAATACTGGATCAAGCCAAAGCGTCGCTGGAACCAGCCTGATGGCTGAACAGCTTCCGATCGACATTCCTGACAACCCCAAGCTGGCGCAGAACATCACTCATTTTGCGCGGGCGTTGCGTAAAGCCGGGTTGCCGATCGGAACTGGGCGCGTTGTTGACGCCATTCGCGCGGTACAAGCGGCGGGGTTCACGGAAAAACAGGATTTCTATTGGACACTGCACGCCTGTTTTGTGAACCGCCCGGAACACCGCACTGTATTTGCGCAGGTCTTTCGCCTCTATTGGCGTGACCCCCGATATCTTGAACACATGATGTCGATGATGCTGCCGGCCATCCGTGGCGTACAGGAAGAACGCAAGGCTGACGCGGCCGAAAAGCGCGCGGCCGAGGCGTTGTTGGACGGGGTCGAACGTGATCTGCCCGAGGTGGCTGAGCAGGAAGAGGAGACTGAGTTAGAGATCGACGCCTCGCAAACGGCGTCCTCCGAGGAACGCCTGCGCAGTCTGGACTTTGAGCAGATGAGCACCGCCGAGATCGCGCAAGCCAAGCGCATGCTGTCGCGGCTTGCTCTGCCGGTAAAGCCGATAGAATCCAGACGTGGTCAGTCCAGCCATTTGGGCCATCGTATCGATCGGGCGCGAACGCTGCGCGCGGCGATGCGGCAGGGGGGAGAGTTGCGCGACATTGCCAAGCTCAAGCCCAAGCCGCGATGGCCCAACCTTGTTGTACTCTGCGATATTTCGGGGTCAATGAGCCAATACAGTCGGGTCGTTCTGCATTTCCTTCATGCCGTTTCGAATGCCAAAGGGGCGGGCTGGGCCAAGGTTCATGCGTTTACGTTCGGGACGCGCCTGACCAACATCACTCGCCATCTTCAGCAGCGCGACGTAGATGCCGCGCTGGCCGCCGCCGGGGCCGAGGCGCAGGATTGGGAAGGGGGGACGCGGATTGGCGAGTGTCTGCATGCGTTCAACCGCGATTGGTCGCGGCGGGTCATGGGGCAGGGTGCTGTGGTCCTATTGATCTCGGACGGGCTGGATCGCGGAGACCCCGAGGCGTTGGGTAAAGAGGTGGAGCGTCTGCACCTGTCCGCGCGCCGTCTGATCTGGTTGAATCCATTGCTGCGGTGGGATGGGTTCGCGCCCAAAGCGCAAGGCGTCGCAGCAATGCTGCCGCATGTGGACAGCTTCCGTGCTGGTCACTCGATCGCGTCGTTGGAAGATCTGGCCAATGTCATCTCAAAACCCGATGACGTGGGTGAGAAAGCGCGGTTGTTGTCCGCGCTTTCCGACTGAGTATCAGCTCAGCTGTTCTTCGTTACACTTGCGGGCCATTTCCATGGCTTTGTAAGTACCGGTCAGATCAACGGTGAAGGCAAATTCCTTTTCCGGGAACACAACCATAACCTTTTGCTTGGCGAGGTCATCGGCGAATTGGGGATCGTCAGACAGGACGTACCCACCAGAGTAACCCTTGGTGATGTTGCCCTTCATACCGGTTGCTTCACCAACATAGATATTGTCGCCCAGCAGGACCGCGACAGCTTCTTTTTCACCGCGCTTGATGTCGGTCTTGGCCTTGGTGAAGACGCCGACATATCCGACGCTACGGTCTTCGGTCAGACCCATCTGAACGACATTTTCGGCGTCGTCTACAGCTTCGATCAGGCAGGATTTCTTGTCTTCGTCGATAAAGACTTTCCAACCTTCAACTTCGCCGTAACGCAGGAAAGTGTCCGCGGATGCAACGCTTGCGGTGAACAGGCCAAATGCCATTCCGAGTGTAATAATGCGTTTCAACTCTCTGTCTCCGTTGTGAAAAATTAATATGCGCATACTGGAATGCAGCAGCTATGCATGTAGGCTAGAATCTGGTTCAGGTGCAATCAATGATTAGTCGTTGGCGTGCTGATCTGGGCTTGTATACGCCGATTCAGGTCGTTGCGTAAGTGAGTGGGGAACATTCGATATTGGTCTTAAGGCTCACTTTTCATTGCGCCAAACCTGCCTATGTTGGATCAGAACAGGCCGGGAGGGTGCAATGGACAGATTCGACAACAGCCCAGAGACGGCTCTTAAATGGCATGACGAAGGTCATCCAACCGCGCTGGCCACGGTGGTTGAAACCTGGGGCAGCGCGCCGCGCCGTGTCGGGGCTCAGTTGGTGATTGCTGCAGATGGTCGCATCGAAGGCTCGGTGTCCGGTGGCTGTGTCGAAGGGGCGGTCATCGTCGAAGCGCTTGAAGCGATGGACGAGGGTGAGGCACGTCTGTTGGAATTTGGCGTCAGCGACGAAGATGCCTTTGCTGTGGGTCTGGCCTGTGGCGGAACGATCCGTGTTTTAGTGGAACCTATCGGTTCGGTCCTGCCAGAATCCATGTTGCGAGATCTGGTCAAAGCCCGCGCTCAGCGGGAACCGGTGGCCTATGAAGTTAATACCGAAACCGGTCATCGGGCTTTGCGGCGGAAAGCCTATTCAGACCGAATGCGCAAGGACCGATCAGGTTTTGAGGAGGACGGACAGACATTTGTTGCGGTCCACAACCCTCCGCTGCGATTGATAATTGTGGGAGCAGTGCACATTGCGCAGGCGCTGGTTCCGATGGCCCGGATCGCAGGATATGATCCGGCCATCATCGACCCGCGCGATGCCTTTGCCTCTGGTGCCCGTTTCCCGGGCGAAACCATCCTGACTGATTGGCCGGACGAGGCGGTGGCCAAGCTGGGTATGGACACGCGAACCGCTGTTGTCTTGCTGACGCATGACCCCAAATTGGACGACCCGGCTTTGGAATCCGCCTTGAAGGCGGGCGTGTTTTTTATCGGGGCTCTGGGGTCCACGCGTACGCATGCCAAACGAGTTGCTCGCATGAAAGAGGCGGGTTTTTCGGACGAACAGATTGCCCAGATCCACGGACCTATTGGATTGGATATCGGCGCGGCGGATCCGTCCGAGATCGCGGTGGCCATCCTCGCCCAGATGACGGCCGTGCTGCGGGGCAAGGCGTGAAATTCGGTCCCGTTCCTGTCGCTGAGGCCACCGGCGCGATCCTTGCACACTCCGTCCAGGTGCAGGATGCCAAGTTGCGCAAAGGATTGCTGCTGACGTCCGAACATGGCGCTCAGCTGGGTGCAGCTGGATATGATGAGGTCACGGTTGCGCAGCTTGAGCCCGGCGATTGCCACGAAGACGAGGCTGCTGAAATGTTGGCCGCAGCGCTTGCGCCTGATCCAGACGCTGCCGGTTTACGGGTAACGCAGCCGTTTACCGGGCGCGTGAACTTGCTGGCCGACGGGCCAGGTGTTGTCGAATTGGACGTCGCGGCCCTGCAGGAGTTCAACTGCGTCAACCCGATGATCACCGTAGCGACGGTGCCGCAATATCAACAGATGGGCCCGGGCGGGATGGTCGCCACGATCAAGGTGATATCCTATGCCGTTCCAAAGGATGACGTCGTGCAGGCCGCTGGTCTGGCCAGGGCTTCGATTCGTCTGATGGCACCGGTCCATAAAACGGCAGGGCTGATCGTCACGGATATTCCCGGAGGTCCCCCCAACGAAAAGGGTATTGCAGCCATTCGTGGCCGGGTGGAAACCCTTGGCATGGACCTCAGCGATGTACGGATCGTTCCACACAAAGCCGAACCGCTTTCGCAGGCTATTTCAGAGGCTGCCGGTGACATTGTGATGATCCTGACCGGCTCTGCCACATCTGATGTTTTTGATGTTGCACCTCAGGCCGTGCGGGCGGCTGGCGGTCAGGTGGACAGGTTCGGCATGCCAGTCGACCCCGGCAATCTGCTGTTTCTTGGAACACTCGGCCCAAGGCCGGTAATCGGATTGCCCGGGTGCGCCCGTTCGCCTGCATTGAACGGTGCGGATTGGGTCCTGTCGCGGGTTGCTTGCGGGATAGAAACAACCGGCGCGGACATTGCTGGGATGGGGGTTGGCGGGTTGTTGAAAGAAATCCCGACGCGGCCGCAACCACGTGCGTCGCGCAAAAGGTGATGTAGCAATTTAGCTTTTCTTCTTAGGCGGCTGAGATGGAAAAGACGACCCCTACGAACGTCGGATATTGGCGCTAAATATTTTTGTTCTCAAACAAATTTTCCCGTGTTTAACTCGGCGATAGCGATAAAAGCCAATAGGGGAGGATCTTATGACCAAGGTCTCAATGACCGTGAACGGTAAGACCGTGAGCGGTGAGGTGGAAGGTCGGACGCTGTTGTCCGGTTTTTTACGCGAGAATCTCAATCTCACTGGCACTCATGTGGGTTGCGATACAGCGCAATGTGGCGCGTGTGTTGTCCATGTGAACGGCGAGGCGGTGAAGTCCTGCAATATGCTGGCACTTGAGGCAGACGGGGCTGATGTGGGCACGATCGAAGGCCAGGCTAACCAGGATGGCTCGCTGAACGTGATTCAGCAGGCATTTCAGGACCATCACGGCTTGCAATGCGGTTTCTGCACACCGGGAATGGTCATGAGTGCTGCAGCACTGCTGAAGGAAAACCCGCGCCCGACCGAAGCCGAGGTGCGCAAGTATCTGGAAGGCAACCTGTGCCGTTGCACCGGCTACCACAACATTGTCAAGGCGATCATGGCCGCATCTGGTCAGGACGTCAGCAGCATCGCTGCCGAATGATGCCGCTACGGGCGTCCGATGAAGCGCCCGTGGGAAGACATAGGATGCACAGCATCCGTTTATGGGAGGAGAACAAGCAATGCCCAAAGACAGTGGCATCGGAGCCAGTTCCAAGCGGCGCGAAGACGTACGCTTTCTGACCGGAGCGGGCAATTATACCGACGACATCAACGTACATGGCCAGGCCTATGTACATTTCCTACGGTCCGACATCGCGCATGGACGGATCCAAAGTATCGACACCTCTGCAGCTGAAGGCATGCCGGGCGTGGTGAAGGTTTTCACCGGCAAGGATTTCGAAGGCGTGGGCGGGATGCCCTGCGGTTGGGAAGTGACCGACAAGCACGGCGCACCTATGCAGGAACCGCCGCACCCTATTTTGGCACAAGGCAAGGTGCGCCATGTGGGCGACCCGATTGCGGCCGTTGTGGCCGACAGTCTCGAACAGGCCCGTGATGCGGCCGAGGCGATCGATCTGGATATCGAAGAACTGCCGGCTGTCATGAACATGAAAGCTGCTGCTCAGGATGGGTCGACGCTGGTTCACGACGATCTGAAAAACAACATCTGCTATGACTGGCAATTGGGTGAGACGGACGACGCCAAGGTCGATGAGGTCTTTGCCAATGCAGCTCACGTAACGACGCTGGATCTGGTCAACAACCGCTTGGTCGCAAACCCGATGGAACCGCGTGTGGCGGTGGGTGAGTACAAGCGTGGTACGGACGAATACACGCTATTTACCACGTCGCAAAACCCGCATGTGATCCGCCTGCTGATGTGTGCTTTTGTTCTGGGCCTGCCCGAACATAAAGTGCGCGTGGTGGCCCCGGACGTGGGCGGCGGTTTTGGCACCAAGATATTCCACTATGCGGAAGAAGCGTTCTGCACCTTTGCCGCCAAGGCCTGCAATCGCCCGGTCAAGTGGACCTCAAGCAGGTCCGAGGCGTTCATGTCCGATGCCCATGGCCGCGACCATGTCAGCAAGATCGAGTTGGCGCTGGATGCAGACAACAACTTCATCGGCCTGCGCACCAACACCTATGCGAACCTTGGTGCGTATCTGTCGACCTTCTCTAGCTCAGTTCCGACCTGGCTGCACGGCACGCTGATGGCAGGCAACTACAAGACGCCGGTCATTCAGGTGAATGTGAAGGCGATGTTCACCAACACGGTGCCGGTGGACGCCTATCGCGGCGCTGGACGCCCAGAGGCGACCTACCAGCTGGAGCGTGTCGTTGACAAAGCTGCACGCGAGTTGGGTGTTGATCCGATTGCCCTGCGCCGTCAGAACTTTATCACTCAGTTCCCCTATGACACTCCGGTCGCACTGACTTATGACACCGGGGATTACAACGGGACGATGGACAAGCTTGAGGTCGCTGCCGATCTGGCGGGTTTCGCCGCGCGTCGGGCCGAAAGCGAAGCCAATGGCAAGCTGCGTGGTCTGGGCATCAACTGCTATATTGAGGCCTGCGGTATCGCGCCTTCGAACATCGTCGGGATGCTGGGGGCCCGCGCGGGTCTGTATGATGCCGCAACTGTTCGGGTGAACGCCACCGGTTCGATCAGCGTCATGGTGGGCGCACACAGCCACGGGCAGGGGCACGAGACGGCCTTTCCGCAAGTCGTAGCCGACATGATCGGTATCGACGAGTCGATGGTCGAGATCGTTCATGGTGACACCTCCAAGATCCCGTTTGGTATGGGCACATACGGTTCGCGTTCGCTGGCCGTTTGTGGTTCGGCCATGGTCAAGGCGACGGAAAAGGTGATCGAGAAAGCGAAGAAGATCGCGGCCCACCTTTTGGAAGCGTCCGAGGCCGATATCGAGCTTAAGGACGGTCAGTTCAGCGTCGCGGGCACGGACAAATCGGTGGCCTGGGGTGATGTGACCCTGACGGCTTATGTTCCGCACAACTATCCGCTGGAAGTTGAGCCAGGGTTGGAGGAGACCGCGTTTTACGACCCGGCCAACTTTACTTACCCCGCCGGTGCATATGCGTGCGAGGTCGAGGTTGACCCCGAGACCGGTCAGGTGACCATCGAGGCCTTCACTGCCGCTGACGACTTTGGCAACATAGTCAACCCGATGATCGTCGACGGTCAGGTTCATGGCGGTATCGGTCAGGGTATTGGTCAGGCGCTGCTGGAAAACTGTGCCTATGACGAAAACGGTCAGTTGCTGAGCGCGTCTTTCATGGATTATGCGATGCCGCGCGCGGATGACGTACCTTTCTATGGTGTCGATCATTCCAGCCAGACGCCCTGTACGCATAACCCGTTAGGTGTGAAGGGCTGCGGCGAAGCCGGTGCAATTGGCTCGCCGCCGGCGGTGGTCAATGCGGTGTTGGATGCGCTGAACTCGGGCGGCAAGGCGGTCGATCACATCGATATGCCGGTGAGCCCGTCCCGCGTCTGGGCGGCGATGAACAGCTGATTGGTTGGGTGGGCTGGGGGCTCTGCCCCCAGACCCCCGGAATATTTATAGCCAGATGAAGGGCGGATCCGCGCCTTTCGGAAAGGAAAGCGAAATGTACAATTTCGAGTTTGAAAAGCCCTCGACAATTGCGGATGCTGTTTCGGCATTGGGAGGCGAGGATGCACAGGCGTTGGGGGGTGGCCAAACGTTGATCCCAACGCTGAAACAACGATTGGCAGCACCGTCTACACTGGTGTCGCTGGGTGGGATACCCGACATACAGGGCGTTTGCATCGAGGATGACGGGTCTGTGGCCATTGGTGGCGCAACAACCCACGCAACGGTGGCGTCAGAGGCCGCCGGCAGCTATCCGGCACTGGCCGCGCTGGCTGGACAGATCGGCGATCCAGCGGTGCGTAATCGAGGTACAATCGGTGGCTCGCTGGCCAACAATGATCCGGCCGCTTGCTATCCGGCGGGCGCTTTAGGATCAGGTGCGACGATCATCACCAATACGCGCCAAATCGCGGCGGATGATTTCTTCGAGGGCATGTTCAGTACAGCCCTGGAGGAAGGTGAGATCATCACCACGGTCAATTTTCCGGTGCCACAAGCGGCCAGCTACCAGAAATTCCTGCAACCCGCATCGCGATTTGCACTAGTCGGAGTGTATCTGGCGCGTTTCGCGGACGGTGTTCGCGTTGCGGTAACAGGTGCCAGTGAGGATGGTGTGTTCCGCTGGTCCGAGGCCGAGGAAGCACTGAACAAGGAGTTTCGGCAGGATGCCTTGACCGGGCTGAGCATCAATCCCGCGAATATGATTGCCGATTTGCACGGCAGTAAGGCGTATCGCGCGCATCTGGTCAGCGTGATGACCAAGAGGGCCATTGAAGCCTGCATGTAAGCTCAAAACTGTCAAAAAAGCCCCGGACCTTATGGCCGGGGCTTTTTTTATTTCCGTCTTATTCTGGGCGGCTGGGATGGTTGCCAGTATGCGCCTGTGTCTTCTCGGGACTTTTGGTAATTGTCCACGCGATTGCGCGCGACGTCTCCGCCTGCTTGAAATAGGTGACCCAGTAGGCATTCCAGAACCGCCATGGCCCCAGCATAGTTCGAGAAGTGGTGCAGAGATCGCGTGCTGACGGGGAAAACCACGTCCAGCTCGATCCCGGGTGCGATCACTTCGCTGTCGGCAATCAGGATGAGCGGCACATTCATGCGTCGCGCCAATCGCATTGATTGGATGGTGTCGGCGGAATAAGGGTGAACGGTGATTGCAATCAGGCAATCGTTGGGGCTTGCGTCCAACAGATCATCTGCCGCGGACCCCATGTGGCGCGGAACAAGTTGCAGACCGGGGTGTGCCATGCGTCCGGCATAAGAAAAATAGTATGACAGGGCATAGCTGGCGCGCGTGGCGGTGACAAAGCACCTGTCAGAAGACGTCATAATTTCAATGGCGCGCTTGACGCGTTCAGGGTTCATTAACCGCAGGGATCGCATGACGACGTTCTGTGCATTCTGGGCAAATTTTGCCTGGGCAGCGCTGAATGAATCACCGTCTTGCATGTCGGCAAGCCAACTTTGGCTCAGATGATCCTCACCATCTGTGACCAACGCATCGCGGAACGGAGCGCGCAGGCCGTCGAAGCGGTCATATCCAATCCGATCCGCCAGCCGGACCAGAACGTTTGAGCTGACGCCGATCTTTGCTGCGGTTTCTCGAATTGAGTCCAGCCCGAAATCTCCGGGATGGTCGAGGATGTATTTTGCCGCCATCTGCAATCCGGGAGGCAAGTGGTCAATCTGCTGTCGCAGAGCTTCGGTAAGCTGGCTCAAAGACTTGGTCATCCGCGAAAGAAAACAAATGTTATGAAAGATGTAAATTGAAAACGCGCGTAGGGCCTTTAACTGAGTTAAAAGTTCAAAAGGGTGCTCTTATGTCCAAAACACTGCCTCAATCGCATACGCCCTATGTTCTGGTGGCGCCGAACGGTGCCCGGAGGGGGCATGCGGATCACGTTCAGCTTCCGGTTTCGGTGCAGGAGATCGTATCGACTGCACAAAGCTCTTTTCGAGCCGGGGCAGATGGAATCCACCTGCATGTGCGCGATGAACAGGGGCAGCATTCTCTGGATGCCGGGCGTTATCTTGAGACGATGTCCGAGTTGCGTCGTGCCGTGCCTGAAATGGACATCCAGATTACTACCGAGGCGGCGGGTATCTTTGATGTCCCGGCCCAATTGCACTGTTTGCAGCACGTAAAGCCAAAATGGGCTTCGATCTCGGTCCGGGAAATCGCGCGCGCGCCGGACCTCGCGGATAATGTTTACGGTCTGTGTGCCGAGCAGGGAACGCGCGTTCAGCATATTCTCTATGACGATGCAGATGCTGCGTTTCTGGCAGACTGGCAGGCCCGCGGGATCGTCCGCGACGAGCAAACTGATCGGCTATTGGTTCTGGGGCGTTACACCTCGGGGCAGGAATCCGCACCAGAAGACCTTGATCACTTTCCGCAAACCCACTCCAGTTGGATGGTCTGTGCATTCGGAAAGCAGGAACATGCTTGCCTAAAAACGGCTGCGGACCGTGGAGGGGATGTGCGGGTTGGATTTGAAAACAGTTTGACCGACCAGGACGGAAGTGCCTGGGCGAACAACGCAGCGTCGGTTTCGGCGCTGGTCGCGGTTTTGAAAGGACCTCAGCAATGAGCCACGTTTTTCCTCGTCATACCAAATCGAACCTGCCGGTCGCCGTTGGGGGCGACGGGTGTTACCTGATCGACGATCAGGGGCAACGCTATCTGGATTGTGGTGACGCTGCGGTGTCATGCCTTGGGCATTCGAACCCGGCGGTTATCGAAGCCGTGCAGCGGCAGGTCGAACAGATCGCTTTTGCACATACCGGTTTCATGACATCCGAACCTGCCGAGGCGTTGGCTGATCTGTTGGTGGAACACGCGCCTGATGGTCTGGACCGTGTGTATTTCGTCTCAGGCGGGTCCGAGGCGACCGAGGCGGCGATGAAACTCGCGCGGCAGTACTTTCTTGAAATTGGTCAGCCCGAGCGTCGCCGGGTGATCGCGCGGCGGCAGAGCTATCACGGGAACACTTTGGGCGCGTTGTCGGCTGGAGGTAACGAATGGCGACGCGCGCAGTTTGCTCCGATGCTGATCGAGATGACACATATCGCGCCCTGTTTCGAATACGCTGAAAAGCCGGATGCCGAGAGCAGCTTTGACTACGGCCAGCGCGTCGCGAATGAGTTGGAGGCCGAGATCCTACGCTTGGGTCCTGAAACGGTTATGGCGTTCATGGCGGAACCCGTTGTGGGCGCAACGCTGGGCGCGGTTCCTGCCGTTGAGGGGTATTTCCAGCGTATTCGCCAGATCTGTGACCAATATGGCGTTCTGTTGATCCTTGATGAGGTGATGTGTGGCATGGGGCGGACCGGACATTTGTTTGCCTGCGATCGTGATGGAATTGCACCGGACATTCTGTGCATCGCCAAAGGGTTGGGCGCTGGTTACCAACCGATTGGTGCGATGATGTGCACCGGGAAAATCTATGATGCAATCTGCGACGGGTCCGGGTTCTTTCAGCATGGTCACACCTATATCGGTCACCCGGTTGCGACGGCAGCGGCCCTGGCTGTAGTCACCGAACTTACTACGCGCGCTTTGCCCGCGCGCGCCGGCGTCATGGGCGAAAAGCTGCAAGCGGCGTTGCAGGCCGAATTCGGACAGCATCCAAATGTCGGCGATATCCGCGGCAGGGGGCTGTTTCGAGGGCTGGAGCTGGTGGCTGATCGCGAAACAAA
Source organism: Ruegeria sp. CDSA246 (assembly GCF_059611225.1). Classification (NCBI taxonomy): domain Bacteria; kingdom Pseudomonadati; phylum Pseudomonadota; class Alphaproteobacteria; order Rhodobacterales; family Roseobacteraceae; genus Ruegeria; species Ruegeria sp. CDSA246. The sequence continues at coordinate 460,391 of NZ_JBXWPD010000001.1, read as the reverse complement.
AACACCGTTTGATCCGGCTCATGGCGTTGCAGGCAAAATCAAGAAAGCCGCCTTGGCCGAGGGGCTGATCTGCTATCCCATGTCCGGTACACGGGATGGGCGAGTTGGGGATCATGTCCTGCTGGCCCCGCCATTCATCATTGAAGACGCGCAGATAGACGAGCTTGTGGGCAAACTTGGTCGGGCGATCTCGACTTCGATCCCCGGCTGAAGCGCCGCGTGGCCTGTTCCTAATAACCAACAAAAAAACCCTGTCAGAGCGGATCTGACAGGGTTTCGAATTCGATATGCACAGGGGCTTATTTCTGTGGCAGCGGTCCAATCAGCATGATCATCTGGCGGCCTTCCATCTTCGGCATGTTTTCGACCTTGCCGATGTCTTTTGTGTCGGCCGCAACACGTTCCAAAAGTTCACGACCCAGATTTTGGTGCGCCATTTCACGGCCGCGGAAACGCAGGGTCACTTTGACCTTGTCCCCGTTTTCAAGAAACTTGAACACGTTCCGCATTTTCACGTCGTAATCATGAGTGTCAGTGTTGGGTCGGAATTTGACCTCTTTGATCTCTATGATCTTCTGTTTTTTGCGGGCTTCGGCTTCGCGTTTCTGCGTCTCGTATTTGAACTTACCAAAGTCCATGATCTTGCAGACCGGCGGGTTTGCGTTGGGCGAAATTTCGACCAGATCAAGACCGGCATCAACTGCCATCTGCATGGCTTTGGCGGGATGAACCACCCCGACATTTTCACCTTCAGCGCCAATCAGACGAATTTCGGGGGCACGGATCTTATCATTGACGCGGGGGCCGGTGTCTCTTTGCGGCGGCGCGTTGTGAGGTCTGCGGGCTATGGGTTCATTCCTTTGATGATTGCAGAATTTCAAGGCCGGAATTTAGACTGGCCTGCACGCCGATTCAAGCGGCATAAGTGCAGGCGAGGCCGAAAAAACCGGGTTTTGTCATAGGTTTTTCGCCAGTCCGGGGCCAAATGCCCCGGAACCGGTGCATCGAGTTAACCAACAAAGGCTTTTTCGATGACAAACTCCTTGGGTTCGGAATTGGCACCTTCGCGCAGGTCGAACTCTTCCAGAATCTTTTTGATGTCCAGGTTGAAGGCCAACGACCCACAGACCATAGCCCGGTCGGTTTCCGGCTTGATGCCGCCTTCGATGCCCAGATCAGCAAAAACTGTGCCGTCTTTCAGCAACTCGGTGATGCGACCCATCTTGGGGCTCTCTTCCCGTGTCGTGGTCGGGTAGTAGCGAATCTTGTCGGCAAAGCCTTCGCCCATCAGTTCGGCCAGCATTTCGTCCTGACGAATGCTTTCGATCAACTGACGGCCATATTCCAATTCACCCACTTCGCGGCAGGTATGGGTGATGATGACTTCGTCGTAATCCTCATAGGTCTGCGGCTCGCGCAGCAACGAGGCGAAGGGCGCAAAACCTGTTCCGGTGGCAAAGAACCACAGGCGTTTTCCAGGCAGCAGGGCGTCGTGGACCAGCGTGCCAACGGGCTTGGGCCGCAGGATGATCTGATCACCCGGTTTGATGTGCTGCAGTTTCGATGTCAGCGGACCGTCCTGCACCTTGATCGAGTAGAACTCCAGCTCTTCATCCCACGAAGGCGAGGCGATGGAATACGCGCGCAGCAAAGGCTTGCCGTTGTCGCCCAGCAGGCCGATCATCACGAACTCGCCCGAGCGGAAGCGCAGCGAGGCGGGACGCGAGACCTTGAAAGAAAACAGGCTGTCGGTCCAATGTTTGACATCTGTTACGGTCTGGGCGTCCGGAAGGACGGGTGCCTTGACGGCGGTTGCTTCGGTCACGGGTTTCATCTCTGTCATCGTTTCACTATCGGCTGGGTAAACCGACATCTCCGTTTAATCTTTGATTCAAGTCAGGAAAAGGGGCTAAATGCCCCTTTGAAGTCACAAGCTGGCGATTGGCGGGGTTAGCCGCGCAGGCGGGCCTGATAGCTATGATCTTTCCAATTGGTGCGGGCTAGCCATTGATCTTCGGGCTGGCGATTGGCCAGTGCGTCGTCGATTTCGACCTCATCGAACCCGCTGCGGCGCGCCATGGCGTATTGGTCGGCCAGAACGTGGCCCCTGGCCCGCAGGCGACCTGTGAAACCCTTCAGGCGCAGCACGCGCGCGATGGTAAAGCCGCGGCCATCCGCCGAAGAGGGGAAGTCCACGCGGACCATGCGGGCGCTGCCCAGGCGGTCAACCAGTTCATCAGGATCAGCGTCCGAGGCCACGTCCAGCGCAACGACATCATTGGCCGCGTCTTCCAGCGTGACAAAGCCATCTGTCCAGTCGTCGGGGGCGAACCCCTCATCCGTTACGATTACATTCATGTTTTCTCTCCAGCGCGCACCATCTTGCCGTCGACAAAATGGATGCCGCATTCTTCTTTGTTCTGATCGCGCCAGCGTCCGGCGCGGGGGTCTTCGCCTTCTTTGACCGGCGAGGTGCAGGGCGCACAACCGATCGAGGGGTAACCTTTGGCCACCAGCGGATGCCGGGGCAGGTTGTTTTCATCCATATAGGCGCGCACGTCTTCGGGCGCCCAATGGGCCAGCGGGTTTACCTTGATCCGACCGGTGCCGTCTTCGACCTCAAAGAAGTCAAGCGCGGCGCGTGTGCCAGACTGAAACCGCTTCCGACCCGAGATCCAGCCGTCATAGCCCGCCAAAGCACGCTGCAGCGGGAAGGTTTTGCGCAGGTTGCAGCAGGCATCCGTGTCGCTCAGGCGCAAGGCGCCGTATGGGTCTTCGCGCTGAACATCCTCATCATCTGCGCGGATGATGTGGACGTTCTTCAGGCCAAGCCGATCTGAAACGTCCTGCTGATATTCCAGCGTTTCGGTGAACAGCATCTGCGTGTCCACAAACAGGACCGGCGTGGCTTTGTCGACCACGGCCGCCATGTGCAACAACACCACCGACTCCGCCCCAAAGCTGGAGACCAAAGCAAGCTCTTCGATGGCCTCCAACGCGCCATGCATGACGTCATGGGCACTGTGGTGGCGGAACTGGGTGTTCAGCGCTTCGACCTTTTCGGTCAGCTCTGCGCGGTCAACTCCCAGTTCCGTCTGGATCAGGTCAAGCGGCATTCGCTCGCGCCTCGGGGTAGAGGGCTGCCTTGAACGGTGCCATGCCTACACGGCGATAGGTTTCAAGGAATGTCTCTTCGGCGCCGTCGCGCTGTTCCAGATAGGTTTCGACGATACGTTCGACGGCAGGCACGATCTCATCATAGGCAAAGCCCGGTCCGGTGCGGTCGCCAACGGCTGCAGTCTCGGTAGAGTCACCACCCAGAGTGATCTGGTAGTTCTCGACGCCAGCGCGATCCAGACCCAAGATGCCGATGTGACCCACGTGGTGGTGACCACATGCGTTGATGCAGCCCGAGATCTTGATCTTCAGGTGACCGATATCATGCTCCAGCTTCAGATCATCGAAACGGGTCGCGATTTCCTGTGCAACCGGGATCGAACGTGCCGTTGCCAGCGCGCAGTAATCCATGCCAGGGCAGGCGATGATGTCGCTGATCAGGCCGATATTGGCGGTGGCCAACTCATGCTCTTTCAGACGAGCGTGGATCGCAGGCAAGTCCGACTTATGGACATGCGGCAGGATCACGTTCTGCTCATGACTAATACGCAGCTCGTCATAGGCGAACTCTTCGGCCAGATCGGCCATCACGCGCATCTGCTCAGCAGTCGCATCACCAGGTGTCTGGCCGTGCTTTTTGATCGAGATCGTGACGATTGCATGGTCCGCGTTCTTGTGCGGCGCGATGTTGGTATCGACCCAAGAGCGGAAGACTGGATCGTTGGTGTAGGCACTTTCGAACGACGCAACCGAGGCTTCACGGAAAGTTGGCGGGGCAAAGTGGCCCTTGATCTCTTCCAGCAGGTTCATGTCCGCGCCTTTGAACTGCGGGCGGACCTGCAGGAAACGCTCGTTGACCTTGGCGCGGATGGCGTCAATGCCATGCTCATGCACGGTGATCTTGATGCGGGCTTTGTACTTGTTGTCACGGCGCCCGATCTGGTTCCAGACCGAAACGGTGGCTTCAAGATAGGCCAGCAGGTCGTCAAAAGCGACGAACTCGGACAGTTCTTTACCGATCATCGGCGTACGGCCCAGGCCACCACCCACGATGACACGTGCACCAAGAACACCGTCACGCTCAACCAGTTGCAGGCCGATGTCATGCGCCTTGATCACGGCGCGGTCGTTTTCCGATCCGGTGATGGCGATCTTAAACTTACGCGGCATGAACTGGAATTCCGGGTGGTCGGTCGACCACTGGCGCAACAGTTCGGCATAGGGGCGCGGGTCTGCGACCTCATCCGCCGCGGCACCAGCGAAATGGTCGGCGGTCACGTTGCGGATTGTATTGCCCGAGGTCTGAATGGCGTGCATGCCAACCTCAGCCAGCGCGTCCAGCATGTCTGGCACGTCGTTCAGTTTCGGCCAGTTGTACTGGATGTTCTGACGGGTGGTGAAATGGCCGTAGCCCTTGTCCCACTTCTCGGCCAGCAGGGCCAGTTGACGCATCTGCGCGCTGGAGAGCGTGCCGTATGGAATCGCGACGCGCAGCATATAGGCGTGCAGTTGCAGATACAGGCCGTTCATCAGGCGCAGGGGTTTGAATTCATCCTCGGTGAGCGAGCCGTCAATGCGGCGCTCGACCTGCGCGCGGAACTGCGCGTTACGTTCTGCCAAAAATGCTGTGTCGAACTCGGAGTAGCGATACATGATTAGCTGTCCTTAGTTGCAGCCCCGAACCTTGGGGCCTTGAGTAGGGGAGAGAGACGGGCCAGAGGTCAGGCCCGGGGCTGCGGGGAAGTTTCCTGTTTGCCGTGGGCATAGTTGGACGGACCAGTGCGGCGGAAGTCTTCCCGGAAATGTGTGGGCTCGGGGCCGTTGTCGCCGGCGACGGCATCGGCAAGATAAGCACCAACGATTTTGCTGGCCTGACGCGTGGCATCCAGCAGGCGCACCTGAGCGTGCGCTTCATCGGTGATCAGTTCGGCCTCGGACAGCTCCCGAGACCAGCGATCGTCTTCGGTCAAATAGATAACGTCACCTTCCAACAGGTCGTTGGCGGTCACCACTTTGGGGGTAAAAGCGCGGGCCATCAGGCGTGCTCCTTCTTGAATTCGGTCAGGGCCACGGCCGCTTGGCGCGGGGCGAGGCCATAAAATGTCAGGGTAGGGCCGTCCATTTCGGCGGCGTTCAAATCGGTGGGCAACTGGTCCAGCGTTGTTTCCAGAATGCGCTGGTCGGGGCGCGTAGCGTTTTCGACCAATGTCACCGGTGTCTGGCGATCTGCGCCGTGCATGATCAGGCGGCCTTGAATAAAGCGGGCGGACTTTTTACCCATGTAAATCGCTGCAACCGAACCCGTGCGCGCTAACGCGGTCCAGTCGTGATCCGCAAACCCTTTCATGTCATGGCCGGTCAAAAAACGAACCGAAGAATTGCGGCCACGCCGTGTCAGGCTTTGACCGATTCCGGCAACCGCTGCCGACGCAGCCGTGATGCCCGGAACGATCCGCCACGATATGCCAGCAGCCTCAACCGCTTCGATCTCTTCATCCAGACGTCCAAACACGGTCGGGTCGCCGGACTTCAGGCGCACGACGCGCCGACCTTTCAGGGCGTGATCGACCAGCAGGGCGTCAATGTCTTCCTGTTTCCAAGACGGGCCGAAACCGGCCTTGCCGACATCGACCAGTTGGGCGGTCTTGCCGGCCAGCGCCAGAACCTCAGCGCTGATCAGACGGTCATGAAGCACAACGTCCGCGCGCTCGAAGGCTTTCAGCGCCTTGAGCGTCAGCAATTCCGGATCGCCCGGACCCGCGCCGACAAAGTCGACATGTCCTGTGCCATCATATGATTGCGTAAGCTGCATTTCGTGTCCCGAGTGTGGTTTGACTTGTCTTGCAATATAGGAAATATTCCCGCCAATACGCCATATAGGCGAACAAATAAGGACAAATGTTCCGCGCCAACGGCAAAGCGGGACATTGGTTTCGAAACGAAGGGAAATTTGGAATGTCGGTGCGGATTGATGATACGGATCGGAAAATTCTGGTCGAGCTGCAGCGGGACGCCAGTCAATCGCTGGACGAAATAGCCGCTCGTGTTGGCAGTTCCAAGACCCCGGTCTGGAATCGGATACGCAAACTGAAAGGGGCCGGAGTGATCGGTCAACAGACCGTTTTGCTGGACGCCGAAGCGCTGGGATTTGAAGCTACGTTTTTTGTTCTGATCCGAACGTCGGAACATGAGGCTGACTGGCAGCATAAATTCCTGAAAGCTCTGCGGGACAGGCCCGAAGTGCAAGAGGCGCATCGGCTGGCCGGCGACATCGACTATATCCTGAAGGTGCGGGTCAAGAACGCGCGTGCCTATGACGAATTCTATCAGGCGCTGATTTCAGAAGTGCGCGTTCACAACGTGACTGCCTTGCTGTCGATGGAAGAAATCAAGTCCACCACCATGTTGCCTTTGAAAGCGCTGATCGAAAGCTAGGTCTGCACCATCAGTTTGGTCAGCCCGTGAAAATGGTAGGTATTCGAGTACTCGGGCTCGGCGCTCAGGCGCAGGTTCGGATATCTGTCGAACAGCGTGGACAGTGCGATGCGCATTTCCATCCGTGCCAGAGGGGCGCCAACGCAAAAGTGCAGGCCGCCACCGAAACTGGTGTTCGTGACGATGGCGCGGGTGGGATCGAACCTGTCCGGGTCGCTCCAGACCGCAGAATCCCGGTTCGCAGCGCCCAGTAGTAGCGCGACCTCATCACCACGTTTGAAACTGTACCCAAATGCGTCGATGTCTTCATAGGCATAGCGAGTGAACATGTGCAGCGGCGGGTCATAGCGTAAAATCTCTTCTACCGTGCGGTCGATGCTGTCCGGCGCAAAGTATTGCGGTCCGATGCCATTTTGCAAAACGGTCTTTACGCCGTTTCCAAGTGAATGCACCGTCGCTTCGTGCCCGGCATTCAAAAGCAGAATGCAGGTGGCGACCAGCTCTTCGCGTGACAGCTTTTCGCCATCCTCTTCGGCCGCGATCAACCGTGTGATCAGATCGTCCTGCGGATCGCTGCGGCGCTGCTCGATGTAGTCGATCAGAAAGTCGGAGAATTCCTGGGATGAGGCTGCGGCAGCGGTCTCAGTCTCGGGCGTACGGCTGGCTTGATACATTGCCACCATATCATGTGACCAGCGTAATAGGCTGGGTGACATATCCTCGGGCACGCCCAAGAGGCGGCAGATCGTGATGACCGGAACTTGGGTGCAAAAGGTAGAGAGCAAATCGAACGGCTGGTCGGGAAATGCGTCAATCAAAGAATGGGTTAGGTCGTGGATCGAAGGTTCCAGTGCCGCAATAGCACGGGACGTGAATGCCCGCATCACCAATGCACGCAGGCGTGTGTGTCTTGGCGGTTCGGCTTCCAGCAACGAATGCGCCTCGACCGCCAGCCAAGGGGCAAGATGCGCCGGACCTGGGGTTTGCATTTCTACGGGTACTTCCCGACCGAAGCGGCGGTCTTTCAAAAGCGCCGAGACCGCCCGGTGTGATACAGCCGCAACTTTCCCATAGTCCTCCCAATAGACCAGATTACCGCACGCGCGGGCCTGATCATAGAACGGGTAGGGGTTCTGCACGAATTCCGGATCGACCGGAGATTGAAATACCGTCTTCATGCGGCGCAGACTTGCCATGCGGCGCGCCGAATGCAAGACCCTATATCATGCAACGCGTTTGGGTCATTCTGGGATTTTTGTTTGCTGTCGGCCTGTTGACCGCAGGGGTCTGGTCCTATGGCTACCGTCAAGCGCTGTCGCAGCTCAGTGAAAAAGCCGAGGCTGACCTTGAACTGGCTGCCGACCGGCTCAGCACTCAGATGCAGGTCTATCAGGAACTGGCCGTGCTGATGGCCACGCATCCGGCCCTGCGCGCCCTAGAGACACCGGTGCAACAACGGGCAGCGCGCGCGATATTGCTGGACGTCGCCGACAAAACCTCGGCCGTCAACATGATGTATCTTGACCGAAGCGGGCAGGTGCTGGCCTCGGCGCAGCCGGTTGTGTGGCCAAACATGCCGGACCACCCCGCGTTTCGGCGCGCATTGCAGGGCGCAATGGGCAGCGCGCATGGGGTTGTGGAAAGCAGCGGAGATCGCACCTATTCCTACGCCGCCCCGGCCTTTGGTGATGCTGGTCAGGTCGAGGGTGTATTGATCGTCGTGGCCGATGTCCAAGATGTGGAACAGACTTGGCGCGGCAGTACCGAGGCGGTGTTCTTCACCGACGGGGACGGTGTCGTGTTTATCTCCAACCGATCGGATTTGTTGTTTTGGCACCGGGATGAGGGTCAATTGGGCCTGACACCGCCAGACGGCGGGGTGGTCGATTTTGCCTCGGTTCTGGTCGGTCCGCACGAGGTCTGGGAACTGAATTGGGGGCGGTATCTGCCTAGTCGCGCTTTACACCTGATGCTGGACTTGCCGGTGATCGACATGACGGCTGAAGTTCTGGTCGATGTGGCCCCCGCGCAGCGTTTGGCGGGGTTGCAGGCGGCGACCGTTGCCGCAATCTGTTTGGCCTTCGGCGCGCTGTTGTATCTGGCGACCGAACGCAGACGCACTTTGGCCGAGGCCAACACGATCCTGGAAATCCGGGTCGCGCAACGGACGCATGCGTTGACAGCTGCAAATACCGCTCTGCGCCATGAAGTGCGTGAACGTGAAGACGCAGAAGCGGCTCTGAAACACGCTCAGGAAGAGCTGATCCAGGCAGGTAAACTCAGCGCGTTGGGTCAGATGTCGGCGGGTATCAGTCACGAACTGAACCAACCGCTGATGGCGATCCAGCAATTCGCAGATAATGGCGCGGCTTTTCTATCCCGGGGCCGGGATGAGAAAGCGTCGGAGAACCTGACGCGTATCTCCGCTATGGCAGCGCGCATGGCACGTATCATCAAGAACCTGCGCGCCTTTTCGCGCAACGAAAGTGAACCGATGGGCAAGGTTAACCTGGTTCAGGTGATCGATACGGCGGTCGAGTTGACCGAGGCGCGGTTGCGGACCGAGGATGTCCGTATGGATTGGGCCCCGCCCAATAACCCGGTTTACGCATGGGGCGGCGAGGTGCGGTTGGTTCAAGTGTTCGTCAACCTGATTAACAATGCCGCTGACGCGATGAGTGAGCAAGACGACCGCCTCATCCGCATTGCGATCGACCGCGGCGACAAGCTGGCCGTGACTGTCCGCGATATCGGCCCGGGCATCGAAAACTCGGAAAAACTGTTCGAACCGTTCTATACGACAAAGGCTGTCGGAACCTCGGAGGGGATGGGGCTTGGGCTTTCGATTTCGTATGGTCTGGTGCAAAGCTTTGGGGGTAACATCCGGGGTGCAAATCTGGACACCGGGGCGCTGTTTACCGTCGAGCTTGAACCTTTCACGGAGCACGAGGTCGCATGACGCGGAAAATTCTACTGGTTGATGACGACGCTGCCGTCCGCGAAGCTTTGGCGCAAACACTTGAGTTGGCAGATTATGATCCGGTTACTGCGGGATCCTTTGTGGCAGCAAAAGACCATATACGCGCCGACTTTCTGGGCGTGATCGTTTCGGACATCCGTATGCCGGGCCGGGATGGTTTTCATCTGCTGAACTACGCGCGTGAGGTTGATCCAGACTTGCCCGTTGTCCTGTTGACCGGTGAGGGCGACATCCCGATGGCGGTGCAGGCCATGGGACAGGGAGCTTTTGATTTTCTGGAAAAGCCATGTGCGGCGACGGACCTGCTGCCCGTGTTGGAACGAGCCTTTGACGCGCGCGCGCACGTGATCGAACAGCGTGCCCTCAAATCAGAGCTTGAGCGCGGCGATCCGGCAGCGCGGCTTTTGTTCGGCCTGTCCGCGCAGGCCGAAGCACTGCGTGAACGGGTCCGATCCGTCGCCCCCACCGGGGCAGAAGTTCTGGTAACCGGGCCACCGGGCAGCGGGATATCGAAAGTGGCCGAAGTCGTTCATCTGATGTCGCCGGTCGGGCAGGGGCCGTTCGTCAAGCGCCCGGCCTCAGGGCTGACGCCCGAGGGGTTGGTACGCGTGTGCGAAGATGCGGCCGGTGGGTCGTTGTTCTTGGATGAGGTTTCGGCCATGCCAGACGCCACGCAATACGCCGCGCTTGAAATGATAGAGCAGGGCACCGGTTCACGGATTGTCGCGGGAACAACCGCAGATCTGGCGGTGCTGTCAGAGCAGGGCCAATTCAATGCCGACCTGTTTTATCGCCTGGATGTCATGCGTGTGCGGATCCCGTCGCTGGCGGAACGACCCGAAGATATTCCCGTGATCTTTCGCCATTATGTCGCGCAATCGGCGGAACAGGCGGGCATTGCCGAACCCGAGATTACCTCGGAGCAACTTGCGTCGTTGATGGCCAGCGATTGGCCGGGCAATGCCAGATCGCTGATGTCGGCGGCGATGCGGTTCGTGTTGGGGATGCCGGAAGAGGTGGCACGTGCCGCTGATCTGGGGCTGAACGAGCAAATGGCGCGCGTAGAGCGGTCGTTGTTGATTGCGGCGCTGGGTCGGCACAATGGCAAAGCCTCGGATGCGGCAAGTGCGTTGAAACTGCCACGCAAGACTTTTTACGACAAACTGGCGCGCTATCAGATTCGCCCAGAAGACTATCGGCGCTAACGGGGGCACCCGCCGCCTTTGACCGCATTATCATGCATTTAAAGGCGTTGGGCCGGGCAGCCTGCATTCGCAGGCTGCGGGTAGTCACCACAGAATCAGGGGGTGAGTCGTTCGATCTGATTCGAAGTGCGTGCGGAAATCCGCACAGCCGGGGAAATAAATGTGCGGATTTTCGCACAACGGGTAGTGTCACTGCCTTTTGATGGCGTGGAAGTACCTTCTAAAACTATGAAGTAAAACAAAAATATTTGAACTTTCTGAATTTCGAACAAAAAGTTGAGCGGTGCCCCTTGATTCGCTTCACTGCGCCACATGAGACGCCGATCTGGCGTTGACTGAAGGTTTCATGGAAGTCTGGGAGGAAAAGACAGATGAAATTCCTGACAACTGCCGCGACCGCGCTGGCGTTGAGTGTTACAGCAACCGCCGGTATGGCCGCGTGTGATGACGGCGAGATTGTCGTCAAGTTCGCGCATGTGACGAACACGGACAAACACCCCAAGGGCATCGCGGCATCGCTGCTGGAGCAGCGCGTCAATGACGAGATGAATGGCGTAATGTGCGTTGAGGTCTATCCGAACTCGACGCTCTATAATGACGACAAGGTGCTTGAAGCAATGCTTCAAGGCGACGTCCAGCTGGCCGCGCCGTCGCTGTCGAAGTTCGAGAAGTTTACCAAACAGTTCCGTCTGTTCGACCTGCCGTTCATGTTCAAGAACATCGATGCAGTTGATGCATTCCAGGCCTCGGCGGATGGTCAGGCCATGAAGGACAGCATGCAGCGCCGCGGCCTGCAAGGGCTGGCGTTCTGGCACAATGGCATGAAACAGATGTCGGCCAACAAACCGCTTGAGGCTCCGTCGGATGCCGAAGGCCTGAAATTCCGTGTTCAATCCTCGGACGTTCTGGTAGCCCAAATGGAAGCCATTGGCGGCAGCCCGCAGAAAATGGCGTTCTCGGAAGTTTACGGCGCGCTGCAGCAGGGCGTTGTGGATGGCCAAGAAAACACCTGGTCGAACATATATGGCAAAAAGTTCTTCGAAGTGCAGGACGGTATCACCGAGACCAACCATGGCATCATCGACTATCTGGTCGTGACATCGGTTGACTGGTTGGACAGCCTTGATCCCGAGGTGCGCGATCAGTTCCTGACGATTCTGGGCGAAGTGACCGAGACACGGAACAAGGAAGCCTTCTCGGTGAACGAAGCAGCCAAGGCTTCGATCACTGATGCCGGCGGAATCATCCGCGAACTGAACCCCGAACAGCGCCAGGCCTGGGTCGATGCGATGAAGCCCGTTTGGGACCAGTTTTCCGACGACGTAGGTCAGGATAAGATCGACGCCGCTCAGGCCATCAACGCCGGGTTCTGATCCTGGTTGAGGCCGCGTGTCCAAAGACTGGGGAGTGGCGGACACGCAGGCTGGGCGGGCCGTAATTTGGCCCGCCACACCTAACTCTCATCACCAATAATGTGGGGACAGAAAAATGTCTGGTTCGAAACCCGGCCAAGGCGGGCTGGTCGACCATATCGAAGAGACCATGATTGCCGCTCTGTTGGGCGTGATGACGGTCGTAACCTTCGCCAACGTGATCGCGCGTTTTGTGTTTAACTCCAATATCTTATGGGCGCTTGAGCTGACGGTTTTCACCTTTGGCTGGCTGGTGTTGCTGGGGGCCTCTTATGCGGTCAAGAAACACGCGCATCTGGGTGTTGATGCAATCCTGAACATGCTGGCCCCGGCGCCACGCCGCATTCTGGCGCTGATATCGGTGGCGTGCTGTCTGGTGTTCTCGCTTCTGCTTCTGAAAGGGTCGTATGACTACTGGGCCGTGTTTGCGGACCTGCCGCCAACATCGGGCCGCTGGTTCCCGACCGGGTTTAATTTCGACGCACGCAGCCAGAGTTTTTACGAAGTGGACGATATTCCGATGGTCGTGCCGCTGCGCTTCCTCGAGGATCTGATCAACTATGGCGAGGGGTATGAAAAATTGCCCAAGGTGGTGCCGTATCTGGTGTTGCCGGTGTCGATGCTGCTTCTAGTGATCCGCTTTGCTCAGGTCGCAGTACAAATCTGGCGTGGTGAGACCGACCGTCTTGTTGCCAGCCACGAAGTCGAGGACGAGATCGAAGAAGTCCGCGCTCAGCAAGGAGAGCATGACTGATGGACGTCGTACTTCTTTTCTCTATGGTTATTGGCCTGCTGCTGATCGGTGTGCCGATTGCGGTGGCCTTGGGCCTCAGCTCGACCCTGTTCCTGTTGATCTACTCCGACAGTTCGTTGGCTTCGGTCGCGGGAACCCTGTTCGAAGCCTTTGAAGGCCACTTTACTCTGTTGGCGATCCCGTTCTTCATTCTTGCGTCGTCTTTCATGACGACCGGTGGAGTGGCGCGGCGGATCATCCGCTTTTCCATCGCCTGTGTTGGGCACTTGCCAGGCGGTCTGGCAATTGCGGGTGTCTTTGCCTGTATGTTGTTCGCTGCGCTTTCAGGCTCTTCTCCGGCCACGGTTGTTGCCATCGGTTCCATCGTGATCGCCGGTATGCGGCAGGTTGGCTATTCCAAGGAATTCGCTGCCGGTGTGATCTGTAACGCGGGTACGCTGGGCATTCTGATCCCGCCGTCCATTGTCATGGTGGTCTATGCCGCCGCCGTTGAGGTCTCGGTCGGGAGGATGTTCCTTGCGGGCGTCATCCCGGGCCTGATGGCGGGTCTAATGCTGATGGTCACGATTTACGTCATGGCCAAGGTTAAGAACCTGCCGAAGGGTGACTGGAAGGGTTGGGGTGAAATCTTTACCTCGGCACGCGAAGCCGGTTGGGGCCTATTCCTGATCGTGATCATTCTGGGCGGTATCTATGGTGGTATCTTCACGCCGACCGAGGCTGCTGCCGTCGCTGCCGTCTATGCCTTCTTTATCGCCAGCTTTGTCTACAAGGACATGGGGCCCCTCAGCACCAATGGGGACGGGCAGAACATTCCGCTGTTGAAAAAGCCCTATGCTTTGGTCACGGCCTTCTTTCACCCTGACACCAAGCACACGCTGTTCGAGGCCGGTAAGTTGACGGTGACGTTGCTGTTCGTCATCGCTAATGCGCTGATCCTCAAGCACGTGCTGACCGATGAACAGGTGCCTCAGCATATCGCTAGTGCCATGCTATCGGCGGGTTTGGGGCCGGTTACCTTCCTTATTGTGGTCAACGTGATCCTGCTGATCGGTGGTCAGTTCATGGAACCTTCGGGACTGTTGGTCATCGTGGCACCTCTGGTGTTCCCGATTGCCATCGAGTTGGGCATCGACCCGATCCATCTGGGCATCATCATGGTGGTCAACATGGAGATTGGGATGATTACGCCTCCGGTCGGACTGAACCTGTTCGTGACTTCGGGCGTGGCTGGTATGCCGATGATGAGCGTTGTGAAGGCGGCGCTGCCGTTCCTGGCTGTCCTGTTCGTCTTCCTGATCATGGTGACGTACATTCCGTGGATTTCGACCTTCTTGCCCAATACCTTTATGGGTCCGGAAATCGTGACGAACTAGCGGGCATACCTGCGACAAGAAAGGCCGGGTCTATGCCAGACCCGGCCTTTTTTTTATGCCGCCATTTTTAAGTATTTCGCACCCAGCGCGATCCCGCGATAGGCAAGGTGACGGCTTGTCCCCCAGTAACGGATGCCGTCATCTGAGGGCAGGGATCACCGATGGGCGCAACAAATACTGGGTTTTTCGGGTCGCGCCGCGTTGGAGGTTTTGAGCTGCACGCCGCGCCCTCTTGAATACCGGGCAAGAGAATTTATGTACGGGAAAGAGGACGACCTCGCCTTGTTGGCTGATCATTCGGGACGACCCGAATAGATGTGAGGTGTCTCTATGCCCTGGATGTTTTTGTTATTCGCTGGCCTTCTGGAAATTGTCTGGGCCGTCGCCATGAAGCAATCCGCCGGTTTCACGCGCCTATGGCCTACGGCTTTGATGGCTGCTTCAATGATCGGGTCGTTCGGGTTGCTTGCCCTTGCGATGCGGGATTTGCCCTTAGGCACGGCCTATACGATCTGGACAGGCATCGGCGCCGTCGGTGCCTTCATGGTCGGCGTGATGTTTCTGGGCGAGGCGCTGACCGCGCCCCGCCTGATCGCGGCGGCCCTGATTGTGGCCGGGCTGGTGACGATGAAATTGGCTTGACCTCAGGCCTTTTGCAGGGCGTCGATAATGCCCGAAAAATCCTCGGCTTTCAGGCTTGCGCCGCCCACCAGCGCCCCGTCCACGTTGGAGACTGCAAAGATATCGGCTGCGTTGCCCGGTTTGACCGAACCGCCATAGAGCAACCGGACCGAGCGGCCGACGCCTTCGCCAAATCGACGTTCAAGCCGAGCGCGGATGAAGTCGTGCACTTCTCCGATCTCGTCCAGTGTGGGGACTTTGCCGGTGCCAATGGCCCAGATCGGTTCATAGGCAACAACCAGGTTCTCACCGGTTGACTGATCTGGGATCGAGCCGGACATCTGACCGCCAATGATGTCCAGCGTGTTCGCGGCTTCGCGCTGTTCCAGGCTTTCGCCGACGCAAATGATGGCTTTCAGGCCCGCGTCCATCGCGGAGCGTGCTTTGGCGCGGACATCCTCATTCTGTTCGTCGTGATCTTCGCGCCGTTCTGAATGCCCAAGAATGACCGCGCTTGCCCCTGCATCAACCAGCATCTGAGCACTGACATCGCCGGTATGTGCGCCGGATTCGGCTGCATGGCAATCCTGACCGCCGACGGTAATTCCGGTGTCTTTCACCGCTTCTGCCGCGCGATACAGTAGGGTTGCCGGTGGGCAAATCAGGACGTCTACCGATGCATCAGGAAACGATGTAGCCAGCGACTGAAGCTCGGGCAATGCAGCCGCAGTTCCGTTCATTTTCCAGTTTCCAGCTGCCAGCTTGCGCCGCATAACGCGTACCCCCAAATAAGTCGTTGTTTGCTCATCGGATAGCACCACCAGCCGAGCCTGACAATTCCGGTTGCAAAGGTCCGACCACAACGGCAGGTTCCGCGTCATTGTGGAGGGCGGCATGATCGACGATCTGGATCTGAGAAAACTGGACGAACGCGAGGCTTCAGAGATGGCAAAGCTGCTGCATGCCATTGGTGAAGTTGGGTTTCTAACGGTGTCGAACACCGGGTTGAACGCCGATCAAGTCCGAAACGTGATCGAGGTGTATCGCGACTTCTTCCATTTGCCGGATGCCCAGAAGAAAACCGTTGATATGGCGATGACGGGTTCAAACCGAGGGTGGGGCGCGCCGCGATCAGAGCAGGTCGACCCAAAGGCCAATCCGGATTTCAAGGAAGTGTTCGATTGCGGTTACGAATTGCCTGCGGGAAATTCTTATGCCGGAAAAGGGCTCAGTGTGTATGCACCAAACCTGTGGCCGAACAGTCCCTTGGATTTCCAGGATATTATCAGAGATTACTACAGCGACGCTTGCAATGTGGCGATGCGCGTTCTTCGGGCCATTGCGGTCGCATTGCGCCGGGATGAACTCAGCTTTGATCGTGCCTTTGACACGCCAATGGCCCTGTTGCGCGGGAACTACTACCCAGAACGCCCGGCATGGGCAGGTGATCGGGATTTTGGCATCGGGGCGCACACTGACTATGGGTGTCTGACATTGCTGGCCACGGACGGGGTCTCAGGGCTTGAGGTCCGCATGCCGGATGATCGCTGGCAACCTGTCTCTGCGGCGCCTGGTACGTTCATCATCAACTTTGGAGAGATGCTGGAATTCTGGACCGCCGGAAAAGTCAAAGCCACCGAGCATCGCGTCATAGGCGGGACGCAAGAACGCATTTCGGTCCCACTGTTTTTTAACCCGTCCTACGACACCAACGTTGCTCCGCCAAGCTCAGGCAAAACGATCAGCGCAGGTGACCATCTTACACGGCGCTACAACGAAACCTATCTGCACCTGCAGGCAACTTAGTTTTGTGTGGAAAGCGTCTCGTCAAATTTGATGGATTCGCCGCAACCGCAAGCGTCCACAACATTCGGGTTGCGGAACTTGAACCCGGCTTCCAGAAGCGAGACCTCATAGTCGATTTCAGTTCCGAACAAGAACATCTGCGCCATTGGCGCGATCATGATGCGGGCACCGTCCTGTTCGACCACTTCGTCGTTGGTATCGGCCTCATCCACGTAGTCCATGGTGTATTCCATGCCGGCGCAGCCGCCTTTTTTGACGCCAATGCGCAATCCGGCATGACCGCCGGACGCCATCAGGCGTGCGATCTGCTCGGCCGCTTTGGTCGTCATTGTCACGGCCTGTTTGCCGGGAATGCCAAACATGGTGGTCTCCGTTGCGCTACGTTATCCCCAATCTAGGGCCGAGAGGCGTCAGGCTCAAGACATAGCAGACCTGCTGACCTAAGTTTTACCGGCAGTGACGCGGCCAAACGACCAATTGCCACAGCAAACTTGCGTCACTCCCGGTCTTCGCCTTAGCTTGACGATTGTGACAGGACATTTGAGCGAAGGGCGAAAGAAGATGGCGAAGAACAGGCATTTCCGCAGAAAAATCATAACGATGCAAGCTGTAGCCGCAGTCTTTCTGACCGCAGGTCTGGCACATGCAGCAACGGATAGCGCACGGCATCCGGTGAATTGCGCAACAGCCGAGGGGGATCTTCGGGCTATCGCCGCAGAAAAGAAGCACGCAGAAGACCAGCAGGCAGAAAGTATCATTGCGATCACTCCTGCCGGTGCATTGCTGGGACTGGTCACGGGAACCGAGCAAAAAAGGCTCAGTATGTTGAATGGCGATTACGTCAAAGAGCTGGATCAACGCGCGGCCGAGATAAAATCGACCTGCGGCGTGGAATAGGCCGCTCGGGCCCTTTGACGTAAAAAGGGCTGCTCCGGTTCATAGACAGCTCTTTTTGTTATACTTCAATGCTTTACTTGGTAAAGCTGAGCGAAATTCTACATGAATCCCAGTTCAAGACGTGCTTCGTCTGACATCATCTCCATGCCCCAGGGGGGCTCCCATGTCAGCTCGACGTCAACCTCTTTGACGCCAGCGACCGGTTCGATGGCTTCGACAATCCAGCCTGGCATTTCACCGGCGACCGGGCATCCGGGCGCGGTCAGTGTCATGATGACCTTCACCGCGTTTTCCTTGGTGATGTCGATCGTATAGATCAGACCCAGATCGTAGATATTCACCGGAATCTCGGGATCGAAGACGGATCTGCAAGCCTCGACCACGGAATCGTAGAGTGGATGATCGATGGTCGAAGGTGCGATCAACGGCGTACCTTCGAACTGTTCACTTGGATGGGTCATTCGTGCCTCGGGGCTGTTACCTGAGAAATTATATAGGGAAAGGCTGGGGCAGCGTCCAGTGGTGCCGTGTGGCCCGTCGGACGCTGCGTCGATTTGGATCAATCGTTGATATCGTGGCGGAAGGTTTTCACCTGGCCATGGGGCAGGGCGAACATGCGCCGCAGGATCAGCCAGGCCACAAGCGAAAGACCCGCAAAGATCAAAAGCAAGACTGCCAGGCTCGGGGCAAAACCGGGGATCACAAGTAGAAGCCCTGTGACCGCCGCGCCAATCGCAAAGCCAAGAAAGATGAACCCCGGCAAGACGATCTCAAGTATGCCCAGAGCCAGCGCTCCGGCCAGCCAGAGCCACCATGTCAGCCAGAAGGGATCAGCCATTACTTTCCTCCTTTCAACATCTTGAAGGCATCGCCAAAGGCCTCAAGCGCATTGGCGGGAACCACGATGGTCTGCGACCCGGTGCCGTTACCCAGTGCGTTCAGTGCTTCGACTTGCTTCAATGCGACCTGATACTGGGCGGCCTCGATACCATTGTCCTGAATGGCCTTGGCGACCACGCCGGTTGCATAAGCTTCGGCCTCGGCCTGAATACGGCGGGCTTTTGCGGTCTGCTCGGCCGCATAAAGTTCCGCGTCCGCATTCAATTCGACCGAACGTTTTTGACCTTCAGCCTCGGTCACCTGCGCACGACGGGCACGTTCCGCGTTCAGCTGCTGCAACATAGCATCGCGTGTGGCCTGATCCAGGTTTACGTCCAGAATCTCGGCGCGGGTGACTTCGATCCCCCAGTCGTCAACGGCAGTTTCGACGCTTTCCTGAATGCGTTCAATCAATTGCGCGCGATTGGACTGCACCTCATCCAGATCCATTTTACCGATTTCGGCACGGACGATACCTGCAACGGTTGTTGCAATCGCACCGTCGACGTCACGGATACGGTACACGGTCTTTTCCGGTTCAAGAATGCGGTAGAACACCGAAGTATCGATCTGAACCAGAACGTTGTCCTTGGTGATCGCGTCCTGCGTCGCATTCGGCAGCTGGCGTTCAAGAATAGATATCTTGTGACGCGCAACATCTAGAAAAGGAACGATAAAGTTAATGCCGGGGCCAAGCACCGAATGCAGGCGGCCAAAGCGTTCAACCACGTATTTTTCGGACTGAGGCACAATTTTGATGCCCTTGAAAATAACGACGACAATCAGAACTGCCGCGAGCAGGTAAATGATGTTCGATGTTAGCAATCCAATGATCTGTTCTTCGGTCATATCTGTCCTCTGTATTTTTGTGTACTATGGTATACACTTGGGGATTGACTCGCCCATTTTCAACTCTGGTATGGCGGGAATGGGGATAGAAGCAAATCTCTGAAAACCACAATGTGGCGCGGAATTTTTTGAATGTGGCTGCTTTGCATCCGGTTGTGATTGCGCTATCGGGCGGGGATGAAACTGATAATTGATACAGATCCGGGCATCGACGATGCGATGGCCATTGCCTATGCCGCCGCTGCACCTGAAATTGACCTGATCGGCCTGACCACGGTTTTCGGCAACACACATGTGCACCAATCCAGCCGCAACGCGCGGTTCTTGCTGCATAAACTGAGATTGGACGCGCCAGTAGCCGAAGGAGCGCGGCTTCCAGTCGGTGCGACCACCTACGACCCGTCCGAGCATGTGCACGGCCCCGAAGGATTCGGTGATTTGACTGACATCCCGCAGATTGGGGAAAATCACCCCCTGACGGCGGCCGAATTCCTTGTCGAGCAGGCGCGGGAACACAAGGGTGAGCTGGTCGTCTGCGCCATTGGACCGTTGACCAATGTCGCCGATGCAATGCGGTTGGACCCAGAGTTTGCAGGCAACATCAAGCGACTGGTGATCATGGGCGGTGCCGTGTTTTGCCCCGGGAACATCACGGAGCATGCCGAGGCCAACATCTATCACGATGCACAGGCCGCGGATGCAGTGTTCGCGTCTCCGCCAGATACTGTTCTGGTCGGCTTGGATGTCACTCTGAAAACTCTGTACGAGACCGCGGATTTTGATGCATTGGCGGCGCGTTCCGCTGACATGGGCGGTTTCCTGCGCGACATCTCGAAATTTTATCTGAAGTTCTACAAGGATATCGGCGGATTGGAAGGGTGCGGCCTGCACGACTCGACGGCTGTGATTGCCTGTACCCACGAACCCATGTTCGAGATAGTCGAAACCGGGCTTCAGGTTGAGGTAGATGGTCCGCAAATCGGGGCAACCCGACCGGATGCCAATAGACCAATGGTGCGCGTATGCCGGGATGTGGATGGGGCAGGGGTTGTCAGCCTGTTCACTGACCGCGTTGCGTCATTGCCCTGACGACTTGCAATACCAGCGAAGATCGGGCAATTGCTGCCCGGTTCAGCGACCCTGAGGCATTCACATGACAGACCGTTTCTCATTTGACCTGAAAGCCACGGATGGCAAGGCCCGTACCGGAGTCATCAACACTCCGCGCGGGGAAGTTCGAACGCCGGCCTTTATGCCGGTTGGCACGGCGGCAACGGTCAAAGCGATGATGCCGGAAAGCGTACGTGCCACTGGGGCAGACATCCTGCTGGGCAACACATATCACCTGATGCTGCGCCCGACCGCCGAACGGATCGACCGTCTGGGCGGGTTGCACAAGTTCATGAATTGGGAACGGCCGATCCTAACGGATTCCGGTGGGTTCCAGGTCATGTCGCTGGCCGGGTTGCGCAAGCTGACCGAAAAAGGCGTGACCTTCAAATCTCATATCGACGGTTCGCGCCACGAATTGACGCCTGAACGGTCGATGGAGATTCAGCGCCTGTTGGGGTCCGACATCGTTATGTGTTTCGACGAATGCCCAGCGTTGCCCGCTGACCGGGATCGCATTGCCGAGTCGATGCGCCTGTCGATGCGGTGGGCTGAGCGGTCGCGTGATGCTTTCGGGGATCGCCCGGGTCACGCCTTGTTCGGCATTCAGCAGGGCGGACTAGAGCAGGATTTCCGCGAGGAATCGGCCGAAGCGCTGAAAGAGATCGGTTTTGAGGGCTACGCCGTCGGTGGACTTGCCGTGGGTGAAGGCCAAGAGGCGATGTTCGACGTGCTGGACTTTGCGCCGGACATGCTGCCGGTCGACAAACCACGTTATCTGATGGGCGTTGGAAAACCGGATGATATCGTCGGCGCCGTTGCGCGTGGCATTGACATGATGGATTGTGTGCTGCCGTCCCGCTCGGGGCGCACAGGGCAGGTATTCACGCGCTACGGCGTGGTGAACATCAAGAATGCCCGGCATTCCGACGATCCGCGCCCGTTGGATGAACTCTGTACGTGTCCTGCCTGTTCAAACTACTCCCGCGCCTATCTGCACCACGTGTTCCGCTCGAACGAGATGATCTCGGGTATGCTGCTGACCTGGCATAATCTGCACTATTTCCAAGAGATCATGCAGGGCATGCGCGACGCCATCGCCGCCGGAACATTCGATGCCTGGCAGGTCGAGTTCCACGCACAGCGTGCGCAGGGGGATATTGAACCAGTCTAGGCATGGCGAGGTTTGGGAAGGTTCCTCACCTTCCCAAAACAGACTGTTAACGCCTAAAACCAAGCAGTGAACGCCGTTTTTTGTTCGGCGCTTGACCGAAGTCATAACCAAAGCTCTCAAAAAAATCCCGGACTTCTTTTGTAAGCATTCCGCGACCAGTCGCGTATTGAGGTAAGTCGAAACCGCCGCCGTAATTCAATTCAACAACAACGGGGCCTAACTCAGTAATTGCGATGTCGGTGGATTGATAACGTATCGGCGCAAAGGTTCGGGCAGCACGGCTGTTTATCTCGCGCAATTCTTGCCAGTAGGGCAATTGCATTCCCATCAAACCGGCTGTTTCGGGGTGATCTTCCAGAAAGGTAACCTCCATGCCATCACGCCGAGTGACGGTAGTGATTTTTCCAGTCTCGGGGTCAATCGCACAAGCTAGATTACCGGGGCGCCAAAAGGCATCAGCGATATTGTCGTTTTGGGGCAGCTTGATCACTGCGATCGGACAAAAAACGTCGTCCTCGCGAAGCAGGTTCACCATTCTAATCGTGGCCAGAGCAGAAGCATACGGCCTGAGGGCTGAATGATTGTGAAGCAAAGGTTGCAAGACATACGAGTTCTGCCCAACGGTTTCTGACAAGAATTCTTCGTATGGTACAGGGTTCATCCCCGCGCATGTTAAAGTATCATTATCAGCGTTCTGGATTCGGAATGCGCCAAAGCTGACCATCCCTTCAGTAATTTTCCCAAACAGGCCCGTATGTAGATTATCCAGTGCCGTTTCGCGTAGATCATCCGCAGTGCAAATCTTTTTTATGCCTGGAAATACACGTGAGGTTTGGTCGATTACGCCCACAATGTCCGGGACCGGCACATCCACCGCATTGAGCAGAGTTGTCGCTACTACTTTGTCTTCAGCTGCGCTTTGCCAGCCAGTGTGGTTGCATATATGTGTGATTGGCCAGTGAAGATCGTTTGAAATGTACTCGGATCTTTGAGCGTCCGAGAACCGATCAGAATGATGCAGCCCGTTACGCACATATTCGGCCATGTTCAATCTGCTGTGCGACTTGGCTATTTTGTTAAACTCGCGCTGAATTTGAACTGGGGACCGGCCGGACGATTTTGCCGCGTGTGTTAGCAACGCGGTATGATCAGAGTCTCGGGCAGACAAATACTTTTCATAGTCAATATCCGCGGCGCTTGTGGGGTTTGACGTTGTCATGGCAGAGATCTCCACGTTCGATTTATTGGTTCCATTTTGGAAACTGTTTTGAGCGGAAAAATGGCAGTTTTATGACTTGTTGCCGGAATATTTAGTTGGGTTCCTACAGAGATTGCCGGACAAGGTTTTCTCTTCTATCCAGCTCGGCCCCAGAAATTAGCTTCTGTGGTCCTGTTATCGGCTTGCCGATCTTTCTGGTTCGCGTCATTGTGATGGTCAAAAGGGAAGGTTGAATTGTGTGCCCATGTGCACCATTTCTTCACTCTAAAGTACAGGAGACGGACAGGCGTTGCCTCGATGAGGGACCAGAGCCGTCTTGCCAATGATAAGGATAGAGCATGCAAGAGCCCCTGAACTCATCATACCCAGTGCTGCCGCTGCGCGATATCGTGGTTTTCCCGCATATGATTGTGCCGCTGTTCGTAGGTCGGGAAAAATCCGTCCGCGCGCTGGAAGAAGTGATGCAGGACGACAAGCAGATTCTGTTGTCCAGCCAGATCGACCCGAGCGACGATGACCCAACCGAGGACGGCATCTACCGGTCCGGTGTGCTGGCCAATGTACTGCAATTGCTGAAATTGCCGGACGGCACAGTAAAGGTGCTGGTCGAGGGCCAAGCCCGTGTGATGATCACGGAATTCCTTGAAAACGAAGAGTTCTTTGAGGCCCGCGCCGAGTATCTGACCGAGATTCCGGGTGACGTGACCACGACCGAGGCACTGCAGCGCACGGTTGCGGATGAGTTCGAGCGTTACGCGAAAGTACGCAAGAACATCCCCGAAGAAGCGTTGACCGCGGTTGGGGAATCCACCGAACCGGCAAAGCTGGCTGACCTTGTGTCGGGTCATTTGGGTATCGAGGTTGAGCAAAAGCAAGACCTGCTGGAAACCCTCAGCGTGAGCGAGCGGCTTGAGAAGGTCTATGGCCTGATGCAGGGCGAAATGTCGGTTCTGCAGGTTGAGAAAAAGATCAAGACCCGCGTCAAAACCCAGATGGAGAAGACGCAGCGCGAGTACTATCTGAATGAGCAGATGAAGGCCATTCAGAAGGAACTTGGCGATGGCGAAGACGGCAGCAATGAAGTGGCCGAACTGGAAACCAAGATCGAAGAGACCAAGCTGTCGAAAGAGGCCCGGGAAAAGGCCGAAGGCGAGCTGAAAAAGCTGCGTAACATGAGCCCGATGTCGGCTGAGGCTACCGTCGTACGCAACTATCTGGACTGGATTCTGGCCTTGCCGTGGGGCACCAAATCCCGCGTCAAAAAGGATCTGGGCCGCGCGCAGGACATTCTGGATGCCGATCACTATGGCCTTGAGAAGGTCAAAGAGCGGATCGTCGAGTATCTCGCCGTACAGCAGCGTTCGAAAAAGCTGAAGGGCCCGATCATGTGCCTTGTCGGCCCCCCGGGTGTGGGTAAAACTTCGCTTGGTAAGTCGGTTGCACGTGCGACGGGGCGTGAGTTCATTCGCATCTCGCTGGGCGGTGTGCGTGACGAGTCCGAGATCCGTGGCCACCGTCGGACCTATATCGGTTCGATGCCTGGTAAGATCATCCAGGCGCTGAAAAAGGCGAAGACCACAAACCCGCTCATCCTGCTCGACGAGATCGACAAGATGGGGCAGGACTTCCGTGGTGACCCGGCTTCGGCGATGCTTGAGGTGTTGGATCCGGAACAGAACAGCACGTTCATGGACCACTATCTTGAGGTCGAATACGACCTGTCCAACGTGATGTTCCTGACCACATCCAACAGCTACAACATGCCTGGGCCTTTGCTGGACCGGATGGAGATCATTCCGCTGGCCGGCTACACCGAGGACGAAAAAAGCGAGATCGCCAAGCAGCATCTGATCAGCAAGCAGGTGAAAAACCACGGCCTGAAGGCCAAAGAGTTCGAACTGACCGATGACGCGCTGCATTCGATCATCCGCACTTACACGCGGGAAGCTGGCGTTCGGAACTTAGAACGTGAAATCGCCAAGGTGGCGCGGAAGTCGCTGACCAAGATCATCAAGAAAGAGGCTGAATCTGTAACGGTGACGCCAGACAATCTGGATGAGTTCCTGGGCGTGCCCAAGTTCCGCTATGGCCTGGCCGAACAGGACGATCAGGTTGGTGTTGTCACCGGTCTGGCGTGGACATCGGTCGGTGGTGATCTGTTGCATATCGAGGCGCTGAAACTGCCGGGCAAGGGTCGGATGAAGACCACCGGCAAGCTGGGCGATGTGATGAAGGAATCCATCGATGCGGCGTCGTCCTATGTGCGGTCAATTTCGCCGCAGATCGGGGTGAAACCGCCCAAGTTCGACTCGCTGGATATCCACGTCCATGTGCCGGATGGTGCGACTCCGAAAGACGGGCCTTCGGCTGGTCTGGCCATGGTGACCTCGATCGTATCCGTGCTGACCGGTATTCCGGTTCGCAAGGACATCGCGATGA
This sequence comes from Ruegeria sp. CDSA246, assembly GCF_059611225.1. Classification (NCBI taxonomy): domain Bacteria; kingdom Pseudomonadati; phylum Pseudomonadota; class Alphaproteobacteria; order Rhodobacterales; family Roseobacteraceae; genus Ruegeria; species Ruegeria sp. CDSA246. The sequence continues at coordinate 435,118 of NZ_JBXWPD010000001.1, read as the reverse complement.
CAGGTGAGGTTTCGTTACGTGGTAATGCGATGCCGATTGGTGGTTTGAAAGAGAAACTGCTGGCGGCCCTGCGTGGTGGCATCAAAACGGTCCTGATCCCGGAAGAGAACGAAAAGGACTTGGCTGAGATCCCGGACAACGTGAAAGAAGGTCTGAAGATCATTCCGGTCGAGCACGTGTCCGAAGTTCTCAAACTGGCGCTGGTGCGTGAGCCGGAAGCGATTGAGTGGGATGAGGCCGCTGAAGAGGCTGCCGCAGCCGCCGCGAAAGCCACTGAAAGCGCGAGCCCCTCAGCTACGACGCACTAAGCGATCGGCGATAGACAAAGAAAAGGCGGGGTTTTCCCCGCCTTTTTCCTTTTCAAAAGCCTATAACGGGTTTCTTTGGGTTCAGAACCTCTTCCTCAGCGATGTAAGTCTGAAACTTTTTGGCGGACAGGGAGGATCGGACCGCTAGGCCAAAAATGACGATTGAGAACATTACGCACAGCAAAATATCCCAGCCAAAGGGGATTTGCTTAAGCGCACCTACCCCGAACTGTCCCAGGTACGAGATCAAGCCGATCCCTCCGAAATAGGGAACCAGCCACAGGGCCTCGGTCACGTCCATTTCGTCCAGCCGATTGTGGAACCGTGCGAGAAGAAGAACAAACCCGACGATTAACGCTATGCCAAGCCGCCAAACGGTGTCCCATCCGCTCCAATAGACGATGAGTGTGGCGATAGCGAAGGCCGTGATGGCCACCACTTTGACGAAGGGGATGCGAATGGAACGCGGGCGGTCCGGCATCAGGCGGCGCAGGCACACAACGGCGATTGGCCCAACGGCGAAAGACACAACGATGGCCGCACCATTCAGAGCAATAACGGTGGTGAACGGGACCGTAAGAAGGAACAGGATTCCGATCAGAAAGTTCAGAGCCAAGGCCCACAAGGGCACCCCAAATGAAGACAGTATTTGCAAACGCTTTGGCAGGAACCCGTTCTGTGACAAGGCCAGTGCAATGCGCGCGTTCGAGCCTGTCGATACCAAACCGTTGCCGAAGGGGCCAATGACCGAGCCTATGTTCAAAACGCTCAGGAACCAGACGATCCCAACCGATAGGATGACCCCGTCCAATGGCCCCTGACCGCTAAAATTCAGGCTTGCCCAGCCGTTCTTTAGCATCTCCGGGTCAAGTGCGCCGATAAACGCGATCTGCAATCCGACATAGATGGCCGCACACAGAATAATAGACAGCACCAGCGCCGCAGGAATGGCCACTTTGGGGTTTCGAACCTCACCAGCCATATCGACCACATGACGGAAACCGATGAAGGAAAAGATGACGCCTCCGGTTGAAACAGCCGCCATGATGCCCTGCAAGCCGTACGGCGCAAAACCACCCGGTTGGGTGAAGTTCCCGGTGTCAAATCGACTTGCGATCAGCAGAACCGACAGAACGATAGGAATGGCAATTTTGGCCCATGTCAGTGTCGCGTTGACTTGCGTGAAGAATTTTACCCCCAACGCATTAATGACAACGAACAACAACATGAAAAACAACGCCACGGCGATACCCGCGCCGGTCAAATCGCCCGTATCGGCTGTGTGCAGCCAGGGAGCGTAAGGCCCGAGGTATTTCAGCATCGCCTCGACCTCAATCGGGGCGGTGGTGTTGTAGCCAATCCAGGCGGTCCACCCCATTGCCATCGAAACGATGTTCCCGTGCGAAAACTGGGGGACGCGGGCGATCCCTCCGGGAATGGGCAGCATGGCCGAAATCTCGGCGAAGGTTATCGCAAGAACGAACATGGCCACCGCGCCAATGATCCACGAAAGGATAGCGGCAGGACCTGCGTGTTGAACTGCGAGGAGGGGGCCGAACAACCAGCCGGAACCGATAATTCCACCGACCGAAATGAAGGTCAGGCCGACAAGGCCAATATCCCGTTTCAATTTGGCCATGCGAAACCCCATGCCTCAGCGCCGGTTGATCACACGGCAGATGTAGGAACGATACGCAGCTGAAATACAAGCTGGCAAGCATCGTAATTTCAAGGCCTTAGAGGGCGTTGATTCTGAGGAAGTGGAATGGTGGGTGATAAGAGATTTGAACTCCTGACATCTTCGATGTGAACGAAGCGCTCTACCACTGAGCTAATCACCCATAGGCGCTGCTGTTACAGCGACTCGGATTGGTTGGCAAGATGGCCGGTATTGAATTCGATGCAGCTCATGAAAAGCTGGTTTTGCGGCCTCGGTGGCGGATGGCTCATTCGGAAAAAATCAGGTTCTTCGAAAAAACTTCAAAACGCCGCTTGACGATGTCGGGGCGTAGCCATAATACACCCAAACGTTCAGCGATGAACAGACAGCGGGCGGTTGTAGCTCAGATGGTTAGAGTACCGGCCTGTCACGCCGGGGGTCGCGGGTTCGAGCCCCGTCAACCGCGCCACTGCTGTCAGCCTGGATCCGGGTTAAGGGATCACGAAAAAAGATGCGCGGTTGTAGCTCAGTTGGTTAGAGTACCGGCCTGTCACGCCGGGGGTCGCGGGTTCGAGCCCCGTCAACCGCGCCATTTTCCCAAAAGTCAGCGTTGAAATCGTAACTTGTTGCACGCTTCGGCGTGTCAGTTGCGATGCTGCTTTGTTGGATAGGCGAATAAATGACAGTTCTTGCTTTGTTCTGATTTTTCTGTTGGAGTTCCAGCGTCGTTCACCTATTTCTAAGACACTTGTGTGTTGGGGGCCAAAAATGGCTGAGCTGAAGAATATCGAAGTGCGTGGAGCGCGCGAACATAACCTCAAGGGTATAGACGTGGACATCCCACGTGATCAGCTTGTGGTGATCACCGGGCTGTCGGGGTCTGGTAAGTCGTCTTTGGCTTTTGACACGATCTATGCCGAGGGCCAGCGGCGCTACGTGGAAAGCCTGTCAGCCTATGCGCGCCAGTTTCTGGACATGATGGAAAAGCCGGATGTGGATCACATCAGCGGCCTGTCGCCTGCCATTTCGATTGAACAGAAAACCACGTCCAAAAACCCGCGTTCTACGGTAGGAACGGTCACCGAGATCTATGACTATATGCGCCTGTTGTTCGCTCGCTCCGGTACGCCGTACAGCCCGGCAACGGGGCAGCCGATTGAGGCCCAACAGGTTCAGGACATGGTCGACCGCATCATGACGATGGAGGAGGGGACGCGCGGATACTTGCTCGCCCCCATCGTGCGCGACCGCAAAGGCGAATACAAAAAGGAATTCCTCGAACTGCGCAAGCAGGGCTTCCAACGCGTGAAGGTCGACGGAGAATTCTACGAACTGGATGAACCGCCCACGCTGGACAAGAAATATCGCCATGACATTGATGTCGTCGTCGACCGGTTGGTCGTGCGCGAAGGGATGGAGACCCGGCTGGCCGACAGTTTGCGTACCGCGTTGGACTTGGCCGACGGTATCGCCGTTCTGGAAACCGCGCCGCGTGAGGGCGATCCGGAACGGATCACCTTCAGCGAGAATTTTGCTTGCCCGGTCAGCGGCTTCACCATTCCTGAAATCGAACCCCGTTTGTTTTCGTTCAATGCTCCGTTCGGGGCGTGCCCGGATTGTGATGGTCTGGGTGTCGAGCTGTTCTTTGACGAACGCCTTGTGGTGCCGGACCAGACCCTGAAACTATACGATGGGGCGTTGGCGCCCTGGCGCAAGGGAAAGTCGCCGTACTTTCTGCAGACCATCGAAGCGATTGCCCGACACTATGAGTTCGACAAGAACACGCCTTGGAAGGACCTGCCACCAAAGGTGCAGCAAGTGTTTCTACGCGGTTCCGGCGACGAAGAAATCCAATTCCGCTATGATGAAGGCGGGCGGGTCTATCAGGTCACCCGCAGCTTTGAGGGCGTGATCCCGAATATGCAGCGCCGCTATCGCGAGACTGACAGCGCCTGGATTCGGGAAGAGTTTGAGCGGTATCAGAACAACCGCCCCTGTGGCGCCTGTGAAGGCTATCGCCTACGGCCCGAGGCGCTGGCGGTTAAGATCGCAGGCGCGCATGTTGGGCAGGTTGTGCAGATGTCGATCCGCGAGGCCCTGGCCTGGATCGAAGATGCACCGAACCATCTTAGTGTCCAGAAGAACGAAATCGCGCGTGCCATTCTCAAGGAGATCCGTGAGCGGCTGGGGTTTCTGAATAACGTTGGTTTGGAATACCTTACACTGTCCCGTTCAAGTGGAACTTTGTCCGGTGGCGAAAGCCAGCGTATTCGTCTTGCGAGCCAGATCGGATCCGGTTTGACAGGGGTTTTGTACGTCCTCGACGAACCTTCTATCGGTCTTCATCAACGGGACAACGATCGCTTGCTTGGGACGCTCAAGAACCTGCGTGATCAGGGTAACACCGTGATCGTCGTCGAGCATGACGAGGAAGCAATCCGCGAGGCGGATTATGTTTTTGACATCGGGCCGGGGGCTGGCGTGCATGGTGGTCAGGTTGTCAGCAAGGGCACACCTGATCAAATCGCGGCTGATGCGGCCTCGATGACCGGGCAATACTTGTCGGGAACCCGCGAGATCTCGGTCCCGGCCGAGCGACGCAAAGGGAACAAAAAGAAGGTTACGGTCGTCAAAGCGACCGGGAACAACCTCAAAAACGTTACAGCGGAGTTTCCGCTGGGCAAGTTTGTCTGTGTCACGGGTGTCTCCGGCGGCGGAAAATCGACGCTTACGATTGAGACGCTGTTTAAAACTGCCTCCATGCGTCTGAACGGCGCGCGGCAAACGCCGGCGCCCTGTGAGACAATCAAAGGGTTGGAGCATCTGGACAAGGTCATCGACATTGACCAGCGCCCCATCGGGCGAACTCCGCGTTCGAATCCAGCGACTTACACCGGGGCCTTCACGCCGATCCGCGATTGGTTTGCCGGTCTGCCCGAGGCAAAGGCGCGCGGCTACAAACCGGGGCGTTTCAGCTTTAACGTCAAGGGCGGACGGTGCGAGGCATGTCAGGGTGACGGCGTCATCAAGATTGAGATGCACTTCCTGCCAGATGTTTATGTCACCTGCGAAACCTGCAAGGGCGCGCGGTACAACCGTGAAACGCTGGAGATCAAGTTCAAAGGCAAGTCCATCGCCGATGTACTGGATATGACCGTCGAAGACGCGCAGGAATTCTTTAAGGCTGTACCCTCAATCCGCGATAAAATGGATGCACTGGCGCGTGTCGGGCTTGGCTATATCAAGGTCGGGCAGCAGGCGACAACGCTTTCGGGTGGTGAGGCGCAGCGCGTGAAGCTTTCAAAGGAATTGTCCAAACGATCGACCGGTCGCACGTTGTACATTCTGGATGAACCGACAACGGGTCTTCACTTCGAAGATGTTCGTAAGTTGTTGGAAGTGCTGCATGAACTGGTCGATCAGGGCAATACGGTCGTTGTGATCGAACACAATCTGGATGTCGTCAAAACCGCCGACCACATCATTGATATTGGCCCGGAAGGCGGCGATGGCGGTGGTGAGATCGTGGCAACCGGGACACCCGAGAATGTGGCCGAGGTTGATCGCAGCCATACCGGCAGGTATCTCAAGCCGATGTTGGACGGTGCGCGCGTTGCTGCGGAATAGTGCCGTTCTTTAGTAAAGAATATCAGCCACTGCGCCGATCAGGTTCAGCACCTTTTGCGTTTCGGGGTCGACACGATAAACGTAATCGCCGGCGCGAATGTAGGATCCGCCGCGATTCAGACCATAACGGTAGGGATCGTTGATCCAGCGGTAGTCGCGCGTGATATAGTCGCCCTTTTTGTACAGGTTTTTTACCTGACCCGGCGGAACACAGGGTACTGCTTTTTTTGCCAAGCCTGGCGGGCAATGACCCGCCTTACTCTTTCCGTTCCCAGCCATTGCTGTAGCCGGACTCAATGAAAGCGCGACAATGGTCAAAGTAACAGACAGAATTCGCGACATCATGTTTCCTTTCGCGTTAAAGCGCGGTTAGGAAACAGATGGCCGCTGTTTGTCCGCCGGTCAACCCGATGGGCAGGAAGTTGCCACCCTGCGGCAGCTAGCCCCTGGTACGGTTTTCAAAACGTGGCAGCATGGCGGAAAAATCCTTGCCCAGTCCGTCTTCGGATTCGACGAATTTCTCATAAAGCGCTGTTGCAACCTGTCCCATGGGCGTGTCTGCGTCCGAGCTTTCAGCAGCTTGCTGGCTGAGCCGCAGGTCTTTTAGCATCAGCTCGGCCGCAAATCCGGGTTGATAGTCGTTATCCGCCGGGCTGGCAGGTCCAACGCCGGGGGCGGGGCAGTAGGCGTTCATCGTCCAGCTATAGCCCGAGGACGTGCTGACCACGTCAAACATCTTCTGCCGGTCCAGCCCAAGCTTGTCGGCCAGCGCAAAGGCCTCGCAGGTGGCGATCATGGTTACGCCCAGGATCATGTTGTTGCAAATCTTGGCCGCTTGACCAGCACCGGATTCGCCGCAATGCACAGCTTTCTGACCCATGATGTCGAACAGCGGCGATGCCTTTTCAAACGCCGCGTCGCTACCGCCTGCCATGAAGGTTAGCGTACCCGCCGCCGCACCGCCGATGCCACCTGACACAGGGGCGTCTACTGCGAGAACGTCCGCTTCCTTGGCCTGCTCAGCGACGGCACGGGCGCTGTCGACATCGACCGTTGAACAGTCGATCCAGACCGCTCCGGGCACCATGGCGGGAATGATCTCTTTTGCCACCGCCCGCAGGATCTGTCCGTTCGGCAGCATGGTCACGACGATGTCGGCACCAGTCGCGGCCTCAGGACCGGAGCTGGCGATAGTGACACCCGGGACAGAGACATCCGCCATGTCAAAGCCGCTGACATCATGCCCTGCTTTGGCAAGGTTGGCCGCCATCGGATTGCCCATGTTGCCCAGACCGATAAACCCGATTTTCATTCCTTAATCCTCCTCAAAAGTCAGCGTGTCCGCGCCCAAAGGTTGTAGCATCTTTGAAACAGCGACAGCCGGTACGTCTTGGTTCTGATGGCGCCAGCTCGGGTTGCGATCCTTGTCGATGATCTGCGCCCGGATACCCTCCAGAAAGTCCCCGTGTTCCATCGCGCGATAGGTAAATCGGTACTCCAGTTCCAACGCCTTGCGTATGGTCAGGTTTGGAGTGCGGAGACGGTGCAGCATTTCGACCGTGCACGCCATGGAGAGTGGCGAATTGCGCCCGATCAACTTCAGTGCGTCAGCGGCGGCTTCATTGTTCGAGTTGCGCAGGCTGTTCTGTATATCTGCAAGAGTTTCGCCACCGAAATCTGACTCAATCGCATCTTGCATTGCGCCCAACGAGCCTTGGGGCGGCGTTTCGGAATGGCTTTCAAGAATGCTGGCGTCGCCGGATGCTTCAAGCATGTCGATCAGATCCGGCCATTGCTGGATCGGAATGTAATGATCTGCGAAACCGGCCAGAATGGCATCTGCTGGACCCATACGATGACCGGTAGTGCCGAGATATTCACCTAACCGTCCGGGTGCGAGTGCCAGCATCAGTGTGCTGCCGACATCCGGAACCAAACCAATCGAGCATTCAGGCAGGGCGATTTGCGACGTTTCACCCACGATGCGATGGCTACCATGGCAACCGATGCCGACGCCACCACCCATCGTGAACCCCTGAAGAAAGCTGACTACTGGCTTTGGGTATTCGAAGATCAGAGCATTCAAGCGGTACTCATCGCGCCAGAACTTTCGGCCGTATTCAAAATCGCCCTTGGTGCCGGTCTCATAAAGCTCGGCAATGTCACCGCCCGCGCAAAAGGCCTTGTCGCCCTCGGCATCCAGAATAACCAGTTCGACCGCGTCGTCCTCGCGCCAGTTGCGCAGCGCGGTGTCGATCGCCAGGCACATGTCATAGCTGAGTGCATTCAGGGCCTTGGTTCGGGTCAGGGTGATACGACCGGCACGGCCTGCGGTGCGAATATAGATGTCTGACATAAAGTCCTCAGCGCTGAGAGAGCATCTGGCGGGCAACGATGACCCGCATGATCTCGTTCGTGCCTTCCAAAATTTGATGCACGCGCAGATCGCGCACAAGTTTTTCGATGCCATAGTCGGCCAGATAACCATAGCCGCCGTGCAATTGCAGGCACTGATCCACCACTTTCGATCCCGTCTCGGTCACGAATTTCTTGGCCATAGCGCAGAACTTTGTTGAATCGGGCGCGCCCTGATCCAACTTCCACGCCGCCTGACGCAGGAATGTCCGGGCGGCCTGCAGCTCGATCTCCATATCTGCCAGACGGAACTGAAGGGCCTGAAACTGGTCGATGGACTGCCCGAAAGCCTTCCGCTCGGACATGTATTGCAGTGTCATGTTCAACCCGGTTTGTGCGGCACCTAGAGAACAGGACGCGATGTTCAGACGTCCGCCATCCAGTCCCTTCATCGCGTATTTAAAACCGTCACCCTCGACACCGACAAGGTTGTCGGAGGGGATCTTGCAATCGTCGAACTGTACCTGAGCAGTAGGCTGGCTTTTCCACCCCATCTTCTGTTCCAGCGCGCCAAAGCTCAGGCCTGGGGTGCCATCCTCGACATAGACCGTCGAAATGCCCTTGGGCCCATCCTGGCCGGTGCGCACCATGCAGACATAGGCATCCGAATACCCGCCCCCCGAGATGAAAGCCTTGGTGCCGTTCAAAGTATAGCCTTCGTTCGTTCGTTCCGCGCGGGTTTTCAAAGCGGCCGCGTCCGAACCTGAGCCGGGCTCGGTCAGGCAATAGCTGAGCACGGTGTTCAAGCTAAGAACATCGGGCATGATGCGGCATTTCAGCTCGTCACTGGCGAAGCTGTCCAGCATCTTGGCGCACATGTTGTGGATCGACAGAAAGGCCGCGACAGAGGGGCAGGCCATCGACAAAGCTTCGAACACAAGCGTGGCGTCCAGACGAGACAGGCCAGAACCGCCGCTGTCTTCCGAGACATAAAGGCCGCCGAAACCCAGCTCACCAATGCGCGGCCAAAGGTCTTTGGGGATGGTGCCTTCGGCTTCCCACTGGCGGGCAAATGGGGCGATGTTTTCCTGCCCGAAATCATGGGCCATGTCGAAGATTGCGTTCTGCTCTTCGGTTGTTGCGAAATCCATGGATTGCCTCCCACGCTGCCCGTTGAATTGAACGAGTGTTTATTTCCCAATCCTTACAGAAATTTTGCACGGCCATCAATCACGGGCACATTCTTGTGCGGGAGAACGTGCCAACGTTCAGAGGTCTTGATGGAATTCGTCAATCAAGTGTTGAACCACAGCCTTGCCGGGGTCATCACCTTTTGCCGCTGCCTCGGCATGTACCCGGCGCTGGCGGGTGGCCGAGGTGCCGTTCTGGGCAATCTGCTGCAGCTTTGCCAACTCAGTCATGGTGCCCAGAGCTTCGGCGTCTTCGGCCAGTAGACCCATCAATTCGCCCATAAGTTCCGGCATGGGTTTGATTGAGCGATCTCCGAAGTCAATCATCCCTTCGCCAACGCCATAGCGCTGCGCACGCCAGCGGTTTTCGCCAATGAGAAAGCGATCGTATTGTCGCCACCTGAGATTTCGGTCTTTCAAGCGACATAGCATGCGCGTTAACGCCTGCACCATTGCGGCCAGTGAAAGTGCATGCTCCATGCGGGGCTGCACGTCCATGATCCGGGTCTCCAGCGTTGGATATTGGTGCGACGGTCGCAAATCCCACCAGATTTTCGTGGTATCTTCGATCACGCCCAGTTCGACCAGGACGCCCGTAGTACGTTCATATTCGGACCAGCCGGAAAAGATCGGCGGGAGTCCTGTCCGTGGCAAGTTGTCGAACACCGTTAACCTGTACGAAGACAGTCCTGTGTCCTCACCGTTCCAATAGGGCGATGACGTCGACAAGGCCAAGAGATGCGGCAGAAAGTAGGACAGCTGCGGAATCAGGTCGGCGCGCAAGGCTGAATCGGCCACCCCGATATGGACATGCATTCCACAGATAAGCATACGCCGCGCCACTCCGCCCAACGCGTGTTGGAGCGCGTCATATCGGTCTTTGCGCGTGTGTTGCTGCTTTTTCCAGTCGGCAAAGGGGTGGCAGGAAACAGCGATTGGGGCAAGGTTGTGCTCGGCGGCGCGTTTCGAAACACAGGACCGCAAGCGTTTCAGATCCTCGCGTGCAGAGCTGATGTTCACATGCGGTCGCGTACCGACCTCGATCTGGCATTGCAGGAATTCGGGGCTGACCTGTCCTTCAAAATCGGCCTGGCAGGCTTCCATTAACGCGGCAGGCGCTTCGGCGAGTTCCAGACTGTCTCGAGCAACCAGCAGATACTCTTCTTCGATGCCCAGCGTAAATTCCTGCTGCATTCCGGCCCTCGCAACTGTGTTCTGACCAGTGAATACGGAAATTGTCTTTTTGCCAAGTGTTTGCCAGCTGGGTTCTTGCGAAGCCCCCATACGCACAGGTAAGGAGGCGTTCAGATTATCACCAAACCCGGAGCCACCCCCGTGAAACCAAGGAAATTCCCCCGGCTGAACGCCGTGCTTGACCGGTTGGGTGTAAAACTGATCGACAAAGTGACCGAACGGGATGAGCGTGCGCGTCTTGAGGCGTTCGAACGGGCAGGGGGTTTGACCCGGCCTGCCTATGCCCTGTCACCGGGGATGGAGGGGTTCGACATTGCCCAGCTGGTGTCGGAATACCAAGAACATTCCGCTTCGCTGGAAGCTCTGAAAGACCCTGCGCGCAACAAGACCGGATATCGTATTAACAACGCCTACTACGACAGCCCGGATGCGGACGCGCTGTATCTGATGATCCGCCGGTTCAAACCCAAGCGGGTGATCGAGGTGGGTTGCGGAAACTCGACCCGTGTAACGCGGCAGGCGATTATCGACGGCGGATTGGAGACCAAGGTCACCGCAATCGATCCGTATCCCCGGGCAGACATCGCGCATGTGGTGGATCAGTTCGAACAAAAACGTTTGGAGGAGATCGACCCGACGCTCTTTGAACAGCTCGAAGCTGGCGACGTGTTGTTCATCGATTCCAGCCACGTTGTCCGCATGAGCAATGACGTCGCGCACCTGTTCTGCCGCATCATTCCGGCGCTCAAACCCGGTGTGGTCATTCATGTGCACGATGTTTTTCTGCCCTACGAATATCCCAAACGGTTCTTCTATGATTGCCCGGGCTGGGGTGAGCAGTACATGCTGCATGCACTCCTGCAATCTGGTGCATATTCAATGCTTTGGCCCGGCTACTACCTACAGCAGGATTGCCCCGATGCGGTAGAATCCTTGCCATTTTTGAAGGACGGTCGTGCTCAAAGTTTATGGGTGCAGGTCAAAGAAAATTGATCAGTTAGTGATCCGGCGCGACTAAGCGCCCGTACCCCTTTCCATAACCAAGCTGGAGAGGAGATGACAGCCATGTTTCGTCGTACGTTTATGGGCGCCGCCGCCGCAATTGCACTGACACTGCCTGTAAAAGCACAGGCTGCAGATATCGTGGATACCGCAGTATCAGCCGGTTCCTTCAACACATTGGTCGCCGCCGTTCAGGCCGCGGGTCTTGTCGACACGTTGAAAAGTGACGGACCGTTCACAGTGTTCGCACCGACTGATGAAGCTTTTGCGGCACTGCCCGAAGGTACGGTGGAAACGCTGCTGTTGCCTGAAAACAAAGATCAGTTGGTCGAAATCCTTACCTATCACGTGGTCCCGGCCAAGGTGATGTCGGGTGATATCGCTGGCAAACGTGCGAAGGTGCTTACCGTACAAGGCGACCGTCTGAGCGTGAACGCCAAGAACGGCGTAAAAGTGAACGACGCTAAAGTCGTTCAGGCCGACATCGAAACCAGCAATGGTGTGATCCACGTCGTCGATGCGGTGATCCTGCCGGAATAAGACCCCCATCTGAGTAGAAGAAAGCCCCGGTTCTGATGACCGGGGCTTTTTCGTTAGACTAGTCTGACTTGGGTTCCGACTTTTACCAGAGGATAAAGCTCCTCGACATGTTGGTTATACAGGCCAATGCACCCTGACGAGCTTTGGCGTCCGATCTTTCGCGTATCATGAGTTCCGTGCACAAGATAAGCTGGCCAACCTAGATACATGGCGCGTGTACCCAGCGGGTTGCCGGGCTCCCCGCCTTCCATACGAACCGGCAAAAGCGGGTCGCGTTCGCGCATCGAGGCGGTCGGCGTCCAGCTTGGGTTTTCCGCTTTGCGCACAACTTTGGTATAGCCGCGCTTGGTCAGCTCTTCGCTCATCGGTACCGAACTGGGGTACAGCTTGTAGGTGCCATCGGGTCCCCAATAGTGCACCGCGCGGCTTGTGATATCGGCCAGCAAAGCGCCAGCGCCCAGCTGGTCAAAATGGTCCTGCCAGTTCTGTTGCGAGAAGGACGAGACATTGCGGCGCACCGGCAGTTGCGTGCTGATCGCCTCTTCTGTTGTTGGGAAAGCATCTGAACTTTCGGCGCGCAACAGCGTCGGTGTCGCAAGGACGGACGCAGCACCCAGCAAGGCGGTACGACGATTAATACGGGAACTGGACACGGATGCCTCCTGAAGGACTGCTCGAGAGTTTCCAGCAATTTAGTGACTGCGTTGCTTCAGGGCCAGATGCTTGGCTTAAATTTTCCGTGAGATTTACATGTTTCACGCGGTTTTTTGCCTGCTCGGACGGGGAATTGACCGGTGTCCGGACAGGGTTTTGCTGTTTGCCGGATAAGGCTTGGGGTATTTTTCTAACTTGGCCCCTCCATTTCCAAGGGACAGGCCCACAGATGTTCGGAGACCGCACGATATGACCAAGAAATCAGAAACCCTGGAAAGTCCCGTATCTTATGAGCTGAAAACCAAATTGGCAGATCTGAGCGAGCTCCTAAACAACTGATACCTTGACGAGGAACGAAAAAGGCCGCCCATTGAGGCGGCCTTTGGTCAATTTGACGCTAAAAATCAGTCCATCGCTTTGAAGTTGAACTCGCCACCTTCTTTGATGCCCGACGGCCAACGGGCCGTAACGGTTTTCGTGCGGGTGTAGAACTTGAAGCTGTCCGGACCGTGCTGGTTCAGGTCACCAAACATGGATTTCTTCCAGCCGCCAAAGGTGTGGTAGGCCAGCGGAACCGGGATCGGAACGTTGATACCGACCATGCCGATATTCACACGGCTGGCAAAGTCGCGCGCAGTGTCGCCATCGCGCGTAAAGATCGCGGTGCCATTGCCATACTCATGGTCCATCGCCAGTTTCAGAGCTTCTTCATAAGAGCCTGCGCGCACGGTCGACAGAACCGGGCCAAAAATCTCTTGCTTGTAGATGTCCATCTCAGGCGTCACATTATCGAACAGGTGTGGGCCGACAAAGAATCCGTCCTCATAGCCCTGCAAGCTGAAGTCGCGGTTATCAACAACCAGCTTCGCGCCTTGTTCCACACCCGAATTGATCAGACCAAGAATACGCTCTTTGGCAGCGCCGGTTACAACTGGGCCCATGTCGACGTCATCACCGGCGGTGTAAGGTCCGACCTTCAGCTTTTCGACGCGCGGGATCAGTTTTTCGATCAGAGCGTCAGCGGTTTCTTCGCCAACTGGCACAGCAACCGAGATGGCCATGCAGCGTTCGCCCGCCGCGCCAAACCCGGCACCGACCAGAGCGTCGGCAGCCTGATCCAAATCCGCGTCAGGCATGACGATCATGTGGTTCTTGGCGCCGCCGAAACACTGCGCGCGCTTACCGTTCGCGGTTGCGCGGGAATAGATGTATTGCGCGATCGGGGTCGAGCCAACAAAGGACACGCCCTGAATGGTATCGCTGTCCAGCAGAGTGTCCACGGCCTCTTTGTCGCCGTTGACGACCTGGAAGACGCCCTTGGGCAGGCCGGCTTCGACGAACAGTTCAGCCAGCATCAGCGGTACCGAGGGGTCACGCTCAGACGGTTTCAGAACCACGGCGTTGCCGCAGGCCAGTGCAGGACCCACGTGCCACAGCGGCATCATGGCCGGGAAATTGAACGGCATGATCGAAGCAACAACACCCAGCGGCTGACGCATCGAATACATGTCAATGCCCGGACCTGCGCTGTCGGTGAATTCACCTTTCAGCATCTGAGGCGCGGCGATGCAGTATTCGATCACTTCCAGACCGCGCTGCAGATCGCCTTTTGCGTCAGGGATAGTTTTGCCATGCTCGCGGCTCAGCGCTTCGGCCAGCTTGTCCATGTCGCGATTCATCAGGTGAACCATTGCCATCATGACACGTGCGCGTTTCTGCGGGTTGGTTGCCCCCCAGGTCAGCTGCGCGGCGGCTGCGCTTTCGATTGCGGCTGTGGTTTCAGCAGCACTTGCCATCGGGCACTTGTACTGAACCTCTCCAGTGGCAGGGTTAAAGACGTCGTCAAATCGTCCTGAGGTTCCGGCGACATTCTCGCCGTTGATGAAATGGGACAGCTCGGTCATTGCAGATCTCCTCCGATGCATTTGTGCGCACAATAGGCTTGCATAAATTGCTTGAACAGAGGCAATGTCCCAAAGAGGTTTTGCAAAAATGCAAAGGGCAGGGCGTGACACCGAACTGGGATGATATGCGGGTCTTTCTGGCCGTCGCGCGAGAAGAAAGCCTTTCGGCTGCCGGGCGTCAGCTGAAGATCGACCCTGCCACCGTCGGGCGGCGGATTGCTCGGTTAGAAGCCTCATTGGAAGCTCCCCTGTTTACCAAGTCGCAGCAAGGCTACCTTTTGACCGCTGCGGGTGAGCGCCTAATGGAACACGGGCAAAAAGCAGAAGAGGCGATGCGCGCGGCGGCGGGTGCAATGGCGGGAACGTCAAAAACGCTCAGCGGACAAATACGGATTGGCGCGCCAGACGGGTCGGCCAACTATCTTTTGCCGCAGGTCTGCGCGAAAATCAGCGATGCAAACCCCGATCTGGATATTCAGATTCTGGCCCTGCCGCGCGTGATCAACCTGTCCCGGCGCGAGGCTGATATGGCGGTGACCGTCAGTGCACCAACAGCTGGGAGCCTTCTGGTCCAGAAAATCACCGATTACAAACTGCACCTTGTTGCGACGCGCGACTATCTGGCCTCTTACCCGGCAATCCGCACGGTCCAAGACCTGAGTGGCCATCGCATGATTGGCTACATTCCGGATATGATCTTTGACCGCGAGCTGGATTATCTAGTGGATATCGGTGTTGACCGTGTCGCGCTTGCATCGAATTCGGTGTCGGTTCAGCTGCGGCAGGCCACGCTTGGAACGGGGGTTTGTGTTGCGCATGACTTCACCTTGCCGTTTCATCCCAACCTGCAGAAAATCCTGACGGATCAGGTGAGTTTGACCCGGAGTTTTCACCTGGTGCGACATCAGGGCGATCAGCGGAATGAAAGGTTGAACCGGTTTGCGCAGGCCTTGTCTCAGGGTATTCGGGAAGAGGTTGAGCGGCTTGAGGCTCAAGTGTCACCTTGACAGGTTTAAGCATTCCGGCAACGCTTTGGAAAACAGGACATTATTTCGGAGGTTACGCTTATGCTCGTTCAGGCCATTCTGAAATCCAAGGCCACCGGAGGGGTCGAGACAGTCAGCCCGACAATCACTGTGGCTGACGCCTCGAAAATCCTAGCCGAAAAACGGATCGGGACGGTTGTTGTATCAGAAGATGGCGGCGAAACGGCATCTGGCATCCTTTCCGAGCGGGACATCGTAAGGGAGTTGGCCGCAAGCGGCAGTGGTTGCCTGGCGCAGCCAGTCAGCGCCTATATGACCCGTAACCTTGTGACAGCCACTCAGCAGGACACGGTTCAGGATATCATGACGCGCATGACCGAAGGGCGCTTTCGCCACATGCCCGTTGTTGAAGACGGCAAGCTGGTAGGGATCGTGACGCTGGGCGACGTGGTTAAGGCGCAGCTGGCGGAACTGGCTATGGAAAAAGACGCGCTGCAAGGCATGATCATGGGGCATTGACGCCCTTGATCCCCATAGCTGCCTCTTGCACCTGCGGCGAAGTTATGTTTGCTAGCGCAGAAAGTTTATTGCGCAGGAGGCCACGATGAGGGTTGGATTATATCCCGGAACATTCGATCCAATCACCCTGGGTCATATCGATATCATTCGCCGTGCGGCTGCTTTGGTGGACAAGCTCGTCATTGGCGTCGCGATCAACCGCGACAAGGGCCCATTGTTCTCACTTGAGGAACGCGTTGCGATGATCGAGGCGGAATGCGCCCATCTGACTGAGCAAACGGGAACTGAAATCGTTGCGCATCCCTTTGAAAACCTGCTGATCGACTGCGCCCGCGATGTTGGGGCGCAGATCATTGTCCGCGGGCTGCGGGCGGTTGCGGATTTTGAGTATGAATTCCAGATGGTCGGAATGAACCGGGCATTGGACGACTCGATCGAGACGGTCTTCCTGATGGCCGAGGCGCGGCATCAGGCCATTGCCTCCAAGTTGGTTAAGGAAATCGCCCGGTTGGACGGGGACGTGTCGAAATTCGTCACGCCCCGCGTCAATGCTGCGCTGCGTGACCGTTTAGGATAGGGCTCCCATCGCCGCGGCGGTGTCTAGCATCCGGTTCGAAAAACCCCATTCGTTGTCATACCACGCCAGCACACGCACCAGTGTGCCGTCGGTCACCTTGGTTTCCGGCAATGAAACGGTCGAACTGTGTGGGTCGTGGTTAAAATCCACCGAGACCAACGGGCGGTTCTCTGCCGCCAGAACTCCGGGGATTCTGGCTGCGGCTTCGGTAAACAGCGCGTTGACTTCTTCTTCCGTTGTCGGGCGCGAGACTTCGGCGACCAGATCAACCACGGACACGTTCGGGGTTGGGACACGAATAGCCTGACCTGTCAGTTTTCCGGCCAATTGCGGCAAGACGAGGCCAACGGCAGAGGCCGCGCCTGTTGTGGTCGGAATCATCGACAATGCTGCCGCGCGGGACAGGTATGGGTCTTTCCCGGCAGTGTCGTGGACGGGTTGGCTGGCTGTGTAGGCGTGAACCGTGGTCATGTTGCCATGCACAATGCCAAGCCCTGCATCCAGTGCTGCGGCAACCGGTGACAAGCAATTGGTCGTGCAAGACGCGTTGGACACCACGTTATCTTCAGCCGTCAGCTCGTGATCGTTGACGCCGAACACAATCGTTTTTACCGCGCCATCGCCGCGGGCTGGGGCCGAGATCAAAACCTTCTTCGATCCGTTCGTGAAATGGCGGGATGCAGCTTCGCGTGTGCGGAATACGCCAGTGCATTCCAGAACGACGTCCACATCGGACCAATCCAGTTTTTCCGGCTCGCGTTCGCTGCTCAGGCGGATCGGACCGTTTCCAACGTCCAGGCCTGCCTCGGTTAAAGTGACCGGTTTGCCGTACCGGCCATGGACGCTGTCGAATTCGAACAAATGCGCGTTCATTTCCGGCTTCGCCAAGTCGTTTATCGCAACGATTTCAACGTCCGTCTGCCCGGATTCTATGACGGCCCGCAGCACGCCGCGTCCGATCCGTCCAAATCCGTTGATTGCCAGCTTGAGTGTCATGTCCTGCTCCGTGCGAATTGCGGCCAATATGAAGTTAGCGCTAACAAAGCCAGATCAGAGAAAAAGTCAAGCAAAACCTCAGTCAACGCCAGAAGGCGAGCCAGTCCAGAAAGAAGTAGAGTTTCTTGCCAAGGAACACGAATTGTTCGGTTCCAAAGAGGGCATAGCTGATAACGAACAAGCCCAGAATGAGCAGGGCAAGCCAAATGGCGATTTGATTTGTCATGCTAGCCCCGGACGAAAACGCCCGCCCAGTTAACCTGAGCGGGCGAAAAGGTTCAAGATTTCAAAGCAACCTTAGTTAAGGCGACCCATGGCAACTGCAACGTCTGCCATGCGGACCGAGAACGCCCATTCGTTGTCGTACCATGCCAGAACGCGGACCATGCGGTCGCCGACCACGCGGGTCTGATCGGGTGCGAAGATCGAGCTTTCTTCGGTGTTGTTGAAATCGGTCGAAACCAGCGGAGCGGGCTCATAGCCCAGAACGCGCTGCATCGAACCCTGCGAGGCCTCGCGTACGATGGCGTTCACTTCTTCTACCGTTACATCACGTGCGGCGCGGAATGTCAGATCAACCGCAGAAACATTCGGGGTCGGAACACGAATGGCCGAACCATCCAGGCGACCTTTCAGGTTGGGCAGAACCTCGCCCAGTGCTTTCGCGGCACCTGTTGAGGTCGGGATCATCGACATCGCGGCAGCACGGGCGCGGTACAAATCGCTGTGACGGCGGTCCAGGGTCGGCTGGTCGCCGGTATAAGCATGGATCGTGGTCATGATGCCGTTCTCGATGCCGATGCCCTCGTCCAGTACCTTGGCAAGCGGAGCAAGGCAGTTCGTGGTGCACGAACCGTTCGAGACCATTTTATCATCGGTCACAAGGCTGTTGTGGTTTACACCATACACGATGGTCTTATCGACGTTCTTGCCGGGGGCTGACAGCAGGACCTTTTGCGCACCACGATCTAGGTGCGTTTTGGCTTTCAGACCGTCATTGAATTTACCGGTGCATTCCAGAACGACATCGCAGCCATCCCAGTCCAGTTCATTCATGTCATAGGTCGAGAACATCTCCATCGGGCCGCGGCCCAGATCCATGGTTTTTCCGTCGATTGCGACATCGCGGGGGAAACGTCCGTGGACACTGTCATACTTTAGCAGGTGCGCTGTGGTTTCCAGCGGGCCGGTTGCGTTGACCTTGATCACTTCGATGTCGTTGCGGGCGGATGCCGCGATATGCGACAACGTGCAGCGGCCAATGCGGCCAAAACCATTGATACCGACCTTGATGGTCATGTGCTGTCTCCAAATGCGCTTGCGTTGGACGCCATATAGCGGTCAAAGCGCTTTCTCAAAAGACCAAAAGTGACATATTTTTAACGTGTTAGCGCAAACCTATGCCGGTTGCGCTAACGCTTGCGCTAGCCGTCGGATCGGGTAGGCTCCGGGTGCGGCAGGTGAATTGAAAGGAAACACCATGAGCGGTCTGTTGGCCCTGTTGGATGATGTAGCGGGTATTGCAAAGGTAGCGGCATCGTCTGTGGATGATGTGGTCGCGGCTGCCGGGAAGGCAGGGGCGAAGACCGCAGGCGTTATCATTGACGATGCCGCCGTGACCCCGAAATACGTTCAGGGATTCGCCCCGGCGCGGGAATTGCCGATCATCTGGCGTATCGCGCGCGGATCTATCTTTAACAAGATCATCCTGCTGCTGCCGGTTGCCTTACTGCTGGCGAACTTTGCACCGTGGTTGATTACGCCTTTGTTGATGATCGGCGGCTCTTATTTGTGTTTCGAAGGGGCCGAGAAGATATTTCATGTCCTATTCCCTCATGGCAGTCACGTTATCGACGAAGATATGGCCATTCGCGACCCCGGCCATCTGGAAGAGCAAAAGGTCAAAGGCGCGATCAAGACAGATTTTATCCTTTCGGCTGAAATCATGACGATTGCGCTGGCCGCGATTGAGGCCCCAAACCTGTGGATGCAGGCCGCGACCTTGGCGGTTGTGGGGATCGGTGTCACCGTGGCGGTCTACGGGTCAGTTGCCCTGATCGTGAAGATGGACGATGTCGGGCTGTACCTCGCGCAAAACGCACCGACACCGATTGGGCGAGGGCTTGGGCGCGGGTTGGTCAAAGCCATGCCGGTTGTCATGAAAATCCTGTCCATAGTCGGCACCGCCGCGATGTTGTGGGTCGGCGGTTCCATCATCATTCACGGGATGGAGGTTCTGGGCTTTGGGTGGCTGGGACACCACATCCACGACTGGGCCTATGCCATTGGTCATTCCGTGTCTGAGCAGTGGACCGGCGTTGTTGAATGGGTATCCAAGGCAACGATGGACGGTGTGTTCGGTCTGGCATGGGGATTTGTTCTGATCCCGGTGGCGACAAAGGTGGTCGGGCCGATGATCGGGATGTTTTCAAAGAAGACTGATGCGCATTAAATTCATAATCCTGAAATGAGAGACCTGAGCCATTTACCGACTTTTAGACCGGTCCAGAGTTGGGTTCGCATACAATTGAAGGGACGGGCAGCCAAACGCAAAGCGGCGGCCTTGTCGGCCATGAACCTTGGTGCGGAACAAATACCGTTTGAACCGCTCAGGCTTTACCAAGTACTGTATTTCCGGATCGACACGGCGGAGACTGCGGCCCGACGCGCCAAGTGGGCAGGGGGGCGATTGTTTAACCTGCTCAGCGGCCAGTCGGCGCAATTCATTCCGCTATATGGAACGCATGTTAGGCAGGTTTTGTCTGCTGCAGGGCTGAACGTGCCCGATAGGATTGTGCCAGCAGAACGGTATGAGTTGCGGTTGGGTTATGCGAAACGGGCCTATACGGCGTTGAAGGCCGAGCTAAAGCAGCCAAAATAGGAAAGGGCGGCCAAAGCCGCCCTTTTTGTATCTGGCTGATGAGCCGAGCGTTTATTGACCCAGCAGTTCCTTGACCTTGGCCACTGTCGCCTCGGCGGTGATGCCGAAATGCTTGTACAGTTCACCGGCTGGGGCCGACGCACCGAAGCTGGACATGCCGATGAAACCGGCTTTGGCTTCGCGACCACGTTCACCCAGCAACCAGCGATCCCAGCCACCGGCGCGAACGGCGGCCTCAATACCAACGCGGACGGGTCCACCTGGCAGGACGCGCTTTCGATAGGCTTCATCCTGCTCGGCGAACAGCTCCATCGAGGGCATTGAGACGACGCGGGTGCCAATGCCTTCAGCCTCAAGCATCGCTTTGGCTTCCATCGCCAGCGATACTTCGGACCCGGTGGCGATCAGGATGGCCTGACGTTTGCTGTCCGCGTCGGCCAGAACATACGCGCCCTGTGCGGTCAGGTTCTTGGTCTTGTGTTCTTTGCGAACCGTCGGCACGCCCTGACGGGTCAGCGACAGAACGGACGGGCTATTCTTGAAGGTCAGAGCCAACTCCCAGGCCTCAGCCGTCTCGACAACATCAGCAGGACGGAACACATAAGTGTTCGGCGTTGCGCGCGAGATTGCCAAATGCTCGACCGGCTGGTGGGTCGGGCCGTCTTCGCCCAGACCAATCGAGTCATGGGTCATCACGAAGACCGTCGGCACCTTCATCAAAGCGGCCAAACGCATAGAGGGGCGGGCATAGTCGGTGAACGCCATGAACGTGCCGCCATATGGGCGGATACCACCGTGCAGCGCCATACCGTTCATCGCTGCGGCCATTCCGTGCTCACGGATACCATAGTGAATATAGCGACCCTTGCGGTTTTCCGGCAGGAATACGCCCATATCCGCAGATTTGGTGTTGTTCGACCCGGTCAAGTCGGCCGAACCGCCAACGGTCTCGGGCATGATCGGGTTCACGACGTTCAGAACCTTTTCCGAAGACGCGCGGGTGGCGAGTTTCGGCTGATCTTCCGACATCTGTTTTTTGAACGCACGGATGGCACCGGCCAGTTTCTTAGGTGCATCAAACGCATAGGCGCGGTTGAATTCGGCCTGTTTGCGTTCGGAAATCTGCGCGAAACGCTCTTCCCATTCGGCGCGTTCAGCCGCGCCACGGGCACCGATGGCCTCCCAAGCCGATTTGACGTCAGTAGGGACCACAAAGGCATCATGGGGCCAACCATAGCCGTTTTTGGCGGCTTTCAGCTGATCCTGATCGGTCAGTGCGCCGTGACCTTTGGAAGTATCTTGTGCGGCGTGACCAAGCGCAATATGGCTTTCGCAGGCGATCATGGATGGTTTGTTCGATGATTTGGCTTGCACAATGGCCGCATCAATCGCGATCGGATCATGACCATCGATTTCAATCACGTTCCAGCCCGAAGCCTTGAAACGGCGCACTTGATCGGTGCGATCGGCAATATCCACGGTGCCGTCGATGGTGATGTTGTTGTTGTCCCAGAAAACAATCAGTTTGCTGAGCTCATGACGGCCAGCCAGAGTGATGGCTTCCTGGCTGACGCCTTCCATCAGGCAGCCGTCACCCGCGATGACGTAAGTATAGTGGTCGACAACCTTTTTACCGTAATGGGCGCGCTGAATTTCTTCGGCCATGGCGAAACCAACTGCGTTGGAAATGCCCTGACCCAGTGGTCCGGTCGTGGTTTCAATCCCGTCCACCAGGAAGTTTTCCGGGTGGCCTGCAGTTTTCGCACCCAGCTGGCGGAAGTTCTTGATCTCGTCCAGCGTCACGTCCGCATGACCGGTGAGATACAGCAGAGAATAGACCAGCATCGAACCGTGACCTGCAGACAGGATGAACCGATCACGATCGGGCCAGTTCGGGGCCGAGGCGTCGAATTTCAGATGCTTTTCAAACAGCACGGTCGCAACGTCGGCCATGCCCATCGGCATACCGGAATGGCCGGAATTGGCGGCAGCGACGGCGTCAAGGGTCAGGGTGCGGATAGCCGCAGCCTTGTTCCAGTGTTCAGGATTGGCATTGCGCAGCGCAGTCAGGTCCACGGGCGTTGTTCCTTTGGATTACAGGCAGATGGGGCGCTCAATACCATCCACCCCCCAAAGTGCAAGTGGAACCGAGGGTGGCGTCGCATTCGTGGTTCAAGAATGCTGTCCAAGTGATTGAAAGCAAACAGTGGGTATTTTCCGTTTCATTCGGTTAGACTAGGCCAATACCCGGCCTGTATTGATTCGGATGGGCCGCGAAAAAGTGAACCTTGGTAAAGAGGTGGCAGGGGCATGAGCCAGATCGAAGAATTACAGCGCCGTATCGTTGCCGCGATGGAGAGGATCGGAACCGGGGTCGACGCCCTGCGTGACGCGGTGCCTGCAAGTGGCGGTGACGACACCGCTCTACACACGGCATTGGAAGACGAGCGCGTCGCCAATGCGCAGCTGGAAGAGCGGCTGAAATCCCTCAAGGAACGGCACGAGAAAGAAGTCGACGCGATGCGCGCCGACATGGATGCGCTGAAAGCAACGCCAGCCGAAGATCCTGAAAACGGCGCGTTGCGTCAGCAGCTGTCAGAGGCCACCGCCAAATTGGCGGCGGTCGAAGCGGCCAGGGCCGAGTTGGCAGAGGCTAAGGCTGCATTGGAAAACCAGGACGAACTGGTTGTTCTCAAGACAGAAAACGATGAACTTAAATCGGTTGTGAGCAAAACGCAGTCGCTTGAAGATGAGAATAGAAAGTTGCGGTCCGAATTGGCCGACAGCGAGCGTGTTGCGGAGTTAAGCGCAGAGCTTGAGATGCTGCGTGCGGAACGTGCCAGCCACGGCGCGGCCATGTCGCGTTTGGATGATGATCTTCAACGTATGCGCAAGGCGAACGAACAACTGCGCAACTCGGTTGATGAGTTGCGGGCGGCCAGCAAGGACGGTCTGGCCGATGCCGAGCTGTTGAACCGCGCGACTGTGGCCGAGCTTGAGGCGACGAAGGCTGCGCAGGCGACGGACGCTGCCGAAGCTCAGGCGGTACTGGCCCGGCTGGAACCGTTGCTGTCGCAGGCAAAGCTGGCTGAGGGGGAGGTAGAGTAATGCCCGAATTGACCATTCATATCGGTGGCCGTGGTTTTGACGTTTCCTGCCAGGACGGTGAAGAGCCATTTCTGCAATCTGCGGCGAAAATGCTGGATGACGAAGCGCAGGTTTTGTCTGATCAGATCGGTCGGATGCCCGAAGCACGCATGCTGTTGATGGCCGGGCTGATGCTGGCCGACAAGACCGCCGCTACAGATGACAAGCTCAAACGGGCAGAGTCCAAGTTGGCCGAAGTTGAAGCCGAATTGCAAAGCCTGCGCAACCGACCTGAGCCCGAGCCTGAAAGAATTGAAGTGGCCGTCGTCCCGCCTTCGGTCACGGACACACTGGCCGAACTGGCCGCACGCGCCGAAGCCCTGGCCTCGGTGGTTGAGGAGAAAACGGCAAAATGAATGTGTTGAAAACGGTAGCGTTGACCGGTCTGATTGGTCTACCGGGGGGCTTGGCCTGGGCGGAAATAGATATCCTACCGGTTACCTTCACCTGCCAGAATGGCGTTGAATTGCAGGTTGCGTATTTCAATGCGGCTGATGGGTCTGGTGCGGCGGCGATGATGGTGGACAACCAATTGGTTGCCCTGCAGCAAGTGCCCAGCGGATCGGGTATTCGCTATGAAACCGTAGGAGAGACCGGGTCGTATATCCTGCGATCAAAAGGGTGGGATGCGACAGTCAGCTTTCTGGCGACCGGAGGGGCCGCCAGTGAGCAGGTTGTTTTGGAGAATTGCAACAGTCGCTGATCAGGCGTTTGCTTCGCGAATTTTGTCAGCAGCTTCCTTGTTGAATTCGACACCGTTTTCGTCAAACAAAGTGTCCAATTCGCCCGACAGGGTCATCTCGGTGATGATGTCGCAGCCACCGACGAATTCACCTTTGACATACAGCTGTGGAACTGTCGGCCAGTCAGAATAATCCTTGATGCCCTGACGAACGTCTTCGTCGGCCAGAACATTAACATCGGCATATTCAACGCCCATGTAATTCAGCACGCCGGCCACGCGGGACGAGAACCCACATTGGGGCATCTCTTTGGTGCCTTTCATGTAGAGCACCACATCGTTGGCTTTGACGGTTTCGTCGATCTGAGTCTTAACGTCGGTCATCTTGCTTGTCCTTTTCACCCGCGTCGGGGGCGGTCGTTTCATCTTGTGACGGGTCGGGACCCCATCCTTCTTCCTCAAGTCGCCGATGCTCGGCCTGTGCCAGGGCCAGCGGATCCAGCCCGTATCGTTCAATGCCGCCGACCTTGCTGATCTTGTCCGGGTCCGGGCGCATGTCGGCCAGCTTACGCTTTCTGTTGCGCTTCACATAGGCTTCGATCAGAGCGGCGGCAACTATCAATGCTGCAATGATGCCTATCCAGAAGAGCCAGCCGTTCATTTTTTGGGAGCCATTGTCTTTGCGTATTGCTGCGGATCACGCGGAACAACTATCGCACTCACCGCGCCCCCCCTGCCTCCGTCCATCGTTGAGGCGACCACGCTGGCATTCTGACTGGGGGTCGCCCCTTTGCGTCCACGCGTGATGGGTCTTCGTGCAGAGCGGCTACGCCTGACAATGGCGACGACATAAATACCGACGATGCCGACAAACACGGCGCCCCAAATCGAATATGCCCAAAAAGCCGTGCTCACTCAGGCACTTTCGTCGTCAGCGCCAGAGCGTGTAACTCTCCGTCCGCGCCGTCCATCTTGCCCTTCAGGGCCGAATAGACTGCTCGCTGCTGCTGCACCCGGTTTTTCCCGCGAAAGCTCTCGTCCACGACCATTGCGGACATATGCACGCCATCACTGCCGCCAACCTGAATTTCCGCATCCGGAAAGGTTTCGCGCAGTAGGGCTTCGATTTCGTGGGCGCTCATCGGCATGTAGGTTTCTCCTGAAGGTCTTTCTCAAGATGTAGAGCGCCCAGACGGGGCGTGCAAGGGGAGGATAGGGGCTCTGAAACAACAAAACCTGCACCGGGGCAGGCGCAGGTTTCATTTTGCAAAGATTGCTTCGGTGTTATGCGACGGCCTCAGCAAAGCTGGTGCGGAACGTGGTAGCCAGATCCTCTAACGCGGCCTCAGAGTTGCCAACCCGAATGCTATCGCCAGTGAACCGACCAACGGAAACCAGAGGGACGCCTGCCTGACCAGCAGCGATCATCAGCGCCTCGGCCTGATCAAAGTTGCAAGCAACCAGATAACGGGCCTGATCCTCGCCGAACAGGAACTCGGTCGAGGCCTCATCAAGGTGAACGCCGACGCCTGCGGATTCCGCCAGCTCAAAGGCTGCCAGCGCCAGACCACCGTCACCCAGATCGGTGCAGGCCTTGATCATCTCACGGTTGGCGCGGATGAACTCGCCATTGCGTTTTTCTGCGTCCAGATCGACATGCGGCGCGTCGCCGTCTTCGCGGTTGAACACTTCGGCCAGCAGGGCGGATTGGCCAAGGTGGCCGTTGGTTTCGCCGATTACCAGTGCCACATGACCTTCGCGAACCTCGTTGCCGATGATGTCGTCCGTGTGGTTCAGCAAGCCGACCGCGCCAATGGTTGGGGTCGGCAGGATCGCCTGACCATCAGTTTCATTATAGAGCGACACGTTGCCCGACACGATGGGCATATCCAGCGCGGCTACGGCTTCGCCGATGCCTTGGATCGCGCCGACGAACTGGCCCATGATCTCGGGCTTTTCGGGGTTTCCGAAGTTCAGGTTGTCGGTGGTCGCCAATGGGTTGGCCCCAACAGCGGTCAGGTTGCGGTAGGCCTCGGCCACAGCCTGCTTGCCGCCCTCAACTGGGTTGGCGCGGACATAGCGCGGGGTTACGTCGCTGGTGAAGGCGAGCGCCTTGTCAGTGCCGTGCACGCGGACCATGCCTGCGCCCAGACCCGGCGTGCGGGCGGTGTCGGCCATGACCATGGTGTCGTACTGCTCATAAACCCACTGCTTGCCTGCGTAGTTTGGCGAAGCGAGCAGGGCGCGCAGACCGTCGATCGGGTCGATTTGCGGGACTTCAGCCAGTTCTTCGGCTTCTGGCGTGGCTTCCCATGGGCGGTCATATTCCGGCGCCGTCGAGGACAGCTTGGACAGGACCAGATCGGCTTTGACTTCGCCGTTGTGAAGGATCAGGAAGCGGTCTTCGGCGATGGTTTCGCCGACGATGGCGAAGTCCAGGTCCCATTTTTCGAACACGGCGCGGGCTTCGGCTTCAAGCTCGGGCTTGAGGACCATCAGCATGCGTTCCTGAGATTCAGACAGCATCATCTCATAGGCTGTCATATCCTCTTCGCGCTGGGGAACGTTTTCCAGATCCAGACGCACACCCAGACCGCCCTTGTCGCCCATCTCAACGGCAGAACAGGTCAGACCAGCCGCCCCCATATCCTGGATCGAGATCACGGCACCCGTCTGCATCAGCTCCAGCGTCGCCTCCATCAGGCGCTTTTCAGTGAACGGGTCGCCAACTTGAACAGTGGGGCGCTTTTCTTCGATGGTGTCATCGAACTCGGCCGAGGCCATGGTTGCACCGCCAACGCCATCGCGGCCAGTTTTTGCACCCAGATAGACGACGGGCATACCAACGCCGGAGGCTGCCGAGTAGAAAATCTTGTCGCTGTCGGCCAATCCGGCGGCAAAGGCGTTTACAAGACAGTTGCCGTTATACGCTGGGTGGAAACGAACTTCACCGCCAACACATGGTACTCCGAAACAGTTGCCGTAGCCGCCGATGCCTTCGACCACACCATTGACCAGTTGGCGGGTTTTGTGGTGGCCGGGCTCACCAAAGGATAGCGCGTTCATGGATGCGATAGGCCGCGCGCCCATGGTAAAGACGTCACGCAAGATGCCGCCAACGCCTGTGGCCGCGCCCTGATAGGGTTCGATGTATGAAGGGTGGTTGTGGCTTTCCATCTTGAACACCACTGCCTGCCCGTCGCCAATATCGACCACACCTGCGTTTTCGCCCGGTCCGCAGATCACCTGAGGCCCGGAGGTGGGCAAGGTGCGCAGCCATTTCTTGGACGATTTGTAGGAACAATGTTCGTTCCACATGGCCGAAAAGATGCCGAGTTCGGTAAATGTCGGCTCGCGCCCGATGATTTCGAGGATCATATCGTATTCGTCGGGCTTCAGCCCGTGTGCGGCAATCAGATCCGGGGTGATGGCGGGCTCTTGCATCGTTTGTCCTTGTCCAGGTTGGCCGGGATTGCCGGCCTTTTAGGGCAAGGTGCCGTCTGTGGAAAGGGTCAAGTCAGCGCAGGCCAATTGTGAAAGTAAAAAACGGAACCGGCGATTGGGCCGGTTCCGTCTGTTGTTTTGAAAATGAGGGTGTCAGTCAGTGTCCAATCAGCGACTGAACCGATGCCGCTAGGCCGGGTTTTGCGCCTTGGACGCATCTGCAGCCGCAGCGCCAACGGCTGCCTTTTGCTCCTCGGTCAGATTTTCGGCATCATCCAGCCCCGGAATAGCGACGCGAACTTCGCGACGGGCAAAGTCGATGCCGTTTTCCTTGAAGGCGGCTTTGACCCGATTGAAGATCTCTTTGCGCAAGGTGAACTGCTTGCCCGGTTTTGCCATGAACTTACCGCGGATGATCATGCCTACATCGTCAAAGTCGAACACACCCTGAGATTTGAAGGGCTGCAGGAAGCCGTCCTTGTGAACCTCATCCTCCATCATCTCGGCGCCGATCTTCTTGAAGATTTTCTTCACCTTGTTCGGATCGGTATCGAAGGGCACGGTGAACTTCAGCTTCATGATGACCCAGTCGCGGCTGAAGTTGGTGATCTTCTGAATCTCACCATATGGGATGGTATGAACCAGACCGCGGTGGTGGCGCAATTGCATGGAGCGGATCGAGATCTTTTCGACCGTTCCCATGGTGCCGCCGATATCGACATATTCACCTACCCGGAACGCATCGTCGATCAGGAAAAAGATCCCGCCGACAATGTCAGAGACCAGTTTCTGCGCACCAAAGCCGATAGCCAGGCCTAGAATACCAGCACCAGCCAGCAGCGGTGTGATATCCAGACCCAGCGCGCCAAGCGCCAGCAGGACAAATATCACCGCAATCGCGACCTGAGCTGTCACGCGCAGCAGGGGCAGAACCGTCGCCAGACGTGATCCACCAGAACCGCCGCCTTCGCCCGCTTCTTGATCGGCACTTTGTTCAACCGCAGTTTGCTCTTTCGCAAGGCGACGGTTGATCCAAAGCGAAACGACCTCGTTCAGGATGTAGCCAACAGCAATGATGATGAAGAACTGGATGACCTTGCTACCGGATTCATCCCCACCACCCGCGATTTCACTGAGGTCGAGATCCCATGCCCTGGCGATCATCAGGATGACAAGAATGCCGGCCAAAACCCGACCAATCCGGATATAACTGCGTTTAGTAGACTTGTATGCGCGCTCGGCCACCGGGCCTTCGCCAAGCATAGGCGGTTGCAGATGGCGAACCAACCCACGTATCAGCGTATCCAAGGCAGGTGCGATCAGCAGCCAAGCCATGGTGGTGAAATGCGCCCCCTTGACCAGCAGCGCCAAAGACGAGGGATTGCGTTGCGCTACGATAAACTCGACCAGCAGCCAGATTACCGCCGACACGCCGATTGCGAAGTAGGGGTAGTAGTGGGCGACTTCCTCATCAAATTTGGAATGATCAGGGTCGGTACCCAACATCATCTGAGACAGGCCTTCGCGCGCGGTCCAGGCGATGACGCCGATATAGATATGGATCGCTGCGTTCAGCCAGAAACCAATGCGTGTTTCGCCGCTGGTAATGCCGTTCAGCCTGTTGAAATGAAGCAGGAACAGCGTGAAACCGACCAAAATAAGCAGACCGATCAGGTTGCGGTGTAGGTATTTTGCCCAGTGATCATCGATATTCACCAGCCGGTAGTGTGGTTTGCTTGGTGCAAGTACGAACCGCGAGGCCGCTGCGCCCAAGCGCGGAATCCAGATCAGGTAAAAAACGAAGGGTGCCGCGTAGGTGATTTGTTCCGGAGTCAGAAGCCCACGACCAACCGCGCGGATGACGACATAGAACACGACCAATCCCGCGATCTCGCGGCAAAAACGGCGAAACAGGTAACTGACGGCGCCCCAAAGGTCATTTTCATCCCCAACTTCAGCATGTTCGTGCCACCGCCGAGTAAGGAATTCGAACAGCTTTTCCGCGAGGAAGCCGACGACAAGTACACTGAGGATCAGGCCCAACAGGGTAAATGCGCCGGTTGTACCAAAAGTTGCTGAAAAGTTTTTGAAAGCGTCGGCTTGCGCACTGAAGATGTTCGGTACAGTGACGATAACCTGTGTCCACGACGCCACCATTTCGGCCCAAATCTCATTGATTTCCGTGATTGGGTCTTCGCGTTCTTCCGCTTCGGCGGCGTTTTTTTCCGCAACCGCGTCCAGACGCTCCAACAAGATCGCGCGAACCTGGTCGTCGGACATACGTGCGACCATGTCATCGACTTGTTCGGGCGTCAGATCCTCGGGAATTGTGACGGTAGTCGGTGCACTAGAGGTACTAGTGACCTGGGCAAGTGCTGGCCCAGATAATAGCGCAATAGAGAGGAACGCCATTAACAGGCGAGTGAGGTGAAACATCGAATCTGTCCTCGACCATAAGTCTTGATGATTTTTTCGTGATCATAGGCTTAAGTGTAGGATTTTCCCAGATGTTTCACCCATTCGGATATGAATTTAGTGTTGCGGGCAAAAAAAAGGCCGAGCACTAAGCTCGGCCGTAGTCCAACAGGGAGGTGAAGATGATGAGCGTTACAGCATCATCGCCTTCGATTGCTCATTTAGGGGGCGGTTTGTGTACTATCAAGGTTTTATAGACTGATCGTAGGTCATTGCCGCTATGCCACTGGTGCATAGCTACAGTTTTCCCATCTGCTTCAACTGCTTGCGCTGCGCAATGATCTCATCCTGAACAAAGTCGCGGAATGCCGCGACGCGTTTGGAATGGCGCAGTTCCTCGGGGTAGGCGAGATAAACCGGGACATCGGCGGTTTCGATATCCGACAGGATCGACTGCAGATGCGGAAAGTCATGGGTCACGTAATCCGGCAACACACCGATGCCGAGGTTGTGCAAAACACCCTGCAAAACACCGAAATAGTTGTTCACCGTCAACAGCGAGGTCGGATTGTAGGTCATCAGGTGCCGAACCATCATCGCGCTTGCGCCGACCTGCGGGGCCGAGGGTGTCTGGCAGATCAACCTGTGTTTCGAGATGTCTTCGGGACTTTCCGGGCTGCCGCGTTCTTCCAGGTATTCCGGCGTAGCATAAAGCTGCATTTGCACGGTCATCAGGCGTTTTCGAACCAGATCGGCTTGGCTGGGTTCTTTCATGCGGATGGCGACATCGGCCTCGCGCATCGGCAGGTCGAGAACACGCTCTTCCAGCATCAGGTCGATATTTAGATCGGGGTATTGCTCGTATAGTTTCGGAAGGCGTGGTGCTAGCCAGAGTGTGCCAAAGCCAAACGTGGTGGTAACGCGCAGAACTCCGAACACTTCTTCTTCGCTGTCGCGAATGCGGGCGGCGGCCGCATCCAGACGTTTTGACATGGCAGAAGTTGCGTCGAACAGCAGCTCACCCTGTTCGGTTAGAATCAGGCCGCGGGCGTGGCGGTGAAAAAGCGTCGAATCAAGCGACTCTTCAAGCGCGCGGATCTGCCTACTGACCGCGGATTGGGACAGATTTAGCTTGTCCCCCGCATGTGTCAGGCTGCCGGCATCTGCAACCGCGTGAAATATCCTTAACTTGTCCCAATCCATCGCCGCAACTTTCGTTATCCTTCCGAAGCCCTATATGAAATAGGTAACAAGTTCTACATTCAAACTGTTGAAACGTTACAATAACAGACTGGTAGGTCCTATACAGGTCAGCTTTTTTGACCTAAAATGCGTATGAATGAAGCACACTGATCTGACGAGGGGAGGCGTCCGATGAGTCAGCCACAAATATCGCTAAACGACCGGTTCGATCTTGAGAAAAACCCCGTTCTTTTGAACGGCACACAGGCGCTGGTGCGTCTTATGTTGATGCAGAAGGCACGGGACAATGAGGCGGGTCTGAATACCGCAGGTCTTGTGACCGGATACCGCGGCTCGCCCCTTGGGGCTGTAGATCAACAGATGATGCGAGCCCAGAAACATCTGGCTGAAAGCGATGTGACCTTTCAGTTCGGGCTGAACGAAGATTTGGCCGCCACAGCATTATGGGGTAGCCAACAGGCCGGGTTGCGCGGTGACGGCAAGTTCGACGGCGTCTTTGGACTTTGGTACGGCAAGGGTCCGGGAGTGGACCGTTCCGGCGACGTGATGCGTCACGCGAACATGGCCGGAACCGCCAAACATGGCGGCGTTCTGATGGCCATGGGTGACGACCATACCGGCGAAAGCTCGACCGTGTTGCATCAGTCTGAATGGTCTTTGGTCGACATGTACATGCCTGTGGTTAGCCCTGCTGGTGTGCAGGAAATTTTGGACTATGGCATCTACGGGTTCGCACTCAGCCGGTTTGCAGGCGTCTGGGTAGGGCTGAAGACAATGAAAGACACGATCGAGGTTACCTCGGTCGTGGATGGCAGCCCGGATCGCATGAACGTGGTGGTTCCCGAATTCGACATGCCCGAAGGCGGTTTGAACATTCGGTTGGGTGATACACCGCACCTACAGGAAGGGCGGGTCATTGACTATAAGCGTTTCGCGGCCGAGACGTTCTCGCATGCCAACAAGATGGACAAGCGCGTCTGGGGCAAACTGGGCGCGAAAATCGGGTTTGTAGCGGCCGGCAAGAATTGGCTGGACCTGACGCACGCCATGTCATTGCTGAATATTGATGAGGCCGAGGCCGAGCGCCTGGGCATTACGACTTACAAGATTGGTCAGACATTCCCGCTGGATATGGCGGGTTTCCATGACTGGGCCGAAGGATTGGACCTGATTGTAATCGTTGAAGAAAAACGAAAGCTGATCGAGGTTCAGGTCAAAGAGGCCATCTTTGACGACCGCCGCGGGCGTCGCGTCTACGGCTGGTACAAGGGCGGGGCCGGTACCTTGCATCGTGAAGAACTGTTCCCGACACGCGGCGCGCTGGATCCGATCATGATCGCCGAAAAACTGGGCGATATCCTGATTGAGGAAGGGCGCGATACTGACGGGGTGCGCGCTGGAATGGCCAAGCTATCCGAGGCGCGCCGGGCGGATAATGCAGAAGAGATTGCAACGCGTTTGCCGTATTTCTGCTCGGGCTGCCCACATAACAGTTCGACCAAACTGCCCGACGGCAGCCGAGCCTATGCGGGGATCGGCTGTCACTACATGGTGCAGTGGATGGATCGGGAAACCACCGGGTTCACCCAGATGGGCGGAGAGGGTGCGAACTGGATCGGCGAAGCGCCGTTCTCGACGACCGATCACGTGTTTCAGAACCTAGGTGACGGGACATACAACCACTCGGGCGTTCAATCGATCCGAGCGGCGCTGTCGGCAGGAACCAACATCACCTTCAAAATCCTGTTCAATGATGCCGTCGCCATGACGGGCGGGCAGGATAACGAAGGTGATCTGAGCGCAGAGCGGATCGTGGCCGAGGTCAAGGCCATGGGCGTTCAGCATGTGGCCGTGGTTTACGATGAAAAAGAAGACGTGAACTTCAAGGCAATGCCGTCTGGCGTGGAAACCTTTGAACGCGCCGAGCTGATGAACGTGCAGAAGAAATTCCGCGAGATCGAAGGCGTTTCGGTCATCGTCTACGTTCAGACCTGCGCGGCAGAAAAGCGTCGCCGTCGCAAGCGGGGTACGTTCCCGGATCCAGACAAGCGCGTGTTCATCAACTCGGACATCTGTGAGGGGTGCGGCGATTGCGGGGTTCAGTCGAACTGCGTCTCGATCGTTCCGAAAGAGACCGAGTTGGGGCGCAAGCGCGCTATCGACCAGTCCAGCTGCAACAAGGATTTCTCTTGCCTGAAAGGGTTTTGCCCGTCTTTCGTGACATTGGAAGGGGCCAAGATCCGCAAAGAGGCCACGACCGAGATCGATTTGCCGGACTTGCCGATGCCCGTTCTGCCGACGATCAACGGTACACATAACGTTGTCATTACTGGCATTGGCGGGACTGGCGTGGTCACTCTGGGCGCTGTGATGGCGCAAGCAGCTCAGATCGACGGCAAGGGCGCCGGGATGATGGAGATGGCGGGTCTGGCCCAAAAAGGCGGCGCGGTGCACATACATTGCCGTCTGGCCAACCGGCCCGAGGACATCAGTGCCATTCGTGTGGCCACGGGCGAGGCACATGCGCTGATTGGGGGCGACCTTGTTGTGTCCGCTGGGGCCAAAACGCTTGGACTGACTCGCACCGGACAAACTGGTGCCGTGGTAAACAGCCATGAAACCGTCACGGGCGACTTTACCCGCGACACCAACTTCCAAATCCCCGGCGATCGACTAGAGCTTGCGCTGCAGGCGCGGTTGAAAGAGGGTCTGTCGCTGTTCGACGCCACCGATCTGGCACGCGCGGTGATGGGCGACTCGATTTACTCCAACATGATGGTCTTGGGAGCGGCCTGGCAGCGTGGTTTGTTACCGATCAGCCATGAAGCGATGTTACAGGCGATCGAGTTGAACGGGACCGCGGTTGAGCGCAACAAACGCGCCTTTGATATTGGCCGTTGGGCCGTTCTGCATCCGGAAGATGTCACCGCGATTTTGAACCCTCAGGTGACCGAGCTGCCAAAAACTCTGGAACAGCTGATTGAATTCCGTGCGCAGCACCTGACCGACTACCAAGGCGCCCGTCTGGCAAAGCGTTATCGTAAGCTTGTCGATAGCTTCGAGGATGATACCGTCAAAGAGGCCGTCGCAAGAGGGTATCATAAGCTATTGTCTTACAAGGATGAATACGAAGTTGCGCGTCTGTTGCTTCGCAGTCGCGAACAGGCAGAGGCCGAGTTTGACGGCGACTTCAAGATGACCCTGCACCTTGCGCCACCGATATTGGGTGGGAAGGATGCAGAAGGCCGGCCACGCAAGCGGGCATTCGGAGAGTGGATGTTGGGTCCGTTGAAGTTGCTTTCCAGGTTGAAAGGCCTGCGTGGTACTCCATGGGATATCTTTGGCTACAGCACCGAGAGACGGATGGAGCGCGCCTTGATCCGGCAATATGAACATGATCTCAAAGAGATAACGCCCTTGGTTACACCACAAACCAAGGATGCGGTTGTTGCTTTGGCCAAGTTGCCACTAGAGATCAAGGGTTTTGGCCCGGTTCTACTTGAAAACGAGGCTAAGGCCGCAAAAAGGCGCGAAGAACTGTTGGCGACCATTCGAAATGGCGGTCCAGAAATGCAAGCGGCGGCCGAATAATCCGTCACAAGCCTGTCACGATAGCTAGGCAAAAATGTTACTTGGTACTATCTAGCAGGTGCCAAGTATCGGAGTTCGAAATGCCCTCGCGCCGCCACGTTGCTCGTGACATCTCTTATGCCTATTCCGCCGAAACCAAAGGCGGGCGTATGGTTATTAAGTTGATGGAGAACACAACGGGTCGCATGCGCCTGATTAAGCGTGCAGACGGGTATGAAAAAGAAGTGGCCGACGGGCGTGATTTCTGGTCGGTCATGGTTGAGAGGTACGGGCTTACGCTGGACGTGGTCAGCGGGTCTTTGTCCAACATTCCCAAAACCGGGCCACTGATCCTGATTGCCAACCATCCATATGGTATTCTGGACGGGATGATGATGGGGCATATCTTGTCCGAAACGCGCGGAGATTTTCGCATTCTGGCGAACCACGTGTTTCGCAAGGCCGAAGACTTGGACAACATTGTCTTGCCTATATCGTTTGAAGAAACGAAAGAGGCGATGAAGCAGAATATTGAAACCCGGAAAACCGCGCTGAACTATCTGGGTGATGGCGGTGCCATTGGGATATTTCCGGGTGGCACGGTGAGCACGGGCGTAAAGCCGTTCTCACATCCGATGGATCCGGGGTGGCGTGGGTTTACTGCAAGGATGGTGGCCAAATCCGAGGCTACCGTAGTGCCCGTTTTCTTTGACGGTCACACCTCGCGCCTGTTCCAGATTGCCAGCCATCTGCACAACACTTTGCGCATGGGGTTGCTGATCAAAGAGTTCAAAAAGCGCGTCGATACGCCGGTAAAAGTGGTCATCGGTGAGCCGATTTCCCGCGACGTTTTGGACCCGTTAGCCACCGACAAACGCAAGATGATGGATTTCTTGCGCAAAGCCACGTATGAGCTGTCCCCAAAGCCGCTGAAGTCTTATGACTACGGCTATGAATTTGAGGAACGGCATCGCGCCTAAAGGGGCAAATGGCAGTAGGCATCTTTGATTCCGGATTGGGCGGTCTGACCGTCCTGAACGCCGCGCAGAAACGTCTGCCCGACGTAGATTTTCTATATTTCGCGGACAGCGCACACGCGCCCTATGGCGTGCGGGACGCTGAAAATATCTATGACCTGACACGCAGAGCCGTGAACGATCTGTGGAACCGTGGTTGTGATCTTGTGATTCTGGCTTGCAATACCGCCAGCGCGGCCGCATTGCGCCGGATGCAGGAAGAGGGTGTGCCCGAAGGCAAGCGCGTGCTTGGCGTGTTTGTTCCGCTTATTGAGGCGCTGACGGAACGGCAGTGGGGCGATAACAGTCCGCCTCGTGAGGTTGCGGTCAAGCACGTGGCCCTGTTTGCGACGCCTGCCACAGTGTCCAGTCGGGCCTTTCAGCGGGAACTGGCGTTTCGAGCCATCGGTGTCGATGTCGAGGCGCAGGCCTGTGGAGGTGTCGTGGATGCCATCGAAGACGGTGACATGATCCTCGCTGAAGCGTTGGTTCGGTCGCATGTGGATGCGCTGAAACGCAAGATGCCCGAACCGCAGGCGGCGATTCTGGGTTGCACCCATTACCCGCTGATGGCCGAAACCTTCCAGCGGGCTCTTGGGCCGGATGTTCAGGTGTACAGTCAGGGTGATTTGGTCGCCGAAAGCCTAGCGGATTACTTGCAACGGCATCCGAGAATGCAGGGTGACGGCGACGGTGGCTTTCTGACCACCGGCAAGCCCGCGTTTGTCAGCGACAGGGCGACGCAATTCCTCCGACGACAAATCACCTTTCAGGCCGCCTGACTTAGGTCAAGGACGCAGCCTGTTTGATCCCGTAGTTCAACGACCGTCACACCGGCGATCGTATCCCGTGTCACACTGAAACAAGAGGTCTCACATGACCCATAGAATCGCAATTCTGGGCGCATCTGGTTATACCGGCGCTGAACTGGTGCGGCTGATCGCCGAACACCCGAATATGGACATCGTCGCGCTGGCCGCCGAGCGAAAGGCCGGTCAGTCGATGGCGCAGGTCTTTCCGCATCTGCGGCACATGGACTTGCCGGATCTGTGCAAAATCTCCGAAATCGATTTCTCGAAAGTCGACCTTTGTTTCTGTGCCTTGCCGCACAAAACCAGCCAGGTGGTCATTCGCGACCTGCCCAAGACACTTAAAATCGTGGACCTGTCCGCTGATTTCCGGCTGCGTGATCCGGACGAATACGAAAAGTGGTACGGGAACCCTCATACGGCCTTAGAGCAACAGGAAGAGGCCGTCTATGGCCTGACTGAGTTCTATCGGGATGAGATCCGCAATGCGCGCCTTGTAGCCGGAACCGGCTGCAATGCGGCGACTGGTCAGTACGTGCTGCGCCCGCTGATTTCGACCGGCGTCATTGATCTGGATGACATTGTTTTGGACCTGAAATGTGCGGTGTCAGGGGCAGGGCGGTCGCTTAAGGAAAACTTGCTGCATGCAGAGTTGAGCGAAGGATACAACGCCTACGCGATTGGCGGCACGCACCGCCATTTGGGTGAGTTCGATCAGGAATTCTCGGCGCTCGCCGGGCGCACAGTGCACGTTCAGTTTACGCCACATCTGATCCCGGCCAACCGCGGTATTCTGGCGACAACATACGTGAAGGGCGATCCGGCCAGCGTGTACGAGACATTGGCCAAGGCTTATGAAGACGAACCCTTTATCCAGATGCTGCCTTTTGGTGAGGCGCCTTCGACCCACCATGTGCGGGGATCGAACTTCTGCCATATCGGCGTGGTCGCCGACCGGATCGAACGCCGGGCCATAGTGATCGGAGCATTGGATAACCTGACAAAAGGTAGCAGCGGGCAAGCCTTGCAGAACGCCAACCTGATGTTAGGTGAGGATGAAACCCGGGGCCTGATGATGGCCCCCTTGTTCCCGTGAGGACGGTATGAAAACGCTCAAGAAACGTCGTCGTATTCAGGTCATTGTTTTGGCCGCTGTCGCATTGGCGCTGTCGACGGCGTTGATTGGGTATGCCATGCGGGATGGCATCAATTTCTTCCGTTCGCCCAGCGAGGTGATCGCCGAGCCCCCGAAGCCGACCGAAGTGTTTCGGATTGGCGGACTGGTCGAAGAGGGCTCGATTGTGCGTGGGCAGGGAGAGACAGTGCGATTTGTTGTAACCGATGGCGGCGAAAGCGTTCCAGTGGCATTCACTGGAGTTCTGCCGGACCTGTTCTCGGAGAATCAGGGGATGATCGGCACCGGATCTTACGTAAACGGCGTTTTCGAAGCCACTGAAATTCTTGCCAAACACGATGAAACCTATATGCCGAAAGAGGTCGTCGATGCCCTGAAGGAACAGGGTGTCTATAAAGAGGTCGACGGAGGCTGATCCGGGCCTGATACCTAACTTCAAACAGGGGCGTTGCGTGCACATGGCACACAGCGCCCTTTTTCATTGCCACGGGTTAACTAATTTGCCCGAGCCTTTACGCAATCACAGGCGGAGGGTCCGATGCAGACGGTTCGGCAAATTGCGATTGAGATCGTGGGGCGTGAGGGTGGGTTCGTAGATGACCGGGATGATCCGGGCGGCGCGACAAACTATGGTGTGACCGTTCATACCATGCGGCGTCTGGGTCTGGATTTGTCCGGTGATGGAGTGGTGGACCGGACGGATGTTCGAAGGCTCAGCAAAGCGCAGGCCATTGATATTTTCGTCCGACATTATTTTGAGCTTCCGCGCCTGAGACTGTTGCCTCAGATAGTCCAACCCTCGGTGTTCGACATGTATGTCAATGCTGGTGCGCAGGCAGTCCGCATTCTGCAGCGATTGTTGCGCGAAATGGGTTTCGACGTGGTGGTGGACGGGGTTGTTGGGCCACAGACAGCTCGGGCATGCCGAAGCGCGGCCAAGTCTGACCCGGTTACCTTTGCAGATGCCTATGGGGTTGCACGCCGCAACTATTACTTCCGTCTTGCGGATCGAAGGCCCGCGTCCCGGAAATTCGCGCGCAGTAGGGCGGGCGGTAAAGGAGGCTGGATCCGGCGGGCGGAAGAGTTTGTTTCACCTTCCTATCACCTGACGGACACAGAGTTTCAAAAGAGGGTTTCACGATGGGATTGATCTCGGGTATTTTGGCTTTTCTGTTTGGAAACGAGCGCAACATCATACGAGAAACCGCCGAGGTCTTTCGGGAAAATGCAGAAAGCGGCGCCGAGAGGGGTTTGCAGATTCGACGGCAGGCTGTCAGTCAGTTCGGGGCAGAATTTCAGGGCTCTGGAAAAGCTCCGTTTGATCGGTTTATCGACGGTCTTAACCGCCTGCCCAGGCCCGCGATGGCACTGGGAACGCTTGGTCTTTTTGTGGCGGCGATGGTCGATCCGATCTGGTTTTCGGCGCGTATGCAGGGGATCGCCCTGGTACCCGAGCCGTTGTGGTGGTTGCTGGGGGTGATCGTGTCCTTCTATTTCGGCGCGCGGCATCAGGCCAAGGTGCAAGAATTGCAACGCGAAATTTCGGCCACCATGATGCGCACTCCGCAGGTGCTTGAAAGCCTAAAGGCGCTGGCTGAGATGCGTAGCGACGGCGTGGGCGTGGCCAAATCCGGCCCCGACGCGGCACTAACAGCAGCCGTAATAAAACCTGACGAAAACCTTGCGTTAGAGACATGGCGGCGCAAAAGGACCGGCTGACCCGCGACACTATGTTCGCGGCAAGGGGGCGAAAGTGATTGGTGCTGGTCACGCAACAGGATTATATCTGGGGCATGATTACAGAACTTGGCCATTTCGCCCTGATCCTCGCCTTCCTCGTCGCAATCGTGCAGTCGATCGTTCCCTTGATCGGCGCAGCCAAACGTTGGGTCGGCTGGATGGGGGTCGCGGAACCCGCCGCAATCGTCCAGTTCTTGCTGGTTTCTTTCTCGTTCGGAGCCTTGGTCTGGGCATTCGTGACTTCGGACTTTTCCCTGCGTGTGGTCGTCGAGAACAGCCATTCGGCCAAGCCGATGCTGTACAAGATCAGCGGGACATGGGGAAACCACGAGGGCTCGATGCTGTTGTGGGTTCTTATCGTGTCATTGTTCGGAGCGATGGCTGCTTTTTTTGGGGGTGGCTTGCCACCGACATTGAAAGCGCGCGTTCTATCGGTTCAATCGATGATTGCGGTCGCCTTTTTCGCGTTCATCCTGTTCACATCGAACCCGTTTGACCGGCTGATTGTCGCCCCGTTCGATGGTCGTGATCTGAACCCGTTGTTGCAGGATCCCGGCTTGGCCTTCCATCCGCCGTTCCTGTATCTGGGTTATGTGGGGCTTAGCATGGCCTTCAGCTTTGCCGTCGCCGCCCTGATCGAAGGGCGCGTTGATGCCGCATGGGGCCGCTGGGTGCGTCCGTGGACCCTTGCCGCGTGGATATTCCTGACCATTGGCATCGCTCTGGGATCATGGTGGGCCTATTACGAGCTGGGTTGGGGCGGTTTCTGGTTCTGGGACCCGGTGGAAAACGCCTCGTTCATGCCATGGCTTTTGGCCGCCGCGCTGTTGCATTCCGCCATCGTCGTGGAAAAACGCGAAGCGTTGAAAAGCTGGACCATCCTTTTGGCGATCATCGCATTCGGCTTCTCGCTGATCGGGACATTCATCGTGCGGTCGGGCTTGCTGACTTCTGTGCATGCCTTTGCAAATGACCCGGAACGCGGCGTCTTTATCCTGATCATTCTGGTGCTCTTCATCGGTGGCGCACTGACCCTGTTCGCGGCCCGCGCGCAAGCGATGGAGGCAAAGGGTGTGTTCAGCGTGGTTAGCCGCGAAAGCGCGTTGATTCTAAATAACATCCTGCTGGCGGTCAGCTGTTTCGTGGTATTCTTCGGAACGATGTGGCCGATGGTGGCAGAGATGGCGTTCGACCGTAAGCTCTCGGTCGGCGCGCCATTCTTCAATGCGGCCTTCACGCCCTTTATGGTCGCCCTAGGTATCGCGTTGCCGATAGGGTCCATGTTGCCATGGAAGCGAGGCAAATTGGGCAAGACGGCCTATTCCCTGCGCTATGTGTTCATCTTGTCGGTCGCGTTGGCCCTGTTGGTCTGGGTTATGCAGACCGGACGCAGCGCCCTTGGGCCGATCGGACTGTTTCTTGGGGCCTGGATCACTTTAGGTGCGGCCGTTGATTTATGGAGCCGCACCGGTCGCAAGGGCAGCATCCAACGTCTGTTCCGCTTGCCGGGCGCGGACTGGGGTAAAGCGGTGGCTCATACCGGGCTTGGAGTAACCATCTTTGCCATTGCCGGTCTGACCGCGTGGGAGGTTGAAGATATCCGCGTTGCGCAGCCCGGTCAGCCGTTTGAAGTTGGGCAGTTCACACTGACGCTTGAAAATGTCCGCAACGTGCAAGGGCCGAACTATTTTTCAACCACTGCGGATGTTCAGGTTGAAAAGAGCGGTCGATCTATGGGCACGCTGCATCCCGAGAAACGCAATTACCCCGTTGCCCGGATGCCTACTACCGAGGCGGCGATCGACTATCGCTTTTGGGGCGACCTCTATGTCGTGATAGGGGACCAGCAAGCCGATGGTGGTTGGGTCATGCGGACTTACATCAAACCTCTGGCCAACTGGATCTGGGGCGGATGTATCCTGATGGCATTAG
This sequence comes from Ruegeria sp. CDSA246, assembly GCF_059611225.1. NCBI lineage: Bacteria > Pseudomonadati > Pseudomonadota > Alphaproteobacteria > Rhodobacterales > Roseobacteraceae > Ruegeria > Ruegeria sp. CDSA246. The sequence goes on along the minus strand of NZ_JBXWPD010000001.1, from coordinate 393,632 downwards.
GCGGGCTTCTGAGCTTGACTGACCGCAGGTTCCGGGTGGCAGCGGGTGCGCGCAAAGCACCCTCGGGTGGAGTACCGGCGGAATGAAGCGTCTGATCCTGATTTTCGCCCTGATCGCATCGCCCTTGTTTGCGGTGCAGCCAGACGAGGTACTGGAGGACCCGGTCCTGGAGCAACGCGCGCGTGACCTGAGCACCGGCCTGCGCTGCCTTGTCTGCCGCAACGAAAGCATCGACGAAAGCAATGCCGAACTTGCCCGCGATCTACGTTTGTTGCTGCGCGAACGGCTGGTCGCGGGCGATACCGATGAGGAAGCGGTCGATTTTATCGTGGATCGTTACGGTGAATACGTTCTGTTAAAGCCTACGGTTACGGGGGCGAACCTGATGCTATGGCTGGCCGGTCCGATCATGCTGTTGATCGCCGCCGTGATAGGCTGGAGTTTTTTACGCAACCGATCTCAGGCGGTGGGCACTGAAGTCAAGGACGGCCTCAGCGAATCTGAGAAAGAACGCCTGCGCCAAATTCTTGACGACTGACCCACCGTATTTCTTTCCCTTCGTCTTGAATTGAGTCAGGGTTCCCTAATGCCGTGAGCATGGGGAGAGGACTACATGGATTATGAGGCTATACTGCTGGAAATCACTGACAATCTGGCAGTGGTAACCCTGAACCGACCAGACAAGATGAACGCGCTGACCGCACAGATGCGGGCCGAGGTCACCCATGCGATGACACATGCGGCCCGGCATACGCGGGCCATCGTGCTGACGGGGGCAGGGGGTGCCTTCTGCTCGGGTCAGGATCTGGGCGATTCTTCCAGCACGGGCCGGATTGATCTGGAACGTACGCTACGCGACGAATACGATCCGATGTTGGAATCCATCTACAACTGTCCGGTGCCAACCATCGCCGCGGTCAACGGACCAGCAGCCGGGGCCGGGGCGAACATTGCGCTCAGCGCAGATGTGGTGATTGCGACTGAAAGCGCGTATTTCCTGCAGGCGTTTTCCCGTATCGGCTTGATGCCAGATGCGGGCGGCACATGGTTCCTGCCACGACAGATGGGGTTCGCCAAAGCCATGGGGGCGGCACTGTTTGCCGACAAAGTCAGTGCCAGACAAGCGGACGAATGGGGCATGATCTGGGAAGCGGTGGCTGACGACGATTTCGACGCGCATTGGCGCAAGCGAGCTGCCTATCTGGCAAACGGACCGACCACCGCGTTTGGCGCGATCAAACAGGCAATCCGCGGAACTTACGACAACACTCTGCCGCAGCAACTGGAGATGGAGGCGCATTTGCAGGGCTACTGTGGCCGTTCGCGCGACTTTGCCGAAGGGGTAGTAGCCTTCATGGAAAAACGCCCCCCGAAATTCGAGGGGCGTTGAATAGTTTAAGCGCGACGCCGGCGGCGATTGCGCCGTTCGGGCACTGCCGCATCGTCTCCGGTACCGTCCGAAGCTGAAGAGAACGGGCCCAAAGCATCCGTGATCTGATCCAGCGTCGGACGTGTCCCGCGGCTGGTTGTATCCAGTGCCTCACGCATTTTGCGCAGGTGATCTGGCATGGTGCCACAGCACCCGCCGATGATCGTGGCACCCGCATCCCGTGCCATCGCGGCGTACTGCCCCATCAATTCAGGCGTGCCGTCATAGTGGATATGGCCATCGACATATTTCGGGATACCCGCGTTGCCTTTGGAAATCACCGGACGTTCCGTTCCCTGAGCCGCAAATCCAAGCACAGTACGCAGGATGTCTGACGCACCGGTGCCGCAGTTGGCCCCAAATGCGATTGGCGGATTAGGCAGGGTTTCGACCAGTTGGGCCAGATCGGCCGACGTTACACCCATCATGGTACGTCCGGCAGTGTCAAAGCTCATGGTGCCACACCAGGGCATGTCGGCCAGCGCAAAAGCTTCCGCCGCTGCTTTGAATTCCTCTGGTGCGCTGATGGTTTCGACCCATAGAACGTCCGCACCACCTTCTTTCAGCGCTTCGGCTTGCTCGTGAAACATCTCAACGGCGCCGGCATGGGACAGGCTGCCAATAGGTTCCATGATCTCACCGGTCGGACCAACAGAGCCTGCAACAACAATGGTGCGCCCGGATTTGTCCGCCACTTCACGGCCCAGTTCGGCCCCGATCCGGTTCAACTCACCAACCCGGTTCTGGGCGTCGTGCAGTTTCAGGCGCGCGGATGTGCCGCCAAAGGTGTTGGTCAGAAACAGGTCGCTGCCTGCGTCAACCGAACCCTGGTACAAAGCGCGGATTTTGTCCGGTGCTTCGACATTCCACAGTTCGGGCGCGTCACCTGATTGCAGGCCCATATTGAACAAGTTCGTGCCTGTGGCACCATCGGCCAGCAAAGCATCATTTGTTTCCAGAAGTTTATTGAGCGCATTTGTCATGGGGGTATTCCCAAATAGCCGAATAGGGCCGTTAAAAATTCAGACGCCCCGTGTCTCATGACCGGGGCATCAAATCAAATTCATAAAACTCATGAAGATCATGAGCCGAGTGTTTTTTTATTCGGTTTCGCTCAGGACCTGCGCTTTGGCTTCAGGCAATAGCTCGGCCATTTTTGCGCGGATTTCCTCATCGGACGACAACGCGCCCAAATCTCCGGCGACCTTGCGCACGACATCTTCGTGCCCGGCCTCTTCGAAATCGGCGATTACTACGGTTTTGGCATAGGCTTCGGCGTCCTCGCCGGACTTGCCCATCTTTTCTGCGGCCCAGAGACCTAGCAATCTGTTGCAGCGCGCCTGTGCTTTGAACTGCATTTCCTCGTCATGGGCGAATTTAGCCTCAAAAGCGTTTTCGCGTTCGTCAAAAGTGGTCATTGGTTGCGGACCTCATAGATTACATCTTCTTTATTGATGATATGACTATAGCTGAGCGCCTGTGCAAGGGAATTGCGCTGCGTCAAAGCCTCTCGGTCCGCTGAACTTGCGGGAAAGGGGGGCTTGGACTATGAGGGCGCCAACGCGAAGGGACTCATTCCCTCGCCCCGGACTGGAAAGGTCGCTCATGGCGCGTCGCAAAAAGATCTACGAAGGTAAGGCCAAAATTCTGTATGAAGGCCCGGAACCCGGCACCATTGTCCAGTATTTCAAGGATGATGCCACCGCGTTCAATGCGGAAAAGAAAGATGTCATCGACGGAAAGGGCGTGTTGAACAACCGTCTGAGCGAGTTCTTCATGACTGGCCTCAACCAGATTGGTGTTCCGACCCACTTCATCCGTCGCCTGAACATGCGTGAGCAATTGGTGCGCAATTGCGAGATTGTTCCGCTTGAAATCATCGTTCGCAACTATGCGGCGGGAACAATGTCAAAACGTTTGGGCATTGCCGAAGGGACGCAACTGCCGCGCCCGATTGTCGAGTATTGCTACAAAGACGACGCGTTGGGTGATCCGCTGGTCACCGAGGAACATATCGCCGCTTTTGGCTGGGCCAGCCAACAGGACATGGACGATATCCTGAGCCTCGCGCTGCGCGTCAATGACTTTATGAGCGGCATGATGCTGGCTGTCGGCATTCGTCTGGTCGATTTCAAGATCGAGATCGGTCGCGTTTACGACGGGGATTTCCAGCGTTTGATCGTGGCTGATGAAATCAGCCCCGACAGTTGCCGCCTGTGGGATATCGAAACCGGTCAAAAGCTGGACAAAGACGTATTCCGCCGCGATCTGGGTAGCCTGACGGACGCATATTCCGAAGTTGCACGCCGGCTGGGCGTATTGCCGAAAAGCAACGTCGCTAAGCCCACGCTGATCAACTGATCACACGGGCGAACCGGATTTTATCAAAAGCACTGCTATACTCAAAGCGGTGCTTTTTTCTTTGTATCTGGCGGTTTGACAGGATTGCCGGTTGTCCGGCATTGTCGGGCAAATAGGAAAACGAGAGTAGCGCTATACATGGCCGAATTGTTTGATCAGGCAGTTTTTCTAAAGTTCCTTGCAGCCCTTCTGGCGATTTTCAACCCGCTCTACGGCATCCCGATTTTTCTTAGCATGACGAAAGGGTATTCGGCCCCCGAACGCCGGCGGGTAGCGTTTATCGTGACGGGTACGGTGATTATTATCGGTCTGATAGCGGTTGTGATCGGAGAAGAGATCCTGGCTGTGTTCGGGATCGACATACCCTCGTTCCGTATTGCCGGGGGTCTGATCATCTTCGGTATTGGTATGTCGATGCTGAACGCGTCGGACAGGCCACAAGGGGATCAGCAAGCTGTGGAGGAGGGGCATAAGAAAAAAGAAAACATCGCCGTTGTACCGCTTGCAATTCCGTTGACTATTGGGCCCGGCACTATTGCGATAACAATCGTCTACTCTCATACGCTTAGCGATGGTGCCGAAGTGGTGACGCTTGGCACGGCAATCGTAATCGCTTGTTTGATCGTTGGCTTAGGCTTGTTGTTCGCCGATCCGATCTCGCGCTTATTGGGGATGACGATGATTAATGTCATCACGCGTGTCATGGCTCTCATACTTGTGGCGGTCGCAATCGAGATGGTTTTGACAGGCACGTTCAATGCAATTGACGCGCACTATCCTGGTCTGATTTCCGGGGGTGGCGGGTAGCGGGCATAAGTGCGGTCATCTGCCCACTTCAAGAAGGGTTGTCGAACGCCTTTCAGCACGTTATCCCCGCGCAACGGAACGGGCCGACAATATCGGCCCTCAGCTGGAGTTGCGAGAATGAAAGCACGTGTGCATGTGATGCTCAAAAACGGGGTCCTCGACCCGCAGGGTGAGGCGGTGCGTCACGCATTGGGTGCCATGGGCTTTGATCAGGTCGAAGGCGTGCGGCAGGGCAAGGTGATCGATCTTGAGCTGGCCGAAGGCGCGACCGAGGCGGACATCACCGAGATGTGCGAAAAGCTGTTGGCCAACACGGTCATCGAACGCTACGAAATCGAACTGGTCTGAACCTTATCCCCGGAGGCCCCGCCATGCGCGCAGCTGTCATCGTATTCCCAGGCTCAAACTGTGACCGGGATCTTGCCGTCGCTTTCGAACAGGCAGGTTTTGAGGTCGATATGGTCTGGCACAAGGACGCCGCGCTGCCTGAAGGTGTGGATATCGTCGGCGTTCCGGGTGGCTTTTCCTACGGCGATTACCTGCGCTGCGGCGCCATTGCTGCGCAGTCACCGATCTGCAAAGCCGTGGTCGAACATACCAAACGTGGCGGTTATGCCATTGGTGTCTGCAACGGGTTTCAGATATTGACTGAAACCGGCATCCTGCCGGGCGCTTTGCTGCGCAATGCCGGTTTGAAATACATTTGCCGCACGGTCGGTCTGAAGGTGGAAACCAGCGACAGCGCGTTCACCGAAGGTTACAATGCGGGCGATGTGATCGGTATTCCAATCGCGCACCATGACGGTAACTATTTTGCGGATGACGCCACACTGGCCAAACTGCAGGATCAGGATCGGGTCGCGTTCACCTATACCGAGAATCCGAACGGCTCGGTCGGGGATATCGCCGGTATTCTGTCTGAAAATCGCCGGGTGCTGGGAATGATGCCACACCCTGAACGTGCGGCGGATGACGGCCATGGTGGAACGGACGGAACGGCATTGTTCCGCGCATTGTCTGGTGTTCTTGCCCCAGCGTGACTTGAGGTTATGATCCAGCCCGCGTAACTTTCTGGGATGAGTTCCGAAGTTCGCTCTGGCTGGTCCTTTCTGACAAAACCGTTTCGTGGTGCGCCATTGGGTTGGCGGCTGCGCTTGGCGATTATCATTCTTTTGATCGCAACGGTCACCACGGTTTATGTAACCAACCGTCTTCTGACGGACCGGTTTACTGAATCAACACGAAACCGGGCCGAAGTGCGGCTGGCGTTGTATTCCGGCAACTTGCTGAGCGAACTGCGCCGAAACGCAATTGTTCCGCAGCTTTTAGCACGCGACCCGACGTTGATTTCCGCGCTGCAGTCCAGTGACTATTCCCTTTCCACCCAGCGTTTGATTTCGTTTGTCGAAGAGATTGGCGCGGCCTCGCTGATGTTGCTTGACGGGGACGGGCGAACTGTTGCGGCCACTGATCGTGCTCGCTTGGGAGAACCACACCGGAGTTCGCCGTATTTCATTGATGCAGTGCGGGCGAATTCGACGATCTTCACCGTGATTGAAAAGGAATCGGGCGGCTACAGCTTTGTCTATTCAAGACGAATGGAAGCCAATGCCGACGTTCTGGGCGTCATCGTGGTCGAGGTCGATCTGCAGAAATTCGAGCGCGCCTGGGCAGGTATTTCCGACGCTGTAATGGTGACTGACAGTACCGGAACGATCATTCTGTCGACTGAACCGCAATGGCGGGGGCTTGAAGAGAACGCCGCGTTGCTTCGCCAGCCGGCGCAAGGTGCCATTCAGCGGGCAATACGCGCCACAACAGACTGGACCGCGTTGCCGCCAGACGCCTATCTGCAGGGTGAGGCGGTGATGCGGATGGAAACGCGCATCCCGTTCCGGGGATGGAAAATGACGTCGTTCACCACTTACGAGTCGATTCGGGAAAAGGTTAACAGCGTTATCGCGCTCGAGATCATGGGTTTTGCGATTCTTCTGGCACTGGCCTTCTATGCGCTTAGCCGTCGAGCCACGTTCCGCATGGCGTTGTTCCAGCGCGAGTCGGCAGAGCTTCGCGCATTGAACTCAAGGCTAAAGCGGGAAATTGCTGAGCGGGAAAGGGTTGAAAAAACACTGGAAGTTGCCGAACAGACGCTGGCGCAAAGCTCGAAACTGGCCGCTTTGGGTGAGATGTCGGCGGCCGTGAGTCACGAGCTAAATCAACCCCTGGCTGCAATGAAGACCTACCTGGCTGGCGCACGTCTTTTGCTGCGTCGGAACCGGCCTGAGGAGGCGTTGGCAAGCTTTGGTCGGATCGATGGTCTGATCGAAAGGATGGGGGCGATTACCCGCCAGCTCAAATCCTACGCGCGTAAGGGTGCGGATACGTTTTCCCCAGTAAATCTTAGTGAAGCGCTGGCATCGTCGCTGTCCATGATGGAGCCGCAACTGCGCCAGCGTCACGTCAAGATCACCCAGATACTGCCCGACGAACCGGTGTCAGTTATGGGCGATCGGATGCGGATCGAGCAGGTGATGGTGAACCTCTTGCGCAATGCGTTGGACGCCACCAAATCTGTATCCGAACCGGATATCGAAATCATACTGGCAGCGGGCGATACGGCGGTGCTGACAGTGCGCGATAACGGCTATGGAATCGAGAACATCGAAAATCTGTTCGAACCGTTCTATACTACGAAACAGCCCGGCGACGGGGTCGGTCTGGGGCTTGCCATCTCTTCCGGGATCGTGAACGACCATGGCGGAAGGCTGACTGCACGAAACAGCCCACAAGGCGGGGCCGTGTTCGAGATGCAGTTGCCGATACTGGGAAGCGACGGCCTAGAGGCCGCGGAATAACGAGGAATGACTATGGCACAGGCCATGAAGATCGCCATTGTGGATGACGAACAGGACATGCGCCAGTCGATCAGCCAATGGCTGGCACTGTCGGGATATGACACGGAAACCTTCGCCAGCGCCGAGGACGCGCTGAAAGTGTTGGGACCGGAATATCCTGGTATCGTGATCTCGGATATCAAAATGCCCGGCATGGACGGCATTCAGCTCCTGAAAAAGCTTATGGGCGCCGACAGTACGTTGCCGGTCATCATGATCACCGGTCATGGCGATGTGCCGATGGCGGTAGAAGCGATGCGCGTTGGGGCGTTTGATTTCCTAGAAAAGCCCTTTAACCCTGATCGCATGTCGGAACTGGCCAAACGGGCCAGCAACGCGCGCCGACTGACCCTGGACAACCGTGCCCTTCGGCGTGAGTTGTCGGGCGGTACCCAGATCATGAACAAGTTGATCGGCGCCAGCCCGGTCATGGAACGTCTGCGCGAAGATATCCTCGATCTGGGTCAGGCCGATGGCCATGTACTGATCGATGGAGAGACCGGCACTGGTAAGACACTCGTGGCTCACGCGTTGCACGCGGTTGGCAGCCGTGCTGGCAAGAAGTTCGTTCTGGTGTCTTGTGCAGCGCTTGAGGAAGAGGCGCTGTCGAAACGCCTGTTTGGCCCAATGATGCCGGAAGACGCGCAATTGCCTGCGATCGAAGAGGCGCGGGGCGGTACACTTGTGCTGGAAGACGTAGAGGCGTTGAGCGATACGCTGCAGGCCCGGTTACTGAGCGTGATGAACGATCAAGGAACGCCGGCGGAAACCCGGATCATCGCAATTTCGAACCTGCAAGAAGCAGGCAAGACCAGCGAAGACGTTCTGCGCCCGGACCTGTTCTATCGTCTAGCTGCGTTGCGGATCACTATGCCGCCTTTGCGTCAGCGTGGCGAGGATATCCTGACGCTTTTCACCCGTTTGAGCGAGCAGTTTTCTGAAGAGTACGGCTGTGACGCGCCACAGGTAAGTGCACAGGAAGCGGCTCAGCTTTTGCAAGCGCCGTGGCCGGGCAATGTGCGGCAATTGATCAACATTGCGGAACGGGCCGTTCTGCAATCACGCCGCGGGTCGGGAACGATTGCGTCGCTGCTAATGTCCGATCATGAAGAAATGCAGCCGGTGATGACGACCGAAGGCAAGCCGCTCAAGGAATATGTCGAGGCGTTCGAGCGGATGCTGATCGACAACACGATGCGGCGGCATAAGGGCTCGATTGCATCTGTGATGGACGAACTTTGTTTGCCACGTCGGACCTTGAACGAGAAGATGGCGAAATACGGGCTGCAGCGCTCGGACTATTTGTAAGAAAGAGAGGGGGCCAGCCCCCTTTTGAGCCTACGGTTCAAATCACCCCCGGGATATTTTTGGCCAGATGAAGCGATCCCGGGGCTTTGTGTTGTTCTTCTCGCAGTTTGCCCATTGTGTTTTCCACAGGACTGCTTTTATTGTATCTGGACGGGCAGGGCTAATTTGCGCCCAAAAGTCCCGAATCTTTGAGTTTCGCTGCTCTGTCGTTGATGGTGATCAATCCCGCAAGGCAAAGCAGACCGATTATGCCCCCAAGGGGGCAGCTGAACGCCTGAGCTCGCAAAAGCGGGTGAAAGGAATAAATGGGCAGGCAGCGGTTAGATCTGCGCCTGTCGGAGAAGAACCGCGATGACGCGCGCGCAACGATTGAGTATACGGGCAGGGGGCCACCGCGCCAGACCCTGCCGCGCGCCGTCCGAAATCGCCCTGACAAGACACCACCCCAAAAGCGCCCGTCCCCCCGGACGGGTAAGGACAACGCGTTTGGCGCGGTGCACCAAGGACAAATGGCTAAGAAAATGCTTATCGATGCCACCCACGCGGAGGAAACCCGCGTCGTGGTGGTTGACGGAAACAAGGTTGAGGAGTTCGACTTTGAATCCGAAAACAAACGCCAGCTTGCTGGCAACATCTATCTTGCAAAAGTAACCCGGGTCGAACCGTCCCTACAGGCGGCTTTTGTGGATTACGGCGGGAACCGGCACGGTTTCCTGGCGTTTTCGGAAATCCATCCGGACTATTATCAAATCCCGGTCGCAGATCGCGAAGCGCTGATGGAAGAAGAGCGCGCCTATGCCGAGGCAATGAAGGCGCGGGATGAAGCCGAAGAGTCGAAGCCTAAAAAGCGTCGCTCGCGTTCTCGCACGAAGGCTGCGGATGTAAAATCCGATGATGCCGTAGAGTCGATCGAGGTTTCATCCGAACCCACCGGCATGGAAACCATCGATCTGGACGAAGGTGAAGAAGGGGCCGACATGTCGGTTCCGGAAGGCACCTCTCCGGCTGATCGTGTGGCTGAAACTCCGGTGGAAGAGCCGGTCGATGCCGAAGAAACCAAAGAACAACCTATTGAAGCTGAATCTTCGGAAGAGCCAGTTGATGCCGAGGTTGTGGCAGAAGCAGAAGGTGCTGCTGAGGTCGAGGAAGTGGCCGAAGCCCCTGCAGAAGCAGAGGAAGCAGCCGCCGATGGTACTCAGCATGACTCTGTCAAAGCTGCCGCAGAGGAGTCTGTTGAAGATTCTGAGGTTGGCGGTGACGAACCAGAGGCAGCCGTTGAAGAGGCGGAAGCCTCTGAGGACACCACGTCTGAAGATGACGAAAAGTCCGATGTCGAAGCGCGGGCTGATGCGACCTCGAAGGACGATTCAATCGAATCTGTCGCGGACGAAGATGACAGCGAGGACATTCGCCCGGCGCGCAAGCCGCGGCCACGTCGCTATAAGATTCAGGAGGTCATCAAGGTCCGCCAGGTCTTGCTGGTCCAGGTCGTAAAGGAAGAGCGTGGCAACAAGGGTGCTGCTCTGACCACCTACTTGTCTCTGGCAGGTCGGTATTGCGTTCTGATGCCTAACACGGCGCGTGGTGGCGGGATCAGCCGCAAAATTACCAATGCGCCGGACCGTAAAAAACTCAAGGAAATTGCTGCGGAAATTGACGTTCCGACCGGTGCGGGTCTGATTATCCGGACAGCCGGTGCCAAGCGGACGAAATCCGAGATCAAGCGAGACTATGAATACCTGCAACGCATGTGGGAGCAGATCCGCGAGTTGACGCTGAAATCCATTGCGCCGGCGAAAATCTATGAAGAAGGCGATCTGATCAAACGGTCGATCCGCGATCTCTATAATCGCGAAATTGATGAGGTTCTGGTCGAAGGTGAAGGCGGTTATCGCATCGCCAAAGACTTCATGAAGATGATCATGCCTTCACACGCGAAGAATGTGAAACGGTATGAAGACGCGCTGCCTTTGTTCGCGCGCTATCAGGTCGAAAGCTATCTGGCCGGAATGTTCAACCCGACCGTTCAGCTGAAATCGGGCGGATATATCGTGATCGGCGTGACCGAAGCGCTGGTCGCGATTGATGTGAACTCGGGTCGGGCGACCAAAGAGGGTTCAATCGAGGAAACCGCGCTCAAGACCAACCTTGAGGCCGCAGAAGAGGTTGCGCGCCAGCTGCGCCTGCGTGATTTGGCAGGCCTGATCGTCATCGACTTCATCGATATGGACGAGCGCAAGAACAATCTGGCCGTCGAAAAGCGTATGAAGGAACGGCTAAAAACAGACCGTGCGCGCATTCAGGTCGGCCGCATCTCGGGCTTTGGCCTGATGGAGATGAGCCGCCAACGTCTTCGTCCTGGGATGTTGGAGGCGACCACACAGCCATGCCCGGCCTGTCATGGCACTGGCCTGATCCGCTCGGACGACAACATGGCGCTGACCATCTTGCGTCAAATCGAAGAAGAGGGCACCCGCCGCCGCTCACGCGAGGTGCTTGTTCGTTGCCCAGTCAGCATCGCCAACTTTCTGATGAACCAGAAACGCGAGCATATCGCACAGATTGAGGCCCGTTATGGCCTGTCTGTACGTGTTGAAGGCGACGTACATCTGGTCAGCCCGGATTTCTCGATGGAGAAATTCAAGACGGCAAGCCGGATTGTACCCGAAGCCAGCGCACCCGTTGTTTCCGTGGATGCGTCCCTGATGGATCTTGTCGACGCCAGCGAGGAAGAGCCGGTCGAAGAGGAAACCACCGTTCAGGCCGAAGAGGAGGCTAAGCCCAAGCGCAAGCGTCGTCGCCGCCGTCGGAAGAAGAGCAATGGTTCTGACGAAACCCCTGAGGTGAACGCTGAAGAGGGTAACGCGGCGGCGTCCGAGGAATCGGATGAAGCCAAAACCGAAGCGGCGGATGACGTAAAGCCTGAGGGTGAAGCACCTGAGCCTGCCGAAGAAGAAAAAGCGGCCAAGCCCAAGCGTCGCCGTGCACCGCGCCGCAAGAAGAAGGACGCGGAACCTGTTGAAGCTACGGAAGAAGTCGCCGCTGAAGCTGTTGTGAGCAAGGATGCTCAGGCCGCAAGCCCTGAAGCACCGGCCGAGGAAACTGGCGCGACAGACGCACCTGTTGAAGCCCCTGTCGAAACTGCCGAAAAAGTTGAACAAACTGAAACCGCGGCAGAGCAGCCCGCGCCCGAGGCGGAAAGCGTCGGTGAAGAACAGGTTGAACCTGCAGAGGCTGAACAACCCGAACCTGTGGCTGAGGTGATCGCAGAAGACCCGCAGAAACCAGCGGACATCATGGTTGAAGAAGCCCCTGAGCCGGTTCTGGAGGTCGTAGCCGAAGAGCCGGAGCAGCCCGCCAAACCCAAACGGCGTGGCTGGTGGTCACTGGGTCAGTAACAAGAAAAGGCGGGCCATGTGCCCGCCTTTTTCTTTTTGGCCGGTCTTAGTGAGATTTCTGGATCAAATAGATCTGATGGCCGTCTGCGTCTTCCTGCGACAGCAATTGGTGCCCGCTTTCAGAACAGAAATGCGGGACATCAATTATGGCGGCAGGATCATCTGCCAGCACGCGCAAAACGGCCCCGGCAGGCATGGATTTCAAACGCTTGCGCGCTTTCAGGACGGGCAGAGGGCACAACAGACCCAACGCATCGAGTGTTTCAGGCGGATTTGACATAAGGTTCAGATATTTCCAACTGGGCAGGGTGTCCAGCATGCAACCACGAGGATGTGACCGAATGGCCCCGTGACGTTGGCCGTCTCATACCATATGTGCTGAGACATGTTCGGAATAGATATCATAGACGCGGGCCTGCTGCCTGCCATGTTCATCGCGATGTTGGGCGGATTGATCAGCTTTCTGTCGCCCTGCGTTCTGCCCATCGTTCCGCCATACCTGGCTTATATGAGCGGCGTGACGATCAACGAGATGCAGGATGAGGCGAAAGCACGCCGCAAGGCAACCTTGGCCGCCCTGTTCTTTGTTCTGGGCCTGTCTACGGTGTTTTTGTTGCTGGGTTTCACCGCTTCTGCCTTCGGGGTGTTTGTCCTGCAGAACCAGGTGTTGTTCGCAAAGATCTCTGGCGCAGTGGTCATCGTCTTTGGCCTGCATTTTCTGAACGTCTTCCGTATCCCGTTTCTGGACCGCGAAGCGCGGATTGAGACCGGTGATTCTGGTGGATCAGTGTTTGGCGCTTATATCCTTGGTCTGGCCTTTGCGTTTGGATGGACACCGTGCATTGGGCCGCAGCTGGGGGCGATCTTGTCACTGGCCGCGTCCGAGGCCTCGGTCGCGCGGGGAACCCTGTTGTTGGGCGTCTATGCGGCGGGCCTGGGTATTCCATTTCTGCTGGCTGCGATGTTCCTGAACCGGTCGATGTCGGTGATGAATCGGATCAAGCCATACATGGGCACGATCGAAAAGGTGATGGGTGGCTTGTTACTGTTCGTGGGCATCATGCTGATCACCGGTCTGTTCACTGAATTCAGCTGGTGGCTGTTAGAGACATTCCCGGCGCTGGCGAATTTTGGATGATCTGCTGATCTGACTTACCTTGGCCCCATTGCTGGGTTAACCTGCGCCGCAGAAGGTAAGGCCATGAGCAGTCAGAAAAATCAACCTCGGGTGTGTAAACGCCGGGTATTCTATATACCCGGCTACGACCCGATTCCGCCGCGGCGATATCGGGAGCTGTATCGAACCGAAGGCAAGCTGCAGGCCGAGATTTCCGGTTATGAAATTTCGACGTCCGCCAAGTCTGGCGATGGCCCTTATGGGTGGCATGTCACTTCACGTCAGGACGGGACCGAAGTTCACGTTGATGTGGATGTTCTTGTCTGGTCGGACCTGGTTCGTGACAGCATGTCCAACTCGATCCCAGCGACCTATCTGCAACTGGTGCGGACCGCGTGGATCTATATGTCGACAGGAACACTGTGGCGCCTGATGCGGTTGCGCAAGGGGCCGGTGGTTGCCGCACTATATCCGGTTGGAATGTTGCTGGCTCAACTGCTGTTGGCGATCTTGCTAGCCGGGGCCATGACATGGGTTTTAATGCCGTTTATCGGATGGATGGGCGTAATCCTTGCGGTTGTGGCCGCTTACGGTCTGTTGCGCTGGTTTCGCCGGCAAGACGGTCAGCTTTTTGCCTATTACCTGATGCATGATTATGCCTATTCCGCAAAACTCAAAGGGGCGACGCCAGTTGAATTGCGCAATCGCCTGCGTGCATTCGGTGCGTTGATCCAAGAGGCGCTGAATTCAGACGCAGACGAGGTGCTGGTCGTCGGGCATAGCTCAGGGGCCCATCTGGGTGTCAGCGTTCTGGCCGATGTTATCCGCGACAACAGTCAACGTGATGACGGCCCTGTATTTTCGTTCCTAACGTTGGGACAGGTCGTGCCGATGGTATCTTTTCTGCCCCAAGCCCGTGAATTGAGGGCAGATTTGCAATTCTTGTCCACGCAGGAAGGCCTGACCTGGGTCGACGTCTCGGCCCCCGGCGATGGCTGTTCTTTTGCGCTGTGCGATCCGGTTTCCGTCAGCGGTGTCGCCACCGCCGAAAAGAAATGGCCGCTGGTTCTGTCTGCGGCCTTCACGCAGACCCTGTCCCCCGAGCGATGGCAAGCATTGCGTTGGAAATTCTTCCGCCTGCATTTCCAGTATCTCTGCTCCTTCGACAAGCCGGATCGTTATGATTATTTCCGCATCACCGCCGGCCCACTGACGCTTGGGCAGAGGTTCAAGGGCCGGGCGCCTTCTAAGTCGCGGGTGGAAAAGCCGGTTTCAAAATACAGTTCGGTGACGGCATGACGCCGCCCAAGCCACCTTCACGCCCTGATAAAGTATCGCTTTGGCGGTATCTGAGGTTGTTTCGCAAGGACGTTCTGTCAGCCCAACCCCATAGGCTGTACCGCGCCTGGATGGCCGAATTTCGCACGCCGTTCTTTCGATCATACTTGGTGAATCAGCCAGAATTGATCGACACAGTTCTGAAAAAACGCCCTGATGATTTCCCCAAATCTAACCGCATAAGTGAGGGGCTGCGTCCGTTGCTGGGGGACTCTGTCTTCCTGACCAACGGGGACACCTGGAAGAGGCAGCGCAGGATCATTGATCCGGCGTTTGAAGGCGGCCGTTTGAAAGATACGTTTCCAGCAATGCATGCGGCTGGTCAAGCGGGCGTGGATCGGTTGCGCACGCAGGCAGGTGGTGTTGTTGAATTTGAAGAGGTCACCAGCCATATCGCGGCGGATGTCATCTTTCGCACTTTGTTTTCGGTGCCCATCGAACACGAAATCGCCGCTCAGGTGTTTGACAAGTTTCGCAGCTATCAGCGTGAACAACCCATTCTGAACATTGCGGCCTTTGTCCCCCTGCCAAAGTGGTTGCCACGACTGCATTCGTGGCGCACCAAGAAGAATGCAAAGGATATCAGGGCGCTAATCCAGCGACTTACGGCGGACCGGGCTGAACTGATCGCTCGTGGTAGCGCGCCGAATGATCTGGCAACCAAGATCATGACCACGCGTGATCCCGAAACCGGGCGTAGGTTTGACACGCAGGAAATGGTTGATCAGGTGGCGATCTTCTTTCTTGCCGGGCACGAAACCAGCGCGTCCGCACTGGCCTGGACGCTGTACCTGATTGCAATGTATCCCGAATGGCAGGACAGGCTGGCTGAGGAAGCTGTGGCGTTCGACTCGCCTGATTTTTCTGTATTGTCGCGGCTAAAGCTCAGCAGGGATGTGTTTCGCGAAGCGCTGCGGCTTTACCCGCCCGTGCCGATGATGGTGCGCGAGGCGACATGCCCCGAACATTTCCGGGACAGGGATGTCCCCGAAGGGTCGCAAATCGTGATCAGTCCGTGGCATCTGCATCGGCAGGAAAGGCTCTGGGACCGTCCCGACGAGTTCGATCCGACCCGGTGGGGAACTGAGAATGGAAAGACCTGTCAGCGCAACGCGTACATTCCATTCTCGACAGGGTCCCGCGTATGTCCCGGTACTGGGTTCGCCATGATCGAGGGGCCGCTTCTGTTATCCATGCTGCTGCGACACTTCCGGTTCGAGTTGGTCGCGGGACAAACGCCCATTCCGGTCGCGCATTTGACCGTCCGATCGAAAGACGGAATTTGGTTGCGCTTGGTTGAGCGCTAACAAACTACCATCCTATCACGCCTTGCTGTATGCGGTTTGAAATCGCGGAATCATATTGAACGGGAAAGTCTTATGTCATCAGCAGAACAGCGCACACAAATGTCCGACGGCGCAGGATTCATCGCAGCATTGGATCAAAGCGGTGGCTCGACCCCCAAGGCGCTGGCGCTTTATGGCGTTGACGCATCTGAATACGGCTCGGACGAAGAGATGTTCGGTGAAATCCAGAAAATGCGCGCGCGGATCATTCTGGCGGATGATTTCACCAAGGACAAAGTGATCGGCGCGATCCTGTTCGAACGCACTCTGGGCGAGCAAATTGATGATCAGAAGGTCGCCGACTACTTGTGGTCAGTGAAAGGCATTGTACCTTTCCTCAAGATTGACAAAGGTTTGGAAGACGAAGCGAATGGCGTTCAGATGATGAAACCCATCCCGGGTCTGGCCGCAACATTGGCCAAAGCCGATGGTGTTTTCGGAACCAAGGAGCGCTCGGTCATTCATGAGGCAAACGCCGAAGGCATCGCGGCGGTTGTTGCACAGCAGTTCGACGTTGCGCGTGAAGTCGTGGCTTCCGGAATGGTTCCGATTGTTGAGCCCGAGGTGAACATCAACTCCGCCACCAAAGCCGAAGCCGAAGACATCCTGAAGGCTGAAATCCTGAAAAACCTTGATCAATTGGCTGACGGACAGGACATCATGCTCAAGCTGACGATCCCTAACCGAGCTAACCTCTATGACGAATTGGCCGATCATCCGCGTGTTCTGCGCGTGGTTGCACTGTCGGGCGGTTATTCGACGGAACAGGCCTGCGATCTGCTGGGCCAGAATGGTAAGATGATCGCGTCCTTCTCGCGCGCGTTGACCGAAGGATTGTCAAAAAAGCAATCAGATGCCGAGTTCAACGCGGCCTTGGGCGGAAACATCGACAAGATTTTCCGTGCGTCAATCTAAACACTATTGGGGTTTGGTGAATTCGCGGCGCAACTGCGCCGCTTTTTCACGCATGACGCAACCTTCGGCGTGATCATTCAACAGCCCCATTGCCTGCATAAAGGCAAATACGGTCGTCGGCCCGACAAACTTCCAGCCCCGTTTTTTCAGGTCTTTCGACATCGCCACAGATTCTGGCGACGTTGAAGCGGTTTGCGGGGCAGGCGGTGAGTCCGCCTCGTATCGCCATACATATGCCGCCAGAGACCCTTCGGCAGCGATTAACTCTTGCGCGCGACGTGCGTTGTTAATCACGGCCTCGATCTTTCCACGATGTCGCACAATCCCTGCATCTTGTAACAAGCGCTGTGTATCTGCATCATCAAACGCGGCTACTGCGTTGACATCAAAAGCTTTGAAAGCCTTCCGAAAATTCTCGCGTTTGGACAGGATTGTGCGCCAGCTTAGGCCGGACTGAAAGCTTTCTAGGCAGAGCTTTTCAAACAGGCGTTGGTCGTCACCAACCGGATACCCCCATTCCTGATCGTGGTAGTCAAAGAATTCGGGCGCGGCCTGACACCAGGCGCAGCGTGGTTTTCCGTCTGGACCTAGAACTGTATCAACCACCGCTTCGTACTCCTTTTGTTCCCCCTTACTGTAAGCGGTTTCTGGATGTCAGAGCAAGACTGATTTACTTGGATTGATACCAGTTCAGAATGAAAACCCGTATGGCCGATGCAAGTCCGATGTCCGGGTCACGCTCGACATCAATTTCGGCCGCCAGAGCGTTGATCGGTAGGTTTTTTTCCTTGGCAATGGTCCGGAACGCCTGCCAGAATTCATCTTCCAGCGATACGGATGTCCGATGGCCTTTCAGCGTCAGGGATCGTTTGACCGGGCGTCCGCTCATTTGTCCAACTTATAGCCTTCATGGTCCTGGCGCAGCTTGTGTTTCTGCTTTTTTGCTAGATCCTTTTCGGCCTTGGTGCGGCCAAAAGCGACGGCATTTTGGTCAGCACGGGCCTTGCTTTCGGTCCGCGCTTTTTCTTTTCGAAACTTGTTCAGATTGACCGGTTCCGTCATTGCGCATGTCTCACTTTGGTCAGACTATCGAACAATTCCGCACGGCTGTCATCTGAAAGGCATTCGACATTCACGGTGTCCAGAAAATCGGCCTGCGACGCTGTTGAGACCGGTGGTTGATCCGACAATGTCTCAAGGATTTGCCCGCCCAGATCTAACAGTGCAGGGCGTACCTCGGTTGTCAGGTCCGCATAGCTTTCGGGAACAGAGGTTTGGTCTTTGGTCCACCGTTCAATCCAACAGGATTGAATCTCTTTCGCGGCTTCGATCTGCACTTCGAAAAACAGCTGCGCGCTGTCCGGGTCAATGCCCGAAAGCGCTGCTTGTTCCAAGGTCTTGTCAACTACGACTTTTTCACGCTCGAGGTCTTCGACCGGGCGGTCATTGGCGTGTTTGAACGCAGCAACGTCCTGCATCCATTCCAGCCGAGAGTCGATCAGGTTGAACAGGTCAGCCTGAGCTGAGGTCGCTGTGCCTGCGATTAGCAGGCACAGGCAGGCAGACTTACGCCTCGCGATCATTTGGGGCCGATCATGTGTTCGGGGCGTACGACCGCATCGAATGTCTCCTCATCGACAAAGCCCAGCGCAATGGCCTCTTCCTTGAGGGTCGTGCCGTTCTTATGCGCCGTTTTGGCGACAGTGGTGGCGTTGTCGTAACCGATGGTCGGAGCCAGCGCCGTGACCAGCATCAGGGATTCCTTCATCAGCTTATCGATGCGTGGTTCATTGGCCTTGATGCCCAGCAGCATACGCTCGGTAAAGCTGTCGGTGGCATCGCCCAGCAGCTGAATAGATTGCAGCAAGTTGTACGACATCATCGGGTTGTAGACGTTCAGCTGGAAATGCCCCTGCGAACCCGCAAACTTCATCGCTGCATCGTTGCCTATTACATGTGCGGCCACCTGTGTCAGCGCTTCGGCCTGTGTCGGGTTCACCTTGCCGGGCATGATCGACGAACCCGGCTCATTCTCTGGCAGGATCAACTCACCCAAGCCAGACCGCGGGCCAGAGCCCAGGAACCGGATGTCGTTGGCGATTTTGTAGCAAGAGCCAGCAATGGTCGCCAGCGCACCTGATAGGAAGACCATGGCATCATGGGCAGCGAGCGCTTCGAACTTGTTGGGCGCGGTAACGAAGGGCAGGCCGGTGATGTCGGCCATGTTCTTGGCGACGGCCTCATCCCAGCCATCATGCGTGTTCAGACCGGTGCCGACAGCGGTGCCGCCTTGCGCCAGTTCATAGATGCCAGGCATCGCGGCTTCGACCCGGGCGATTCCTTGGCGGATCTGGTGCGCATAGCCGCCGAATTCCTGCTCCAGCGTCAGTGGGGTCGCGTCTTGCGTATGTGTACGACCGATCTTGATGATCCCGGCGAATTCCTTGGCTTTCGCTTCCAGTGCCGATGCAAATTTCTCGAGCCCGGGCAGCAATACGTCGCGCACGCTCATCGCGGTAGCGATATGCATTGCGGTCGGGAAAGTGTCGTTCGACGATTGCCCCATATTGCAGTGATCGTTCGGGTGCACAGGCTCTTTCGAGCCGATCACACCGCCCATGATCTCAATCGCGCGATTGGCGATTACTTCGTTCGAGTTCATGTTCGACTGAGTACCCGAACCGGTTTGCCACACGACCAGCGGGAAGTTGTCGTCAAACTTACCCTCAATCACTTCGCCCGCGGCCTGAATAACAGCGTCGGCGATCTTGGCATCCAGCTTGCCGATGGCTTTGTTCTCCATAGCACAGGCCTTTTTGATGACGCCCAGCGCACGCACGATGGCGACGGGTTGCTTTTCCCAGCCGATCGGAAAGTTCATGATCGAGCGTTGAGTTTGTGCACCCCAATACTTGTCGGCGGGAACTTCCAACGGGCCAAAGCTGTCGGATTCGGTGCGGGTCTGGGACATCGGTCACTCCGTCTAGTATGCAGTCGTATGCCGTTTACCCGTGACGGCGTCATCGCGCAATCGGCCAGTTGCGCGCACCATAAGCGTAAGCCGACCAAAGGTATAGGCGTTGAAGCGGCGCATTTTTCTTTGATACACAGGTACTAGGACCATTGTGTGCGCCTGTGACTGGGGTAGAATAGCAAGATCAAAACGCTGGAGGGTCAGGTGCTGCAATTTAACGGGGTTAATCCGCTGCGGCTTATCGCATTCGCGGTGGGTGCCGTATTCTGGCTTGTCTTTGCCAATCTTCAGGCCCAGGCCGGGGACATCACGCCCTTTATCGGGGATTACGTCGGTTCAGCCAATTTAGTTGACGATGATGGTACCGAAACCCCACGCGATATGAGCGTTTCGATCCATGAAACCAAAGAAGGGTTCAACGTCAGTTGGAAGACCACGACCTATAAGCCGGATGGCCGGGTCAAAGATCAGTCCTTCTCGATCGATTTCAAGCAATCTGACAGGTCAGACGTGTATTCAGCGGCGATGAAGCGCAATGTGTTTGGTCACGAGGTGCCCCTGGACCCAATGCAGGGTGAACCGTTCGTCTGGGGCCGGATCGAGGGCGAGACTCTGACGGTGTTCTCGTTGTTCATTGATGAAAACGGTGGCTATGAATTGCAGCAGTTCGATCGCACGCTGGCCGACGGTGGGCTTAACCTGTCCTTTTCGCGGTTCCGTAATGGGATTAAATCCCGCTCGGTCGATACGTTCCTCGAAAAACAGTAAACCCCGCGAGAGGCGGGGTTTGTAAGTCTGAGCTTACTTTCTGAAACTGTCCAGTGAAACGACATCCGCGTCTTGCTGGACCGGAGTTTCCTCAACCTCAATCGATTCTTCGACGATATGGGTCGCAACCTCTTCTTCGTCTTCGGGGCTCTCGAAACGCAACCCGAATTCAACCGACGGGTCCACGAAGGTTTTGATCGCATCATACGGAATATAAAGCGGTTCGGGCGCGTCACCGAAATTCAGTGTAATCGCAAAGCCGTTGTCGCCGACCTCGAGGTTTTCGAACCAGTGCTGCATTACGACAGTCATTTCTTCGGGATAGCGTTCGCGCAACCAGTCAGCTATTTCAACTCCGTCCTGCCGTGTATCGAACGTGATAAAGAAATGATGCGCCCCAGGCAGACCGTTTTCAGAAACGTTGGTCAGAACTTTCTGAATGAGGCCGCGCATGGCGGTGTGCATCAGGGTTCCATAGTCAATGTCCTGCGACATGTGTCATCCTCAAAAGTGGTTACCCCAAGCATAGGGGATTCGTTCGGAAACGAAAGACCGGGAGGGGGTGGATTGTTCAAAGATAATGAAAACCGACTCCGGCCACGGCCATCAGGGCCAAGGTCATTCCCATGCCGAATTTTAGCTTGAATATCAACACCCCGGCCATGAACGTCAAAACCAGCGCTTTTGTGTTCAGTGTCGCAAGTTCGGGCCATGGGATGGTTAGGGGTCCCCATGCCAATTCCGGGATTGTTCCGAAAAGAACGTTAAGAGCAAACCACACGGAAAGGTTGAGAATCACGCCGACAACCGCTGCTGTTATCCCGTGTAGGGCTGCGGACAGCCGTGGACGGGCGGCCAGCTGGTCCAGATATGGTGCGGCTAGGAAGATCCACAGGAAACACGGGACAAAGGTGGCCCAAAGTGCCACCGCGCCGGCGGCAAGTGCCAAAGGGATGCCGCCCGAAATCTGTCCCGTCAGCATGGCCACAAATTGTGTCACCAGTATCAGAGGTCCCGGCGTTGTTTCGGCCAGCCCCAGCGCATCAATCATCTGATCTGTGCTGATCCACTGATATTTGTCCACGACGGTTTGGGTCATATATGCCAGAACCGCATAAGCGCCGCCGAACGTAACAACGGCCAGGCGGGCAAAGAACCACCCGAGATCGCTCAGCAATTTCTGACCAGTCACGCTCAGCAACACCAATGGGCCAAGCCATAGGGTCAGCCAGATGGCGCAGGTACGCAGCGGGCGCGTCGCACTTGGGGCGGGGGGTGTTTGGGCGGTGTTGGCCTGACCCTTGAAGCTCAGATACCCCCAAAGCGCTGCGGCCAGAATGATCAAGGGAAAAGGCAGGTTAAAGGCAAAGATTGCGACAAAACCCAATCCGGCTATTGCCCGGTGCTCCACATCGGTCAGGGCTTTGCATGACAGGTTTCTAAGTGCCTGAAGGACAATGATGATTACAGTTGCCTTCACACCAAGGAAAGCGGCCTGAACCAGTGGCAGGTCCCCGAAAGCTGCATAAAGCCCGACCAAAACGGCGATAATCAGCGCGCCAGGGATGACGAACAGGCCGCCGGCGATCAACCCTCCGGTCACGCCGCGCAGGCGCCAGCCGGCATATGTGGCAAGTTGCATGGCCTCGGGACCAGGCAATAGCATGCAAAGAGACAGCGCCCGCAGATACGATTGCTCGTCCAGCCACGGGCGTTTTTCCACCAGTTCCTGATGCATCAGTGAGATTTGCGCCGCAGGCCCCCCAAAGGACAACAAACCGATGCGCCCAAAGATACGGACCAGCTCCGATAGTGTCGGGGTCATGACTTGCGATCCGTCGGCCAGTCGTGTTGTTCTTCAAACCCGTCGCGCGCCCAACGATACAGCGCATCATACAGGTGCATTCCTGCAGCAAGGTTTTCGTGATCGTCACGGTATTGCCGGGACAATCCGACAGAGACCGCAAGCAACCCGGCAGCTTCTGGTACAAGGTCATGGCGATTGGTGTCTGCGCCCCGAATGACAGTTGCAAGCCGATCCAGCGCGGGCGTGTGCAATGCGAATTCGTCCAGCATAGTGTCAAAGGTGCATTTGTCTTGCCGGTGGCTCCAATGAGCGCCTTCGATGTCAAAAGGGGTCGCGTCAAATATTGCAGCGGTGGCTGCGACTTCCGACGGGGCAACAAACAGGAACCGGGCATTTGGGTCCACAAACCGCCGGATCAGCCAGGGGCAGGCGATGCGATCGATCTTTGGGCGGTGTCGGGTCACCCAAAGGGATCCTTCGGGCTGCAGCATCGAAAACGCCTTCGCAGGCACACGCGGAGCGTCTGGCATGTCTCGCCACGCAAACATGCCGCCTTCAAGATACTCGGCTTTTACACCTTCGCCTCGCAACCACGAGACGACGGCCTGGCTGAGCTTCTTGCCTTTCTGGCAAATCACGACTGCAGGTCGGTCACCGATCAGGTTGACCAGCCCTTCGATATCCTTCGCAGGATGGCGTATTGAGCCGGGGATAAGATAGGGGTCAGCCTCAAAATCCGCATCCATACAGATGTCGATCAGTATGGGGGATTGCGGCTTGCCGATCAGTCTTAACAATTGCTTTGGGGTGATCGAGTTTGGTGCGGGCACAGCATGTCTCCTGGTTTTGTCGGATACATGCGAAACTTGGGCTGACGCCTCACGGGGTGTTCGCAATCTTACCCCATGGCACTTGCTACCGCGTAAGCGCTGAGGGGGTCAAGATTGCTTATATGGTCAAGCCCAATCCAGCCTTTGACCGGTCATACACACAGGCAATGTGTCCTGCGGGAACTGGCCGAGCTGTTCGAAGAGTGAGATGAAATCGAACTGGTTATACGCTTCAACCATGCGTCCGTTTTTAATTCGCCCCATGACGCTGCCCGTGGCTTGAAGCGGGGCACCATTATCGGCGCGCGTTGTGCGCAGGTGAATGATGGCGGATACCCAATCGCCGTTTTCGATGATTTTGGGCATATCGACCTGAATGTCCCCAAGGATATGGCGAAAGGCCATGACCAGATCCCGGAAATCATCCGCACCGACCTGCATTTCCGGAATAAGCCCTTCGGCCATGGCTTCGGGGGCAAAATACTGGTCAATAGCGTCTGTATTGCCGTTTTCCCAAACTTCGGAATACCACTCTCTGAGTAGATCTGCGTGCGACATCCCAGCTCTCCTTATTCTGCTGGGGTCAGCATGAGACCAAATAGTGAAAAAACTCTGAACATGAACATGCTCAGCAAAAAACTCAGACTTTAAGTGGAAAGTGCAGGTTTCTGTTGCCAGGTACCTGCGAACCCCGCCTTACGCGGCTAGGCGCAAGGGCTTAAGTTTCGGTCTTGCTACTGCTTACGCAGCAACTGCAACCGGAGCACGATTGTCATTTGCAATTGTACTTTTCGGGCCGATACGGTGGCACCCCGCCGAGACAAAGCTAACCCCTTTAGACGTTCGTCGATCCTATTTCGGCCCCATGATCCCCAAATGAAGGATGTTGGTGGAGCCGCCGGGTACCGCCCCCGGGTCCGATCCGCTTATTACGAGCGCGTTTATGTCCATAGTCCCGAAGGACATACCCTATATAGGTGAGCGTGCGAGCAGATGCAAACTGGGAATTGAATCGGGTGTACTAAGCAATTACAGCGGGTTAAGTGGCCCTGTTGATGTTGGCCAGTATCAGCCAAAGTGCAAGGACCAGTTCGATTCCACCAAAAGTAGCCGCCTTGACCAGTGGTGGGTTGTCCAGAAAAACCGAAACAAACCGGCCCAATGCCGCGCCCGCGTAGACAACCCCCAGCATGGCGTAGGCCATCGGGTTGTTGAGGAACAAAACAGCCACGCCAGTGACGACGAAAAGCCCGCCGACCGAAGCACGCATCTCGCTCAGCCCCATGTTGCTGTTGGTGGTGCTCAAATCCAGCGCGCCCAAGGTAAAGCTGGGCGCCAGAAATCCGAATAGGCCGAACCCAATGGTCATGAGGGCTGCAATCACGTTCAAAGCGGTAGTCATTTCATTTTCCTTACGCCGGATTACGTCGCTGCTGCGCCACGTTTTGCGCCAATTGCCTTGTGTAGCTCTCAAGCTCAACTAGCGTCGTGTCCACTTTGGTCGAGTCGCGATCTTCCAGGGCATTGGCGATTTGATTGTGGAAGGCAATAATTGCTTCCCGGGACCGCGCTGTGAAGGTGATCATGTTCATCAATGGCTGCATGGCTTCGACCGCGCCGGCCAGTTGATAAGACAGCACGGGATTGCCTGCACCATCAACCAGTGCCCGGTGAAACGCCACGTCAGAGGCGCAGAATGCCTCATCCGTCAGGCCGGGTTGGGATTGGCGGTGAACTTCGGCACGCATGGTGGCCAACTGATCCGCTGTACGGCGCTGTGCGGACAAGGCGGCGCAGGCGCGTTCGAGCGCGAAGCGCGCTTCGCAGGCGGTGTCGAAACTGACTGCATTCATCGACAGTAGCAGGGTCGAGGTCGTGATCTGTTGGGAATACGCGCCCTCAAAACTCAACCGGTTCACAAATGCACCACCGCTTGCGCCGCGTTGCGTGCGGATCAGGGATTGCGCTGCTAGACGCTTCAATGCCTCCCGCACGGTTGGGCGAGATACCTGGAATTGCTCGGACAATTCTGCCTCGGAGGGCAAACGTTCATCCACGATCAATTCGCCCGAGATGATTGCGTCACGAATGGCCTGAGCGATCTGCGCAGACAGATCAGCAGGCTTCTTGGGGTCAATTTTCATATTCTGGGGACCGTTGGTGAATTTTTATTTGTCTGACATTTAAAAGTCTGACATTTGAAAAGCAAGGACTGAGTCGGGAGGAGCGCGTGAGTCGCACAGTTCTACGCACTGCATTTTGGCTGGGGTTTTATGCCCTGATCCTGTCCGCGTGGTGGGTCATGTTCACCATGAATCGCGACATGGATCTGGATTGGATTGGTCGCCCCGGCCCAATGGGTCAGGCCATGGCGGCCATGGACCCGCGCATGGACATGTATATGCCCATGGCCGAGTTTGGCCCGCTGTTCTGGATGTGGGCTATCATGATGGCGGCGATGATGCTGCCGACGCTCGTGCCGACGTTGCGCAGCTATGACGATCTGATCCGCAGCGCCAATGGCTCGCGCGCAGGTTGGTCGGGTGTTCTGTCCGGGTATCTGGTCGTCTGGGTTGGCTTTGCAGCTTTGATCACCGGTATTCAGTTGGCGCTATTGTTTGGTGGGGTCGTTGACATGCTGGGCATTGGTAAATCCGGGTATTTCGCAGGCGGCTTGATGATCGCCGTCGGCGCATTTCAGTTCACCCGCGCGAAAGAGGTCTGCCATGGCGTCTGCCATGCCCCCATGACCTATTTTCTGGGGCACTGGAAAACCGGGTTCACTGGCGGAATGCGTATGGGGCTGGGGCTGGGCGCATTCTGTGTGGGCTGCTGCTGGGGCTTCATGGCGCTCGGCTTTGTTGGCGGTGTCATGAGCCTGTTGTGGATGGGTCTCGCGACCCTGTTCATGGTTTTGGAGAAACTACCCCAGATCGGGCACGCAGTGACCCGACCGATGGGATTTGCATTGATTGCGGGCGGCCTTGTTCTGCTCGTCTATCCAATAAGCTACGGAGGATAAGCCTATGGCTAAGAACAGAAAACCCGAGGCCGACAAGTTGCCGATTAGTCAGCGCATTGATAGCCGTATGCCCAACCCCAAGCGGCGCGAGATGAGCCCGACAGATTGGGCAATCAAAGGCGAATTGATCCTGAACTGCTCATGCGATGTGTTCTGCCCCTGCGTGGTTTCATTGGGCGCGCATCCTCCGACTGAGGGGCATTGCCACGCGTGGATGGGTATTATCGTTGATGAGGGCCACTATGAAGGCGAAGACCTGTCCGGTCTGAACGTCGGGTTGCTGGTCGATATTCCGGGCCGAATGGGCGAAGGGCAGTGGAAAGTGGCCGCTTATGTCGATGAGCGTGCCAGCGGCAAGGCCTACAACGGGCTGTTGCAAATCTTCAGCGGTCAGGCAGGCGGGACCACCGGTTTGTTTACCATGCTGGTCAGCGAGATTATCGGGGCCGAGCGCGCTCCGGTTCAGATTGAGCGCGACGGCAACAAACGCCGCATCGCGATTGGCCGCAAAATTCAGGGTGAGATTGAGATGCTCGGCGGCAAAGATCCGGACCACCCGGTCATGGTGTCAAACTCGAAATATTGGATGGGTCCGGACATCATCGTGGCCCGCGGCACCAAGTCCAAGGTGCGCGACTACGGCCGTGTCTGGGATTTTGGCGGAAAATCTGCCGAAATCTGTCCAATTGACTGGCACGGACCAAAGTGATGATCACCGCCGGCTACGCGCAAGAAATGGCTCGGTATAATCACTGGCAAAACAGTCAGTTGAAGGGGTTCCTTGCGGCACTTTCGAATGAGGAACTGACCCGCGAGCGCGGAGCGTTTTTTGGTTCGATCCTGGGCACGGCAAATCATCTGCTTTGGGGGGACTGGATATGGATGTCGCGGTTCGACAAGGGGCAGGGTCCCGGCGGCGGCATCCCGGAAAGCTCTTCATTGTGTATCGATCTGGCAGAATGGTTGCCGCTGCGCGATCAGATTGACCAGCGGACAACCCAATGGGCCGCGTCCTTGAATGACGAGGACCTGCGCGGCCCGTTCACATGGTTCTCGGCCGCCAAAGAAGCCGATGTCACGAAACCGTATGCGCAATGCGTCATTCATTTTTTCAACCACCAAACACATCACCGGGGCCAGCTTCATCAGATGCTGACTGAGACGGGTTCGGCCGCTCCGGTGAGCGATCTGGTTTTTCTGCCTGAGGAGGCTTAAGTGGCTCAGATCTCACTCTCGCGTCGCCTGCGCCGAACACCTTTTTCGGATGGTGTCGAAGCTGCTGGGGTTAAAGGATATACGGTCTATAACCGTATGTTATTGCCCACTGTTTTTGAATCCGTCGAAGCAGACTACCGGCACTTGAAAAGCCATGTGCAGGTTTGGGATGTCTCATGTGAACGGCAGGTCGAACTGCGTGGGCCGGATGCCGCGCGGCTGATGCAAATGCTGACGCCACGGGACCTGCGGAGGATGTTGCCCGGCCAGTGCTTTTACGTTCCCATTGTCGATGAAACAGGCGGAATGCTGAATGATCCTGTGGCGGTGAAGCTCTCGGAAGATCGGTGGTGGATTTCGATTGCCGACAGTGACTTGCTGCTTTGGGTCAAGGGCATTGCCAACGGATACCGCCTGGATGTGCTGGTCGACGAACCCGATGTGTCTCCGCTGGCAATACAGGGGCCGAAGGCGAATGACCTGCTGGCCCGTGTTTTTGGCGACCGGGTGCGTGACATTCGCTTTTTTAAGTTCGACAAGTTCGAGTTCGAGGGGTGTGAACTCGCAATCGCACGGTCTGGTTATTCCAAACAAGGTGGTTTCGAAATCTATGTCGAGGGTTCGGACATCGGTATGCCCTTGTGGAATGCGCTGTTTGCGGCGGGCGAAGACCTGCAAGTCCGTGCGGGCTGTCCAAATCTGATCGAACGGATTGAGGGTGGGTTATTGTCATACGGCAACGATATGACCGACGACAACACGCCGCATGAATGCGGACTGGGCAAGTTCTGCAACACGCATACGGCGATCGGGTGTATTGGCCGAGACGCGCTGCTGCGCGTGGCTAAGGAGGGTCCGGTTCAGCAAATCCGTCCAATCGCAATCGACGGTGACGCCGTGCCACCATGCGATCGCCCTTGGCCGATTGTTGCGGGCGGCAAGAGGATTGGTCAGATCACGTCGGCCGCATGGTCCCCTGATTTCAACACAAACGTCTCCATAGGAATGGTCAAACTGAGCCATTGGGAGCCCGGCACACGGATCGAAGTAGAAACTCCGGACGGGATGCGCGGCGCAGTCGTACGAGACAAATTCTGGATTTGAACGGCATATCTCAGATCAGCAAAGGCTGATGACTGATTGAAAACGAAAGGAAAGTTGAAATGTTCAATGCTTTGGTAATGGATAAGGACGAAGACAGCGGACTGGCAAGCGCTTCGGTCAAAAAGCTTTCCGATGGGGATCTGCCCCATGGCGAAGTGACAATCGCTGTTGAGTATTCAACCGTAAACTACAAAGACGGCCTTTGCATGTCGCCGAAGGGCGGCGGGCTGGTACGCAGCTATCCGCACGTGCCCGGCGTTGACTACAGCGGCACGGTCGAGGCGTCCTCGGACGATCGCTATAAGCCGGGCGACAAGGTCGTTCTGACTGGCTGGCGCGTAGGTGAAGCGCATTGGGGTGGGTATTCCCAGAAAGCCAACGCCCTGGCGGATTGGCTGGTTCCCTTGCCGGAAGGTCTGGACACACGTCAGGCCATGGCAGTGGGCACTGCCGGTTTCACAGCGATGTTGGCGGTTATGGCGCTTGAGGATCAAGGCATGCAGCCGGGACATGGTCCGGTGCTAGTTACCGGGGCCGCTGGCGGTGTTGGTTCGGTTGCGACTGCCATTCTGGCCAATTTGGGCTATGAGGTGGCTGCCGTGACCGGCCGGCCAGAGGCGGGTGACTACCTGAAATCATTGGGCGCCACCACGATTGTCCCACGAGAAGATCTCAATGAAACCGTGAAACGCCCGTTGGAAAGCGAGTCCTGGGCCGGGTGCATTGACGCGGTGGGTGGCGAGATGTTGGCCCGTGTGCTGGGTCAGATGAAATACGGTGCCTCAGTCGCAGCCGTTGGTCTGGCCGGAGGGGCAGGGCTGCCTGCCAGCGTCATTCCGTTCCTGTTGCGCGGTGTCAGCCTGCTGGGCATCGATAGTGTGATGCAGCCCTATGACAACCGGGTTCGCGCATGGCAACGCGTCGCAACCGACCTGCCGATGGACAAGCTTGAGGCAATGGTTCATCCCGCAACCCTGGGCGATCTGCCTCAATTGGGTACGGATATCCTAAAAGGGCAGGTCAAAGGCCGTGTTGTTGTCGATGTAAACGCCTGATTCCTATGCACATGGTCGAACCGGCTGACATCAATGTTGGCCGGTTCAGTTGCCATTGAAAGAACCTGAAAATGCCAGAAACACCTCTGGTCATTGGCTCAATTCCAGATCATCATTGCTATACATCCCAATTGCGATGGACTATGAGCCATGCAAACAGCACCTGAAGACGGGGAGTGAGCAGCATGTCTGACGATTTTGAACTGGACACCGACGATCTGAAGCGCCGCATGGAAGGCGCGATGGGCAACCTGAGAACCGAGTTCGCCTCGTTGCGAACGGGCCGCGCGTCGGCCTCGATGTTGGAACCGGTCATGGTTGACGCTTATGGGTCGATGACCCCGATCAATCAGGTCGGCACCGTAAACGTCCCCGAGCCACGCATGGTGACGGTGAATGTTTGGGACAAAGGCCTTGTCGGCAAGGTCGAGAAAGCCATCCGCGAAAGCGGTCTGGGTATCAACCCCCAGCTGAACGGCACAATCATCATGCTGCCAATCCCCGAATTGAACGAAGAACGCCGCCGCGAGCTGGGTAAGGTTGCCGGGCAATATGCCGAGCACGCCCGTGTTTCGATCCGTAACGTCCGTCGCGATGGCATGGATCAGATCAAGAAAGCCAAAGCTGACGGCATGTCAGAAGACGATCAGAAGTTCTGGGAAAGCGAAGTCCAGGACCTGACCGACCAGATGATCAAGAACGTAGATGCCGCGCTTGAAACCAAGCAGGCAGAGATCATGCAGGTCTGATCCACGAAATGCCTGACACGTCGCAACCCTCACCCGCTACCGGACCACGCCACGTCGCCATCATCATGGATGGCAACGGTCGTTGGGCTCAGGCGCGCAACCGGCCCAGGCTGTTTGGGCATCAGGCCGGTGCCCGGCGGGTAAGGGAAGTAGTCGAGGCCTGTCCGGGGTTGGGTATCAAGTATCTGACAGTATTTGCTTTTTCGACTGAAAACTGGAAACGGACCCAGGTTGAAGTCGCCGGATTGATGAGCCTGTTTCGACGGTACATCATCAAGGAAGCTCGCAACCTGACCAAAGCCGGTGTGCGCGTGCGCTTTATCGGCGATCGGGTTCGTCTGGATTCCAAGCTGACCGAACTGATGGACACTTTGGAGGTAGCAACCCAGCACAACGATCTGGTGCACTTGACCATTGCGTTGAATTACGGCGGGCGGGATGAGGTTGCCCGGGCGACCAAACGGCTGGCGCGTGACGTGGCCGAAGGCCGCCTGCGACCCGATGACGTGGATGAGGAAACTCTGCCCAAGTATTTGGATACGCATGTTCTTCCCGACCCGGATTTGGTGATCCGAACCAGTGGCGAAGCCCGTATATCCAACTTTCTTTTGTGGCAATCCGCCTATTCGGAATACGAATTCATCGACACGCTATGGCCCGACTTCACCTCGGCCGAATTGGAACGGCTGTGCCGAAACTTTGGAAGCCGTGACCGGCGGTTCGGAGCGGTTCCGGCATGAGTGAGGGCCGATGGTCTGACCTAACCGCCCGTGTTCTGTCTGCCGCGGTGCTTGTGTGCATCGGTTCAGTCGAAGTGTGGCTGGGCGGGCTGTGGTTCGAAGCCTTTATTGCAATCGCCTGCGGCTTGATGACCTGGGAACTGGTGCGGATGATCGATCCGGACCGCAATGGTATCGCGATCCAGTTGGGCATTCTCACCGGTGTTGCGGTCGTGCTCAGCTATCATCTTCCGCCGCTTTATACGTTGCCATTCCTGCTTGCACCGGCATTGGTCGGGGCAGGGCAAATCAGTCGATCCAAGGGTATCTACGCACTCTTTGCTCTCTGGATCGCTGCGTCGGGTCTGGGCTTCATCTCAATCCGCGAGAACATGGGGTTCGGCTGGATGGTCTGGCTGATCTCGGTGGTCGTGGCAACGGATGTTGCGGGATACTTTGTTGGCAAAACCTTTGGCGGCCCTAAATTCTGGCCAAAGGTCAGCCCAAAGAAAACATGGTCGGGCACTGCAGGCGGGTGGGCTGCAGCAGCTGTGGTTGGCATGATCTTTGCCGTGAATGCCGGTTTTGGCGTCATGTTTGTGGTGATTTCGGTACTTGCGTCGATGGCCAGTCAGGCTGGGGACATTGTCGAAAGCGCGACAAAGCGCAAGTTTGGGGTCAAAGACAGCTCGAACTTGATCCCAGGGCATGGCGGGTTTCTGGATCGCTTTGACGGCATGATGGGTGCGGCCTTGTTCGTTTTGATAGCCGGGATTCTCTATTCCCCCGGAGCGATGTGATGCGCAAAATCTCAATCTTCGGCGCGACCGGATCAATTGGACAGAACACGATTGATCTGATTGATCGCGACCCCGCGTCCTATGACGTCGTCGCTCTGACGGGTGGGGCGAATATCGAAAAAATGGCGGAAGATGCCCGGCGTTTGAACGCAGATGTGGCGGTTACGGCCTATGAAAATCGGCTGGATGATCTGCGCGCGGCCCTTGCGGGTTCGGGCGTCGAAGTGGCTGCCGGTCAAAATGCGCTGACAGAAGCTGCAGCGCGGCCTGCCGATTGGGTTATGTCGGCCATTGTCGGTGCAGCCGGTTTAGAGCCTGGTCTTGAAGTGCTCAGGCAGGGCGGCACGCTGGCGTTGGCCAATAAGGAAACGCTTGTCTGCGCCGGTGCGTTGGTTCTTGAGACTGCCAAGGCGAACAATGCGCGGCTTTTGCCGGTCGACAGCGAACACTCGGCCGTTTTTCAGGCGCTTGTCGGCGAGGATATGGCCGCGGTCGAGCGTATCATCATCACAGCAAGTGGCGGCGCGTTCCGTGACTGGCCACTGAGCAAACTGGCACATGCGACGGTTGAGCAAGCCTCGAGCCATCCGAACTGGGATATGGGGCAGCGGATCACAATCGACAGCGCGTCTATGTTCAACAAAGCGCTGGAGCTGATTGAAACCAAAGAATTCTTCGGCGTGTCTCCGGATCAGATCGAAGTGCTGGTGCACCCGGAATCCATCGTTCACGCTCTGGTCGGGTTCCAGGACGGCGCTGTCATGGCCCATATGGGCGCCCCAGATATGCGCCATGCCATCGGGTACGCTTTGCACTGGCCCGATCGGAAGGACTTGCCGGTCGAACGACTGGATCTTGGAAAACTGAAGCAGCTTAGGTTCAATGAACCTGATGAGGCGCGGTATCCCGCGCTGCGCTTGGCACGCGCCGTGATGGAACGCGGTGGCCTGTCAGGTGCTGTATTCAACGCCGCCAAAGAACGGGCGTTGGATCGGTTCATTGCGCGTGAAATCGGTTTCCTTCAGATGGCCGACATAGTCGAGACCGTTCTGGACAGGTTTGAGGCCGCAGGCGACCTTATTGATGCCCCTTTAACCCTTGATAACGTGCTGCAAACGGACCATTTGGCACGTACATGGGTCGATGACATCGTCATCCAACGAGCAGGATAGAATTTTGGACGTACTTTCTCTGATCCCTCAGTTCGGCAATTTTCTGTATACGATCATTGCCTTTGTCATCGCACTTTCGGTGATCGTGGCGGTGCACGAGTACGGCCACTACATTGTTGGACGCTGGTCCGGTATTCATGCCGAGGTGTTCTCGGTCGGGTTTGGCCCGGTTCTTTGGAGCCGCATCGACAAGCGCGGCACGCGGTGGCAGATCGCCGCGCTGCCTTTTGGTGGGTATGTCAAATTTCTGGGCGACGCGAACGCGGCGTCGGGCAAAGACGAAACGGCGATGGAGGAAATTTCCGAGCAAAGCCCGGAGGATCTGCGTCGCACCATGCATGGGGCACCTCTTTGGGCCCGGTCGGCCACGGTTGCCGCAGGTCCGGTTTTCAATTTCATCATGTCGATCCTGGTGTTTGGTTTGATTTTCCTGACCCAGGGCGTGACCAAAGATCCACTGACAGTTGGGACCTTGCACCCTTTGCCCGGCACTGTTCAGCAATTGCAGGACGGTGACGAAATCGTCGCCATTGGCGGCGTTGCGGTGCCCGATTTCGACGAGGAGGGCGCATGGACAGACTTTGTTGACGCGCTGCCGGTGGAACCTGTTCTGGATTATACGGTCATCCGCGATGATCAGACCATGGATGTGACGGGCCCCTGGCTGTTTCCGCCACTGATCCAGCAGGTTAGCCCGCGCAGTGCGGCCATGGATATCGACCTTCAGCGCGGTGATGTCATCACTTCGGTCAACGGAGACCCAATTTATGCTTTCGATCAGTTGAAAGAGCATGTCGAAGGGTCCGACGGGAAAGTTCTGCTCTTGAATGTCTGGCGCGACGGGGCCGATCTTGAATTCGCCCTTGCCCCGCGCCGCACCGATGAACCACAGGCAGAAGGCGGCTTTGTCACGCATTGGCGCATTGGTATCGTTGGCGGCATGATGCTGGAACCTGCGACTGAATCGGCTGGTGTTCTCGAATCCATTTCGGGCGGCGCACGTCAAACTCTGCGTGTCATAGACGGCTCACTGTCAGGTATCTGGCACATGATTACCGGTGCCATCAGCACCTGCAACATGACCGGCCCGATTGGTATTGCCGAAACTTCGGGGGCGATGGCCAGCCAGGGTGCGCAAAGCTTCATCTTCTTTATTGCTGTGCTGTCTACAGCAGTCGGTTTGCTGAATCTGTTTCCGATCCCGGCCTTGGACGGCGGTCATCTGGTGTTTTATGCCTATGAAGCTGTAACTGGCAAACCGCCAAGCGATGGCGCGCTGAAGATTTTGATGGGGGTAGGGGTCTCCTTGATCCTCGGCTTGATGATCTTCGCACTGACCAACGATCTGTTTTGCTGATTATGGCCTTACGCGCCAACAAAAGCCGCAATTTCGCCTCAATCCGCAGATAATTTTATCGCGTCTCAATTTTATGTGGCAGATACTCAAATGACCAAGGCACTTCGAAAATCGTATCAAAGCTTTAGCTTCCTGTTCA
This sequence comes from Ruegeria sp. CDSA246, assembly GCF_059611225.1. Taxonomy (NCBI): domain Bacteria; kingdom Pseudomonadati; phylum Pseudomonadota; class Alphaproteobacteria; order Rhodobacterales; family Roseobacteraceae; genus Ruegeria; species Ruegeria sp. CDSA246. Next base: position 359,008 of record NZ_JBXWPD010000001.1, on the reverse strand, counting down.
TGTTGAACTGGGACTTTTTGCTGTTTTTCGGTGCGACTGCGCTCGCCATCGGCGGCTGGACTTTCTTGGCCAACATGTGATTCTTACCAAAAATTGAACATGATTAGCAGCGGCCCACTGGGCCGCTTTGTGTTTTCGTCTTTTGACAAGGAAACCTAATCTCGCTACTCAACAATAAAGTCCTAAAATTCGGGTAGAAAAAAATGACTGATAGGCGAGGCGCAGGCACATCCTGCGGGGGGCAGAAGCCAGCAAACAATATTTTGTGGCAGACGCTACGTATTTTTTCTTTTGTTTTTGTAGCAAGCTTTACCTTCCTGCCGGAGGTTGCGCGCGCGCAAAGCTACACTATCAATTCGTTCGATGTTGAGGGTAACAGGCGGATCGAAAGTTCGACAATCATTGCCCGGACTGGAATCCAACCCGGCCAGACAGTGACCGCCGGACAGTTAAACGATGCGTTTCAGCGTTTGCTTGACAGTGGTGTTTTTGAGACAGTTGAACTGACGCCGCGTGGAAGCACTCTGGTGATCGAGGTCGAGGAATATCCGACGATCAACCAGATCAGCATCGAAGGCAATCGTCGCGTAAAGGACGATGTTCTGCTTGAGGCGATCAATTCTCAGCCCCGCCGGGTTTTCACTCCACAGCTTGCTGAAGCCGACGCGGATCAGATCGCCGAAATCTATTCCGCGCAGGGCCGCGTTTCCGCGACCGTCATCCCGCGCATCATTCGCCGCAGCGACAACCGCGTCGATCTTGTCTTTGAAATTGCCGAGGGCACCACGATCGAGGTCGAGCGTGTTAGCTTTGTCGGCAACCGGGCATATTCGGATCGCCGCTTGCGCCGAGTTCTTGAGACTAAGCAAGCCAACATTCTGCGCACGTTCCTGCGCGGCGACACGTTTATCGCTGACCGAATCGAATTTGATAAACAGGTCATCCGCGACTTTTATCTGTCGCGCGGATACGTCGATTTCCGTGTGAACAGCGCAAACGTCGAATTTACCCGCGAACGTGACGCCTTCTTTCTGGTGATGAACATCACCGAAGGGCAAAAATTTTCGTTCGGTAAGATTTCGACCGTCAGTGAAATTCCCGGGGTGGACCCTGCCGCATATCAAGCAGCGTTAAAAATCCGTCCAGGTGTGACCTATTCCCCGTCGCTGATCGAAAGCTCGATCGCCCGCCAGGAACGGTTGGGTTTGAAACAGGGTGTTGATTTCCTGCGGGTCGAACCGCGGGTCACGCGCAATCCACGTGATCTGACGCTGGATGTTCAGTTTGTTCTGACCAGAGGTCCGCGGATCTTTGTTGAACGTATCGACATCGAAGGCAACACAACGACACTTGACCGCGTGATCCGCCGTCAGTTCGATACGGTCGAAGGTGATCCGTTCAACCCGCGTGAAATCCGCCAGAGTGCCGAACGTATCCGTGCCCTTGGATTCTTTGCCGTGGCAGATGTTGAGCCGCGCGAAGGCTCCACGCCCAGCCAGGTGATTGTGGATGTGGACGTCGAAGAACAGCCCACCGGCTCGTTAAGCCTTGGTGGTAGCTACTCGATTTCAGACGGTTTCGGGATTGCAATTGGCCTGAACGAATCCAACTTCCTGGGTCGCGGTCAAAACCTTGGGTTGACCCTTTCGACGGCGCAGGATTCCGAGCAATACATCATTAACTTCACCGAACCATATTTGCTGGGTCGCCGGTTGCAGTTCGATCTCGGTCTTGGTCTGGCATCGACGAATTCGAGTTTTGCAAGCTACGATACCAAGCGCGTCTTCTTCGAGCCGCAGCTGAGCTACGCAATCAGCGAATTGTCTTCGCTCCGTCTCCGCTATGGATGGAACCGCAGCGAGATGACGCAGCAGGACGATGAAGTGAACGGTGCTGTTATCGCTTCGGAAATCGAGCAGGGCAAGCGGACATCCAGCACGCTGGGCGTATCCTACCTCTATGATAGCCGTCGCGGTGGTTTGAACCCGAATGCGGGCGTTTTGTTTGAGGTAGGCGTTGATGCAGCCGGTCTTGGCGGCGACAACGAGTTCTACAAGACCACAGCGCGCGGCATCGCGCAGACACGTGTCCTGAACGAGGAAGTTGTTCTGCGGGCATCGATGGAAGTAGGTGCCCTGCATTGGCAGGGCGACGACTTCAGCCGCGTGATCGACCGCTTCTTGATTGGTCCGAACACGTTCCGTGGCTTTGAACCCGCGGGTCTGGGTCCGCGTGACCTGTCGAACGGTCAGGACGATGCGATCGGTGGTAACTATTACTGGGTTGCCCGCTTTGAATCAGACTTCCCTCTTGGCCTGCCCGAAGAACTTGGTCTGCGCGGCGGTGTGTTCTACGATGTTGGTAACGTCTACAACATCAACAACGTGAACACTGCCGGTGCCGACATCGTGGGCGCGGACGGGTCTGTTCGCCACGTGATCGGTGTGTCGGTTCTGTGGGAAACGCCTTTTGGGCCCCTGCGGTTCAACTTCTCGAAAGCTTTGAAGAAAGAAGACTTCGACAAGGAACAGAACTTTGACCTGACCGTTCAGGCGCGGTTCTGATCGCCAGATGCTGAACTTGATAAAATTAATTGCACAGGGCCCATTTCGGGCCCTGTGCGTTTTTCTGGCGCTGGCCTGCGTGTCGACCGCTCAAGCGCAGCAATTGGGCGTTCCTCAGGCGAATGTTCTGACCCTGTCCAGCGACCGGTTGTTTTCCGAGTCGCAATTCGGTCGGCGCGTCATGCGCGAGATCGAAAGTGAAGGCGCATTGCTGGCCGACGAGAATGAACGAATTGTCGCTGAACTGAGTAGGGAAGAAAAAGACCTGACCGAAAAGCGCGCAGAACTGCCAACTGAAGAGTTTCGCCCGCTGGCCGAGGCGTTCGACAACAAGGTTCAGACACATCGCGAAAGTCAGCGCGCCAAACTGGACGCCCTAGCGCGCCGAAGCGAAGAAGCGCGGCAGACCTTTCTGGTTCTTGTGCAACCGATCCTGATCGAATTGTTGCGCGAATCCGGGGCGTCTGTGGTTATCGAACGTTCCAATGTCTTTCTCAGCTCGGACCGAACTGATGTGACGGACACGGCGATTGCGCGGATCAATGAACAGATTGGCGATGGCAGCCAACTTGAAGACGAAAGCAAAGAATAGGTTTGCTTGCCCTTAAGGCGCGGTGTTGCTAACCACGCGTCAAAGAGAAATCCAGAACGGGACGACTGCACTATGACCACGGAAACCAAAAGCGCAGACATTCAGCTGATCCAGCGGATATTGCCTCACCGCTATCCGTTTCTGCTGGTCGACAAGGTCGTCGATATCTCGGGCTTTCAATCGGCTGTTGGCATCAAGAATGTCACCATGAACGAGCCACATTTCCAGGGCCATTTTCCGGGAACCCCGATCATGCCGGGCGTGACCATTGTCGAGGCGATGGCGCAGACCGCAGGGGTCATGCTGGGCGTGGGCATGGATGTGATCGACAGCGAGCTGCTGATCTATTTCATGAACATCGACAAATGCAAATTCCGTCGCAAGGTAATCCCGGGTGACGTGCTTGAGATGCATGTCGAAACGGTTCGCGGTAAAAAGGGTGGCAAGATCTTCAAATTCAGTGGCCGTGCCACGGTCGAAGGAGAGGTCGCGGCCGAGGCTGAGTTTTCGGCCTATGTCGATTGGGACATGGAAAAGACCACATGAGCGGCATCCATCCAAGCGCAATCATCGAAGAAGGCGCGCAGATTGGTGAAGGCTGCGTCGTTGGTCCGTTTTGCTATGTGGGTCCTCAGGTCAAGCTTGCGGATCGGGTCGAGCTGAAATCGCATGTTGTGGTGACCGGCGATACCTCGGTTGGTGAAGAGACCGTGATCTTCAACTTTTCGGTCATTGGAGAGATCCCACAGGATTTGAAGTTCGGTGGTGAGAATACGCGCCTTGAGATCGGTAAACGCAACCGGATTCGCGAACATGTCACGGTGAATACCGGGACCGACGGCGGCGGCGGCGTTACGCGGATTGGGGATGATTGCCTGCTGATGGCGGGCGTGCATGTGGCCCACGATGTCCAGATTGGCAATCGGGTGATCATGGTGAACCATGCCGGCGCAGCGGGTCATTGCATCATTGAGGACGACGTGATTGTCGGTGGTATCTCTGGATTGCACCAGTGGGTCCGTGTTGGGCGCGGCGCGATTATCGGCGCGTTGACCATGGTTCCGAATGACGTGATCCCATATGGCCTGGTTCAGGCGCCGCGTGGCGAACTTGATGGTCTAAATCTCGTCGGCCTCAAACGGCGCGGTGTCTCACGTGAGGATATTGCCGCTTTGCGGGCGGCCTTCCGCGAATTGTCGACTGGCGATGGTACGTTCATGGAGCGCGCGCACCGGGTCGGCACGGATAACGAAAGTGAATACGTTCAGCGGATCGTCGATTTCGTGACCGGACATTCGGATCGGTCTTTCCTTACACCGGGGAAATAAACAATGCTGGCGCTGATTGCTGGAACAGGCGTTTTGCCGGGTGAAGTTGTCGCGCAACTGCCCGACCGCCCGGTGGTCTGCGCGATGGAGGGGTTCCGTCCTGACACTCTGACCCCGGATGTCGAGTTTCCCCTGGAACAGGTTGGAACCTTTATCACCGACATCAAGGCGCGGGGTGTGACCCAGATCTGCATGGCAGGTGCCGTAGGCCGCCCGCCCATTGATCCTGCAAGGATCGATGTTGCAACAATGCCTTTGGTCCCAATCCTGCAACAAGCCATCATGTCTGGCGATGACGCGGCGCTGCGCGCCGTTATCGGCATTTTTGAGGATGCAGGTCTGGAGGTTAAGGCTGCCCATGAAATCGCACCTAACCTTCTTCCGAAACTTGGGTCTTTGACGCAGGCGCAACCGTCCGAGGCCGATCTGACGGATGCGGACCGTGCATCGGGTATCGTCCGGGCGATGGGTGCTGCGGATGTGGGGCAGGCCTGCGTGGTTTCAAAACGGCAGGCGCTGGCGATTGAGGGTATTTTTGGCACTGCATGGATGTTGCAGTCACTGACTCAGCGCCCCGATGCGGGCGGCGGCATTCTGTTCAAAGCCCCGAAACCAGATCAGGACGTTCGTGCAGATCTGCCTGCGATCGGGCCTGATACTGTGTCTGGCGCAGTTGCGGCGGGGCTGTCGGGAATTGTGATCGAAAAGGGCGGCGTTCTTGTGCTTGAGAAAGACCGCGTGATTGCGGAATGTGACCGGCTGGGCCTGTTTTTGTATGTCCGCGAGCGGGCGAACTGATGCGGGTTTTCGTCGTCGCCGGTGAACCTTCGGGGGACCGGCTTGGCGGGGCTTTGATGGAAGGCCTGCGCGCACTTGTACCCGGAGTTGAATTTCAGGGCGTTGGCGGCCCGCTGATGAAGGCACAAGGGTTGGACAGCCTGTTTCCTATGTCCGAACTGTCGGTCATGGGCTTGGTTGAAGTTCTTCCCAAGTTTTTTCACCTCAAACGTCGGATTTCTGAGACAGCGCAGGCTGTTCTGGATAGCAATCCAGATGTTCTGATCACCATCGACAGTCCGGATTTTTCGCTGCGTGTTGCCAAGTTGGTCAAAGCGCAAAGTACTATTCGCACAGTTCACTATGTCGCCCCCAGCGTCTGGGCCTGGCGTCCCGGGCGTGCGGACAAGATGGCCAAGGTCATCGATCATGTGCTGGCGCTGTTGCCATTCGAGCCGCCCTATATGCAGCGCGCGGGGATGGAATGTGACTTTGTCGGGCACCCGGTGGTCAGCGAACCAGTGGCGACCGAACAAGACATTCAGGCTTTTCGCGAGGCATACGGCCTAGGCCAAGCGCCCATTGTTCTGGCCTTGCCCGGTTCGCGGCGGGGTGAGGTGGATCGTCTGGCTCCGGTCTTTGGTCAGGCGTTAAGCCTGTTTTTGAAACAGCACCCTGACACGCGCGTGGTCGTGCCAGCTGTGGCCCATATGGTTGATGCGGTCACCGAACATGTTCAGGACTGGCCAGGGTCGCCAGTCGTAGTTGATCCGCGGGACTTGCCCTCGGACCAGGCTCAGGCGCAGAAAAGGGCGGCTTTTGCTGCGGCCGACCTTGCGCTGGCGGCGTCTGGGACAGTTTCATTGGAACTGGCGGCACAGGCCACGCCAATGGTGATAGCCTACAATCTGAACTGGCTGACGACTCTGATCGCAAAGCGCATGGTGAATCTGGACACGGCGACCCTTGTCAATCTGGTGTCTGAAACACGCGCGGTCCCCGAATGCCTGCTGGATGATTGCGAACCGAATAAGATTGCCACGGCATTGTCGGACGTTGCCACCAGTCCGGATGCGCAGCGCAGCGCTATGGACGTGACCATGGATCGTCTGGGCCGGGGTGGTGAAGCGCCGGGCCTGCGCGCCGCCCGAGCGGTTTTGAACAGGCTGCCCAATCGCCATGATTGAACACATCCTGTTCGCATTTTCCGCTGCGATCGTGACCATATCAACTAACCTGGACAATCTGGTCATCCTGTTTGGACTGATCATGGTGATGGAAACGCGCCGGGCCGTCTTTGGCTTTGCCGCGGCGCAAATGATAATTCTGAGCGTGTCGCTTGTGATTGCCAGCGGGCTGGATCACAGCCGGTTTCTGAATTGGGTCGGTTATCTTGGGATTATCCCGTTGTCTCTGGGCCTTTATGGCATTTGGCAGCAACGGAAAGGCTCGGGCGGGCGTCAACTGCCCGATACTGGGGCTATCACCTCAGTCGTCGCGCTGTTTTTGACGCTATCGATTGACACGCTTGCGGCTATGACTCCGCTATTCGCGGATTCGACGCCAGCATTTCGGTTGACGGCCTTGATCGGGGCCGGATGTGCACTGGCGACACTAATCGGAATTGCAAGTTGGGGCGCACCACGCGCACAGGTTTTAGGGCCGCGTTTTGCCCGCCTTGATAGGATTGCGCCTTACATCATGGTGGCAGTCGGACTGTATATTCTGGTGAACAGCCCGACCGACGTCTTGTGATCCGGACGCCTCAGTAACCGCGCCAGATCCAGCCGCCGCCGTATATGCGGCTGCTTTCATTGGAATAGAACACGCAGGCCTGACCGGGCGAAATGCCTTCCTCGGGTGTCAGCAATTCGACTTCGGCAGTCGTTTCAGAAAGAGGTCGGACAATCGCCTCGCGCGGCGGGCGGGTCGACCGCACCTTGACCGACAAATGCCATTCGTCGCGCGACGTAAAAGGCTCATCCCCCAGCCAGTTGATCTCGCGCACCGGAACGGTCCGGGTCGCCAGCAGCTCTTTCGGGCCAACGACAACCTGCTTTTTGTCTACGTCCAGCTTCACCACATACAAAGGCTCGCTCAGCCCGCCGATACCCAGACCGCGGCGCTGACCGATGGTGTAGTGGATGACGCCATTATGCTGCGCCAGCACCCGACCGTCGGAATGTACGATCTCACCTGGTTCCGCTGCACCGGGGCGCAGCTTTTCGATCACACTGGCATAGTTGCCATTGGGCACAAAGCAGATGTCCTGACTGTCGGGCTTGTCCGCCACCGACAGCCCGTATTGCGCGGCCATCTCTCGGGTCGCGTCCTTCGAGGGCAAATGGCCCAGAGGAAATCGCAGAAAGTCCAACTGCTCAGGCGTGGTGGAAAACAGGAAATAAGATTGATCCCGGTTCGCATCCTCGGCGCTGTGCAGCTCTGGCCCGTTCGCGCCCATCTTGCGCTGGATATAGTGACCAGTCGCCATGCAGTCGGCTTCAAGGTCCTTGGCGGTTTCCAGGAGGTCCTTGAACTTCACGCGTTCGTTGCAACGGATGCATGGTACAGGGGTTGCACCAGCCAGATAACTGTCGGCGAATTCGTCGATCACGGCATCTTTGAAGATGTTCTCGTAATCCAGAACATAATGGGGAAAGCCGCGTTCTTCCGCCACACGCCGAGCGTCATGGATATCAATCCCCGCGCAACAGGCACCTTTTTTGGCCAGGGCCGCGCCGTGGTCGTACAGCTGTAGCGTTACGCCAACGACGTCGTAGCCCTGATCGGCCAGATAAGCAGCGACGACAGAGCTGTCCACACCACCGGACATGGCAACAACCACCCGCGTTTCCGACGGGGGTTTGGCAAAGCCAAGCGAGTTCAGCGGTGTCTCGGTATCGAGGGCCATGACGATTCCAGTACGGGTTAAGAAAGACCGGCAGAATATAGGAAAATTCTACACACTCTCAAGGGGCGGTTTCACGCGACATTAAGTAGGCTGTTGGCAGCTTTGTCGCAGCTGAAAAAGGGTCAAGAGATGTATTTGCACAAAGTCGAAGGGCCAAGGTCCGTAACCCTGCCGGATGGAACGGTTTTATCGCGTAGCGATCTACCACCTGCAGAGACGACCAGATGGGTCGCATCGCGCAAGGTGGTTGTGGTGCGCGGCGTTCTTTACGGGCTGATTTCGTTGTCAGACGCCAAGAAGCGGTATGGGCTTAGCGATGAAGAGTTCAATTCCTGGGTTTCTGCAGTCGCTGAGCACGGAACAGACGCTTTGAAAGTCACGGCCTTAAAAAAATATCGACAACTTTAAGATGAATGTGAATAAATGATTCAACGGTAACGTCAGATTAACCATTTTTGATCAGGCTCATTATGAAATTGGTAAGTTGACTAAATTGGAGCAGTAAATGCGTATACTTCTTGTCGAGGATGATCCGACCACATCGAAAAGCATCGAATTGATGCTGACGCATGCCAATCTAAACGTTTATGCGACGGACCTGGGCGAGGAAGGCATCGATCTTGCCAAGTTGTACGACTATGACCTGATCCTTCTGGATCTGAATCTGCCAGACATGAACGGGCACGAAGTGCTGAGACAGCTGCGCATCGCGCGTGTTGAAACCCCCATCTTGATCCTGTCGGGCGCTGACGATACCGAAAGCAAGATCAAAGGTTTCGGCTTTGGCGCCGACGACTATATGACCAAACCGTTCCACCGCGAGGAACTGGTCGCTCGTATTCACGCGATCATTCGGCGGTCCAAAGGGCACTCGCAATCTGTCATTCATACGGGCCGCGTCGCGGTAAATCTGGACGCCAAAACGGTTGAGGTCGAAGGCAAAGCCGTTCATCTGACCGGCAAGGAATACCAGATGCTGGAATTGCTGAGCCTGCGGAAGGGTACAACGCTGACCAAAGAGATGTTCCTGAACCATCTCTATGGAGGTATGGACGAGCCCGAATTGAAAATTATCGACGTTTTTATCTGCAAACTTCGCAAGAAACTCAGCAATGCGACCGGCGGCGAAAACTATATCGAAACTGTTTGGGGCAGGGGCTATGTGCTGCGCGATCCGCAAAGCAACAGTTTAGACGAACGTCGGATCGCTGTTGGAGCCTGACCTAAAATGAAATCCGGTCGCCGTTGGTCCAGGGCGACCCCCTCACTCATGGTACAGCACATCTGGACCTAGCCATGGCCTCGCCCTATCACTGGGTTCAAAGACTATGTGACAGGGCGAGGCCATGAGCGACTCAATTGCGGTAACAGAGCTGACTGAAGATCAAGCACGTGCCGAGCTGGCGCGGCTCGCGGAATTGATTGCGCGGGCCAACACGCTGTATCACGCCGAGGACGCCCCCGAGATCTCGGATGCGGACTACGATGCGCTAAAGCGGCGAAACGCGGACATCGAGGCGCGTTTTCCGGAGTTGAAGCGGTCCGACAGCCCCACAGATCAAGTGGGCGCAAGACCGGCGGAGGGATTTTCAAAACTCGTACATGCCGTCAGAATGATGTCGTTGGGCAATGCGTTCAACGATGAGGACGTTGCTGATTTTGACAGGTCAATCCGCAAATATCTGGGATTGAGCGACACGGCCGAGCTGGGTTTTACTGCTGAACCCAAGATTGACGGTCTGTCCCTATCGCTAAGATATGAACAGGGGAAGCTCGTGCAGGCGGCAACCCGAGGCGACGGCGAGATTGGTGAAAACGTGACTTCGAACGCGCGGACGATCTCGGACATTCCGCACAGCGTCCAAAACGCTCCGGATGTTCTGGAAGTACGCGGTGAAGTTTACATGTCGCATGAAGACTTCGATAAGCTGAACTCGCGACAGACGGAGTTGGGCGAAAAGGTATTTTCAAATCCACGAAACGCTGCCGCAGGGTCGTTGAGGCAGCTTGACGCGAAAATCACACGATCCCGTCCGCTGCGGTTTTTCGCTTATGCCTGGGGTGAGTTGTCGGCCCCTTTGGCCGATACACAAATGGGTGCCATCGAACGGTTGGCGGAATTCGGTTTCTCAACCAACCCACTGACAGCATTGTGCGAAACAACAGATCAGTTGATCGGACATTACCGCAGAATCGAAGCCCAACGCGCCACTCTTGGCTATGACATCGACGGCGTTGTCTACAAGGTGAACGACTTGGCGCTGCAGGCCCGGTTGGGGTTCAGGTCCACGACCCCAAGATGGGCCATTGCGCATAAGTTTCCCGCTGAACTTGCATGGACAAGGCTAGAGGCCATCGACATTCAAGTGGGTCGCACGGGTGCGCTCAGCCCGGTTGCCCGGCTGCACCCGGTAACTGTTGGTGGCGTCGTAGTGTCCAATGCCACGCTGCATAACGAGGATTATGTCGCCGGTCGCGATGCAAAGGGCGGTACGATCCGTGATGGGAAAGATATTAGGGTCGGCGACTGGGTGCAGGTTTATCGCGCGGGCGACGTGATCCCAAAAGTGGCGGATGTCGATATTTCGAAACGTCCAGATGGCGCGCAACCTTATGATTTTCCCACAACCTGTCCGGAATGCGGCAGTGATGCGGTTCGGGAAGAAGGCGATGCCGTTAGACGTTGCACCGGTGGGATTATTTGCCCGGCGCAGGCTGTTGAAAAATTGAAACATTTCGTATCTCGGAAAGCGTTCGATATCGAAGGGCTGGGCGCCAAGCAGATTGAAATGTTCTACGATGACCCGGACTTGCCAATTAAAACTCCGGTGGACATCTTTACACTGCAGACCAGAGATGCGGCCAATCTCAACAAGCTCGCCAACCGTAAGGGTTGGGGTGCCCAAAGTGCCGGGAACCTTTGGGCTGCAATTGATGAAAAACGCCAAATCCCATTCGGACGCCTTCTTTTTGCATTGGGCATTCGACATGTCGGAGAGGCCGCATCGAACCTGATCGCGAACCACTATGGCTCCTGGCCAGAATTTGAACGCGCCGTCACCGCAGCCGCTGATTTCGAAGGTCTTGAGTGGGACGAGCTTTTGGGTATTGATGGCGTAGGTGACGTCATGGCGCGCGCGTTGGTTTCTGCATTTGCTCAGGACGCAGAACGCGCCAGCATCGACGCTTTGGTCGAGCAATTGGACGTGCAGGACGCCAAACGACCCGACACATCGGGCAGTCCGGTGGCTGGCAAGACGGTTGTCTTTACAGGGTCACTTGAAAAGATGACCCGCGCCGAAGCCAAGGCCCGGGCCGAGGCACTGGGGGCCAAGGTCTCTGGTTCGGTCAGCAAGAAGACCGATTTGCTGGTGGCCGGCCCTGGTGCTGGTTCAAAAGCCAAGAAAGCAGCAGAGCTTGGGATCGAGACGCTGGACGAAGATGAATGGCTGCACCTGATCGGTACCGCATGAGTGGCCGTCCTGAGATCCTGTTTCCCCTGTTCGCCGGGCTGGAGACGCTGGAGGGCGTTGGCCCCAAGACTGCGCAGACAATGGTGCAGGCGGGGATCGAGTCGCCGTGCGATGTGCTGTTCGGCTTACCGTATGCTGTCGTTGATCGCAGGCGGCGCGATACAATCCAGGGGGCTGATCTGCCAACGACATTGACGGTTGAAGTCACAGTCGGCACCCACAGGCCGTCGCGAAACAAGGGCGGGGCTTACCGCGTTCACGTCGAAGACACGCAGATCGAGTTTCAGTTGGTCTTTTTCCACGCACGTGGAGATTATTTGAATAAAGTTTTGCCGCAAGGCAGTCGTCGTGTGATCTCTGGCAAGCTCGAACTGTTCGACGGCATGGCGCAGATGGTCCATCCAGATCACATGCTGCCCGTGGAAAGCGCGGATGACATAGCAGAATTTGAACCGGTCTATCACCTGACACAGGGCATCACCCAAAAAACGGCGTACAAGGCGGCACGTAGCGCATTGGCCCGCGCGCCACAGCTGGCTGAGTGGATTGACCCTGCGCAAGTGTCAAAACAGGGCTGGGCGGATTGGGCGACGGCTGTATCCGCGGCGCATAACCCACAGGGGGCGGATGACGTGGCCGCGCACGCGCCAGCCCGGGAACGCCTTGCCTATGACGAACTGTTTGCCCATCAGGTGACGCTGGCTCTGGCGCGACAGCGCGAGCGTAAGGCTCGGGGCATCGTGAGCGTCGGCACTGGTGCTCTGCAGGCCAAAGTTCTTGCTAATCTGCCTTACAAACCAACCGGGGCCCAGACACGTGCGATCAAGGAAATAACTGCCGACATGGGCTCAGACTCGCGGATGAACCGATTGCTGCAAGGCGATGTGGGTGCAGGGAAAACTCTGGTCGCCTTCATGGCGCTTCTGGTCGCGGTCGAGGCTGGTGGGCAGGGTGTTATGATGGCCCCGACCGAGATCCTCGCTAGGCAGCATCTGGAAGGCCTGCGCCCGCTTGCCGAAGAAGCCGGGGTGGTTCTGGAAATCCTGACTGGGCGGGACAAGGGCGCTGAACGGCGTGCAAAGCTGGCCGCTCTGAAACAGGGTAACATTCACATCCTTGTCGGCACCCATGCAGTGTTTCAGAGCGATGTTGAATTTCATGCCCTGCGACTGGCCATTGTGGATGAACAGCACCGGTTCGGGGTGCGGCAACGGATGGAGTTGTCGGAAAAAGGGCAGGGCGCGGATGTTCTGGTGATGACCGCGACACCGATTCCGCGCAGCCTGGCTTTGGCGCAATATGGGGACATGGACGTCTCTGTTCTGGATGAAAAACCACCGGGGCGGAAACCGATCAAAACGGCGATTATCAGCACCGAGCGTATGGATGACGTCGTGGCGCATTTGCGTCGGGCTATCGATGAAGGACGTCAGTGCTATTGGGTCTGTCCGCTGGTCGATGAATCCGAAGTCTCGGACCTGACGGCAGCGGAAGAGCGGTTCAAACGGCTGCGCGCCATACTGGGCGAGGGTATTGTCGGCCTGGTCCATGGCCAGATGCCCGCGTCCGACAAGGATGCCGCAATGGCCGCGTTTCAAGAGGGCCGAACAAAAGTACTTGTTGCCACGACTGTAATCGAGGTTGGCGTGAATGTTCCGAACGCCTCGATCATGGTGATCGAACGGGCTGAGATATTCGGGTTGGCTCAACTACACCAGCTGCGCGGCCGCGTGGGACGGGGTGAGGCGGACTCGACCTGCTTGTTGATGTATCAACCCCCGCTCAGTGAAGGTGGGCGCAAACGGCTGGAAGTTCTGCGTGAGACCGAAGACGGGTTCCGGATATCAGAGACTGACCTGCAGATGCGCGGCGCAGGTGACCTGATCGGTACGGCCCAATCCGGGTTGCCTAAATTCCGGATTGCGGACCTGGAACGCCAGGCCGGATTGATGGCTGTAGCACAGACGGACGCACGCAATTTGCTTAGCAAAGACCCGACCTTGGCCACGGAACGTGGGCAGGCGGTGCGTGTTCTACTTTGGCTTATGAAACAGGATCAGGCAATCCGTTTAATTTCAGTGGGTTAGCAATTTTGTTCTATAGAGTTCACAAATGTTCTCAAAAAGTTCTTTACTGACTCGACGAAATATGAGAACAAAAGGTCAACAAAGGATTAAATCCCGACCGGAGGTGAGACCATGCTGACCCAGATCAAGACCGCCATAAGCCGTTCGCATTCCACGCTATTGCAGGATGCGGCAGGTGCGGTGTCATTGGTGGTGATGCTGGTGGTTGCCCTTCACCTTCCCGGAGCGTTCTGACCCTTTCTGCCTGCGATCTCGTGCCGAAAACTCCGCGCCGTCGTCCCCATTTCTGTCAAGGGTGACCTGCCTGTCCCAATTCCCTTGAAAGGGCCATGCCTCGGCCCTGCGCGGAAATACGGATCCCACGCGAGACACGCATTGCCTACCGCCGCCCTTTCCGCCAGGAAGGAGCGGCGGTTTTTTTACAACTGTCCGGTTTTGAAGATTTCCAGCATCGCCGACAGCACGGAATTTACCGCAACCGATGCCAGGATCATCCCCATGATGCGGCTGATAATGGCAGCACCGGAATGGCCAATCAGTCGAATGATCGGTTCGGCCAGCAGCATCAAAACAAAGGCGATGGCCACGACAGACAACATAACCAGTGCCGTGATGCCTTGATCCGCCACGCTGAACCGGTTGTTGTCGGTCAGGATAACCACGGCCAGCATTGCACCCGGCGACGCCAGTGAGGGTACCGCCAGCGGAAAGATCGCGGGGTTGGGCTTGTGGAATTTGTCTTCCTGATCGTCTTCTGCTGCGCGTTGTTCAACCTCTTGTTTGCTTTCGCCAAAGATCATCGTCAGGGCGAACAGGAACAGGATGATCCCTCCGGCCACTTGGAACGAGTTCAACCCGATATCCAGCGCCTCGATCAGCAGTTGTCCAAAGACAAGGAAGAACAGCAAAACCCCGGCACTTATGAACGCCGCCAACAGGGCTGTTTTACGACGCGCCGCCGCCCCAAGCCCGGCTGTAACGGCGATAAATACGGGAATTGTTCCAATCGGATCAATAACGACCCACAGGGTAACAAAATGTTCCAGCAAACTATTCAAACCAAATTCTCCCCAAAACTTTGGCGGAGGTTAGATGGGTTTGAATTGAATTACCATCTTCAGGCGCAGTTGGCCTGTTCGGCTTTTTCCATAGCTTCAGCAGTAGCATCCAACGCCAGCAGAATCGAAGCGTGCCGGTTCTTGTAATCACGCGCAGGCATAAGAACTTCCAGCCCGTTAAACGGTGCGTCCGGAGCAGGGCCGTCTTTCTTCAGCATAGCCGACAGTTGATCCCGCGCGGTTTCGATTTGCGCGCGCGTGGTTCCAATTACAGCGGATCCAACGACCGAGGCCGAGGCCTGACCCAGGGCGCAGGCCTTAACGTCCTGACCAAAGTCGGACACGTGACCGTCCTCAACCTTGACGTCCACGGTCACGGTCGATCCGCACAATGGCGAGCGTTTCTTGACGGTCGCATCAGGGTTTTCCAGTCGTTCCAGATGCGGAATATCCGCAGCCAGGGCCAGAATGCGCCCGGAATACAGCTTTATCAGGTCGTTCTCGCCAGACATGGCTTTCCCTCGTTGCGTGTTCCCCATACATAGTGAGCATCCAACGGGATGCAAAAGGTTTTTACAATGTCTGAGACCGTCACCTTCGATCCGTCCAGCCTGACGTACAACGACGCTGGTCTGATTCCAGCCATCGCACAAGATGAGGCCTCGGGCGAGGTATTAATGATGGCGTGGATGAACGCCGAAGCGATTGAAAAAACACTGGAAACGCGCCGCGTAACGTATTGGTCGCGGTCGCGTCAATCGTTCTGGATCAAGGGAGAAACCTCAGGCCACATGCAAGAGTTGGTCGATTTTCGCGTTGATTGTGACCGCGACTGCCTGCTTGTTTTGGTGCGACAGACAGGCGCGGCCTGCCACACCAACCGGCGCACTTGTTTCTACACTGCTGTTCGGGATGATGCAGAAGTCGAACTTATGGGCCCAATGGAATAGGTCAATTAAAGCCCGACCATTGCCCGTATCTGTTTCGCGGAAACGCCTTCGGCGCGGTATTTGGAAATGGCGCGAGCATCGTCACGTTTGGCCAAACGTTTGCCCAAGTCATCTCGGATCAGCTTATGATGGTGATAGACAGGTGTCGGCAAGCCTAGCAGGGCCTGCAACAGAACATGGATACGCGTCGCCTCGAATAGGTCCTGACCGCGTACGACGTGGGACACGCCTTGTTCCGCATCATCCAGAACGACGGATAGATGGTAGGATGTTCTCATATCGCGCCGGGACAATACCACGTCTCCGATTGTGTCTCGTAACTCATCGGCCGTGAAAGCGACTGTGCCCGATTCCCCGTTTGGTCCCACGCCATTTTCTTCGAAGAACGGCTTTTGGGCAGATGGTTGAGTGGCGATCCTAAACAGATCTGGAACCACACGCGCAGCCATTTTAATGTCCAATCGAAGGGGCGTTTCGTGCGGGATCGGCCCCGTTCGATCTGACACATCCCTGCACGTGCCCGGATAAATGATCCCATCCGGCCCATGAAGAGGTATACCTTCCTGTGGTGCCCCGGCGGCTGCGGCAATGTCCCGACGATTGCACGTGCACGGGTACAGCAAGCCCCGCGACCACAATGCCCTCAGAGCGTCTTCGTAGGTCGACACACGAGACGATTGCTGCATCACGGGTTCTGGCCAGGTCAATCCTAGCCAAGTCAGATCGTCATAAATCTGCTCTTCCCAATTTGCCCGGCAGCGGGAGCGGTCGATGTCTTCGATCCGCAATAAAAATTGACCGCCTGCAGCGGCGGCCATATCACTGGCAAGAAGTGCAGAATAGGCATGGCCAAGATGAAGCGGCCCAGTAGGAGATGGGGCAAATCTGGTAATGAATGTCACGTCTTCTCAACAACATATACGTCAGATTTAAGGTCCATACCGGGAAGGTGCGGCCCGTATTCCCGAAACAACAACCGCGCAGCGCCCATGTCCAGCCAATCGTTCAAACGGGTGGTGAAGGACGGATCGTCAAGCGTGTGATCGTTGAAGGAAAAGGCCAGCAAGCCACCTTTGGGTAGCGCCTTCATCAACAGGTCGAATGTCTCTGGCGGGGCGGCACCGGTTCCGATCACGCCAATCGCGGTGATTGCCTTATAGGCATCTTGCTCCAGCGGTTCCGGATCGGTGATCTCAAACGTCGTGAGGTTTCTGTAAACCTCCTTAGCGGCCGCCCCTTCAAGCATCTTGGGCGTGGGATCCACACCATCGATTACCTGAAATCCCGTATCATGCAGGGCCTTGCCGGACAGACCCGTGCCACAACCGTAATCCAGAACAGGCGTCTGCGGTTCGGGCATCTGGGACCAAAGCGCCTCGGCCACGCGACCAGGCGTGGCGTAGCCATGTGCTCCAACTTCGGCGTCGTATGACGAGGCCCATTTCTGATAATGCGTACGGGTCGCCTCGGGCGTATCAAGCCCGTAGGCGTCTTTGAGGTATTTGTCGCTCATACCCGTATGTTAGGCCGGTAGGGTGCAATGCGTCCAGTCAGCAATGCGCCAACCAGTCGGTCCATTCCGTCTTGGCCCGGTCGGTGTAGGCCTTGTACCGGTCCTTACGGCCCCGGCGACCGCCTTTGAGGCCATCAACCGGGCGAAACAGACCAAAGTTGACGTTCATGGGTTGAAAGGTCTTGGCTTCGGCCCCGCCGGTAATGTGGTGTATCAACGCGCCCATGGCACTGTCCTGCGGGATCTCGGGCAGGGAACGCCCCAGGATCTCGGCAGCAGCCAGCCGCCCAGCCAACAAGCCCATTGCAGCGCTTTCCACATAACCCTCGACGCCGGTGATCTGGCCGGCAAACCGAATATTCGGTTTTGATTTCAGCCGCATCTGCGCGTCCAGCAATGTCGGAGAGTTGATGAACGTGTTGCGATGAATCCCGCCCAGGCGCGCGAAACTGGCGTTCTCAAGCCCCGGGATCATGCGAAACACTTCGGTCTGAGCGCCGTATTTCATCTTGGTCTGAAAACCGACGATGTTGAACAAAGTGCCCAGCGCGTTGTCTCGGCGCAGTTGCACAACGGCATGAGGTTTGACGTCAGGCTGATGCGGGTTGGTCAGGCCGACTGGCTTCATGGGACCGTGGCGCAGCGTTTCGCGGCCCCGTTCCGCCATAACCTCGATGGGCAGGCAGCCGTCAAAATACCCGGCAGTTTCACCTTCGTGGAATTCTGTTTTGTCCGCCGCCAACAGGGCGTCGATGAACGCCTCATACTGATCGCGGTCCATGGGACAGTTCAGATAGGCCGTCCGCTCCTCTTCGGTTTCGCCCTTGTCATAACGGGACTGCATCCACGCCTGGCTCATGTCGATGCTGTCGGCATAGACAATGGGCGCGATCGCGTCGAAGAACGCCAGAGCCTCGGCACCTGTCTGGGCCCTGATCGACTCGCCCAGCGACGAGGACGTCAACGGACCCGTCGCAATGATCCAGTGGCCGTCGTCGGGCAGGGCGGTGACTTCTTCGCCTGTCACTTCCACCCGCGGATGGGCCTGCAGCTTGGCGGTCACTGCTTCAGCAAACGGATCACGATCCACGGCCAATGCGCCACCGGCGGGCAGGCGATGCGTATCGGCGGTGCCCATGATGATGCCGTTGGCTTCGCGCATTTCCCAATGCAGCAGACCGACGGCATTTTGTTCGTCGTCATCCGAGCGGAAGGAGTTCGAGCACACCATCTCGGCCAGATTACCGGTCTGGTGCGCAAAAGTGCCCACTTTGGGCCGCATTTCGTGGATTACAACATCCACGCCCATTTCCGCTGCTTGCCAGGCCGCCTCGGACCCCGCCATGCCGCCGCCAACTATATGCAATTTCTGTGTCATGAGGTGCCACATAGGGCACAGCATCGCGCAACGCAACACACGCCAAGTTTCGCGTTGATTAGCTAGTAATTTAAGGAGGGTACTTGGGGTCGCCGCAGCGGGAATGTCAGCGCCGGTGAGAGAAACCAGCTTGGAGGGACCTTCCGCCTACAGCGACCCAAAAGCGTATTTGGGCCTAAGCCATGTCTCAGCTTTGCCACAGTGTGGCCCTTTTGAAAAGGACTAAATTGCGAACAGTCGCGAAAATTTCCTTAAATAATCTCGTTATTGTTCCCAATTTGGCGGTCTTTTTTCGATAAATGCAGATATTCCTTCTTCGGTATCCCGATGCATCATATTCTGTGCCATCACCTCGCCGGTATAGGCGTAGGCCTGTTCGATCGGCATATCCAATTGCTTGTAATAGGCCTGTTTGCCCACTTTGACCGCTGATCCAAGCTTGTCCGCCAGTTGTTCGGCCAGCGCCATCGTTTCATGTTCCAACAACATTTCGGGTACTGCGCGATTGACCAGGCCCAGCTCTGTCGCGCGTTCTGCGGAGATGAACGCGCCTGTCGTCAACATCTCAAATGCCTGTTTCCGGGGGATATTCCGGCTGAGGGCCACCATAGGGGTCGAGCAAAACAACCCGATATTGACCCCGTTTACACCAAAGCGCGTGCCTTCGGCTGCAATCGCAAGATCACAAGTGGCCACCAGTTGGCAGCCGGCGGCCGTGGCGATGCCGTGGACTTGCGCGATCACGGGTTGGGGCAGAGATTGAATCGACAGCATCATTTTGGCGCACTGCGCGAACAAGTCCTGGAAGTAGGCTTTTCCCCCATCCTCGCTCTGACGTCCCGCAGTCATCTGTTTCAGATCGTGACCTGCGCAAAACGCCTTGCCTTCGCCGGACAGGATCACAGCGCGAATACTCGAGTCGTTGCTTAAGGCGTCGAATTCAGCCTGAAGTGCTGCCAGCATCTCTTCGCTCAGGGCATTCAAGCGCTCTGGCGCGTTCATTTTCAACCGGGCAACGCCATTCATGTCGTTACGTTCCAGAATTCCCATCTTGCTCTCCGATCTGATGTCGGGCCAACTCTAGGGTGGCAATTCGAGGAGGGGAAGTATGTCGTTGGTTTTGAACCGCGAACAACTGTCAGATTATCTGGTCGAGGTTTTTCCACAGGTCGAGAAGGACTTTGTCATCGACAGCCTGGATGAAAACTCAATCACCATGCGGCTGAAGGTCGGGGACAGGCATCTGCGGCCAGGGGGGACAGTTTCAGGCCCGTCGATGTTCGGTCTGGCCGATGTCAGCGTCTATGCAATGATCCTTGCATTGAAAGGACGTCAGTCGCTGGCGGTGACGACGGGGTGTTCGATGGATTTCATGCGCAAACCCGATGGGGCCAACGATATGATCGCGCGCTGCAGCTTGCTAAAACTGGGCAAAACGCTTGCGGTAGGCGATGTTCTGATGTTCTCGGAAGGCTCAGACAAACCCGTTGCGCGGGCTACGATGACCTACTCATTGCCACCTGCGGGGTCTGCAGCATCGGCGTTTGGATAAAAAAGGGCCGGGTATGAAACCCGGCCTAGGAAGAGGTCCCTATAGGGACTGGGGATAATTAATACTGCCAGAAATAGCGTTTGATCTCGCGGTCGGCCGCGGGGCGGGTCAGGCCGACATCTTTAAGCATGCGATCATCCAGCTTTGACAGGTTGACCCTGCTGCGGCGCTGTCGTTCCCACTGTGTGACAGTCGCCGCAAACCGCACGGCCAGCGCGGCGATCATCGGCAGCCGAGGGCTATCGTTCAGCAGCATGAGGGCGGGGTTGTGCATATGGCGTGTCATCTTGGGTATCCTTTCAAATTGTATTGACACAAAGTACTAATGTTCGGTACATGTGTGTGATACATTCAGGATTGTGTCAAAAGCAAAGGAAGAATTGTAATGGATACAATTTGGCCAGAGGCGTTACCAAAATCCAAAGGTCCCAAGTACACACTGGTCGCCGACACAATACGAAAAGCGATTGAGAACAAAGCGCTGGAGGTAGGATCTAAACTGCCTCCAGTCCGGGAGCTTGCGTATCGGTTACAAATAACGCCCGGCACGGTTGCCCGGGCATATACGATTCTGACGGAAGAAGGCTTGCTACAAGCCGAGGTTGGACGTGGTACATTTGTCGCCCCTCCAAAATCACCTTTGCTGGACGATGTGTGGGCAATACAACTTCACCTGCGCGACGACAAGTACAACGCCGATGTCAGCCTGTTCAGCCCCAGATTACCGGACGTGGGGCAGGTGGCATTGATCAGGGAATGTCTTAAGAAAGTGTCCCAAGCCGATCCGCGTTTGCTGATGAATTACCCGACGCGCGATGCGTACCAACCCATGCGGCAGGCGGTCGTTGAATGGCTCTCAGATCTGCCGCTTGGCGCAGTGACCCATGATGATGTGGTTCTGACGCATGGTGGGCAAAATGGTCTTTGCCTTGTGTTTCAGACGATCCTGCGCGGCCCCAAGCCGGTCGTTCTGGTTGAAGATCTGTCATATGCCGGTTTCCGTCGGGCAGGTGAGTTGATGCGAGCCGAGGTTGTCGGCGTGAAGATGGACAAGTGGGGCGTTGACCCTCAGGCTATGGATCACATTTTGCGTCAGACCCAGGCGCAAGCGGTTTGCGTCTCGCCCGAGGTGCAAAACCCAACCGGTACACATACGCCGCTGGAGCGTCGAAAAGAGGTTGTGGAAGTCGCCCGCCGCCATGATTTGCAGATCATTGAAGACGATTGTTATCGGATGGGGGATGCCCGCGAGCCCAGCTATCGTGCATTGGCGCCTGAACGAGGTTGGCATGTCTCGTCGATCTCAAAGATCCTGACGCCAGCCCTGCGCGTTGGGTTCGCCATCGCTCCGCGCGAACGCAGCGTCGATCTTCGGCGTTCAGCCGAATACGGCTATTTCGGTTTGGCACAACCGCTTGCAGAGCTGACCCGGCTGTTGTTGTCTGATCCACGGACACGGCAGATCGCGAGGGACGTCCGCGCCCGGATGGGCGATTATGTCCGGGTGACGGTCAACGCGCTTGGCGGTTTTGATCTGAACTGGGCGCCCGACGTGCCGTTTGTTTGGCTGAACTTGCCGTCGGGCTGGCGTGCCGCCGCATTCAGCCGTGCCGCTGAACGCGAAGGCATTCAGTTACGTTCTGCCGATGAGTTCGCGCTGCGGGACGGACGTGCCCCCAACGCTGTACGCATTGCGATGAACGGGCACGTGTCATTGGAGCGGTTCGAGGCCGCGATGCAGCGCCTGCGGGCGCTTCTGGACAATCCGCCGGAACAGATCAGCGTTTAAAGACTCAGCTCGTTGGTTCGGGGTCGCCGAAAAACCCGGCCAGATGTGAGATCTTTCCCTCATCATCCAAATGCGCAAAGTCGTGGCCGGCGACAACTACACTGCCGTCCGGGCCAACCAGTCGCCATGTGAAGTGAATGACATCGTTGTGGCCATTGGCCTTGCTGGTCAACTCAAGCATTCCGCCCGTGCTTTGCGCCACCTCTCCGATATGATCGCATAGGTTTGTGCGGCCTTTGACCTCGGCCATGGGATCGACATAGATGCCATCTTCAGCAAAGCACCCAGCCAATATCTCAAGCCGTTTCGTCCGGTTAGGTTCTTTCCATGCTGCCCCATAGTCGTTTACGGTCTGCTGCCAGTTCGTTGCGCAATATCTCCCTTTCCGGATCTTGTCGGGTTAATTAACGTTCAATCATGTATTGCGGTTTATATGTTGAGTTGTGGGGTAAAATAATACCTATTTTATAACATACTGTAATTGCTTATTAAAATAAGTTTCAGCGTTCTTGACGCGCATTACGCCTGCATCTAAATACCCAACATCGAATTCGGGCCGCTCCGTTTGTGGGCGGTCTTTCACATCAAACAGGACTATCCTGCCATGAAAACCTTTTCTGCAACACCTGCAGACATCGACAAGAAATGGATCCTGATCGACGCCGAGGGCGTTGTTCTGGGCCGTCTTGCCTCGATCGTCGCCATGCGCCTGCGTGGCAAGCACAAAGCGTCGTTCACCCCGAACATGGACATGGGCGACAATGTCATCGTGATCAACGCCGACAAAATCCAGATGACCGGCAAGAAGCGCGAAGAAAACTTCTACTGGCACACTGGCCACCCAGGCGGCATCAAGTCGCGCACCAAGCAGCAGATCCTTGAAGGCAAGCACCCCGAGCGCGTCGTGACCCAAGCGGTCAAGCGCATGCTGCCGGGCAACCGTCTGGCACGTCAGCAGATGACCAATCTGCGCGTTTATGCCGGTGCCGAGCATCCCCATGAGGCGCAAGCGCCCGAAGTTCTGGATGTTGCATCCATGAACAAGAAAAACACCCGGAGCTAATGACCATGGCTGATCAGATCAATACTCTCGAAGAGCTGAGCGCCGTTGCAGGCGTTGAGGTTGTGGCCGAAGAAGTCATCGTGCGTGAACCCGTACGTGACGAGCTGGGTCGTTCTTATGCCACCGGCAAGCGTAAAGACGCTGTTGCCCGCGTTTGGATCAAGCCGGGTTCCGGCAAGGTCACCGTGAACGGCAAGGACCAGGACAAGTATTTTGCGCGTCCCGTTCTGCAGCTGATCCTGCGCCAGCCGTTTCAGGTTGCCGGTGTTGAAGGTGAATTCGACGTTGTCGCAACCGTCAAAGGCGGTGGCCTGACCGGTCAGGCCGGTGCGGTCAAGCACGGCATCTCGAAAGCGCTGCAACTGTACGATCCGTCGCTGCGTGGTGCTCTGAAAGCTGCTGGCTTCCTGACCCGCGACAGCCGCGTTGTGGAACGTAAGAAATACGGTAAGCGCAAAGCGCGTCGTTCGTTCCAGTTCTCGAAGCGTTAATTCGCTGCCGAGTGCACAAATTCAAAGGGCTCGCAGTTGCGAGCCCTTTTTCGTTTGGGATGCGTGTACGGTTATTCTTCGTACACCATCTTCCAGGCGCCATCCTCGACAACGCTCACGTACACTGAGTCGGCCCCCTGATGGTCATCAGGTCCAAAAGTCATGTGGTTTCCAACCAGTTCATCCTGATAGTCCAGCGTTTCCATGGCCGCGATAAAGCTTTCATGAGTCAGATCGGGGCCAGCAGCCTCAAGCGCTTTGACCATCGTTTCAGCAGCAGAATATCCCAGCATTGCGAACCCGACGGGATCTTCACCGGTTGCCGCTTTATATTCTTCGATAAAGGCGGCAGGGGCGGGATCTTCCGCGCGGGACCACAGATCCTGCCAGGATGCGGCGGCATAAAAACCGTCGGTCACACCGCCCGGCACTTGCGCGACGACGGTCAGGAAGCTGGCCGAGGTGCCAAGGAACTTCATATCTGCAAGGCCCATCTTTTTGGCCGTGCCGACAACTGTGATAGCCTGTCGTACGCCCAGAGCGATCGTTACGATATCGCAGCCTTCCTCCTTTAACTTGCTGAGTGAGCCCACGAAATCCGTTTCATCGGGTTTGTGCGTGGTCTCAGCGACGAAAGCGATCCCGGCTTCTTCGGCACCGGCCTTGGTGCCTTCGACGATCTCCTCACCAAAATCGGTTGGCAGATACATCGAACACACAGACTGACCACCAAACTGCTCAGCGAGATATTTCACACCGACACGGCTTTGGTCAAAATATGTGGAAAAGGCCGTGAACTTGTTGTCCATCGGCTCCTGCAACATCTGCCGTGCAGCAGACAAAGGGGCAACATTGGGAATACCTTTTGGATCCAACAGCTTGAACCCCGCGACATTCATCGGCGTTCCTAGCGACTGCAGCATTGCGAACACCTTGTCGCGGTTCAGCAGCTTGTTATAGCCCTGCATCGCACGCGGCATCTGATACCCATTGTCCTCAACAACATAGCGGATCGTCCGCCCGTGTATGCCACCATTAGCGTTCACGCGGTCAAACACCACATTTGCACCCTTGGTCGCCGGAACACCGACGGCTGCGAAGATACCGCTCAGGTCATTGACCGACCCGATGATAATCTCATCATCCGTGACACCCTGGGTCTGTGCATTGGCAAGGGTCGCCGAAGCCGTCAAGGCGGTGGCCGCCGCCAGCCGCATGATCACATTCTTCATCTTTCTCCTCCCTTTAGGTTATCTCTTTTATTAACTGTACATGCCTTCAATAAGATGGCCGTGTTTCTTTTCGACAAAACTGCGTTTCAGCTTCATTGTTGCGGTCAGTTCATCGTCATCTGCGGTCAGAAGTACATCAATCAGGCGAAAGTCCTTGATCTGCTCGACCCGTGCAAAATCCTTATTCACCGCGTCGATTTCCCCCTGAATCTGATCTTTGATTTCAGGGGCCGCACAGAGGGATGCAAAATTTGAAAAGGGGATTTTCCGATCCTGCGCAAATTTTTCGACGTTTTCCTGATCAATCATGATCAGCGCGGTCAGGAACTTTCGCTTGTCACCGATTATCACCGCGTCCGAGATGTAGTGGCTGAATTTCAACCGGCTTTCGATCTCGGCCGGGGTGATATTCTTGCCGCCAGCAGTGATGATGATGTCTTTCATTCGGCCTGAGATGGTGACGTAGCCATCCTCATCAATATGCCCGAGGTCGCCAGTTCGCAGCCATCCGTCGGCAGTGAAAGTTTCGGCCGTTTTTGCGTTATTGCGCCAATAACCCTGAAAAATGTTGAGGCCCTTTAGCTGAATCTCACCGTCGTCGGATATCCGGATGTCATTTCCAGGAACGGCGCGTCCGATGGTTCCGACCTTGTTGTTTTCGATTGTGTTAAGCGTCGCCAAGCCCGAGGTTTCGGTCATCCCGAACCCTTCGACCAACGGCACACCAATGGCCCAGTACCACTTTAACAGGTCCGTCGAAATCGGGGCCGCGCCCGAACCGCCACGCCGCATCTTGTCCATCCCCAACATACGGCGCAAATTACGCAGAACCAGCCTGTCCCACACCCAGAACTGTGCAGCAACGCCAGCAGGGACGGGTTTTCCAGCCAATATGTATTCCGCGCGCTTGAACCCTGCTCTCAGCGCCATGCCAAAGGCTGCGCGACCGGTGGGCGTTGCGTCCTGCGTCATGATCTGAACATACGAATAGATCTTTTCCCAAACCCGTGGAACGGCCGTGAAGGTCGACGGTGAGATTTCTTGCAAGTTCGCAAACACCGTCTCGGGGCTTTCGGCAAAGTTAATGACGCATTTTGCAGCCAGTGGGAAATAGATTGATACGTCCCGCTCAAGAATATGGCACAGCGGCAGAAAGCAAAGCTGTTCGTCAGACTCGAGCGCGGGCAGCGCATGGGCCCCGCATTCAATCGCGGCCAAGATGTTCTCGTGGCTCAGCATCGCGCCTTTCGGCATTCCTGTGGTGCCCGAGGTGTAAATCAGAAGTGCAGTGTCCTGCGGTGATGCCAGAGCTATCTCGGCCTCAAAGCGATCGGGTTCTTCAGCCTCGGCCTGCTGACCCAAAGTATATAACGCGTCGATCATCATGCAGCGCGCATGGTCCAGATCGTGCAGCCCCTCATCGTCCAGAATGATGACATTCAGAAGGCCGGGAACCTCGTCTTCGACCTGCAGAAATTTGTCCAGTTGCTCTTCATTCTCGACGATCAGAAAGCGGCTGTCGCTGTCATTAATCAGGTATTTTAGCTGGTTGGCCGAGTCGGTGGTGTAGACACCAGACGCGATGCCACCAACGGCCTGAATGCCCATGTCGAACCAGGCCCATTCCTTGCGGTCCTCTGACAGGATCGATACAACCTCGCCCCGTTGCAGTCCCAATTTGCGCAGTGCAAGCCCAATCCACTTGGCATGCTGCCAATAGTCCGCCCAGGAATACGACTTCCAGATGCCAAGGTCCTTTTCACGGTGCGCTGTGCGATCGCCAAGCTCGGCGCAGCGGTTCCGAAACAGTTCGCAAATCGTGGTGCTTCCGTCGACACAAACCGGGCGTTGGCCGGGGGTTGCGTTCAGGCGAACGCCGTTGACCGTGATCTGAGGGGGCAGGGTGCTGATGTTCATCTGTTTCACCTCCACGTCTTTTTTCGTTTCCAGCGGCGGTTTTCGCGTGCGCCTTCCTCCTGCACGCCCAGATAGAAGTTCTGGATGTCCTCTGACCGCATCAGAACATCTGCTGCGCCGTCCATGACGATGCGTCCGACCTCCATCACATAGCCATGGTGGGCCAGTTCCAGGGCGGCGTTGGCGTTCTGTTCGACCAGCATCATGGTCATGCTCTGTTCGTCATTCAGTCGCTTGAGGATGCCAAAAATCTCCTGAACCAGCAGCGGTGACAAGCCAAGCGAGGGTTCATCCAACAGCATGATCTTTGGGTTGGCCATCAAGCCACGGCCGATTGCCAGCATCTGTTGCTGCCCGCCAGATAATGTTCCCGCCTCTTGGTTGCGACGTTCCTTGAGGATCGGAAAGTATGAGAACACCAGATCCCGATCGTGATCGATCTGACCCTTGTCCTTCAGGGTATAGGCCCCGAGGCTGAGGTTTTCGTCGACCGTCAGCAGTGGAAACACCTCACGCCCTTCGGGCACATGAACGATGCCTTTCTGCACGACCTTGTGTGGCTCGGACCCCTGAATTTCGTCGCCTTCAAACGTGATCTTGCCCTTTTCCGGATCCATCACGCCAGAAACGGTTTTCATCAGCGTGGTCTTGCCCGCGCCATTGGCGCCAAGGATCGAGACAATTTGGCCCTGATGAACATCCAGAGAAACACCCCGGATCGCCATGATCGGACCATAAAAACTTTCGATGTTGCGGATTGTCAGGATCGGCTCGCTCATGAGGCTTTCCCCAAATAGGCCTCGACCACCGCCGGGTGCGACTGAACCTCAGCAGGTGTTCCCAGCGCCAGTTTTGCGCCGTCCGCCATTGCCAGAACGCGATCCGAGACGCCGGAAACCAGCCCCATATCATGCTCGACCATCAAAACCGTGATCCCCATCTGCCGCCGGATATCATCGATCCACCAGCGCATGTCGGTTGTTTCTTCGACCGAGAGACCCGAGGCTGGTTCGTCCAGCAAAAGCAGCTTTGGATCGGTGGCCAGAGCACGTGCCACCTCGACAACCTTTCGCACGCCATAGGGCAGGCCAGAGATCATCTTGTCGCGGAATGCCTGCAGGTCGAGGAAGTCGATGATCTCCTCTACTTTTTCGCGGTTCTCCAATTCCTGCCGCCGCGCGGAGGGCAGAAACAACACCTCGGACAGCATGTTGGTTTTGCGGTGACGGTGCCGTCCGACAAGGAGGTTCTGCAGGACCGTCGCATGCTCGAAGAGTTCGATGTTTTGAAATGTCCGCGCCACACCATATGCGGCCACGCCGGACGGTTTGGCCTTGAGCAAGTCGTGACCGTTATACCGGATCGACCCGGCAAAAGGGTCGTAGAAACGCGAGATCAGATTGAAGACGGTGGATTTTCCTGCACCATTTGGTCCGACGATAGCAAAAACCTCGCCTTCTTCGACCTCGAAAGACAGTTCGTTGACAGCCGTCAGTCCACCGAATTTCAGAGTGACGTTTTCGAACTCAAGCAAGCTCATCTCAGGCGCTCCGTCTTGAGATAGGATTTTTGACGTTTGAACATGTCTTTCCGATAAAACGGAAACAGTTCGAACCACGTCCGGATTTTCAGCCAGCGCCCGTACAGACCCATCGGTTCAAAAAGGATGAAGGCGATCAGGATCATTCCGAAGATGCCAAATTCCAGCCCCGGAATGGCGACGGTGTTGCCACCGAAAAGGGCACCCACGTATTCCTTGGAGATAGATAAGAACTGAGGCAGGAACCCTATCACAATGGCGCCAAGAAACGCGCCGTGGATGGACCCCAGACCGCCGATCACGATCATCATCAGCAACTGGATTGAAATCAGGACGCTGAATGTCTCATTGTTGAATGCGCCCGAGAACATGCCCATCAGCGCGCCTGCCCATCCGCTGACAGCGCAGGACAACGCGAATGAGATCATCTTGGTCCTGGCAATATCCACGCCCATTGCCTGCGCCGATACCTCTGAGTCGCGCACAGCGATAAAGCTGCGTCCTAAAGGTGCCCGCAACAGGTTGATGTAGCCAAGTGTGACCAACACCGCCACACTGAGGACCAGCCAGAAGAACTGAACCGGAGTGCCCCAGCGGTCGACCAGAAACCCGAATATTTCGACACCGCCCAGATATTTACCCGCGACCCCGCCTGTGATCGGCTCGGCCAGAACAATGACGTCATCCATCAGGATGGACAGGGCCATGGTGAAGATCGCAAGGTAAATGCCATGCAGCCGCAGGGCCGGGATTGCTACGGTCACGCCAACCAATCCGGTTAGGATGCCAGCCAACGGAAAGGCGATCAGAAATGGTACGCCCGCTTCCAAAAGGATGACATTGGCGTAGCACCCAAAGGCCAGAAAAGCTGCGTGACCCAGACTGACCTGACCGGTGTGACCTGTTAAGATCATCAGACCGAGTCCCGCTATGGCCCATATCAGCACGTTTGTCAGCTCGCCTAGATAGAAATCATCCAGCCACCACGGCGCGGCTGCGACGGCTGTCAGTAAGATCATATACAGGCACAGCTGATAGGTGTCCTTCCAAGGTCGGATATCCTGCATATAGTTGGTTTTGAACACAATCCGCATGACTTAAACCTTCTTGACCCGAACCTGACTGAACAGCCCGTTGGGGCGGAAAACCAACACTGCCAAGAGCAGCGCATAAGGCGCGATCTGACTGTATCCTGCTGCGATGTAACGGCTGGCAAAGGGTTCAATTACCCCAACGATCAGCCCGCCTGCGAGGGCACCGGGCAGGCTGCCGAAACCACCAATAACGGCTGCGGCAAAGGCCTTGATGCCAAGCAAACCTGTGGTTGGATCAACCGAGCCTTTGGCCGCGAACAAGATCCCTGCAATCCCCGCGACAACCCCAGCCAAAGCCCAGATGAAACCCTGAACGCGCTTTACCGGGATGCCCATGTAATATGCTGCCAACTGGTTTTGTGACGCGCCTTGCATCGCCAGGCCCAATTTGGTCCGGCTGAAGAAAACATACAGACCCCAGGTCAGAAGGATGGTAACGACAATAACGGCGACGTCCTCCATCCCCAGCACCAGCCCTCCAAACCGAACTTCTTTGCCTGCCAATGGGTTTTGAAGTGTCTGCGGCTCGTGCCCCCAGATCAGCCCGGCCACAAACCGGATTACGAACCCCAAAGCGATGGTCAGAATGACGACAGCTGTTTGGCTTTCCCCAAACAAACGGCGAATGATCAGGCGATCCACCAGGTAACCCAACGCCCCCATGATCCCCAGCGAAATCGGAAGAGCCAACCAGAAAGGCAGGCCCATATATTCGGTATTCGTAAGCCCGATTGTCACAAAGGCGCCCAGCATCATGAAGTCGCCTTGCGCGAAATTCACCGCCTCGGTGGCCTTGTAAATCAGCACAAAGCCAAGCGCGATCAGGCCGTAGACACAGCCATTCGCCAGCCCGCTGATCAGCAGCTGCGCGTTATCCAAGTCTGTCCTCCCATGCCGGTATGTCCGGCGTTCCTTACGCCCCGGACATCCTCCTTCGTCCGGGGCTTTGTTCTACTATGGCGTGATAATCACCTTCCCGTCACTCTTTTTCAGAGCATTGGCCAGATTTGCCACCACATCGCGCAAGCCAAGCCGTTCAGAAACATCCGTTTTCCAGCGTCCGTCAGCAAACCGGGCCTGTACTTCTCCAACAACTCTCATCTGGTCCGCCGGAGGCGTTGACGTCATCCACTTGGTCAACCAGAACCCCTCGATCCGCTTGCCCATAAAGATCAACTGACCGGTCTGTGTCAGTTTTGGCAATTCGGGGCTGAGCTTGCCGTAGATGACCCACCGTGCACCGTTGGGCATCGAACAAAAAATCTGCTCGGAAACCTGATCCGTCACGGCATCCAAAAAGACACGTGGTTTTAGTTCCATGCTGAGCGCTGCGAATTTCTGTATCATGTCCGGGTCGGACGTGACCAAGACCTCATGAGCGCCAAGTTCCTTCAAGGATTCAACTGCCTCGGCCCGACGCACGATTGCGATGGGTTTCAGTCCCAAATCGCGCCCCAATGAGCACATGAGTTTGCCCAACTGGCTGGTGGCCGCCGAAACGACAAAAGCATCGCCCGCACCCCGCGCGATGTCCACCATGGCCATCGCAGTCATGGGATTGATGACCTGGGCGGAACCATCTTCGTCCGAGATATCGGGTCGCAGTGGGATGCACATCAACGCCTGCGTCACGACATACTCCGCCCACGCCCCGGAACCAGCCGCCACAAAGGCAACCCGTTGATCCTGCAATGCTTCGGCACCGGCGCCGGTGGCCACCACGTCGCCACAGCCTTCGAACCCGGCGGGCGTGCCTTTTACACGCGGCTGCCCGTATTCGCCTTTGATAAAGTGGATGTCGGACGGGTTCACCGACGATGCCCGCAATTTAATCAGGACCTGACCGGGGCCGGGTTGGGGCACAGGAAGCTCGGCCTCGGCCAGCCAATCGGCGGCATCTTCGATAAACGGACCGGTGGCCGATCCGGAATAACCGTCATGGGTTTGAATGACAGCGAACATGTTTGGGGGCAGGGTGGTCATTTTGTTTCCTATCTCCTGTGCGGACACCGCACAGAACGGGTCTGTTGCCAATGGTGTTGCGTTGGATTTAGGGGCAGCCAATCAAACGGGTGTTGGGACGTCAATCAGAGTTGCGTCTGACGTTGCGGGAGCGTGCGCGCCGTATGGAATAAGGGCCGCTCAATTCCGAACGGCCCTTGGAAATTATTGTTGTCCGGTCAAAAGCACACGGAGCTCTTCGATCTTCTGGGCAATCAACTGAGGGGATGCTTTGATTTCATCCAGGATACCCAGAGCCTTTGTTTTGAGGTCCTGCGACAACTGGCTGTCCTGAACCGAAGTCACCATGGCGTCATAGTCAAAATTCTGGACGGAAAGCGTACCTTCTTCGATCCAGGAATTCAGCAGATCTTGCCCCTGATTGGCCAAAGCGGCGACCTGATCTCCGGCCTGGTTGGCCAGATCAGTAGCTGCTTGTCCGGCTTGCTCGGCCGCTTCGTTGGCTTGGTCTGCAATGGAAGATGCGGCTTCGCTCGCCTGCTCGGTCGCGGCTTCTACGGCATCGTTCACAGCCTCACCGGCTTCTTGGGCCGCCGATTGCAGTTGTTCGGCAGGTGTGGGTTCGGGTTGATTGAGATAATAGTAAGCTCCGGCGCCAAGTCCGGCGACGATAACAGCTAATATGAGAGTACGCGACATGGGGTTCTCCTTGAAATATGTGCCGCTTAGATGAGGGTAAATTATCGGTGATCAAAGGGGAATTCCCAGAAATTCATTTCAATTCGGGGGTTTGAGCCAGCCTGCGCCGATCTGATGGAACCAGGTGGCAATAACACGCCGTCATGCGGACAGCACAGCAGGTGAGCTTGATTATTCGCTAAAATCCGAGGCGGAATTGGGCCGGAAGCAGACACATTCTGCACAAAGGCCGCGAAGCTGCCGTTCACCGCGCTAGCGAAGCCCAATTTCTCGCTGTACAGGCGCGGACACTCAGGTCTGAAATTCAAGCCAACTGAAAACGGTGCGGTTTCGGCCCATTTTTCGTTAAGAACCCAAGAAGCGTTCAAGTTTCGCGCGATCGACCTTGGAGGCGTGACGCTTGTCCATGGGGATTTTGTCAATTGAAATCACCTTGGGAACACCAAAACTAAGCGCACAACTACTCCAAGCCTCAACTTGAGCAGGGAACCCTTGAATGCAAAGCGCCGGGCCTGCTTTCGTATTCACAAGTGCGCAGTGTTCTACACCTGGCCATTGCCTTGCCGCGACTTCGATTGCGAAGGGAAATAATGAACCCGAGTGCACTTCAATTTCGGACCCCATCCGTCCCCATAACCACAATCGACCGTGCTCGTCCAACGTGCCAGCGTCACCGGTTCGGTGCCAAACGACGCCGCCTTCTTTAATTTTGTTTTCCACTGATTGGGCCGGATCAAGATAACCGTTGTTCACATGTGCCCCTGCGACCTGAATTTCATTGTCGCAAATACGGAGCTTGATCTCAGGCACTGGATATCCGACGAGAAGCCCATCGCCACCGGACATCCGACGGTAATCCTCCTCCGAGATGTCCCTGGCGTCGAGATGGGCAATCGGTTCAGCCTCGGTCGATCCGTAGACGCAAATAACCGAAAGCTTGTGCCGGGTTCTCAACGTCTCCACCAGGTCCGGGAACACCGGGCCACCGCCCGTGAACACCGTGCGCAACGCACCGGTGTCGCCGGATTGAGCAAGTTTTTCACAAAGTGACGGCGGGATGAGGGTTCGGGTGATTTGCTGCACATGGATCCAGCTGTCCAACTGTTCCGGCGACAAGCGGTCCAGCTTGCTCAACTTCCAGTTCGGGAGAACACTTGTGCGCCCAGCCGCCAGATTGATCAGTGTGAACACCGGAAAGGCCACCAGATCGCGCTCGACTTGATCGCTGTTAAGGAGGGGTGCGATGGCATCGTGTTGCGCCATCAAAAACGCATGCGAGCGGGGAATGGCTTTCGGCTGGCCCGTCGTCCCGGAGGTAAAAGAAATAAGGGCGATATCCTCCGGTTGAACTTTGTGGACCACCGGATCGCAGCGACTTTCCCCCGGCTTCAGCAGAGGTAGGGACCAAAGGTTTGGAAACAGAAACTTCAGCAAAGAATACGCGCCCGCTGCACAGAACGCTTTTGGATTCGTGGTCCGGGCGGCGTGGCGCAGACCGGCCAACCCCATGGCCGGTTCCGGCAAGACTACGGTGGCGCCAAGGGACCATAGGGCGGCCAGACTTGCATACAGGTCCGCATCGACAGGCATGGCCAAAAGCACGCGATCACCTGGTTGGATACCCTTGTCCTGCCACCTACCTGCCAAGTGCTGAACCCGCATGTGCAGTGTTTGAAAACTTATCTGGCGGCCCTTGCCGTCCACTATTGCGGTCCTGTCCGGAAACCGTTCAACCGCAGCCGAGAAATGGGCGAGCAGGTCAGCCATTCAGCTTCCGCCCAAGCAGGGAATATCGCCGGAAAATCGTTGCACCTTCCGCGGCACTGCGGTCGGCCGAGTTATTGTCATCATGGATCAGCGCATGAATGGCTGTGTCGTACCCCATGCTGAATGCCGTCTTGTGGAACCTGTGTGCCAGATGCCGCCCGGCGCCGGGTTCGAGACTTGCATAGGTCTTAAGGATTGCGGATGTCGGATCGGGGCCTTCGGCATAGTTGGGAATGCCGAACAGAAACCCGGCCAATGACCCGTCGCGGCGGCGCGCAAACAGGATCAGCTCGCGCTTCATCATTGGCACAACCGGCATATACATGGCCAGGAAGTCCGCCTCAGATATCGGCTTATAGAATGCGTTGTTTGAGAATGCCCGGGTTGAAAGTTCGAATACCTGGCGGAACAGGGCCTCGGGATCTGTTCCATCCCACTCTTCCACCACGAACCCTTCGGTTTCCGGCGGTGCCGACCGGGCGGCGGCCTGCAGCGGCACTCGGGCCGAGAAGTACCGGCTGATCTCTTTAAATCCGGCCGACCGGAACACCTTGGGCTCATGAGGTTTGTTGGTGGGTTCCATCAGGAACGAAGCAGACCCGTCGCTGCCCGAGACAAACCGGTAGCTGTGCCAGGTATCGCCGGACATCGGCCCGATGATCCGGTCGAGGCCCGCGTCTCTGACTCGCCGTATCCCCTTGTGCAGGATCTCGGCTCCGGCCTCGGGGGTTTTGCAGGAAAAATCACCGAAGGTTGCGGTGGGAACGCCGTCCCAGTTTGGGCCGTTCAGATACACGGTCAGCTTTGCATCAGCGGTTTTGATCGTCTCTTTGGTCATGAAACAACTCCGGCAAAGAACCCCGCTCCAAGCGATCCAGCAACGACCCAAACATAGTAGAGCAAGGGCAGGGCGAGGGCCAACAGCGTCAACCTAAGAACCCGGTCTTTTTCGAACCAGTGTGGCCGGGCCAATGGAACCGCGACTGTGCACAGCAGTGAGAGCAGGGTCAGAGCCGTCAGCGGCTCAGCCCAGTTCGACTGTTCAGAATTCTGGGAAACAGCCCAAGTCCTAATTATGAACAGGAAAGCCGCAGCAAACGGTATCGCAATAGGATTGGCACACAGCGCCACAGCAGTGAGCCCCATAGCCAACCCCATCGCACTGAGCCCAAAAAAAGAAATCGCATCCCATCCCGTTGCATTTCCTGCCGCAAGCCACCCGAATCCCAAAAACCCTAATGCGGCTACGATATCCAGATCGGGGTACTTACTGTCACAAGGAGAAGCGGTGCGCGCCCAGCCATGTGCGGCAAGAACCATAATCGGCAGTACTGTGTTCTGCAGTTTAGCGGCCGCAAGCAGCAAAAAAACCGCGACAACATACACTCGGGTCGTATGCTTGGTCAGGCCCAGCTTGGTTCCCACCACGCCGAAACTGGCAAGGGCGGCAAAGAACATGGCGGCCAACAGGGCGAGCTCTGCCAAAGAGCTGTGATAGTGGCCGTTCAGAAAAATTAGCAAGCCAAGCGGCAGGAACAAGTTATCAAAACCCCGCCAACTTTGCGCCTCGACCAATGTGCCAAAGGCCGCAACCATAAGACACAACATCATGACGTTAGATGGCGGGAGTTTCGACAAGAATAAGAAGCAGATGATCGCAACCAATAGCGTTACGACAAAAAACACCACTGACCCTTCTAGGCTCTTGTCGCCATCTTCCACCACGTAGCGTTTGGTTCCATACGCGGTCCCGGCAAGCGCTGCGGCAGCATCCGCGAGTGTCAGAACTGCAATTGGCAGCAAGTAGAACAGTATGTTTTCGCCCGCCAGCAAAAAGCAAAGTCCAACGGACAAGGCGAGTAGAAAGTCACCGTAGGATGTGCGTTCAACCCCATGTAGGGTCGCGCCAAGACCCGATGAAAAACGCGGCAGGCGCAGCACAAGCATCACCAGCATTGTGGCTGCGATCAGCATGTAAACCGGCCAGCGATCAGGAAAGAGCCAGGGCAACAGCAACGCAAAGAGGCCCGTGCTGACATGCATCAGCTTGCGCTGCACTTCGGCGCTCAAACCCGCCGTGTTGGCCAGACTTCGGATGACCATCATTACTCCGACCAGAGCCAATACGGACCCCGCCGCCAGCAGAACCTGCCCAGGAACCGTCACGGCTGCACCTCTTCAACGACGAAATCCGAATAGAAGAATGCCATGTCACGGGCTTTCTGCTGGGTTTCGATGTCGGTCAGTGTGCCTATCTGGCTTCTGTATTCCGGCGGAACCCGCCGGGGTGCCATCATGTTCCAATAGACCAGTCGGGCGTGTGGCTCTGCGGCGGTCAGGATAGAGCCGTAGACTTGCGGGAAGCTTTCAGGCGACATGTATTCGAAGATATCCGACAGGTTGAACCCGCTGGCTTTTTCACCGGTCGATACAAATGCCTCGAGCGACCCGAGGCGGATGTCGAGACGATCCAATCGGGATCGGATTGTCTCGTAATGCTCGGGGCGCCACGCCATCGGCAGCGCGTCACCGTGGTCGCCCTTGAGAATCCAATGCAGATAGGGATTTTGCGAAGGATCGGTGGCGACCCCCGCATGACGGATGCGGCGGGCGACATGTTGCGCCGGGCTGCCTTCGACATGATCGAAAAATGCGCTGTCCCGGCCCATGCGCCCCATGACGAAGCGAGAAAAGAAGATGTTCAGCAAAAGACGCCAACGGAATGTGTTGAACCGCGCGTCGAAAAAAGTTTGTCGTGCTTCTGGACTGCGTGGAGTGAACACTTCGTCGATGGTTCGGCGTGAATGCACCAGCGGTAAAAGCCGGGTCCGAAAAATGCGAAAATAGCGTTCAAATTTGCCGACGCCCCCAATGCCGTGTTTTTTGACCTCCGGAGTCAGAGCCTCCCAGAAGGCGCGTGTGTCGGTATCTGTGGCGTCCAAAACCCGGCCCAGCAATGTACCCCGTCGGGTACTTGGGCGCGAGCCAGTAAGTTCGATGAATTCGGAATGAGTCAGCCGCTGATAGGCCGCGATTCTGAGTTTGAGGCAGGCGATCTGTGCCGGTGACAGGTCCAGAACCACGACGCGCACGGGATCGAGTGTCAGCATAGCCAGCGCATTGTCTCCGGCCGAGCAGATGGACACCAATGTTTTGCCCGCACAATCGCCTAGTGCAGAAGTCAGGACATCTGCGTCCTCCCACAGTTGGGCATAGCGGACATAGTCGAAATCCGCTTTATCCTCAATCTCACTGCTACCCATCGCACCGCTCCACCGCGCCGCTTGCCCCGTCGACCGAGATCATCTCGCCATCTTCGATCCAGTGCGTGGCGCCTTTCAGGCCAACCACGCAGGGGATACCAAGTTCACGCGCCACAATGGCCGAATGTGACAACAGAGATCCCCGCTCGACGACGATTGCCGATGCGTTTGAGAATACGGCGATCCAGCCCGGGTCGGTGTGGCGCGCCACCAGTATATCTCCGGGGTCCAGGGCCTCGGTGCGTGGATCACGGATCACACGCGCACGCGCTTTGATCTGTCCTGCGGAACAGCCCGTGCCGTGCTTCGCCCGTGCCGTGTCCACCTCGAGTTCCGCGTTGTCGGACCAGATAGGCGCGATGGCGGGACCACGGATTTCGATGCGTTCCGGCGGGTCGGGGCGTCGGGATGAGGCTTCATCCTCTTGTTTGCGCCGCGCAACGATGCCTTTCAGATCAGGTGACAGGCTATAGCCTTCGACTGCTCCGAGAACCTCATGTGTTGTCAGGAAAAAAACATCCTTTGGTGATGAAAGCAGATCGTGGGCGGCGAATTCCCGGCCGATGCCCAAAAACACACGTCGTGCATAACCAAAGATTCGCGTGCGTTCAAAACGCAGGTTTTCGCGGTCGCGCACACGCGCCTTGGTCCAGCCAAGAATCCATTTGGCCGACTGCCGTTTGAGGGGGGTTGCTGGAAACAGAGCTTGCCAGTCCGGTTCAGCGCCTTCCTGACGCCCAGACGGGGGACGCTCGGCGCTGGCTGCAATCGCCAGCAAAAGGCTGGTTGGGTCGTCGCGCAGCGGAACGCTTTCCAGCTTGAGCTCTTCGGTGCACCGGTCGCCGAATTTCTCAAGATACGCATCAACCTCGGCTTCGATTTGCCGGTGCCCGGACAAAACCGACAACTGCGCGTTGGCCTTCAAAGTTGCAGCAAGACCTGCCTCCCGAACCAGCTTTCCTATTTGGGCAATGCGCTGAGCGGGTTCTGCCGAAACGATATCGCCTTGCCCGATCATGAGGTCATTGTGCAGGGTTAACCCGTCCTCGCCCTGCCACTTTTGCAGCAGGTTGCGCGAGCCGCCAAAGGCAATCATGCATAGAAAATCGTTGATCAGTGGGGCGTCCCAACGATCCAGCAAGGTGCTTTCGATGCGCCGGTACTCGGCCGCCAGCTCGGTAGCGTTGGAGGCGTCCACATCCAGCCCCGCCTGCAATATGTCGTTCAGCCTGTGATTAAAATCGCGCCGGGTTTGCGGCAGCCGGATAGCCTGCCAGATCAGACCGCCCGCAACCTTGGCGAGTTTCGCGTATTCCACGACCCTGGTCCAGCCAGTGGTGGCTGGCGGAGCAAGAGCATCCGTGACCTCACGCGGCATCGGTTCAGAAACGCCCATCATCGTTTCCATATAGTCGCGGTTCAGCGAAAACCCGGGTAGCAGCGCCAGCGCGCGGTACCAGTTGATCAGATTGTAATAGGCACGCCCGTCCACCCGCCCCAGCAAATTGTCAAACACAGTTGGGTTCCGGGCAACCGTGTGCCGCGACACGCCCAACAGCCCGACGAAAGCGCGATACACCTGAGAATACACATGCAGAGCAAAAGAATAGGTCAGCGGGCTGACGATGCCCGGATAGCTTTCGACGATATTGGAGTTGTCGAAAATAGTAAGTGTCTGGTCTTCGAACGGCTCAGGACGTAAGGCCGTGGTGATCGGTCGGGCCTGCAAAATATGTAGCCCTTGCGCATCAATGGCCCATTCGATGTCCTGAGGTGATCCAAACAGAGCTTCGGCCTTTTGGGCAAGGGCCGCGATGGATTGCGCCTCGTTTACGGTCAAATGCGTTGGGGTGTCTGGTGCGCTTTCCGGTGTGCCATCCGCACCGATGATCCAGTCCTCTCCGTCCGCTTCACCTGACACAAGCTGTTCTGCGAGGCCTTCAATGGCCGAGATCACGACCACATTGCGCCGACCACTGACCGGATCGGCGGAAAAGGCGACACCGGCCGTCTGTGCATCGACCATGCATTGTACGATGATCGCAGGAGCCTCGGCTTGGCCGCCGGATTTGACCGCCCGGTAGGTTTCGACCGTTGCCGAGAAACCGGATTGCCAAACCTGCTTGGCAGCCGCGATAACACTTTTGCCCGGAACGTTCAGGACAGACTCGAACTGTCCCGCGTGACTGTGATCCGCGCCATCTTCGGACCGGCCAGAGCTGCGCACCGCGTAAGGCCCGGGCCCGAGTGTTTTAAGCGCGGCGGTCACTGCCGATCGCAGGCCCTTTTTCGCGATGGGCCCGGATTGCCCCATGCGAAATGCGTCTTTGGTGATGACAAAGAAC
Organism: Ruegeria sp. CDSA246; assembly: GCF_059611225.1. Lineage (NCBI taxonomy): Bacteria > Pseudomonadati > Pseudomonadota > Alphaproteobacteria > Rhodobacterales > Roseobacteraceae > Ruegeria > Ruegeria sp. CDSA246. The sequence continues at coordinate 319,663 of NZ_JBXWPD010000001.1, read as the reverse complement.
TCGGGCGGGGAAAAACCGTGCTGCGTCAGATGTGACAGTGCCGCCGCTTTGCCTCCGACAACCGAGACATCGTTGGCATCCGTTTGGGCGACGATGGAAGTCATACAGCGGCTCCGAACAAGAAGGGCAGGAAACCAGCCGTGGCATAACAGAAAAACACCCACAGGCCGGAAACAGTGTCCATCCTGTTCTGTGCTTTCTCAGTTGGTGACTGACTATAGCGGAATGCGGCAGCCCCGCAGGGAACCAGCGCCAGCGCGCCGATAAGGGCGCTTGGCCAGCCAACGCCCGTGGCGCTGCCCGTGCCGACAAGAAGCGCGAAGGACAGCAGAACGCAGCCGATCCAGATACGCCCCGCCCGACGCGGACCCCATAGGGCGGAATAGGTGTCGACACCGGTAATCTCGTTTTCAGGAGCCCACAGTTTGCGCCCGATCTCAAGGACGCAGCCATTCACAAAAGACAACGCCAGGAACAGCCACAGAGAGGGCGCCGCCCCGCCTGCCGGCAGCCATTCGAGGCCGGTCAGCAACAGATCAATCAAGGGCATGATCGCCATATGGCTTAGCAGGTACAAAACCGGCCGCGCCTTCAGCCAGGCCGGGACACCGAATTCGACCGTCATCGCCGCGAGCCAGATCCAAACCGCGCCCAACAGCCACAAAACCGACGGGTACCAGAACCAGGCAGCCGCAAATGCCAGTGGAATGGTCAGTAAACCCAGGCTTAGAACTTCACCGGTTGAAACCAATCCGCGTGGGATCGGCCTTTCGGGCCGGTAGCGCCGGTCGTCTTCGGCGTCCTTAAACTCGTCACAGACCCGCATCTGGAAGAACAACGCCATAGCCAGCACAAAGCCGGCGGCAAAGGCGGGCCATTCGGGCAGGGGGCGGTCTGCGAGACGGGCGGACACGCAGATACTGGCCGAGGAAAACACCAGCAACAGAGGGACGGTTTTCTTCAGTGGAAAACGCTCGGATTGATAAATCCAGAATCGGTTCTGAATGCTCATCTGTGTCGGGCCAGACTTTCATGGGCGCGGGTGAAATGGCCCGCAGCAATCGCGGCGACGATGGAGATTTCACCGCACAGGCACGTGGCCGCGGCCACTTCAGCCAAAGCTGTGCCACACCCGCTGCCCCGTAGGCCGAGTATGTTCAGCGCTGCTGCCTGGCTGGGCAATCCAGTGCCCCCGCCGACCGAGCCAACCAAGATGTTCGGAAGTGTCACCGAGCAGAAAAGATCGTCGCCCCTTGGTTCCATTCGCGTGATTCCCATCGCGCTTTCGGCAACGCAGGCCGCGTCCTGTCCGGTTGCAATGTAGAATGCCGCCAGCCCGTTGGCATAGTGCGCCTGCGCCCCAAATTGGCCGGACAAAAGCGCCCCCAGATTGGCGACACGGCCATAGTCAAGCATCGCTTCGACCGTCGTTCCAAGCGTCTTTTTGACAACCTCAGCCGGAAGCGTGACCGAGGCGCTGACCTTACGCCCGCGCCCCGTCACCAGCCCCAGCGCCGAAGCCTTTTTATCGCCCGAGAAATTACCTTCGACATACCAGTTCTCAATCGCGACAGGGCAGCTATCCGCGATTGCGTGGCACAAGGCGTCGGTGGCGATGGTCACCATATTCTGACCCGCTGCGTCACCTGTGGTGTAGCGGCAAATCAAAAAAACGACGTTTGTATCAATGAACGGCTCCAGCGATACAAGCTTGCCATGACGGGTCGTCGCTTCGGCCGCAGATTTGAGTATGTCGACATTTGTCACAACCCAATCCACAAATTGCCCGGCCTTAAGAAGGCTCTCAAAAACAAACGCCGGTGTCCGCAGAACACCTTCGTACAAAACAGCTGTACTGACACCGCCCGATCGGGTGGCGGCATAAGCGCCCCGGGCATAAGACGCGACCAGCGCCGCCTCGGTTGTTGCAAGGGGGATATGAAAATCGCCGTTTGCGTTCATTCCGTTCAAACGTAAAGGTCCAATGACCCCGACAGGAAGCTTAACCGTCCCGATGAAGTTCTCAATATTGGTGCCATAGGTTTCGACAGCTTCTACCGTTTTCGGATCAGCGATTTGCGCTTGATCCTCGTCGCTGGCTGTGGGTTTCAGCTGCTCCCAAAAGCGCTCGACCATCTCTTTGGTAGGTTTGCGGGACGGGCGCAGTGTTGAAAACTCGGCATCATTTGGTGCCATCTGTTTCGGTATCTGATCAGCGTCAAATCGTGCCCTGATGCGTTGAAGCATTTCCCGAACATGAAACGGAATTATCAAGATTGCACTCCAATAGAATTTCCGCAAAAAGCGATTACAACCACAATCTGATCGGTATGCAAGTTACTAATAGATCGACTAAAAACCAGCCAAATTTTCCTTTATCAAGTATTTGATCCGAAAGGGTCTCGTATATGTTGCGGTTGATACTACTTTCTGCTCGATAAGCGTGTCTACGCAATAGATCAGCCAAAACGCCAACGGGTCAGATGAAACGCATCGCCTTCAAGCCTCTAATCAGAAGATCACAAAACATCATGCAAAAACTGATGAAAGCCATTGTTACATTTTTCGTTCTTCTAAGTGTTACAGCCTGTCAGCCGGGGACGCGAGCATCCGCCAACGACGAGGTGGAACTCAACGAGGTTGAAGTAGAAATCGTTTCGGTTAAGCCTGAAAAGGATGGGAGTACAGTTACCGTTCGCGACAATGCCGGGAACATGTATCAGGCGGTTATTTCAATCCCCAATCTTGGTCCAGATTCCAATTTCGATTTTGATCATCTTGAGCCTGGTAACCGTATGATCGTTTCCGGAGAATCTTGGTTTCTGGGAGCAGAACGGCAACTTACGGTCAGAGAAGCCAATGCAATCTGAGTGCGGAAGCGTTCGGGTTGTCCAAGCGGGCTGTCTGTTCGACGCTCCCGGCGATAATACCGCGCTCGGTGTCCAAACCCGCGTTTTGGGGTGGCACCGAAGGAAGATATTTTTGACCCTAAAGCAAATCCGCTAAAACAGTAAGTATGCCATCCTCGCCAGTCTTGCTGACGAGGATGGGGGCGACGACCGTTACGCGCTCGCGGTTTTTCGGTCGTAGTCATGCAGCAATTGTTCGGCATCTTCCTTGATGTCCGGGTGCACGATCACCCCATTTTCCATAATTTTCAGATCGTCCAGCCAAACGGTTGCCTTGGTTGAAATACCGTCAAAATGAGAACTGGCGGGTTGGCCATGCGGGGGCATGTCCATCGGAGAGGTGTGGCCGAAGCCGAAGTCGACACCACCCCAGATGCGTTCGTCCTCGACGATTTCCCAACTCAGCTCGCGCACGCCAGTGCAGAGCCCGATCATCATATGGCTGATCCTGCGCATGTTTTCTTCGTCGAAGCCTTCGACATAATCGCGCAACAGGTTCCCGTGTTGGCCGCCGTAATCGAGGATGTTGCCGTCTTGCATGGTGAACTCAACTTTGCCGCCTTTCGACAGGTCAGCATGCATAATCATGTCAAACACGATACGGCCTTCCATCGTGCCGGTTTTGGGAACGAGGTTCACATACCCAGGTGCAGTGCCGAATTTCTTCTGCGAGAAATCTCCGCTATCAGCATCGATCACGTTGTTGGGGTCCATTTCAAAGGACACGTCCGTGCCGCTTTCGCTGGTGACGCACACGGTCTTGGCCTTGGCCGCAAGCGCTACGATCTTGTCGATCACTTGGCCCATGCGGGTGATGTCATAGTGGCAGAACACCCGCTCAAGACTGTCGATGGAACTGCCCGCCAGCACATTGTAACGCAGGTTGTCGTTGGCCTCCATCACGCGTTCCCACATTGAAGAGTAGAGCGTGAACGCCTCGTTGTTTTCGATCCAGATGTCGGCGTGACTAAGGGCGGCTTCCATGGCTCCGGCGGGCCAGTCCGGCATTCCTGCCTCGCCGTTGTTGTTCGCCCGCCGGAACTTCATGATCAGCGGCTTGGCATCCACCTCGGCCGCCGCCTGATAAAAGGCTTGCGTGATCAGCGGGTCGGTGCCGTCGTCCTCGGTCAGGGCCACGGTCTCTCCGGGCTTTGCAGCAAACATCTCCTGAATGATACGGCGCGCAACGACCAGATATTGCTTGGGCAGGTTCGGAGTCATGGTTAGAGTTCCTTATGCTGAAGGGAGTGTGGCGAGCGTTTTTTGCAGAACTGCCCAGACTTTCTGGACCGAGTTGATCTGCACTCGTTCATCGGTGGAATGAGCGCCCTGAATGTTTGGCCCGTACGAGATCATTTCGGTGGCCGGGAAGGTCTGAGACAGAATGCCGGTTTCCAACCCGGCATGAATTGCGATCACTCCGGGCTTCTCGCCTTGCTGGGAGTGGTAGGCGTCCGACATGAAATGCAACAGCGCGCTATCGGCCTGGGGTTCCCATCCCGGCGCGTCATTGGCCGTCCAGATTTGCGCCCCGGTTCCACCGACGCTGTCTTTCACCTGTTCAATGACCTTTGGTTTGTGGGCTTCGACGCAGCTACGGGCGAGGCAGGTGACCTGAAACCGGCCTTTTTCCGCGACGGCGATAGACAGGTTGTTGGAGGTCTCGACCAGATCGGGCACGTCGTCGCTCATCGAATGGACGCCGCTGTTCACCCGGCCAATTGCAGCCAGAAACTCGGCCTGGAACGCAGGGGTAAAGCCGCGCTCGGCAGTCTCATGTACCCGGTTGCACCGAATGCGGGCATCGGGTTCGCGAGGCACGAACGGTGCCACAAGATCCGGCAAGCCGTGAATAGCCTCCTGCAACGCAGTCTCACTGCCTGGGGTAACCGCAAAATGGGCCTTGGCACGGCGCGGGATGACGTTGGCCACGCCTTCGCCGCCGAACCACGTGACCGTCAAGGGCACGGCTGCGTTAAGTCGAACCAGTGCCTCTGCCAGAACCTTGATGGCGTTCATGCGACCCAGATGGATGTCGAGGCCGGAATGTCCGCCGAGGCCACCCCGCACCTGAATCTCATAGAGATGCGCGTCACCATTCAGCGGCTGCTGATCATATCGGCCCTCGGCCAGGATATCGACGGCACCGGCGCACCCAATGGTCAACTCGTGATCGCTCTCCATATCCAGATTGATCAGATAGGGCGCAGTCAACTGGTCGGCCGTCACCGCCTCGGCTCCGCTCATGCCGACCTCTTCGTCGACGGTGAACAAAGCCTCAATCGCCGGATGCGCCATCTGGGACGAGGTCAGAACGGCCATTGTCAGGGCGACGCCGATACCGTTGTCCGCCCCTAATGTCGTACCCCGAGCGGTCAGCCAGTCGCCGTCCACCACCAGTTCAATGGGATCGCGGTCAAAGTCGAAACCACGCCCTTCTTCCTGCTCCTGCACCATGTCCAGATGGCATTGGAGGGCGACCGCTGGGCGATCTTCCATCCCACGCGTCGCGGGTTTGCGGATGATGACGTTGCCAGTGGCATCGACACGGGTATCCAGATCCAACGCCAGACCAAATCCGCGGACAAAAGCGACTGCCCGCTCTTCCTTGCCTGATCCGCGCGGGATCTGGCTGAGGCCTTCGAAGTGCCGCCAGACGGCGTAGGGCATCAGCCCTGAAAGGGACGTGGGCATTGTCATTGCTCCTTGAAAAGGCCCGCGCGAGGCGCAGCAGCCGCGCACGGGCAGTCGGGGAGGGTTAACCTGTTTTGCGCAGAGCCTTCGCCAATACGAAGTACAGCACTGCTGTGGCGACCAACGCATCGATGGCGGACAGGCCGGTCAGCGTCAGATAACCATTTTGCGTGACGTAGCCGAGTACCGAGCCTGCGGCCCACGCGATCAATGCTGGCCAACCGATAGCCGGAGTGCTTTCCAGTTTGTTCAGGTCATAGTCCCGGTCATTCGCCAGGAAGAAGTCGACGGCATAGACGCCGACCAGCGGTGTCACACAAACCCCGATAAACAGCAGGAAGTCCGAGAAATAACTGGCGAACCCGCCCACGGCGGCAAAGGTTGCGATGATCGCGCCGAAGACAGTGATCTTCCAGCTTGGGGTCTTGGTTGCGAATGTCGAAAGGGTGAGGGTCGAGGAATAGAGGTTGGTGATGTTTGTCGACCAAGTGGCGAAAACCAGAACGAACAGGGCAGCAAAGACCACACCCATTCCAGCCATAATCAGGATCAGGTCTGATTCACCAGTGCGAACTGCAGGGATAGCTGCCATCAGGGCAACCATCGGGAAAGTGAAACCAAGTCCCACAGCTGATGCAATCAGACTTTCCCTGTCGTTAGGGCAGTAGCGCGTGAAATCTGGCATCAGCACAGCTGCAATCACAAACAGGCCGATCACGGTCGAGATCAACGAAATCTCACTCTCGGTTGTTGCCGTGCGGGTCCAGTCCAGCGCGCTGTCGGCATCGCCGGTGGCTTGGAACGCGACGTAGATCATGAACGCCGCAAGCAACGGTACCGAGAAACGCGAGAATTTCTCGATCATCTGAAAGCCGAAGATCGTTGTGATCGTCATCAAAACCGAACCAATAAAGGTCGCGATTTTTACGTTGAAGTCGATGTTGAGCATTGTCTTGAGGGCTTGCGAAATCGCCACGCCGAACTCTTCGCAGGTCACCGCGTACCAGCCCAACAGGATCAGAGCCATCAACAGGTTCACCAGCTTTGCGCCGGTCTGACCAAACGAGAATTGCAGGATCATGTAGGTCGACAGGCGCGAACGTGCACCGACGATTCCCGAAAAGATCGAAATGATCGCGACAATCCAGCTGCCAACCCAGAAGGCAAAGTTGGCGCTGCCCAGTCCATTATCTTGAGCCAGCCAAGAGCTGTAGGCCAGCACCGGAAGCGTGATCCCGATTGCACATTGGATAACTGCGATCTGGATGCCGCGTGTATTCACGTCCGCCGGAACCGGTTCGCGGGTGTAATCTTCGGTGAGTTTTTCGAGGCGCGACACCTCAAGCTGAATATCCGAATTTGACATCTGTCCCTCCCTGTTGGCCCGGCTTCTTACGCGTGGCTCTATCCCCTAATTCTATTAGCCTAACATAATTAGGTTACGTATCCTAACGAAATTAGGTACCGTGGCGAAGCGCTCTGCCCACAGGCGCGACCCGTTTAAATCGGATATTCAAAAGAAGCAGACGAAAAGTTGATTATGATTCAGAAGAAAAACTCCAAAGATCATATACTTGATGTTGTTGAACGCCTGTGTGCCGAGGTGGGCCCCCAGCGACTGCAGCATGCCTTGATCGCCAAAGAGTTGGGGATCAAACCACCTTCTCTTTACGCCCATTTTTCGAGTATGCAGGCGATACTCGAAGCAGTGACGCGCCGAGGCTTAGGCCAAATTCTTCTGTGTTACGACAACGTGGACGAATCACTTGGCGCAATGCAAGCGCTGAACTTCATTCAAGGTCGTCAGGTCGATTTGTTGGTTCAACGCCCTGGCATAGCGCGGCTTGTATTACTGGACCTCAGTCAGCCTGGCGGCACTGAGGCGATTGGCTGGCAGACACCCGAAATTGTACGCATTACAGAAATCGAACTAGAGCTGTTTCAACGGGCTGTGGCAGACGGAGACCTCCCCGACGCAGATTTCTTTCTGTGGTTCAGCCAGCGCATGGGAGCGCTCTATGTGTCATTGTCATATGAATGGCTTCGTCTCGGTGCTTTGGACCCTGAACGAATTGAAATGCTGAAACACAGCCTCGCACAGCAGTAACGCGTTAAGTCGAGTTCGGCGGAACTTAAGCAGGTTGCAACGCCAAGGTGATTTGAATGCAGACGAGCCGGTCCGGATGGAGGGCCCCATCGCAGCATCCAGCAGTGTAAAATGATAACAACAAAATGCGCGGAGGGTACTTAGCCCTTGGTACGGGTTTACAAGAGTACAGTCGCTCACTACGGCTGGTGTTCCCAAAAGTCCTTACTTAACCTGACAGTATGATTAGATCGAGTATTGCAAGTGATCCAAACACCAGTGTCGCCTGGGACTTCGACGGAGTTCTCAACCGCAACATTGTAGACGGAAGGTTCGTATGGGTGGATACATTTGAGACGGACACAGGGCTTTCGCTCGAACAAATAACAACAAAGATCTTCCGTAGTGGGTTCGACGACATCATTACTGGCACGGTCGATTTGCGCGTTAGGGTTCAAGAGTGGGCGCGCGGAGTTGGCTATCCCATCAAATAATAAGGAAAGAACCCATTCGGCATGTGCGGATGTTTGGAATCTGCGCTGCCTTTGCGGCCATCGAGGTCTGCGGTGCCCCATGGCGACTACCGATGCTCTCGCGCCAAGATTTGAACCCAAGAAATGGCATAGTTGGTGCAAACGAAACCCAAAATGTTGTCATAGTATGACATGTTGCGGCAGCGCAAAGTGGTTTAACGGCGTCCCTCGTGGGAGCAGAAAGCCTGGGAATATCTTTTATTTTTGATAGGTAGTGGCGGAGAGACAGGGATTCGAACCCTGGGTGGGCTTGCACCCACAACGGTTTTCGAGACCGCCCCGTTCGACCACTCCGGCACCTCTCCGCGGGGGTCTGTGAGGGGGGGATTTAGTGAGGAACGCGCGGGGGTGCAAGCAGAAAATTCCTGAAAATGACAAAGGCGGGATTTTCCGTTGCCTGACGCGGTATTTCCCCTAGGCTCATAGGTATGACATATCCTTTACGCCAAACTATCCTACCGCTATTCGCCGCCGTTCTGTTCGTGATTTCCGGGTCGCAGCAAGCATTTGCTGTCGGACGGGATCGGATCGAAGCCTTTTTGACAACAACCGGGTTCGACGTTGCACTTGAAAGCATCGCTCTGGCCTCGGCCTCAGCCCCGCAAATGTTGGGGATCGATCCTGATGGGTTTGGGTCCGACTGGACACGCCTGACCGAAGAGGTCTTTGATACCGAGGACATGCGCGAAACAGCCGTGTCTATTCTGGAACAAACGCTGAGCGATGAGGCGCTAACCCATGCGGTCGAGTTCTATGCATCCGACCTTGGGCAACGGCTGGTCGAGTCCGAGAATGCATCGCACATGGTTGAAGATGACGATGCCAAGCAACTTGAAGGGCAGAAAATCGTCTCGGACCTGATCAAGGATGGATCGAAACGGGTCGAAAATCTGAAACGCATGAACAATGCAATTGATTCCAGCGGGACGGCATTGCGTGCGCTGCAGGAAATTCAGGTGCGCTTTTTGCTTGCTGCCAGCGCCTCGGGGGTGATCGACTTGCAACTGGGCGCGGATGAGCTGCGTCAGATGATGAAGCGCAATGAGACCGGCATGCGTCAGGCTTTGCAGCTGTCCGCACTTGCCGGGGCAGCCTATACCTATCAGGACTTCTCGGATTCTGAGGTTGTCGCCTATGCTGAGGCTTTGGAGCAGCCTTTGATGCAAGAAGTCTATGAGCTGCTGAATGCCATCCAATACGAAATCATGGCCATGAAGTTTGAAGATCTGGCCGCGCGGATGGCGGAACTTCACCCGGCACAGGATATCTGATGCGCCTGATCGCTGCTTGTTTCGCTGTGTTGCTGTCAGCCATGCCGCTGGCGGCGTCCGAGCGGGTTGAACGCCTCATGCAGGCGCTTCAAATGGAACAGGTCGTCGATATCCTGCGTGACGAAGGGTTGGCTCAGGCGAAAGGCCTGAACGACACTTTTCTGGGTGGTGAAGGCGGGCCGCTCTTCGATGATCAGGTGGACCAGATTTATGATCCGGAGTGGATGCAGGAGCAGATCTCTGGTACCTTCGAGACCAGCCTGACAGCCAGCCAGATAGATCGCGCGATCCTGTTCTTTGAAAGTGATGTCGGGCAAACCGTTATCACACTGGAAAACTCGGCCAGAAAGGCTTTCGCAGATGAAACCATCAAGGACATGGCGCGCGAAAACTATCTGAACGGGGCAGGCGGCACTCAGCTCTATGACCTGATCGGCGAGTACATTGAAGTCAACGACCTGATCGAAAAAAACGTACAAAGCTCGCTTAGTTCGGATTACAACTTTTTTCGCGGTCTCAGCGCGGATAACGGAACCAGCTCGGAAGATATTCTGGCGCAGCTCTTGTCGGACAAGGACAGTCTTGCCGAAGAAAACCGCATCTGGTTGTATTCCTTCCTTCTGGTGGCCTATCAACCGCTTGATGAGGCTCAGATGCGCGAGAATATTGCTTTTTCCAGAACTGAGACCGGACGCGCCGTAAACGAAGCCTTTTTCGGCGGTTTCGATAAGATGTATGACCAGATCTATTTTCAACTGGGTCAGGCCGTCTCACGGGCGCTTACCGCATCAGATCTCTGACCGCGCATTTGATGTTGACTTTGCCGACCAATCTATGGATAAGCGCGCATCCCGGCCGGTTTTCCGCGCCGGGTGTCGTTATTATTGACCCCAGGGCTTTGTCCCACGGGTCGTCACACAGCCCGAAAAGGGCGCGCTGTTCGAGGTGGCGAAAGCCAAAAACGCCCGGTCGGGGACCATAGAACGCGATTAGACAAAGGAAAGACGCATGTTTGCGGTCCTCAAGACTGGCGGCAAGCAGTACAAAGTTCAGGCGGGCGATATCCTCCGCGTTGAAAAATTGGCTGCCGACGCAGGTGAAACAGTTCAATTCAACGATGTTCTGATGCTGGGCGGCGACGCTCCGGTTGTTGGTGCACCGTTCGTCGATGGTGCCGGCGTTCAGGCCGAAGTGATCGAACAAATCAAAGGTGACAAGGTCATCAAGTTCGTTAAGCGCCGTCGTAAGCACAGCTCGAAGCGTACCGTTGGCCACCGTCAGAAGCTGACTCTGGTCAAAATCACCGACATCCTGTCGTCGGGCGCTGACAAGTCGGGCATCAAAGTTGCAACCGGTTCGGCTCCGGCAGGCGAAGCTGCTCCGGCGGCGAAAAAGCCTGCCAAGAAAGCTGAAGCCAAAGCAGAGGCACCTGCCGCTGCTGCTGCTGCTGACGATCTGACCAAGCTGAACGGTGTCGGCCCTGCCGCTGCCAAGAAGCTGAATGAGGCCGGTATCGAGAGCTTTGCCGCTCTGGCCGCCTTGTCGGACGAGCAGATTGCTGCTATCGAAACGGTCAAAGTGAAACCCGAATGGGTTGAGCAGGCCAAAGATCTGGCTAAAGGCTAAGGAGAGACAGAATGGCACATAAAAAAGCTGGCGGTTCCTCCCGTAACGGTCGCGACTCAGCTGGTCGCCGCCTTGGCGTAAAACTGTATGGTGGCCAGGCCGCCATTTCAGGCAACATCATCGTGCGTCAGCGCGGCACAAAGTTCTGGCCGGGCGAAGGCGTAGGCATGGGCAAAGATCACACCATCTTTGCAACTGTGGATGGCGCCGTGAAGTTCCACAAGGGACTGAAAAACCGCACCTTTATTTCGGTCCTGCCAGTGGCGGAGGCCGCAGAGTAAGCCGAAACCCAGAAGGTTTAAGAAAATTTCATGGGGGACCGGCAGAAAGTGCCGGTCCCCTTTCTCGTTTTCAGGAGCGGTCCCATGACCGAAGTGATAAAAACAGAGCGTCTTGTATTACGTCGGTTTCGGCGTGAGGATTCGTCGCGTCTTGTCACTCTTCTGAACGATCTGGACGTGGTGCTCTGGTTGACGGTTGTACCGCACCCCTATGAGAACGCGCATTCGACCGAATTTGTGGACGAGATGGCTGCCGAGCATGATGCCTTTGCCATTACTCGGGAAGAGAACCTTATCGGCTGCATCTCGACCGGATCACAACTGGGGTATTGGGTTGCCAAAGCGTTCTGGGGGCAAGGTTATGTGACCGAAGCCTCCCGCGCGATGATTTCGAGGTTCTTTGCGGCTGATCAGCAGAAACTGACCTCGGGTTATCATGTCGGCAACGAACGGTCCAAGGCGGTTCTCTCCAAACTTGGGTTCAAACCAAATGGCCAGCATCGTGCGACGGTGCAGTCGACCAACGAAGATGTGATAATTCAGGACGTTCTGCTGCGTCGTGCGGGCTGGGAGGCGATGCAATGACCGTTGCAACCACCAGTTTCCTAATCTTCGCAGCCTCTCAGGTCGGAACGCCCGGTCCCGCCAATATGGTCCTGCTGGGTACAGGTGCACGCTATGGGTTTCGGGCGGCTCTGCCGTTTGTGGCCGGTGTGATCCTGGGCAAACAGCTGATCATCTGGCCCGTTGGTTTTGGTCTGTTGCAACTCGCAGATCAGGCACCGATTGTCTTTACGGTCCTGAAATACGCCTCGGCGGCGTATATCTGCTGGTTGGCCTGGAAGATCGCCAATCTGCGTCTTTCGCGCAGTGAAACTGTGGGAGACGTGCCCGGTTTTTGGGCGGGGCTGATCGTTCATCCCCTTAACCCGAAGGCTTGGGCCATGATCATAGCCGGATTTACCGGGTTCGTTGCGGTTGGCACGCCCAGCTTTAACGCGACGTTCACGATCGCTCTCTGTTTATTGCTTTGCCAGATGGTTTTACACCCGATCTGGACATTTGCCGGAGATAGAATTGCCCACGTGGTTGAAGGTCGGCCCGTGGAAAAATATCTGATGTGGACGTTAGCGAGTCTCACTGTTGCGTCCGTATTTTTTGTGTTGTTCGGAGGAGGAACGCACTCATGAAACTCGAGACAATAATAAACCAGCCGGTCCTCGAAACCGAGCGGTTCGATCTGCGCCCATTGCGCCGGTCGGATATGGGTCTCATCGAGCATTATGCAGGCGATGAGCGCGTGGCACGTATGACTACGTCGATCCCGCATCCGCTGCCACCGGGGTCGGTCGAGGCGTTTGTGACGCGTTCGATGGCTGAAGACCGGGATGAGGACGTCTGGGCGATGGACGCCACCAAAGATGGTGGGCCGGAACTGATTGGTCTGATTTCGCTTACACGGCTGGATCGCAATCAGTCCGAAGTTGGCTATTGGGTGGCACCTGTTTACTGGAATACAGGCGTAGCCTCACTGGCCGTCGAGATGTTGGTGAAAGCTAACCCGCTTGAAAATTCGAATTTGTTTGCCAGCGTGTTTCAGGACAATCCTGCCTCGGCCCGGGTTCTGACCCATTGTGGGTTCCAGTATCTGGGTGACGCCGAAAGTTACTCGGTGGCGCGCGATGCGAATGTGCCCACCTGGACATATAGTAAAAAACTCTGACTTGTGGCCGATGGGGCCTTTGCAGTAGGGGACACACATGAAATTTCTCGATCTTGCAAAGGTCTACATCCGGTCAGGGGCCGGCGGTGGCGGGTGCGTCAGTTTTCGGCGTGAAAAGTACATTGAATACGGCGGTCCCGATGGCGGTGACGGCGGTAAAGGCGGTTCGGTCTGGGCCGAAGTTGTGGATGGGCTGAACACCCTGATCGACTTCCGCTATCAGCAGCATTTCTTTGCCAAGAACGGTCAACCCGGTCGTGGTCAGCAGCGCACGGGCAAGGATGGTGACGAAATCATCCTGCGCGTGCCGGTTGGAACCGAGATACTTGACGAGGACGAAGAGACCGTCATCTGCGACCTGACAGAGGTTGGGCAGCGTGTTCTGCTGGCCAAGGGCGGCAATGGCGGCTTTGGTAACCTGCATTTCAAATCGGCAACCAATCAGGCTCCGCGCCGGGCTAACCCGGGGCAGGCGGGGATCGACCGCACGATCTGGCTGCGGCTGAAACTTATCGCGGATGTCGGTTTGTTGGGCATGCCCAATGCCGGTAAATCGACCTTTCTGGCGGCCACATCGAACGCGCGGCCCAAGATTGCTGACTATCCGTTCACGACCCTGCATCCCAATCTTGGTGTTGTCGGTGTCGACAATGTGGAATTTGTCGTCGCGGATATTCCCGGCCTGATCGAAGGCGCCCATGAGGGGCGCGGGATCGGTGACCGGTTCCTTGGTCACGTGGAACGTTGTGCCGTTCTGCTGCATCTGGTCGATGGCACCTCGGAAACCGTCGCCGAGGATTACCGCACCATCATTCATGAACTCGAAGCTTACGGCGGTGAACTGGCTGAAAAGCCCAGGATCACAGTTCTGAACAAGGTCGATGCGCTGGACGAAGAGGAACAGGCGCTGCAAAGGGCTGAGCTGGAAGAGGCTGTTGGTGGCCCTGTGATGACCATGTCTGGTGTCGCGCATCTGGGCGTGACCGAAGTGTTGCGCGCCTTGCGTGCCCAGATCGACGAAAACCGCCTGCGGCAAAAACCCGTTGAGGAGACCAAGTCTTGGCAACCCTGACCGCAGCACGCCGATTGGTGGTCAAAATCGGCTCTGCCTTGCTGGTGGACCGTGATACCGGATTGCTGAGGTCGGGTTGGTTGCACTCGCTGGCCCAAGACGTGGCCTGGCTCAAAGGGCAGGGAACTGACGTCATTTTGGTCTCATCCGGATCGATTGCGTTGGGGCGCGGAGTTTTGGGCCTGCCCATGGCGGATTTGCCGTTGGAACAATCCCAAGCCGCCGCTGCTGTTGGCCAAATTCGACTGGCGCGGGCCTATGAAGAGGCTTTGACGCCGCACACAATCACAACTGCGCAGGTTTTGGTGACGCTGGAAGACAGCGAGGACCGGCGGCGGTATCTGAACTCTCGCGCGACGCTGGAAACGCTGCTGAGTTTAGGCGTGGTTCCGATCGTCAACGAAAACGATACGGTGGCTACGGATGAGATCCGCTACGGCGACAATGACCGGTTGGCGGCGCAGATCGCCGTGACGGTTGGGGCCGATCAATTGATCCTGTTGTCGGATGTTGACGGATTCTACACCGGGAACCCGAGTGAAGACGGAAACGCCAAGCGTTTCGATGTGATTGAGGCCATCACGCCCGAGATCGAGGAAATGGCAGGCGATGCTGGTTCCGGCCTGTCCAAAGGCGGAATGAAGACCAAGCTGCTGGCCGGCAAGATGGCAACTGCTGCCGGTTGTGATATGGCGATCACCGAAGGTTCGACTTTGAACCCGCTGAAATCGCTTGAAGATGGCGCCAATTGCACTTGGTTTACAGCGACGCTGGACCCGCATGCCGCGCGCAAGCGCTGGATCTCGGCCATGAAACCGCGTGGTGAAATCGTGGTCGATGCAGGCGCGGCAAGGGCGTTGGGCAATGGTAAAAGCCTGTTGCCCGCTGGAATTGTTGAAGTCACAGGCGACTTTGGGCGCGGTGACCCAGTTGCGATTATGGACCCGCAGGCACGACGGCTGGCACAGGGGCTCAGCCGATACACTGCGCAAGAGGCAGATGCGATCAAGGGACGAAAGTCCTCGGAAATCGAAGAGACGTTGGGCTATCCGGGCCGCGCCGTCCTGATCCACCGAGATGATTTGGCGCTGTAACGGCGCGATGTTAAAACGCAAAGACCGACCGAAAGGCACCTGAGATGAAGGATTTCGACAACATTCCCGCCCTGATGGCCGATCTTGGAAAACGCGCCAAAGCGGCCTCGGCCGATTTGGCCTTTGCTAGCGCCGAGCGTAAACATGCTGCCCTAATTGCTGCAGCTGACGCTGTTTGGGCCAACCGCGCAAATATCATTGAGGCCAACAAGAAAGACCTGGAGTTTGGGCGTGAAAAGGGCCTGAGCCCGGCGATGATGGACCGGCTGATGCTGGATGATGCGCGCATTCAGGGCATGGTTGATGGCCTGCGCACGGTCGCGGATCAGGCAGACCCCGTAGGCGAGGTTCTGACCGAATGGGACATGGCCTCGGGCCTGAACATCCAGCGTGTTCGCACGCCTCTGGGCGTTATCGGAGTGATTTACGAAAGCCGTCCGAATGTGACGGCGGATGCAGGCGCACTGTGCCTGAAGTCCGGCAATGCAGTGATCCTGCGCGGCGGCTCGGAAAGTTTCCATTCCTCAACCGCCATTCACGCCTGTCTGGTCCAAGGGCTAAAGGCTGCAAACCTGCCAGAAGACGCCATTCAACTTGTGCCCACGCGAGACCGCGCCGCAGTGCAAGAGCTGCTGACCATGACCGATTGTGTGGACGTCATCGTTCCGCGCGGCGGAAAAGGTCTGGTTGGGTTAGTTCAGCGCGAAGCACGCGTGCCCGTCTTTGCGCACTTGGAAGGTATCGTGCACATCTATGTCGACAAGGCTGCAGACCCCCAAAAAACGCTGGACGTCGTGCTGAACGCCAAAACCCGGCGCACTGGGATTTGTGGTGCTGCCGAGTGCTTGCTGATCCATCAGGATGTGGCTGAAACACTCGGCCGGGATATCATTTCCGCCTTGCTTGCGGCGGGCGTCGAAATCCATGCCGAAGGCGCGTTGGCCCTCGACGGCACCAAAGCGGCCACGGGCGACGACTGGGGCAAGGAATTCCTCGACAGCATCATCGCAGCCAAGCCGGTGGCTGATATTGATCAGGCAATCGCGCATATCCGCCAGTTCGGTTCGAACCACACCGATTGCATCATGACCGAGGATGCTGATGCCGCTGCCCGGTTCTTTGAGCGGCTCGACAGTGCGATCCTGATGCACAATGCCTCAACCCAGTTTGCCGATGGTGGCGAGTTTGGAATGGGGGCCGAGATCGGAATCGCAACTGGCAAAATGCATGCGCGCGGCCCGGTCGGGGCCGCTCAGCTGACGAGCTTCAAATACCTTGTCCGCGGAAACGGGACCGTCAGGTCTTAAAACCGGATAGCGACGCGGGTTGAGGTGGTTTCCGCCGCGACCCGCCGCCCCATGGACGCGGCCGTTTGCGGAAGTAGCGCGAATTGCACCTGCGCTGGCGTCACCTTGTTGGCAAATTGGCCTTTGGGCAGGTTCTTCCAAAGATCGGCGTCAATATTCAGCTTGTCCGCGACACCGACCACTGTCCAACTGCCGCCGTTGTTTGCCACAGTGACATCGCCCCCCATCGGCATCGCGCTTTCGCAACACATCAGGGCCAGAAAGGCGAGCTTGACCTGATTGCGTGGCATCGCATCGGTCACGTGCCAGTTGACACGCACACGACCAACGCTTTCAACGTCTTTCAACAACTCAGTGACTTCGGCCCGGCCCAACGGTTGATCGCTGGCCGACCCAAAAGCGACGCGAAAGAACCTGATCTTTGCTCCGGCGCTTCCGACGCTGCCCGAGATCAGCTCCATCTCGGGGCCCTGCATGGTTCCGACCATCTCAAGCAGTTCCAGCCCGTTGTTTATTGCGCCAATAGGGCTGATCAGATCGTGACAAATTCGCGACCCAATCAGTTCGGCCAGATTGACGTTGGTGTCGCCCATGCGTACCTCTCCTGTTGTATCTGCCGCCGGACCGGAGCCCGATCATGACAGACCTCAATGCCATACTTGCACCGGGCATGTATGTCCGCCACCCCGATTTCCCCGACTGGGGCGTCGGACAGGTGCAGTCCAACATAGGGGGCAAGATCACCGTGAATTTCCAAGAACAGGGAAAAGTGGTGATTGACGGAACCCGCATCGCCCTGACGCCCGTCTTTGATCCGTGAAACTGGTTTAAGAATGGTTAACGATGGGCCACCGCTGTGCTGGTTGCCATTTGACCGAAAACTGCGGTATCAGCGCGCAAACAAAAGCGGAATAACTGATGCCGGATGCAGGCCCTTCTTTCACCGTTAAACTTGCCGAATCCGAGGCCGAACTGCGCGCAGCCCAGAGGCTGCGATATGATGTGTTCGTCCGCGAATTAGGCGGCGGCGGCAAGATGGTGGACCACGAGGCAGGGTTAGAGCAGGATCAGTTCGATCCTTTTTTTGATCACATGCTGGCCTATGATGACGCCACTGGCGAAGTTGTGGGCGTTTACAGGCTGTTACCGGGTGAACGAGCCGTCGAATTGGGACAGTTCTATTCCGAGGATGAATACGATCTGACGGTACTGAAACAGAGCGGCCGCAAACTGTTAGAGCTTGGACGTTCCTGCCTTCACCCGGACTATCGGGGCGGAACGGCGATGTACCATCTTTGGAATGGTCTGGCGGGATATGTGGCTGAGCGCGAGATTGAGGTGCTGTTCGGCGTCGCCAGCTTCCACGGCATCAATGTACAGGAATTGGCCCAGCCTTTGTCGATGTTGCACCACAATCATCTGGCCCCACCGGACCTGCGGGTCAGGGCGCAGCCGGAGGTGTTTCAAAGTATGGACCTTGTCGCGCCGGATGCGCTGGATCGCCGTGGGGCGATGGTACAGGTTCCCGCGCTAATCAAGGCGTACCTGCGGTTGGGTGGCTTTGTGGGCGAGGGGGCGTTTATCGACCACGCTTTCAACACAACAGATGTATGCCTGATCCTCGACACGGCGCGCATGAACGAGCGCCAGCGGCGTATTTACAGCGGAGCCTGATCCAGTGAACGATCCGCTTTGGGACAGTGACGACGCGCCAGACCCGATTGAATTGGGCGTATTTGGCTGGGCATTGGTAATCTTGCGCGGCCTTCCGCTGGCACTGCTGGTCTTTGGCGGGCTGCTCGTTTTGTTGACCGTTCGCCTGATCGAGCGCCCGCTGTTCGGTTTACGACGTCCGATTACCCCGTTCATCGCGCAGTTTGTCTGCCGCAATGCGCTCCGGCTTCTTGGAATCAGCTTTCGCAGTTCTGGTGAATTGATGCGCGAACGCGGCGCGGTGGTCGCAAACCACACATCATGGCTCGACATCTTTGCGCTGAACGCCCGTAAGCGGGTGTACTTCGTGTCCAAGGCCGAAGTGGCCAAATGGCCGGGTATCGGCTGGCTAGCCCGCGCCACGGGCACGGTGTTTATCGAACGAGATCGCAAGAAAGCCCGCGAACAGACCCAGATCTTTGAAGAGCGCTTGAAAGTCGGGCATAAGTTGTTGTTTTTTCCCGAGGGCACCTCGACCGACGGCCTTCGTGTTTTGCCCTTTAAAACAACGCTTTTTGCCGCGTTCTTCTCGGATGAATTGCGGGACTTCATGTATGTTCAGCCTGTTTCCGTGGTCTTTCACGCGCCAAAAGGGCAGCCTGACAGGTTCTATGGCTGGTGGGGCGATATGGATTTTGCCCCGCATCTTCTCAAGACCTTGGGCGCGCGTCGGCAGGGGACGGTGGAATTGATTTACCACGTTCCAGCCAAAGTCAGCGATTTTGCCAACCGCAAGGCGTTGGCCGCACATTGCGAAGAGGCAGTGCGCCACGCGCATGCAATTGCGCGGCTTGAAAAATAAGGCCATTTGGCACTTGCACCGGGCGAATTCCTACCGTATACGCGCGCCATTAAAACCCGCAGGCGGGGTTTGGGCTATTTGAGGGAGACATCCTTATCTGGCCCGCCGGTTGGAGCATCCGCTTCTTTCACCCCCGCCCAGGCGTAAACCGGAAAAGGAAAATAACATGGCTCTTCCCGAGTTCACCATGCGTCAGCTGTTGGAAGCTGGCGTTCACTTTGGTCACCAGACACAGCGTTGGAATCCCCGCATGGGCCCGTTCATCTACGGCTCGCGCAATGGCATCCACATCATGGACCTGACCCAGACCGTTCCAATGCTGGACCAGGCTCTGCAGGCCGTTCGTGACACCGTTGCAAAAGGTGGCCGCGTTCTGTTCGTTGGTACCAAGCGTCAGGCAGCTCAGCCGATCGCAGAAGCCGCTGAAAAGTCGGCTCAGTACTACATGAACCACCGCTGGCTAGGCGGCACGCTGACCAACTGGAAAACCGTTTCCCAGTCGATCAATCGTCTGAACCAGATTGACGAAGCCATGGAATCGGGCGCCGAAGGCCTGACCAAGAAAGAGCGTCTGGGCATGGAACGTGACCAGGGCAAACTGCAGGCGTCGCTGGGCGGTATCCGCGAAATGGGCGGCGTTCCCGATCTGCTGTTCGTCATCGACGTCAAAAAAGAAGCACTGGCCATCGCCGAAGCCAACAAGCTGGGTATCCCGGTTGTGGCAATTGTCGACACCAACTGCTCGCCCGATGGCGTGGATTACATCATCCCCGGCAACGACGACGCAGCGCGCGCGATCTCTCTGTATTGCGATCTGGTTGCTCGTGCCGCTCTGGACGGTATGACCGCTCAGATGGGTGCTGCAGGCGTTGACCTGGGCGCATTCGAAGAAGCACCGGTTGAAGAAGTCGTTGCTGAAGAAGCACCCGTTGCAGAAGAAGCCACGCCGGAAGCCAAAGCTGAAGCGTAAGCTGCCCGTCACGTAAATGACATATGGGGCAGGGTAGACCTGCCCCAATTCCGTTTGAATTGAGGAGAGCCAAAAGATGGCAATCACAGCAGCAATGGTTAAAGAACTGCGCGACTCGACCGGCGCAGGCATGATGGACGCAAAAAAAGCGCTGACCGAAACCGGCGGCAACATGGACGAAGCCGTTGATTGGCTGCGCACCAAAGGTCTGGCCAAAGCGGCCAAGAAATCCGGCCGTACGGCAGCAGAAGGTCTGGTTGCAGTTCACGTCAACGGTGGCAACGGTGTTGCTGTCGAAGTGAACTCGGAAACCGACTTCGTCGCAAAGAACGCCGAATTCCAGGAAATGGTTGGCAAGATCGCTTACGCGGCAGAAGGCGTCGACAATGTCGAAGCTCTGTTGGCCGCTGATCTGGGCGGCAAGAACGTTGCTGACACCCTGACCGACAAGATCGCCACCATTGGTGAGAACATGTCAGTTCGCCGCATGGCGAAACTGTCAGGCGACACTGTTGTGTCCTACGTTCACAACGCAGCCACCAACGGCATGGGCAAAATCGGTGTACTGGTTGCTCTGTCCGGTGGTGACGAAGTGATCGGCAAACAGATTGCGATGCACATCGCAGCCGTGAACCCGGCGGCCCTGTCTGAAGCGGACATGGACCCGGCTGTTGTCGAAAAAGAAAAGCAGGTTCAGATGGACATCGCCCGCGAATCCGGCAAGCCGGAGCAGGTGATCGAAAAAATGATCGTTGGCCGCATGAAGAAATTCGTGGCGGAATCAACTTTGTTGAACCAGTCGTTCGTTGTGAACCCTGACCTGACCGTCGAAGCCGCTGCCAAAGAAGCAGGCGCAACCATCACTGGTTTCGTCCGTCTGGAAGTTGGCGAAGGCATCGTGGTGGAAAAAGAAGACTTCGCAGCTGAAGTTGCCAAAGCCGTACAGGGCTAATTCTGGCAGAGGCCCTGAAAGGGGCCTCAAACTGAACAGAATAAAACCGGCTACTTTCCTGTAGTCGGTTTTT
Organism: Ruegeria sp. CDSA246; assembly: GCF_059611225.1. NCBI lineage: Bacteria > Pseudomonadati > Pseudomonadota > Alphaproteobacteria > Rhodobacterales > Roseobacteraceae > Ruegeria > Ruegeria sp. CDSA246. Next base: position 298,557 of record NZ_JBXWPD010000001.1, on the reverse strand, counting down.
TTGCGCCTTCCGGCGTTAGGAACAACAGATCATACACTACTATCGGAAGGATTGAGGGGCCCCGCAGATGGGGATGGTCGAGGCCCCCCAAAATTCCGACTAAGAGACGCGGACAAATAGACGCCTTTATGTCAGAGCGACCGGAGAGCTTTGGTATTGCAAAGATCCGATCAAAACGTTCCCAGGCTAAAGCCACCACTCACGGAACAATATCACTTTGCAACTGGGGCTCAGATTTGGGAAGTCATGTTTTCCTTACCCTACGTAAATTGACGCAATTTAGCGTCAAAAAGAACGCATCATGCTTCCATGATGAACATCTGATTTTGCAGGGATGCTTTGAGCACGGCTTGCGCCGTTGTTTCGACTGAAAGAGACTCACGGGCAAGTCTCAAATGCTTCTCAACAGTAGCCGACGTCAGCCCCATCAAAAGCGCTATGTCTTGCGTCGTCTTTCCATCGCCAACCCATTCCAGCGCCTCGCGCTGACGCTTCGTCAGAGCGCGATTGGGGGTGTTGTAGGGCAGGGTAAGTATCTTCAGATGCGCGACATTGTTCATCAACAAAATGTCATCGCCATGTTCCGCCCAGATTGCATCGACCTCATCCTGACTAGTGGCCCCACCAGCCGAAAGAGAGATCGCACCCTTCGACCGCATCGAAACCGAGGTGAAACTGATAGTGTATCCCGCCACAACGCCTTTTGACCGATTGAACTCGTATACTTGGCGTTCCTGGGCGGTCATCGTGCCGTCGGAATTCATATCCTGAATCATTCTCCAACTGGCCGCGCCTTCATTGTGCAGCGCCCATTTCAGCATGGGTGCATGAAAGTACAGCCCATCGCGAACGAAACCATCAATGTACTCTTTGCCGTGGTTTGTAAGGATGGTGAAGTCTTCGGGGTCTCCCAAAGACGTTTCGGTCCTGTAGCGCGTATAGCCGTATAGCAGACGGTCGAAACCGAAAATTGCCATCTGGCGGCAATGAGCGTCCCAAAGCTCTTCCAGCGTTTTGACGTAGCTGAGGAAATTCAGATATTCGCCCAGCTTCATACGGACCCCTCGTTTTGCAAATGCGCCGACAGCGCATCCAACGCCATCACATAGCTCTGCAGCCCAAAGCCGCAGATCTGTCCCAGCGCAACCGGCGCCACATAGGATTTGTGCCGGAAGGGTTCACGTGCGTGTATGTTCGACAGGTGAACCTCAACAACCGGCAGGTCTACCGAAGCGATCGCATCCATCAAAGCGACCGAGGTGTGTGTATACGCGCCGGCGTTCAGAACGATCCCGTCCTGATTGCCTTTGGCCGCGTGGATCGCGTCGATCAGCACACCTTCGTGATTGGATTGCAGGTGTGATACGTCCAACCCGATAGACGCGCCGTGGCTTACACAGGTTTCTTCGACCATTTTCAGCGTTGTACGGCCATAAACCTCGGGTTGTCGTGTGCCCAGCAAGTTCAGGTTCGGACCGTTCAAAATCAGAACTTTATGCATTCATTCTCCGTCCCATTACTGGTTGATAAACGTGATTAGGTATGGATGTCCACCAGCCTGCGCACTCATCAGGCGAGTGTCGCGCATCTAACACCATCTGATCTTGAACCAAGCGTCGAAAACCAGTCAGGATTCTGGCATCGTTACCACAACTTTTCCAAGAACGGTGCGGTCGTTCAATAATTTCAGTGCCTCGCTTGCATCCGCTAAAGGAAACCGCCGACTGATTTGCGGCTTTATCTGTGAATTGGCGTATAAGTCGAACAACTCGCTGACATTTTCGGCATGGCTCTTGGGATCACGATAGACCGAAGCCCCCCAGAACACGCCAACGACCTGGCAGCCCTTCAACAATGGTAGATTGAGTGGGACTTTGGGAATACCGGCCGGAAACCCGACAACAAGGAACCGGCCATTCCACGCCATGCTGCGCAGCGCTGGTTCGGCATAATCCCCACCAACGGCATCATAGACGACATCCACGCCATTTGCGCCCGCTATAGCCTTGATTTCACCGGAGAATGCCTTTTGCGCATTACGATCCATCTGGCGGGAATATACGATTGTGTCGTCCGCGCCGATTTGACGGCAAAAATCCGCCTTTTCCTGAGAAGATACGGCCGCTATGACACGCGCGCCCATCGCCTTGCCCAGTTCAACGGCCGCGCTACCGACACCACCTGCGGCACCCAGCACCAAAAGGGTTTCACCAGGCTGCAATGCGGCACGGTCTTTCAGCGCGTGGTAGGACGTGCCGTAGGTGAAAATGAAACAAGCCGCGTCATCGAATGGCATCGATGTGGGGAATTTCACGGCTGTAGCCGCCTTGACCGTCAATTGCGTTGCAAAACCGCCATATCCGGTCAGCGCCAGAACCCTGTCCCCAACTTCGAACCCGTTCACGCCTTCTCCAACGCCCAATACCTCACCTGCGATTTCCCCCCCGGGGGCAAATGGTCTTGGTGGCTTAATCTGATACAGGTCTTGGATCATCAACGTATCGGGGAAATTGACGCCAGCAGCCTTGACCCCGACCAGCAAATCTCCCTTTCCTGGCACCGGGTCGGGCAGGGTCGTAAGTTCCAAAGTATCCGGTCCGCCCGGCGCGACGCTGAGTAACGCTTGCATAATGACTATCTTGTCCTTGTTATTCGGTTGAGAGGACCTTTGGCGCAGCGGTGAATGTTGTCAAGAATTCCGCAGGGTGCAAATCTCGCCGAAAATCGCCACCTGTGCCCCAATTCAAAACCGAGGAGCAGACCATGACCCCTGAAACCCTATTTTCGCTGCAGGGAAAAACCGCACTGGTGACAGGTGGTGCCACCGGCATTGGCCGGATGGCTGCGGAATCGCTTGTAAGGGCAGGGGCACGCGTACTGATCGCGTCGCGCAAAGGGGAAGCCTGTGAAACCGTCGCGGCCGAGCTGAATGCTCTGGACGCGCCCGGAAGCGCCGAAGGTTTCAGCGGAGATGTTGGAACGGAAGACGGCGTTGTGGCCATGGTCGATGAGGTCAAGAATCGCACGGATACCCTTGATATCCTGATGAATAATGCGGGCATCTCTTGGGGTTCACCGCTGGGACAGTTTCCCCATCACGCGTGGGAAAAGGTCAATTCCGTCAACGTCGCTGGTCTGTTCGAACTGACGCAGCGCCTGTTGCCGATGCTGATGAAGTCCGGAACACCCGACGATCCGGCGCGCGTCGTCAACGTTGGATCAGTAATGGGTGAGGTACCGATGGGCGACGGTGCTTACAGCTATTCTGCATCCAAAGCCGCGGTGCTGCACCTGACCAAGATTTTAGCCAAGGAATTGTCGCCCTATCACGTCACTGTTAACGCGCTTGCACCGGGACCATTTGTATCACGGATGACAGCCTTTGCGACGGCAGACGAGGGCACGCGCGAAAAGGTTGGCAAGACAGTACCGCTGGGCCGTGTGGGTCGCGACGAAGATATCGCCGGGTGTATGTTGTTCCTATGCGGGCGCGGCGGCAGCTATGTGACCGGAGCCGTCATCCCAGTTTCTGGGGGCCTAAACGTGGTGACCGCCGGTAATCTCTTCGCCGAAGCACTATAGGGCCGGGGGAATAGTTATTGGAAATGCGGGATAAATCACAACTCGACCTGACGGCGCTAGACACCTATCTCAGCGCAAATTTGGACGGTTACATGGGGCCGCTGAAAGCGACGAAGTTCGCCATTGGACAATCCAACCCAACTTTCGAATTGCGCACACCGTCCAAGACTTACGTGCTGCGCCGTAAACCGCCAGGCGTCTTGCTGAAATCAGCCCATGCTGTGGAACGCGAGTTTCGCGTTCAAAGCGCACTGGCCGACAGCGCGGTTCCGGTCCCTCAGATGATGCTGCTTTGCGAGGATGACGACGTCATCGGTTCGGCGTTTTATGTAATGGAACGCTTGCAGGGACGTGTATTCCTTGAGCCGACGGTGGATGAGGACGACAACGCAACTCGCAGTGGTGTATTCGACGAAATGAACCGCGTGCTGGCCGATCTGCATGACGTCGATGTGGACGCGGTAGGCCTGTCCGATTATGGCCCGCCGGGCAACTACTTTGAGCGCCAAATTGCCCGTTGGACCAAGCAGTATCGCGCATCCGAGACAACGACCATCCCCGAAATGGACGCGCTTATCTCCGCGCTTGAGGGGGCCATTCCGGAGGATGACGGGCAGCGAACGTTGGTGCATGGTGATTACCGCATCGACAATCTGATGTTCGAACAAAACGGTTGCCGCTGCATTGGCGTTCTGGATTGGGAGCTGTCGACGATCGGGCACCCTTACGCAGATCTGGCAGCGGTTATCATGCAGTGGCAACTGCCCCCCGGAAACGAGGGTCGCGGGTTGGCAGGCGTCGACCGTCAAGCCCTGGGAATACTGTCAGATCAAGAGTTTATCGGGCGATATTGCCAACGTCGCGGCTTACCTGGGATTGAAAATTTCGGGTTCTACCTAGCGTTCAATTTCTTCCGAATGGCCGGAATTCTGCAGGGTGTGTACAAGCGCGCATTGGACGGCAACGCGTCTGATCCCAAACGCGCGCAGGTATTTGGGGCTTATGTTCCGGTGTTTGCAAAACACGGGCTTGAAGCCCTGAATTCGTAGTTCGGCCGTCAGTCCGGCGACTTGGAAAGCTCTAGCCTCAGATTGCCAAGGCTGTTCTTGCCAAAAAACATCTCGGTACCCACAAACATTGTGGGCACTCCAAATACGCCTCGTTTTACGGCGGCCTTGGATTGTTCTTTGAGCCGCTGTTTTATTTCGGCACCCGTCATGGCCTCGCGGATTTTGCGCGCGGGAAGTTTGTTTTCGTGCATGATATCCATCAGCACACCCAGTTCATCGACTTTCTGGCCATGTACCCAGATCGCATCATATATCGCGTCTATATATTTGGATTCCCAAGATTTACCGGAGGCAAATACAGCACCACGCATGGCAAACTTGGTGTTCACCGGGAAATGCGGGCTCATATGAAAACTTAATCCGCGTCTGCGGGCAAAGCGATGAAGATCATGGGTCAGATAGGCTGTTTTCTGGCGGTTTTCCGAAAATGCCTCGAACGGGTTCTGATTATGCGTCGCCTTGAATATCGTCGGCAGTAACACGGGCACATAGCTTACCTGCATGCCATTTCGTTTCGCCAGTTCGGGCAAAACCTTATGGGCCAGAAATGCGTTTGGGCTGCAAAAATCGAAAATGAAATCTATGGTCTGCGTCATTGTCTAAACTCCGATACGACGATCTGTGAAATGAACTCTGAACCACCAGACGAATCTATAACGCGTCTAGTGTACAGGCGGGAAGGCCGGCGCGCACTGGCCGTTGGTCACGATGTAGGAAATCAGGAATTCCTCTATTAATTCAGTGCGTCACCGGTCAAGATCAACGAAACCGCCGAGGAGGTTCGAGAAACCCATGCGCAGCCAGACCACCCTTGATCCCGCCCGCCTGAACCGCATACGGGACTGGATGCAGCGATATGTCGATGAGCGCAAATACGCGGGCAGTTCATTACTATTGACCCACCACGGGTCCGAGGGGTTTTTTCACGCCTGTGGCCTTAGAAATGTTGAAAAGGACCTACCGTTTCAGCGCGATACGCTTGTGCGGATCTATTCTATGACGAAACCCATCACCTCGGTCGCGGTGATGATGCTGGCCGAGCGTGGGTTGTTCCACCTCGACGCGCAACTTTCTGAATTTCTGCCTGAATTTGCTTCCGTTCAGGCTCTTGTTCCTGGGGCGGAGAGGCTGGATCAAACCGAAGATGCACCATCCCCGACACTGCATCAGCTACTGACCCACACAAGCGGATTCAGTTATCCGTTCAATCCCGGTGTTCTCCCGGCAGCGATGGATGCACAGAAGCTGATTTTTAGCCCCAATCAAGGGCTTTTGAAGGACAGGATCGGCGCACTGGCACAGCTGCCATTGGCGTTCCAGCCCGGAACCCGTTGGGAATATTCAGTTTCCACTGATGTGTTGGGCCGCTTGGTCGAGGTTGTGTCCGGCAAAACCTTGGATCAGTTCTTCGCGCAAGAGATCTTTGAGCCCCTTGAGATGGCCGAGACCGGATTTTCTGTGCCCAAAGGGGCAGGGGATCGGTTCGCGTCTCTCTATACGCCGCTGGCCGGGGACGCGATGGCGCTGAATTCAGCTGAGACCGGCGACGACACCCTGCGATTGACAGACGAGGCAGGCGCATCCCCATTTGAAAAGGCGACGACCTTTTCGGGCGGTGGCGGTCTGGTCAGCACGATCGACGACTACGTCAAATTCACCGAGATGATGCGAAACCGGGGGCAGGGCAACGGCCACCGCTTGCTGGGTCCAAAGACAGTCGACTTCATGCTGCAAAACCACTTGCCGGGCGATATCGCCTCGATGGGCCCGCAAAGCTTTGCCGAGCAACCGATGGAAGGCATGGGATTTGGTCTGGCCGGGTCTGTCATCATCAACCCTGGCAGAACCCGAACACCTGGGTCATTAGGTGATTTTAGTTGGGGCGGTATGGCTTCGACATTCTTCTGGATTGACCGCAGCAACGATCTGTCGGCCGTATTCTTCACCCAATTGTCGCCGTCCAGTTCTTACCCGTCCCGATCCGAGCTAAAGGCGCTGGTAATGGGCGCGTTGGTTGATTGACCCGGATGGCGCTGATACGCCTTTTTCATAGCCAACCGGAGAGTCGCCAATGACCGAAGCAGAACGTGTCCTTCTTGACCTTTTGAACCTCGAGAGGCTCGAAGTTGACCTGTTCCGAGGCACCGGGTCAGGCGGCGAGACTCCGACGCGTATCTTTGGCGGGCAGGTGGTGTCGCAGGCTCTGGCGGCGGCGTATCGTACTGTGGATGATCGGCTGTGCCATTCGCTGCATGCGTATTTTATTCGCCCGGGTGATCCATCTATTCCTGTTATTTATCAAGTTGATAGAGCCCGAGATGGAGGTTCATTTACCACACGGCGCGTGGTCGCGATACAACATGGCAAACAGATCTTGAACGTATCGGCCTCGTTCCACATTCAGGATGAAGGCTGGGATCATCACCATGAGATGCCCCAGATGGAGGACCCGGAAAGTTATCCGTCGCGCACTGAACTGCGCAAAAAATACGTGGATTTGGTACCCAAACACATGCGTGGAGAGCTGACACGCGAACGGCCGATCGAGGTCCGCGAGGCCAGCCATCTTGATCCGTTCCATCCTGAAAAATCGGACGATCGAAATCAGGTCTGGTTCCGCATGCCCGGCGCTGTAGGGGCGGATTCTGCCACCCAGCAATTGCTGCTGACTTACGCGTCTGACATGTATCTGATGGGATCAGGTATGCGACCGCATGGCCTCAGCTGGTTTACGGGTCAGGTCAATGGGGCCAGCCTGGATCACGCCATGTGGTTCCACGCGCCGATCCATTTCGAAAACTGGCATCTGTATTCGATGGATTCGCCATGGAGCGGGCGAGGGCGCAACTTCAACCGAGGGTCGATCTACGCACAAGACGGCACTTTGGTTGCGTCGGTCACGCAGGAAGGCCTGATGCGCAAAGCCCAGAAGAAACTTTAATCATCGTCCGTAAACTGTTGATTTAACTTGTTCATGCCCCTAAGCCAGCTGTCGTAATCACTGGATTTGTGCCGAATGTAGTCCAACACTTTCGAATGCGGTAGCACCAGAAACTGTTCCGACTCAATGGCTTCGACACAGGCCTGGGCCACGTCTTCAGGCTCTAGCATACCGTCGATAGACGCTACCGAATCCTCAAAGCCGCGTGTCATTTCGGACCGAACCGCTTGCGGACATAGAACGGAAACGCGCAGGCCTTTATGGCTGTATGTCAGCGACAGCCATTCGGCAAAGCCCACGGCGGCGTGTTTGGAAACGCCGTATGGTGCAGCGCCAGGCTGGTTCAAAAGTCCCGCAGCCGAGGCCGTTGTCATGATGTAGCCACCGCCGCGCGCGATCATACGCGGAGCCATATGCCGCGCGGTCCAGACATGTGACATGACGTTGATTTTCCAGATCCGGTCCCAGTCTTCATCCGGAACGTCCAGACCACCAAGAGTCAGGATGCCGGCATTTGCACAAAACAGATCAATCGGGCCAATCTCATCTTCGACGTGATCAATCAACGCTTTGATACTGGCTTCGTCTGAAACATCGCATGTAACCGCGTGTCCGTTGATTTCTGTGGCCAAGGATCGCGCAGCTTCGGTGTCTATGTCTGCGCATACGACCGTTGCACCTTCGCGCGCGAACCGGATTGCCAGACCTTTACCGATACCGTTAGCTGCACCGGTGATCACCACAGTCTTGCCATTCAAGTTCATCAGGGGCTCCGAATTGGACGTTTTGAAAGGCATCGTAAGGCATTGGCAATTTTGGGAAAACCGGAAATTGCCAATGCTACGTTTTTACCATAATACCGATTATGCGATATTTAGATTATCTTAGTAGAAGGCCTGAAGTCCGGTCTGTGCCCGCCCCAAAATCAACGCATGAACGTCGTGCGTGCCCTCATAGGTGTTCACAGTTTCCAGATTGACCATGTGGCGGATAACCTGGAATTCCAGTGAGATGCCATTGCCACCGTGCATGTCGCGGGCATTCCGTGCGATGTCCAACGCTTTGCCGCAGTTGTTTCGCTTAACGATCGAGATCATCTCGGGCGCAGCTTCTGCCTCATCCATCAAACGGCCAACGCGCAGGCTAGCTTGCAGGCCCAGGGCGATCTCGGTTTGCATATCCGCCAGTTTGCGTTGGAACAGTTGCGTCTGTGCCAGCGGCTTGTTGAACTGTTTGCGGTCCAGACCATACTGACGCGCACCGTGCCAGCAGCTTTCAGCGGCGCCCATGACGCCCCAGCTGATCCCGTAGCGCGCACGGTTCAGACAACCAAACGGACCTTTCAGGCCCTGAACATGCGGCAGCAAGGCGCCCTCGTCCACTTCGACGCCGTCTAGAACGATCTCACCCGTAATCGATGCCCGCAGGCTCATCTTGTTCTGAATTTTGGGCGCGCTCAAACCTTTGAGACCCTTGTCCAAAACAAAGCCACGGATCTTGCCGTCATGAGCATCGGACTTAGCCCATACCACAAAGACGTCTGCGATGGGTGAATTCGAGATCCACATCTTGCTGCCGGTCAGCCGATAACCACTGTCGATCTTTTCCGCGCGGGTTTTCATGCCCGCCGGGTCCGAGCCGGCATCAGGTTCTGTCAGACCAAAGCAACCGATCCATTCGCCGCTGGCCAGTTTTGGAAGGTACTTCCGGCGCTGTTCTTCGCTGCCATAGGCATAGATCGGGTACATCACCAATGAGCTTTGCACCGACATCATCGAGCGATAGCCAGAATCCACACGCTCAACCTCGCGCGCGACCAGACCGTAAGACACATAGCCGCCACCAAGACCGCCGTATTCTTCGGGGATCGTGGTGCCCAAAAGGCCCATTTCACCCATTTCGCGGAAGATTTCCGGGTCCGTTTCCTCGTTCTGGAAGGCTTCCAGAACCCGTGGTTGCAGCTTTTCCTGACAATATGCCTGCGCACTCGCGGCGATCATGCGCTCATCTTCTGTTAGCTGATCCGCCAGACGAAATGGATCGTCCCACGAGAACGCCCCCATGTCAGGTGCATCTTTGGCGCGCAAAGTCGGTTTGGCGTTCGGGGCGTTCATTTTGGTTCTCCGCTAGTCGGCTTTGTCGCAAAATACCCTGCCGTAACCGCAAATAACAGCTACAGATTCGCAACGAACCATGAGTAAACCGCATAGAACAGGGCAGTGCGCCCTGCCCCGTGTTTTTACCCCAGCGCATACCCTGCGCCGCGGACCGTACGCACAGGATCTTCACCGCCATGCTGCGTCAGCGCCTTGCGCAAGCGGCCGATGTGAACATCGACCGTTCTGGTATCGACGTAGATATCGCGCCCCCAGACCCGGTCCAGCAACTGTTCGCGGCTCCAGACACGACCCGGTTTTTCCATGAACGTGCTCAGCAGACGAAACTCGGTCGGGCCCAGTTTCAGCGGCTTGCTGTTTCGGCTGACCTTGTGTGTCTCGGAATCCAGAATGATATCCGCAAATTCAAGCTTGATACCGACCGTCGCCGGGCGAACACGGCGCAACTGTGTGCGCACGCGCGCCATAAGCTCGACAACCGAATACGGCTTGACCACATAGTCATCCGCCCCGGTTTCCAGACCACGCACCTTGTCGACCTCTTCCGACCGGGCGGAAAGCATGATGATGGGGATCGATCGTGTATCCGGGCGCGTTTTAAGGCGGCGGCACACTTCGATCCCGCTGAGGTTGGGCATCATCCAGTCCAAAACGATGATGTCCGGATTGTCTTCATCAACCAGTAGCAACGCCTCGTCACCATTGGCCGCCTTGGATACACGAAACCCTTCTGCTTCGAGGTTGTAAGCCAGCACTTCACGCTGGGCCAGTTCATCCTCAACAACCAGTACCGTAGGCTGATCAGCGGACATAATCGTTGCCTCCTAGGCGGTTTGCGAGGTGGTATCAGCTTTGGGACGTGCTTCCGATGGCCGTTCCCCAGTCACCAGATAGACCACCTGTTCTGCGATGGCTGTTACGTGATCACCCATCCGTTCGATGTTCTTGGCAATGAAATGCAGGTGCATGCACGATGAGATATTGCGTGCATCTTCGGCCATGAAGGTCAGGAACTCGCGGAACAGGCCATTGTACATCTGGTCTACTTCTTCATCCCGCTGGATCACGTCAGCGGCCAATTCGGCGTCACGTTGAATATAGGCGTCCAACGCGTCGCGCAGCATCCGCTCAACCTCGCGCGCCATACGGCGCAGGGCGGCGGCACTGCCGTTGATCTCACCGGCGTCGACCAGAACCGTGGTGCGTTTGGCGATGTTTTTGGAATAGTCGCCAATGCGTTCCAGGTTGGCCGAGACCTTCAGAACAGACAGAACCAGACGCAGGTCGCTCGCTGTGGGTGCCCGCAGCGCGATCACCCGCGCGGTTTCTTCGTTGATCAGATCCTCAAGCGCATCAATGGCTTTGTCGCCCTGACGCACCTGTTGGGCCAATTCGACATCCCGGGTTTCAAGCGAGCGCGCGGCGTTCATGATCGCGGCCTCGACCAGACCGCCCATCTTCATGATATGGGCCTGAACCGCTTCAAGGTCGCGGTCGAATGCGGATGCAATATGTTGTTCGGTCATGTTCAAATACCTGTCCTCAGCCGATACGGCCGGTGATGTAGCTTTCCGTGCGGGGGTCTTCGGGGTTGGTAAAGATCTGGCCGGTTTCGCCGAATTCCACGAGGTTGCCCAAATGGAAGAACGCCGTTTTCTGGCTCACCCGCGCAGCCTGTTGCATTGAGTGGGTCACGATCACCACCGAATAGCGCGACCGCAGTTCGTCAATCAGTTCCTCGACTTGCGCAGTGGCAATCGGGTCCAACGCCGAGCATGGCTCGTCCATCAGCAAAACCTCAGGTTCCGTTGCCACGGCACGGGCAATGCACAGGCGCTGTTGCTGACCACCGGACAGGCCTGTACCGGGGGCGTCCAAGCGGTCCTTGACCTCATCCCATATCGCAGCACGACGCAGAGATTTCTCAACGATATCATCCAGTTCCGATTTGTTCTTTGCAAGACCATGGATGCGCGGGCCATAGGCCACGTTGTCATAGATCGACTTGGGGAACGGGTTGGGTTTCTGAAACACCATTCCGACCTTGGCACGCAACTGCACCGGGTCGACACGCTTGTCATAGATATCTTCGCCGTCCAGCAGGATATCGCCCTCGACCCGGCAAATGTCGATGGTGTCGTTCATCCGGTTGAGGCAGCGCAGAAAAGTGGACTTGCCGCAGCCCGATGGGCCGATAAAGGCCGTTACGGTCTTGTCCTCGATCTGGACGTCCACGTCTTTGATGGCGTGCGTGTCGCCGTAGTAGACCTGAACGTTGTTGGCGGCGATCTTGATGGCTTTGGAGTCCACGGTTCTCTCCACTCGTGTCATATCATTCATAATAGCCCCATTTACCAGCGGCGTTCAAAGCGGCGGCGCAGAAGTACCGCAATGGTGTTCATTGTAACGAGGAAGATCAACAGGATGATGATGCCCCCCCATGCACGTTCATAAAAGGCCGGGTCGGCGCGCTTGGACCATTCATAGATCTGCGCCGGCATGGCCGAGTTTGGTGACAGGAAGCCCGCGACAATGCCATCGGGCGGATTTGAGGCGATAAAGCCTACCATCCCGATCAGCAACAACGGTGCGGTTTCCCCCAGTGCCTGCGCCAGACCAATGATGGTACCGGTCAGAATGCCGGGTGCAGCCAGCGGCAGGACATGGTGGAACACCGCCTGCATTTTCGAGGCCCCTACCCCAAGCGCCGCATCACGGATCGACGGCGGTACAGCTTTCAGCGACGCGCGGGTCGAGATGATGATCGTCGGCAGCGTCATCAGTGTCAGCACCAGACCACCCACCAACGGGGCTGACGTCGGCAGGTGCATGTAGTTGATGAACACAGCCAGACCCAGAATACCGAACACGATCGACGGAACAGCGGCCAGGTTCGAGATGTTGACCTCGATGATATCGGTCAACCGGTTCTGTGGCGCAAATTCCTCAAGATAAATCGAAGCCGCTACACCGATGGGCAAGGCCAGCGCCAGGACGACCAACATCATGAACAATGAACCCAGCATAGAGACACCGATCCCAGCCGCTTCGGGCCGCTGGTCTGACGCATCTGCACCCAAAATGAAATCCGGGTTGAAGGCTTTGTACAGCACACCTGCATCGCGCAGTTGATCCACGAAATCCAACTGTTCGACCGAGATACTCTTGTCGTTGGCAATCGAATCGCGGGTCACGCGACCTTTCATGTAGCCATCGACACGGCTGTTGACCAAAAAGCGGAAGCTGACCGTTTTGCCGATCTCATCGGGGTTGGCGATCACATAGTTCCGCAACTCGGCTTGCGCGGCCTTGGACAGGATCTTGCCCATCTCCTTGGGTTTCAGGTCTGTCTGGATGCTCAGCTTTTCGACTTCGCTTTCCAGCGCAGACGCGATCAGAGGGGCATAGCCAAAGGTCGAAACCTTCTTGATATCCTCGATGTTCCGGTTACCCTTCTTGTCCAGCTTGTCGGCCTTCAATTCGACATTCAGTTCAAGAAAGCTTTGCTGAAAGGCACCGGTGCCAGCGGTGACAATATTGGTCACCAGCACAATCAGCATCAGCAATCCGATCCCAATGGCGGCGATGCCATACATTTTGAACCGGCTTTCGGCTGCGTTGCGCCGCTTGGTGCGCGCGTCCTTTTCGAACAGCGAGCCGCCCTTGGGCTTCGTGGTCGGAGCAGCGTCAGGCATTTGGGAAATATCGGTCATTCGTACTGCTCCCGGTATTTGCGTACGATGTAGAGGGCAAAGATGTTCAGCCCCAGTGTGATGATGAACAGGGTCAGACCCAGCGCAAAGGCCACCAGCGTTTCGGGGCTGGCAAAATCGGTATCGCCTGTCAGCTGGCTGACAATCCGCGTGGTGATGGTTGTCATCGCTTCGAACGGGTTGCCCGAGAATTTGGCGATCGCTCCGGCGGCCATCACAACAATCATCGTTTCGCCAATGGCGCGGCTTGCGGCCAGAAGGATCGCGCCGACAATGCCCGGCAGCGCTGCCGGTAGAATCACATTGCGCACGGTTTCCGAATGCGTCGCTCCCAAACCCAGCGAGCCGTCACGCATGGATTGCGGCACCGCGTTGATGATGTCATCCGACAGAGATGAGACAAACGGGATCAGCATGATCCCCATAACCAGCCCAGCGGTCAGAACCGCGTTCGAACTGGCCATCCAGCCCACTCCCAACGCGCCACCGTCACCAAACATCGACACCAGCGCAGGACCCACAGTTAGCAAGGCAAACAGGCCGTAAACAATGGTCGGAATACCTGCGAGGATTTCCAGCAGCGGTTTCGCGATGGACCGCGTCACGCCCGAAGCATATTCAGACAGATAGATCGCGGCAAACAGGCCAATCGGAACCGCCACAAGCAGCGCGATCACAGAGATGTACAGCGTGCCCCACAACAGCGGTAGGATCGACAGCTCACTGCCTCCGCGGAAGTTCGGTGCCCACGTGCTGCCGAAGAAGAAGTCCTTCCACGAATGCAGCTGGAAGAAGTTCATCGTCTCAAACAGCATCGACAGAACAATGCCGATGGTTGTCAGGATCGCGATTGACGCGGCCAGCAATAGAAGGGCCAGAACCCCCTGCTCTACCACGTTGCGCGCCCGAAACTCCTTGTGCGTACGCACATAGGCAAAGGCGGCCCCAAGTAGTGCCATCGCCAGCACTACGACTTGCATGGCAACTGTCCCTGTGGACGTCATGCTGCGGAACTTTTGTGCTGCAACCAAAATCGGCTGTGTGATGTCCTGAGTAAGAACCTGGCCTGCGTCTTTCAGCGTTTTCGTCAGCGCTTCGATATCCGCATTGCCGTTCCGGGCTTGAGTTTCGGTCATCGCACCGCTGGCAACAGCGCCGTCCAAGCCGTAGGCGACACGGCGCACTTCGCTCATGATCAGGCCGCGATCCGACCCTTCGGGCACTGCATGATCGGGAATAAGCTCGGATACCGTGCTGTTCACGATCATCGGTTGGGCAAGGAGCCAGACGATCAGCACCCCAACTGCAGGAACCAGAGCCGTCAGCGCAACGTTGTAACCGTAGTAAGACGGTAAAGAATGCAAATCGCGGACGTTACCACCCGCACTTGCCAGAGCGCGGGACCGACCCGCAAAAAATCCGATCACTGCCAGCGCAAGCAGGATAAGCAACAGCCAGGATAACGCCATGAGAACTCCGTGGGGATGGCAGAGATGGAGTCAAAAAGAACCGGGGCGAGAAAAACCGCCCCGGTTCCGTTCGTAAGAGTGATTAGGAACCGCCGCCCAGGACGGTTTCGTTGGCAACAGCTTCCTGTACCTTGACCAGCTCAGGGTCGGATACCAGGCCGTATTCTGCCAGCGGACCGTCGGGACCTGCGATCTCGTCAGCGACAAAGAACTCAGCATATTCTTTCAGGCCGGGGATCACGCCGATATGCGCTTTCTTCACGTAGAAGAACAGCGGGCGCGAAACCGGGTATTCGCCGGTTGCGATCGACTCGGTCGAAGGAACAACGTCAGACATGGTTGCGACTTGCAGCTTGTCGGTGTTGTTCTCGTAGAACGCCAGACCAAAGACGCCGATGCCGTCTTTGTTGCTGTCGATACGGGCCAGAGTTTCGGTGTAGTCACCGTCGATGTCGACCGAAACGCCATCGGTACGCAGAGCGATACAGGCTTTCTCGGCGGCTTTCTTGTCGTCGCCATTGGCCGCTTTGTAGACGTCAAAGTCGCCCAGATGCTCACAACCAGCCAGGATCACTTTGTCTTCGAACACTTCACGAGTGCCGTGCTTGGTGCCCGGGATGAAGGCTGCGATCGGCTGTGCCGGGAATGCAGGGTTTACGTCGGCCCAGGTTTTGTTGGGGTTGTCGACCAGTTCACCGTCAACGACGATCTGAGCGGACAAAGCTTTGTACCAGTCTTCCGGCGTGAACTCGAAAGAGTTGCCGTTGATGTCGGATGCGAAAACGATGCCGTCATAACCGATCTGAACTTCGATGATGTCAGTAACGCCGTTTTCAGCACAGGCTTTGATTTCTTTTTCACGGATCTGGCGCGATGCGTTCGCAACGTCGATGGTGTTTTCGCCAACACCTTCACAGAAACGCTTCAGACCTGCCGAGGAACCACCCGATTCAACAACCGGTGTCGGGAAGTCAAAATTCTCACCGAAGGCTTCTGCTACGATCGAAGCGTATGGCAGCACGGTTGAAGAACCCGCAACCTGAACCTGATCACGAGCGGCGGCCGCGGTGGCCGATACAGCAGCAATGGTAAGCGCCGAAGCCGACAGTTTTACAAAGGACATTTCAGTCTCCCTGAAAAGATAAATTGTGATCACCCCATGATGATCTGCGCGAACTCCTAAAAGCCGTGCGTAAGCCTTTTGTGACAAGTACGTAACGGTTTTATGACACGTAACGATTTTCTTAAGTTTTCTTAACAGGACAGTACGGAACACAGCGCGCGTCTGAAATGAACCTGCGTCATTGGCCGAAAATCAGCGCGGCAAAATCACTGTAAATACAGAGCCTTTTCCCAGATCGCTTTCGACCCGTAGCCGCCCCCTGTGGCGGTTTACAATATGTTTTACAATCGCAAGGCCCAGCCCCGTACCGCCCAGCTCGCGGGATCTGTGACTGTCGGCGCGATAGAATCGCTCGGTCAGGCGCGGCAGATGCACGGCATCAATCCCTGGGCCTTTGTCTGCGATCTGTACCCGAACCGCAGGGCCGCGCATGGCGGTGTCGCGCTCAGATGACTGAATGCGCACATCAACACTACCGCCGCTACCGCCATATTTGATGGCATTCTCGATCAGGTTCGTGAACACCTGACGCAATTGGTCGCTGTCTCCGGTCACCGAGATTGGCCCTGATGACGCATCCAGTGTCAGGTCCACTTTTGCGGCCTCAGCAAGGGGACGCAGCGTTGTAAGCGTTGATTGCAACAGACCTGTCAGATCAAGCTGCTCCCTGGGGCGAACCCGCTCTTCGCTCTCAACCCGGTTCAGGGATAGCAGATCGCCGACCAGCCGGTTCATTCGATTGGCTTCGTCGGTCATGATCTGCAGAAACCGCTCACGGGCGGCTGCATCATCTCGCGCTGGACCACGCAATGTTTCTATGAAGCCCATCAGAGCAGTCAGAGGCGTGCGCAGTTCGTGGCTGACATTCGCCACAAAATCGCGCCTCATTTGTCCGGCCTGTTCCAGATGCGTGACGTCCTGGAAAACGACCATCACGGCACCACCCTCCACCGCGCCCACACCCTTCATGTAACGGCATTGCACTTCGAAAGTGGTGTCCTGGGCACCATCATTGGACAAATGGCGCGTTTTGGCTGGGCCTTTACTGCGCAGGCTCTGCTCCATCGCGTCGATGACTTGTGGCTGCCGAAGGATCGTTGCGAAATGGCGGCCTTCGATGTTCTGACCCAGCATAGTTCTGGCTTCGGTGTTTGCCGCTATGATGCGCTCGGTCTGATCAACCATAAGCGTGGGCATCGGAATGGCCGACACAATTTCAGCAAGCAGGTCGTTTGGCATTTCCGTCACTCTTGATGCGTTTGGAATCAACCTAAGACACAGGTTTCAAAGTTTTGCGAAACGCGCGCATATTCTGCTGATAGTGAAGCGCGCTGAAGGTGATTTTTTGCGCTGCCGCCGCATCCAGTTCCCGCACAACTTTGCCCGGTGACCCCATAACCAGAGAGTTATCGGGTATTTCCTTGCCTTCGGTAATCAGTGCGCCGGCACCGATAAGACAGTTTTTCCCGATCTTTGCGCCGTTCAAGACAATCGCGCCCATTCCGATCAGTGTGTTTTCCCCGATCGTGCAGCCATGCAGCATGACCTTGTGTCCGATGGTGCAGTTCTTACCAATGGTCAGCGGATACCCGGCGTCGATATGCATGACGCAGTTTTCCTGGACGTTGCTGCCCTCGCCCACGCGGATCTCTTCGTGGTCGGCGCGGATGGTGCAGCCGAACCAGACCGAGGCACCCTGCTCCAGAACGACTTTCCCAATCAGGTTGGCGTCCGGCGCAACCCAGGTGTCTTCGTGGATTTGCGGCGCGTGGTCACCCAAAGCGTAAATGGTCATGCCAAGCCCTCAAATTCGTTTTGCAACGTGCGGACATGGTTCTGCAGGCTGGGCTGCTGGATGCGGCGCATGCGTTCGGCGCTGACGATGGTTTTCAGCTTCTCTTCGGTGGCATCCAGATCGTCATTGATCAGAACATAGTCATAATAGCCCCAGTGGCTAATCTCATCCCAGCTTTTCAACATCCGCTTGGCGATCACGTCTTCACTGTCCTGACCGCGGCTTTCCAGCCTGCGGCGCAGCTCGGGGATAGACGGCGGCAGGATAAAGATCGACAAAGCGTGCTTGCCCAGATCCGAATTGCGGATTTGCACCTCGCCTTGCCAGTCCACGTCAAACAGAACGTCTTTGCCACTGTTAATGGACTCGCGAACCGGACCCGCAGGTGAACCGTAGAAATTGCCGAACACGTGCGCATGTTCCAGCATTTGTCCCTCGGACACCTGCTGCCGGAACGCATCTTCACTCAGGAAGTAATACTCGCGTCCGTCTTCCTCACCTGGACGTGGTGCGCGGGTGGTGGCCGAGACCGAAAACTCAAGCTCAGAATCCCACTGCATCAGCCGTTTCGCCAGGGTCGATTTACCGGCCCCCGAAGGCGAGGACAGAATGATTAATAGGCCGCGTCGATCCGCCATTTGGGCGCTCCTGTGGTTATTCTACGTTCTGCACTTGCTCACGCATCTGATCTATTACGGCCTTCAACTCAAGGCCTACCGCTGTCAATTCCGCGCTTTGCGCCTTTGAGCACAAAGTATTGGCCTCGCGGTTGAACTCCTGCATCAGGAAATCCAGCTTGCGCCCAACCGCCGCGTCCTGCGCCAGCAGATCGCGGGCTGCCACGACATGCGCTTTCAGGCGATCTATCTCTTCGGTGATGTCCGCCTTGACGGCAATCAGAGCCAATTCCTGAGCAACGCGGTCCGGATCAGCCCCCTGCGCGTTGTCCATTACCCGCGCCAGATTATCCCGCAGCGCCTCGGCCATCTTGTCCTTGCGTTGCTCTGCCAGCTCTGCCGCTTGGGCCGTTAATGAAGCCACCTGCCCCAGTTGATCTTCCAGAACAGTTGCCAGCGCCCGACCCTCGGACTGGCGCATTTCTATGAATTCGCCCAATAGGCCACTGAATTCTGCCGTCAGTTGGCCAACCAATGGGCCCGGGTCATCCCCATCACTGCCCGCATCCAACATACCCTTGAGCGAGATCAGATCAGCGGCCGTCGAGGGCCTAAGGGTCACGTCCCGCGCAATGGCCATTTCCTGCGTTCGCGCCACAGCCTCAAGAACGGCACTCATGGCAGTCTCGTTCAGGACCAGGTCCGCCTGCGTCTCATCTCGGCTGAGGCGCAAAGACAATGTCACATTGCCCCGGCTTAGTTTTTTCGACATCGCGGCGCGCAACGCAGCCTCAAGCCCGGTCAACCAGTCCGGCACGCGCAGACGCATGTCCAGCCCCTTGCCGTTCACGCTGCGTAACTCCCACGTCCAGCTATGCGGGCCAAACGCCCCTTTGCCCGAGGCGAAACCCGTCATGGATTCAATCATGCCTGCCCTTTCCATAGCTGCCTGTTTTCAGTTTGCTGGGCGCACCTAATGCGAACTGCGCGCACAGGGCAAGAGTTTGCTGACTCTGCCTTTGCCCGTCAGTCGTTAACCATTCGTTAAAGATTTGCTCCAAAATTGAATCAACCTGCGTCAGTCTTACAGCTGCGGACACTGGCCTCGGATAGAGGTCCCCGGTACTTCGCATTTTAGGAAAATGACGGTCGATAGGCGCCAGGGTGATAATGATGAAAACCTTTTTCGGGAACGGTTTCGGGTCAAGTTTTGGAAAGATCGTCTCTATGGATCGTTTTGACAGCGGGCGCAGCCTTTCGCCTATCCGCCAGGCCGAGGCGTATTGGACGGCGCTTCTGACAGGTGATGGGGTTCCCATGCGGTCGCAAATCGACCCGCGCGGGCTTGAGAACATTTTGGAATACACTTTCGTTCTGGAACGCATCGCCCCCGGACTTACCCGATTCCGTCTGGCCGGGAGGCATTTGAACCAGCTGGCCGGGATGGAAGTGCGTGGTATGCCGCTGACTTCCTTCTTTGAGCCCGGCGCGCGGGACCAGATCAAGACCGTGTCGGAACAGGTATTCGCACAACCAGCTATCGCCAATCTGACCCTGGAATCATCAGGTCGGTTGGGGCGTGTGCAGTTACAGGCCCGCATGCTTCTGTTACCGCTGAAAAGCGATTTAGGTGATGTCAGCCGCATTCTGGGCGTAATGGTCAGCGACGGCGCTATAGGTGCAACACCCCGACGATTCACAATCTCAGAAACCAATTTGCGCCCGGTGTCGGATGTGCAGGTTCCCAAACAACCGTCGCAAACGGTCCAGACCGGATTCGCAGAAGATCAGCAAAAATTTGACCGTCCCGGTTCACATCTGAGGCTGGTTGTGTCGCGCGATGACTAAGTCACAAACAAAAAAAGGCGGGCCCATCCAGCCCGCCTTTTCCGATTATTGTCTATAACCTTAACTGGCTGCGCGGTTCTTGCGGTCGCGGCGCAGGTTGGTCAGCTCTTCTGCGACCAGGAATGCCAGTTCCAAGGACTGCGATGCGTTCAGGCGTGGGTCGCACGCTGTGTGGTAACGATCTGACAGGTCCTCTTCGGTCACCGCGCGCACGCCGCCGGTGCATTCTGTGACGTCCAGACCGGTCATCTCAAAATGCACACCACCAGGAACCGTGCCTTCGGCCTGATGGACGCCAAAGAAGTCGCGTACCTCACGCAGGACCGAGTCGAACGGACGGGTTTTGTACCCGGTTGCCGACTTGATCGTGTTGCCATGCATCGGGTCGCAAACCCAGGTGACCTTGGCGCCCTCTTCCTTAACCGCCTTGACCAGGCGCGGCAGGTGCTCGCCTGCCTTGCCTGCGCCAAACCGTGCGATCAGGGTCAGGCGACCCTCTTCGTTTTCCGGGTTCAGCTTGGCCATAAGAACCTTGAGGTCCTCGGCTGTCGTGGTCGGGCCGCATTTTAGACCAATCGGGTTCAGTACCCCGCTGCAGAATTCCACATGCGCACCGTCTGGCTGACGCGTACGGTCGCCGATCCAGATCATGTGACCGGACCCTGCCAACCAGTTGCCGGAAGTAGAATCGAGACGGGTCAGAGCCTCTTCGTATTCCAGCAGCAAGCTTTCGTGGCTGGTGTAAAACTCCACGGTTGAGAACTCATGCGTAGTGTCCGCTGTGATCCCGGCGGCATCCATGAAGTCGATCGTGTCTTGGATACGGTCAGCAATTTCCGAGTATTTCTGTACATCCTGTTCATCCGTGAAGCCCAATGTCCACGAATGCACCATGCTCATATCGGCGAATCCGCCGGTCGAGAATGCACGCAACAGGTTCAAGGTAGCGGCAGCCTGCGTGTAGGCCTGCAGCATCTTGCTGGGATTCGGGATGCGGGCTTCGGGCGTGAAAGCCAGCTCGTTGATGATGTCACCGCGGTAGCTGGGCAACTCAACACCGTCCAGAACCTCGGTCGGCGCACTGCGCGGCTTGGCAAACTGGCCCGCCATACGGCCCACTTTGACCACGGGCACCTTGGCACCATAGGTCAGTACCATCGCCATCTGCAGCATCACCTTAAAGGTGTCACGAATTGCATCCGCGCTGAATTGTTCAAAGCTTTCAGCACAATCCCCGCCCTGTAACAGGAAAGCCTCGCCGCGACCGGCGGCACCCAGATGTTGTTTGAGACGCCGTGCTTCGCCAGCAAAGACCAGCGGGGGATACTGAGAAAGCTGAGCCTCGACTTTGGCCAGCGCGGCCGCATCGATATAGTCTGGCATCTGAACCCGGGGCTTGTTGCGCCAGTTCGTTTTTTGCCATTCGGTCATAGCTTTGATCTCCGCTGAAGTAGTCAGGTCGTCTCTATACAAAATGCATTGAAGACTGACCATATCCCTTTTGCGCCTCTTGACGTCGGAAACAAGCTTTGATCATGGTGGCTGGCAACAACGACGCCGGACGCGACGTAACAACGCGCCGAATCAAGGACACCAAGCCATGCAAGAGCAACGCCAAGTTGTCACAGTGGAAGGCGCTGAGGCCAATCCTCGGCATTTCGTGTTTGTCCTTTTGGACAAGTTTTCCCTGCTGTCTTTTGCCTCGGCGTTGGACAGCCTGCGGATTGCCAACCGTATGGCAGACAAAGAACTCTACACGTGGGCCCTGGCCGGTGAAGGTGGTGATACGGTCAGCTGTTCTGCCGGGACTACCTTTAACGTTGAAACCGACTTGGTCGAACTGCAACGCGATGACGTGGTCTTGATCTGCGGCGGCGTCGACGTGCAACTGGCGACAACAAAGAAAGTGCTGAACTGGGTCCGCCGCGAAGCGCGGCGCGGTTTGCGCATCGGCGGTCTGTGCACAGCAGCCTTTACGTTGGCCAAGGCCGGATTGCTGGACGGTAAACGCGCAACGATCCACTGGGAAAACTCGGACAGCTTTATCGAAGAGTTCGACGAAGTTGAACTGACCAAATCAGTGTTTCAGATCGACGGAAACCGGATGACGACTGCGGGCGGCACGTCCTCAATCGACCTGATGCTCAAGATCATTGCCGATGATTATGGTGAGGATCTGGCGAACGCCGTGGCGGACCAGATGATCTATTCCTCGATCCGTACCGATCAGGATACACAGCGCCTGTCGACCCCGACCCGGATTGGTGTACGACACCCCAAGCTAAGCCAGGTTATCCTGATGATGGAAAAGAATATCGAAGAGCCGATCTCGCCATCGATTCTGGCAAAAGACGTGGGCATGTCCACCCGACAACTGGAACGCCTTTTCCGCCGCTATCTCAGCCGCTCACCCAAACGCTACTACATGGAATTGCGCCTGCACAAAGCACGCAACCTGCTGATGCAGACGGACATGAGTGTGATCAACGTGGCTTTGGCTTGCGGCTTTGCCTCGCCCAGCCATTTCTCAAAATGCTACCGGGCCCATTACAACACCACGCCTTATCGTGAACGTGGTGCGCAAAGCGGGCGGTTGTCCGTCTGATCTACGCCTATCCGGGGGTCATGCGATAGATGGCTCCCTGTCCCACCGAAATAAACCAGATTGCCCCATCCGGGGCTTCGACGATATCGCGAACGCGCTCGGTTTCCGGCCCTTTGATCTGTTCGACCTCGCGCAGCGGTGTTCCTTCAAGGCGCGAGATGTAGTCAAACTTGAGCGACCCGACAAAGATATCGCCCCGCCACTCTGGCCAAAGCTTGCCGGAATAGACCAGCAAACCGGACGGTGCGATGGACGGATCCCAATAGTGTTCCGGCTGTTCCATCCCGGGTTTCGAGGTCCCCTCTCCGATTTTTTGGCCCGAATAGTGAACGCCGTAGGAGATCACCGGCCAGCCGAAATTCCGCCCCGGTTGGATCAGGTTCACTTCATCCCCGCCCTTCGCACCATGCTCTGAAATCCACAAGCGACCTTGCCTGTCC
Organism: Ruegeria sp. CDSA246; assembly: GCF_059611225.1. Classification (NCBI taxonomy): domain Bacteria; kingdom Pseudomonadati; phylum Pseudomonadota; class Alphaproteobacteria; order Rhodobacterales; family Roseobacteraceae; genus Ruegeria; species Ruegeria sp. CDSA246. The sequence continues at coordinate 275,237 of NZ_JBXWPD010000001.1, read as the reverse complement.
AACCCAGCGCCCTGCGGGTTGCGATGACCAAATGACCAAATCTCAGGGCGAATTCCAGCCTGTCCGACAAAAGGGTTGTCGGCAGGTACCGTGCCATCGCGATTGATGCGAATAACGGTGCCCATGTGGTTTGACCTGTCTTGCGCTGACGGACGGTCGCCGCGATCCCCAATCGTAACAAACAGCGTTCCGTCCTGCGCCTCGACCACGCGCGAACCGAAATGTCGGCCAGTCGAACCGCCCGGAACTGCTTCGAAAATGATCCGTACGTTGTTCAAGCGGCTCCCGTTTTCCGACAGGCGCGCCACGGCCACCGCGGTTCCCGCCCCGCCACTTTGGGGTTTGGAGAAGGTGAGAAACACCTCGCGGGTCTGCGGAAAATCCCGTGCCACGGTGATATCGAGCAGCCCGCCCTGCCCGTTCGCAGCCACCTTGGGCACCCCGGCAATGCGTTTGACCTCGCCTTCCGAGACAAACAAAAGATCGCCGTCCCGTTCGGTCACCAATGTTCCGCCTCCGGGCAATAAGCCGATCGCCCAAGGTGCATCCAGCCCGGTGACCATCGCCGTGACCTGAACCGTCCCGGCTGAGGTTTGAAGGGTATCGGCGCTGATGGGGCCGGCAAAAACCGACAGGACCAGAATCGCGGCAGCCCTAAGCATGAGAATCTCCAACTTTGGTAAAACGTGACAAACTCATCAAAACAAATAGGTTTATTCTTGGCAAAAACACATTTGCGTTAGGACTTTTCTTTTCCAGACAGCTTGCCTAGGGTCTTGCCCAGAACGAATACGTTCCAATAAGGGAGTAACCATATGAAAAAGCTGCTTACTGCAACCGCAGCATCCGCTCTGCTGGCTGGTCCGGCACTGGCCGAAGACGTCACTTTGGGCGTCCTCTTCGGCTTTACCGGCCCGATTGAATCGCTTGCACCTGCAATGGGTTCCGGCGCTGAAATGGCGATGGCCGAAGTCACCGAATCCGGCAAACTGCTGGACGGCTCAAAGGTCACCGCGTCGCGCGCTGACACCGGTTGTATCGACAACGGTCTGGCGACCTCGAACGGCGAACGTATGATCGCGGACGGCGTTGCTGGTATTGTCGGCGGCGACTGCTCGGGGGTGACCGGTGCGATCCTGCAAAACGTTGCGATCCCGAACGGCATGGTCATGATCTCGCCGTCGGCGACATCACCGGGTCTGTCGACCATGGAAGACAATGGTCTGTTCTTCCGCACCGCCCCGTCGGATGCACGTGAAGGCGAAGTGATGGCTGACATCCTGAAGGATCGCGGCATCAACTCGATCGCCCTGACCTATACCAACAACGACTACGGCAAGGGTCTGGCAGACGCGATCCAATCCTCGTTCGAAGCAGCCGGCGGTGAAGTGACCATCGTTGCCGCGCACGAAGACGGCAAGGCTGACTACTCGGCTGAAGTTGGTGCGCTGGCGTCGGCTGGTGGCGACATTCTGGTTGTCGCAGGCTATCTGGACCAGGGCGGTCTGGGCATCATCCAGTCCTCGCTGGACAGCGGTGCCTTTGACACATTCGGTCTGCCGGGCGGCATGATCGGTGACTCGCTGCCTTCCAACGTCGGTCCCGACCTGAACGGCTCGTTCGGTCAGATCGCCGGTTCGGGCGGTGAAGGTGCTGAAAAGTACTTTGCCATGGCCGAAGCCGCAGGCTTTGACGGTTCGTCGCCCTATTCGCCTGAATCCTATGACGCTGCCGCGCTGTTCATGCTGGCCATGCAGGCGGCAGGTTCCACTAACCCGGCTGAATACGGTGCCAAGATCTTGGATGTCGCCAACGCCCCGGGTGAGAAGATCTATCCGGGTGAACTGGCCAAAGGTCTGGAGCTTCTCGCCGCTGGTCAGGACATCGACTATGTCGGCGCGTCGGGTGTTGAGCTGATCGGCCCCGGTGAAAGCGCGGGTTCTTATCGCGAGATCGAAGTAACCGACGGCGAAAACAAGACCGTCAACTTCCGTTGAACCGGTCTTAAACGTCATAAAATCAAGCAGCCCGGGCCTTGTGTCCGGGCTGTTTCAATGAAAAAAGGCCGAACCTCACCTTTTGAGGTCGAGGAAGCAGAAACACCGACAAGGGTGGCTAGGGGAATAGATGATCGTCGTCGAGGACGTGCACAAGCATTTCGGCGGGTTTCACGCGGTGGATGGGGCGTCGCTGGAAATCCAAAAAGGTTCGATCACAGGCCTGATCGGGCCAAACGGGGCGGGAAAGACCACCCTTTTCAACGTGATCGCGGGCGTTCTGCCACCGACCAGCGGCAGGGTGTACATGGACGGCGAAGAAATTACCGGCCTTCCCCCGCATGACCTGTTTCACAAGGGTTTGCTGCGCACCTTTCAGATCGCGCATGAATTCTCTTCGATGTCCTGCCGCGAGAATCTGATGATGGTGCCCGGCGCCCAATCGGGTGAATCGCTGTGGAACACCTGGTTCAGTCGCAAGCGCATCGCCGACGAAGAACGTGCCCTAATGGCTAAAGCGGATGAGGTTCTGGAGTTTCTGACCATTGAGCACCTGGCCGACCACAAGGCAGGTCAGGTCTCTGGCGGGCAAAAGAAGCTGCTGGAACTCGGCCGCACCATGATGGTCGACGCCAAGATCGTGTTTCTGGACGAGGTCGGCGCGGGCGTGAACCGCACCCTGCTGATGACCATCGCCGACACCATCCTGCGTTTGAACAAAGAACGCGGTTATACTTTTGTCGTTATCGAACACGACATGGATTTTATCGGCAAGATTTGCGACCCGGTCATCTGTATGGCCGAGGGGAAAGTCCTGGCCGAGGGTACACTGGACGAGATCAAAGCCAATGAGCACGTGATCGAGGCCTATCTGGGCACTGGCCTGAAGAACAAAGACAAACTAGAGGCCGGGGCATGAGCGATGTGATGAGAGTGAGTGCACACAGTTTGCGCAAATGGGGTCGCTGCCCCGAAACCCCCGGGATATTTGAAGGCCAGATGAAGAAGGATCCTGTGAATGTCTGAGCCGTTTCTGATCGGTGACACCATGACCGGTGGTTATGGCAAGGGGCCGGACATCTTGCATGAGTGCACCATCGCTGTGGACAAAGGTCAGATCGCGGTGATCGTTGGCCCCAATGGCGCAGGTAAGTCTACTGCGATGAAGGCCGTTTTTGGAATGCTGGATGTCCGGTCGGGATCTGTCCGGCTGGACGGTGAAGACATCACCAACCTCACTCCGCAGGACCGCGTTATCCGCGGGATGGGGTTTGTGCCGCAAACCTCAAACATCTTCACCTCGATGACGGTTGAAGAAAACCTTGAGATGGGCGCTTTCATCCGTCGCGACGACATCAGCCAAACCATGGAACAGGTCTACGACCTCTTCCCCATCCTGCGCGACAAGCGAAATCAAGCGGCCGGAGAGCTGTCGGGCGGTCAACGTCAGCAGGTCGCTGTAGGCCGAGCGCTTATGACTCAGCCCAAAGTTCTGATGTTGGACGAGCCGACCGCTGGTGTTTCGCCGATCGTGATGGATGAACTGTTCGACCGGATCATCGAAGTTTCGCGGACCGGTCTGCCGATCCTGATGGTGGAGCAGAATGCTCGTCAGGCTCTGGAGATCGCGGACAAGGGGTATGTGCTTGTTCAGGGGCGGAATGCCTATACTGGAACGGGCAAGGAACTGTTGGCTGATCCGGAGGTGCGGAAGAGTTTCTTGGGGGGGTAACGACGGTGTTTATTGAACAAAGACTGTGTTACTTGCTTGCCTCGGTCATTGTTGGGTTCGCTTTACCGCAAGCGACTTACGCCGAAAGTGTTCCTCTGTCGCATTGTAGAATGAAGATGTGTGAAGTTCGGGCACACTGTATTTCCAACGATTGTGAGGCCGTCGAATGTCTTGGAGACGGATTAAACTTGGAAATCTCGTCCATCGGGAGCCTGGTGAATACCTTTGCCGTTTCTCCAGAAAAAGACAGCAAGTTCCCTATGGGAGAATTTAGTATCGATCCAGAGCTTTCTACAGAAAACACTGTTTTCGCAAGCAGTGTTGAGGATAGCGAAATCGCGCACATGCAAGTCAAATTGCACAAAGGCCAACCCACCGACATTACAATCACCACGCAAACCAGAGGTTGGATGGTCGACGTTTTGGTAACCCATGGCCATTGCGGAGAAGAATACTAGTGGCCTACCTCAACGCCCATGTGGCGCTCTTCAGCTTCGTCTTTGTTCCCGCAACCGCCTAGGCCGACTATCCAAGTTTCGACGTGTTGGATTAGCATCGCCAACTTTCATTGAAATTGCTGTGCCGGGAAAACAGGGTTTTCTATTCCCGACCCCGTTTTCACTGGCCAGATATCAAACCTCATTTACCCTATCGGATCACCACAGGACCCAAAGTCCTGCGCGGCATGCGGGCCCCTGATCGACATGTCGTAGTCAAGATTCTCGAAGTCGACGACAAAGGTAATCACATCTTTATCCTTAATGTGCAAAAACGTCAGCGAGTTCAGCCCGCCGATGATGACGGCTTCACCTTTGACGTCATCGGTTACAATGAACCCTTTGTCCGTGGCCCCTGACCGCGCCAGCGTCACCGCGTTGCCCGTGCTGTCCGAGACGCAGTTCACCACAAAATCCTCACCGTTCAGAGGATCGTTCTGAGCCGCCGCAACACCGGGCGCTACCAAACTTAAAAACAAAATCGCCGCGTTTTTCATGTCTTGCCTTTCTGTTCCCGGAGCCGCTGGGTCTGCGCCATGACGTGATCCGTATTCCGTAAGTTGGGCTTCGCATTTCCTGGCGAGCCGTTCTGGAAAGCTAGGGATATCCCACCGAGATCAAAGCGTTGTCCCAAGCGGATCACTTCATCTTGAGGTTGCGTGATACTGTTCGTAACGTCGGACGCCATAATTTGCTGGTTACTGAGAGCATCCCCGAATCTGGTTGTTTCAATGTCGGTACGCAAGGATTTGCACAACGTTACAGCGACGGTCGGTAAATCTGTCCAAAATAAGGCGGATTTTACGCTGGAACGGTCAGGAAACCAATCTTCATCGAATTATATCCTGAGTTTTCAATGTATAATTTCTGTGGCCTCAGACTTCTTGAAATTTCAGCATTCAGAAATCTGTCCCCAGAAGGATTAATTCTCGCCATTTTTCCCACCTAGTGAGGCCCAGAAATCGCGCCCTTCGATGGCCGGTTTACCAACACATGGACCGATTTGTCGGCCAACACCTTTTAGGAGAGCTTATATGAAATATCTGGCCGCTCTTGCTGCCTTGTTGCTGCCCGCTGTCGCGCAGGCCACAACGCAGAATACACCGGGAGCTGAGTTTGTTTACGAGTGTCAGATTGAAGAGATTTGCAAGTCCGGCAAATGTTCCCCTGCCACAGCGCCCAAGAAAATCATGCTGAAACGTGTTGAGGGCGCATCCAAAGGAACCTTGAGCGTCGATGGCGATATTGCCGAGCTGCATGTTTTCAAAGGGCTTGGTTCTTATGAATTTCTGCAAATCACCAATGGCGGCAGCGTCGGTTACACTATCGACGAAAGCGGTACGCTCGCGATCCGGGCAACGGGAGCCAACAGCCGAAACGAGCGTGGAACCTGCACGGTCAGCTGACGACACCAGGTCCAATACGCCCCGTTGGGGTCCCAAACCACAACCGTTCTGGCGGGTCAGCCCCGCCTGAACACGCACAAAGAGAACGCCGCTGTCATCAGCAATCGGAGCAATGCCGATTTTGTCGCTTTCGGGTTGAAAATTTCCCAAGTTAACGCCGGAAAAGACGTGGGAATGATTGTGCAAATGGCAAAACGCATGCCATAAAGCCGCACCCGAAAGAACGAGACGATCAAATGGACTTATTGAATGCGTTAGTCGCGCTGGCAAACTTTGTCATCGTGCCTGCGGTTGCTTACGGCAGCCAATTGGCGCTTGGCGCGCTAGGGGTCACGCTCATCTACGGAATCCTGCGGTTTTCGAATTTTGCCCATGGCGACACGATGGCCTTCGGCGCGATGATTGCCGTGCTGGTCACCTGGGGCCTGCAAGCCGCCGGAGTGAGTTTCGGACCGCTACCCACCGCACTGTTGGCCCTGCCCTTCGCGATCCTGGGCTGTATCGTTCTTGTTCTGATAACCGACCGGTTGGTCTATCGGTTCTATCGGGAGCAAAAGGCCAAACCGGTGATCCTTGTGATCGTCTCGATGGGTGTCATGTTCATCATGAACGGGCTTGTTCGCTTTATCATCGGGCCGGATGACCAAAGGTTTTCGGACGGTGCGCGCTTCATTATATCCGCCCGTGATTTTAAGGCGATGACCGGATTGCGTGAAGGGCTTGCGATCAAGACCTCTCAGGGCATCACTCTGGTAGTTGCCGTTATTGCGGTGGCGCTGCTGTTCTGGTTCCTCAACAAGACCCGCACGGGCAAATCGATGCGGGCCTATTCGGATAACGAGGATCTGGCGCTGCTTTCAGGCATCAACCCCGAGCGTGTTGTGATGATCACCTGGATTATCGTGGCAGCATTGGCGACCACGGCTGGTGTTCTTTATGGTTTGGACAAAAGCTTTAAGCCTTTTGTCTATTTCCAACTTCTGCTTCCGATCTTCGCTTCGGCCATTGTCGGCGGTCTCGGCAACCCGCTGGGCGCCATCGCGGGCGGGTTCATTATCGCGTTTTCCGAGGTCACCGTAACTTATGCGTGGAAAAAGGTGCTGACTTACGTCGCGCCAGAAAGTCTGGCGCCTTCGGGATTGGTGCAATTCCTGTCCACTGATTACAAATTCGCCGTCAGCTTTGCCATCTTGCTGATCGTGCTTCTGTTCAAGCCTACCGGCCTGTTTAAGGGGAAAGCGGTATGACCGAGTCCGTCAAAAACACGCTGCTTTTCATTGTCGTTGGCGGTCTGATCCTGCTGACCGGTTTCACACAAAGCTGGAACGCCGCAATCCTGATCCTGAACATGGGGTTGATCTCGGCCATCATGGCGATTGGGGTAAACCTGCAATGGGGGTTTGCCGGCCTCTTTAACGTCGGCGTCATGGGTTTTGTCGCACTGGGTGGACTGGCTGTTGTTTTGATATCGACCCCGCCGACCCCCGGCGCATGGTCCTCGGGTGGTTATGGCATTCTTTTGGCGTTGCTTTTAGGCGCAGCAACCGTTGTGGCGGCTGTGCTGGTGGCGACCCGGATGCCCAAGGGGCGTGCCCAAACCTTGACGATTATTGCCATTCTCCTTGTTGGGTTCTTTGTCTACCGCGCAATATTTGATCCAAGCGTTGTGGGGGTCGAGGCAATCGAACCCGCAGTTGCCGGCAACCTTGGCGGTTTGAACCTGCCGGTCCTTGTGGCCTGGCCTGCGGGCGGTTTGCTGGCCGCTGGTGCGGCGTGGCTGATCGGAAAGACGGCGCTGGGCCTTCGCTCTGACTATCTGGCGATCGCGACACTGGGCATTGCCGAGATCATCATTGCCATCATGAAGAACGAGGATTGGCTGGCCCGAGGTGTAAAGAACGTCTACGGCATCCCGCGCCCTGCCCCTGTGGTTGGTTACGAGGTCGAATTGCAGAACGATCCCAGCTTTGTCGCCCGCGCTGACTGGCTCGGGTTGGATCCGGTCATCGCGTCGACCCTGTCGGTCAAACTGGGCTATTCGCTGCTGTTCATGATCGTTCTGCTTGTCCTGCTGTGGATGGCGCAAATGGCGTTGAAAAGCCCGTGGGGCCGCATGATGCGCGCCATCCGCGACAATGAGGTCGCGGCAGAGGCAATGGGCAAGGATGTTACCCGCCGCCACCTACAGATCTTCGTGCTCGGCTCGGCCATCTGTGGCATCGCCGGTGCGATGATGACAACTCTGGACGGGCAACTTACGCCGGGCACATACAATCCCCTACGGTTTACGTTCCTTGTCTGGGTGATGGTCATTGTGGGCGGTTCGGGCAACAATTTCGGTGCTGTATTAGGCGCATTCCTGATCTGGTTCCTTTGGGTTCAGGTCGAGCCGATGGGATTGTGGTTCATGAACCTGATCACTTCGAGCATGCCGGATGGCAGCGCGCTTAAGTCTCATTTGATCGACAGTGCCGCGCATATGCGTCTGTTCACCATGGGCCTTATCCTGCTGATTGTTCTCAGGTTCAGTCCAAGGGGATTGATTCCGGAAAAGTAAGATCACATTCCATCAATTCTTGAGACCGCGCCAACTGACTGGTGCGGTTTCTTGATTTTATACGGTATACGGATTAGACGAATCCCAGTACCGCCTTGATCCAGCCCTCTTTTTGGCCAGTATTTACGCTAAATTGATGCTTGGCCCGCGATCATTCGGGAAACCTACGAGTTTAAAAAGAGTGCACATGAATACTTCCTTCACTAAAATAGCCCTTACCGTCCCGCTGCTCGCCATGCTGGCTGGATGTATCCCGTCGCCGGAAGAGTTGGAAACGGCCCCGGTAAAAGTGCAGACGCCTAAGGGTGAAGTTACGTGCCAACTATATCGTCCAGACCGTGTGATCTGGGATCGAGCGACCAACTTCCCGGCCACCAAAATGTCGGTCTCCGAAGCGGACGCCTATTGCAAGCAAGAAGGCCAGCGCCGTCTGAAGTAAAATACGTGCGCCGGGTAGAAGGTTCCTGCCCGGCACTACCCTTATCTGGCCTTGAACAAACCGCCAAGAATGCCGCGTACAATGCGACGTCCGGTTGTTCCTTTCAGTTCCTTGATCACAGCCTCACTCATAGCGGTTGCGAATGTGTCTTTCTTACGCATCACGCGAGAGGATGACCGCCCAACCCGGCTGCCGGAATAGCGTCTTGCTGTCGCAAATTCACGCTCGGCCGTGGATTGCGTTTCCAACTGTTCCTCGGCCTCGGCCGCTGCTTGCGCTGCTGCATCTGCGCGGGACTGAAGGATTTCAAAGGCAGATTTCCGGTCCTTCAACTGCCCGTATTTCACTTTCATCGCTGACGCATCCATCAGCGCCTTCCGCTCGGCCTTGGTGATTGGCCCCAGTTGCGTTCCCGGCGGGCGGATCAGAGTGCGTTCTACGATCCCTGGCACGCCTTTTTTCTGCAACATCGAGGTCACGGCCTCACCGACACCAACCTCACGGATCGCCTCTTCGGTGTCGAAGGCTGGGTTTTCACGATAGGTTTCTGCTGCAAGTCGCAGGTTCTTGCGATCCCGCGCCGTGAATGCGCGCAAGGCATGCTGCACCCGGTTGCCCAGCTGGCCAAGAATGTCTTCTGGAACGTCCGCCGGATTCTGCGAGATGAAATAGACACCCACCCCCTTGGAGCGAATGAGGCGGGCGACCTGTTCGACCTTGTCCACCAGAACCTTGGGCGCATCATCGAACAGCAGATGCGCTTCGTCGAAGAAGAACACCAGTTTGGGTTTGTCCGGGTCGCCAACTTCCGGCAGTTCTTCGAACAGCTCGCTTAGCAACCACAGCAGGAATGTTGCGTACAGACGCGGTGACCCCATCAGCTTGTCGGCAGCAAGGATGTTCACGACGCCCTGCCCGTTCTCATCCACGCGCATCAGATCGGCCAGTTCCAATGCGGGTTCACCAAACAGTTTGGTGCCGCCTTGGTTTTCCAGCACCAGCAGGCGGCGTTGAATAGCCCCGATCGAAGCGGTTGAGACATTGCCATAGCGCAAAGACAACTGAGCCCTATTTTCCCCAATCCAGACCAGCAAGGACTGAAGGTCTTTGAGGTCTAATAGCGGTAAGCCCTCTTCGTCTGCCACCCGGAACGCGATGTTCAGAATGCCCTCTTGTGCTTCGCTCAGATCCATCAGGCGCGACAGCAGAAGAGGTCCCATCTCGGTTACTGTTGTACGAACGGGATGTCCCTGTTGCCCGAACAGATCCCAGAACGTGACCGGACACGCGCCATACGCGTAATCGGTAAAGCCTATCCGCTGGGCGCGATCCTGAAACGCTTTGTGAAGCTTGTGACCTTCGCTGCCCGCCTTGGCCAGACCGGACAGGTCCCCTTTGACGTCAGACAGGAAAACCGGAACACCGGCCTGGGAAAACCCCTCGGCCAGAATTTGCAGTGTCACCGTTTTACCTGTTCCCGTCGCCCCCGCGATCATGCCGTGGCGGTTGGCATATTTCAGCGTCAGCGACTGCGGTTGGCCGTAGTCGTTGCCACCGCCGCCCAAGAATATGTTTTGGTCCATGAATGTAAGGCCTTATTTCCACCGATCTGCGGCCAGCATACAAAGTTAACCTTTAACTGCGAAAGTCTAATTGCTGCCTTGTGGCTAAGGTTACGGGGCGGCATATTTCCTCCCTGTCGACTGACCGCGCCCTCGGGCGCGGTTTTTTTCACAAATCATGGCCGTTACATTAAAATTTCAGGTTTTCAGTTGACCGATGCCCCCGCCTTTCGTAACGTCTGCGCATAAATAAGTCGGCCAGTCCGACGGGGAGAAAATTATATAAAGGGAGCCGCTCCACCGGCTCCCTTTGTTCTTTTTAACGTCGCGCTACATTTCCGATAACCCGGCGAAAAACCGTTCACATGTTGAATTGACCCACCTTAGCCCCTGACAGGGTCTGGTAAGGGTGATAGACGAATAAAAAATCCAACATAAGACCGAGGCAATCATGATCAAGAACACCCTATCCATCAGCCTGGTGACCACTGCTTTGTGGTGCGGAGCCGCGTTCGCACAGGAAACGACGCAGGAAACCGAACAACAGCCCCAGACCTCGCAAACTGAGGTCGGCAGTAATCTGGACCTGGGTGAAACCGGTCCGCGCGTCGGCGAACAATACGTTAAGGAAGAAAAGGGCGACTGGGCGATCCTGTGCATCAATACCGATACCGATGAAGACCCCTGCGTGATGCGTCAGATCCTGACCGGCGAGCAAGGCCAGCCGATCGCGGAAATCACTCTGGAAAAACTGCCCGAAGGCGTGGCTGCGGTTGCCGGAGCAACTGTGGTTGTCCCGCTGGAAACGATGCTACAGGCGCAGCTGGCGCTTTCAATCGATGGTGCTCCGGGCAAGCGCTACGACTACCACCACTGTAACCCAGTTGGTTGCGTCGCGCAGATGGGCTTTACCGAGGGTGACGTGAACGCAATGAAGGTCGGATCCAAAGCGACCTTGTCGCTTGTGTCGGTTCTCGCACCAAACCAACTACTGCAACTGGAATTATCGCTGTCAGGATTCACCGCAGGTTTTGAAGGATTGAAAGTTCTACAGAACTGAGGTTTCACTAAACTAAAGAAGCCGCCGGGATTTACCGGCGGCGTCTTTGTTTGAAATCAGAAGTTAAATGCGTTTCAGGGCAATAACGGCATTCAGCCCGCCAAAAGCAAAGGCGTTGCTAAGTGCCACGTCTACTTTCGCCTCGCGGGCTTCGTTTGGCACAACATCCAGCGCGCATTCGGGGTCCGGCTCTTCATAGCCGATGGTCGGAGCGATCACGCCATCCCGCAGTGCCATGATACAGGCCAGCAGTTCGACCGCGCCGGTGCCACCGATAAGGTGGCCGTGCATCGACTTGGTCGAAGAAATCATCAGTTCGTCCGCATGAGGACCAAAGACACCGGCCACGGCCGCGCATTCTGTCTTGTCATTGGCCGCGGTTCCGGTCCCATGTGCGTTGATATATCCGACGCTGTCCGCGCTTAACCCTGCATCCGCAAGCGCGCCCGACATGGCGCGTGCGGCGCCCTGCTTGCTGGGCATGACAATGTCCGACGCATCTGACGACATCGCAAAACCCACGACCTCACACAGGATATTAGCCCCACGGGCGCGGGCGTGCTCGAATTCTTCGAACACGAAGACACCTGCGCCTTCGCCCTGCACCATGCCATTGCGATTCGCGCTGAACGGACGGCAGGCGTCTTTGGACATGACGCGCAGCCCTTCCCAGGCTTTGACACCACCAAAACACAACATCGACTCTGACCCACCGGTCAGCATCGCTGGAGCGGCACCGCTGCGTACCATCTGGAATGCCAGCGCCATTGCGTGGTTGGACGAGGCACAGGCCGTCGACACCGTAAAACTTGGCCCTTTGAGATTATGCTCCATCGAGACGTGGCTGGCCGCCGCATTGTTCATCAGCTTGGGAACGACAAACGGGTGCACCCGGTTTTTGCCATCTTCGTAAACGGAACGGTAGTTGTCATCCCAGGTCGAAACGCCGCCGCCAGCGGTTCCCAGCACAACGCCGGAACGGGCCGCGAGGTCGCCGTGGAATTCGATCCCGGATTGATCAATCGCTTCTTTGGCCGCCGTCAGCGTGAATTGGGTGAACCTATCATACAGCGTCATTTGCTGGCGATTAAACCGCCCCTCAGCCTCGAACCCGCGGACCTGGCCGCCGATCTGAATGGCCAGTCTTTCAACATCGCGAAATTCAAGCGCAGAGATACCACAGCGCCCTTCGCGCATAGCCTCTAACGTATCAGGCACCGAATGGCCCAGTGAATTGATAGTACCGGCCCCGGTGATAACGACGCGTTTCATAGGATTATGTCAGACCTTTTCCGACACCAGCTTTTCGATACCGGTGATGATGGCCGCGACATTCGAGATGTCAAAATCGCTGGCGCTCGGCTCGTTGGCGTTGAACGGAATCGAGATATCGAACTCTTCCTCGATGGCGAAAATGCTTTCGACCAGACCAAGGCTATCGATGCCAAGATCTTCGAGCGTGCTTTCGGGTGTCACATCCGACGGCTCCAGCACGGCCTGCTCTGCAATGATTGCGATGACGCGGTCGCTGATGCTCATGTCGATCCTCTAATTATCATGTTGTGGTTGATTTAATCGCTCGGAGGCTGTTTGGAAACAGCCTTTTTCAGCGCCTCAACGTCACGTGCCAATCTCGGCAGCCGGCGCTGCGCTTTGTAAATGTCTGTATGCGTTTCCATTTTGATGGCGGGATAGCCCATAACCACGCGCCCTTTGGGAACGTTGGATAGGATTTTTGTGCCCCCGCCCGCAATCACACCATCGCCGATAAAGATATTGTCCGACACTCCGGTCTGTCCGCCCAAAACAACGTTGTTTCCAATTTCAACTGATCCGGACACACCGGATTGCCCGCATAACAGGCAATCCTGCCCGACACGGGTGTTGTGCCCGATATGAACCTGGTTATCGAGCTTTGAACCATCGCCAATGCATGTGTTCCTGATGGTCCCATTGTCCACGGTGCAATTCGCACCGACTTCGACATCATCGCCAATCTCAACGGCACCCAAAGAATGAATGCGGAGCCAGCTTTGCGCCCGGGCTTCACCCTGATCGCCCATAGATTTGCGGGCGTTTTCCACGCCTGATACCTCGGGCGTCACAAAGCTGAAACCGTCGCTGCCGATCCGCGCACCGGGTTGGGCAATGAAACGGTCACCGATCTGAGCACGTGCTCCGATACTCACCATCTCGCGCAGAAAGGCGTGGTCACCCAGAACGGCATCCAGACCGATCACGCAATGTGGCCCGATGACCGCATTCTTACCGATACGCGCACCGGCACCAACAACTACCAATGGACCGATCGAGGCACCCTCGCCTATCTCCGCCGTTGGGTCGATTACGGCAGAGGGGTGAATGCCCGGCTGAACTCCCTGCCCGCGATCCAGCATTGCCGTGATACCTGCCATCGCCATGCGTGGACGCGGCACAAAAACCGCGGCCTCCAACCCCAGAGCCTGCCAATCCGCACCTTCCCACAAAACGGCGGCGCGGGCGGCACCCGTGCTAAGCGCGTCCGCGTATTTCGGCGACATCGCCATTGCCAGGTCAGACGGCCCGGCATCGACCGGTTCTGCGGCGCGCTCTATAACAAGGCCAACTTCACCCTGACAGTCCGCGCCCAAGGCTTCGGCGATTTGCTGAATAGTGTACTGCATGACGGGCTTCCCGAATTAAGGACCTGCCCCCGGTGATTACCCCTGAACGTCCGGCAGGGCTACCCCTGCTTTCTGCAGAGCGTCCCAGATTTTTCGGTCCCGGTCATAGACATCGCGGCGGTACTGAACCTCACCTTTCGGACCGACATAGGCGGTGCGATAGATCAGGTGAACCGGAACATGCTGTTCCAGCGGGACAGTCGTTTCCTTGCCGGACGCCAATATACGGTGGAAAAACGACTTTGGGTCCTCTTCCTGCTTGGCCAAAAGCGCATAGGCAAACTCAAAAGGTTGCGCCAAACGGATACACCCGTGCGAGAACGCCCGCGTCTCACGTGCAAACAGAGATTTCTGAGGCGTATCATGCAGATAGATGTTGTACTTATTGGGGAACATGAACTTCACCAACCCAAGCGCGTTGCTTTTGCTCGGGGGTTGACGCATAGCAAACGGGAAGTTTCTGGTGTTGAACTGGGAGAAATCAACCGCGCCCCGATTAACCAGACGACCGCTGCGATCTGTGATCTGGATGTGACCTACGGCGTTTGGATTTGACTGCAATTTTGGCAGATATTCCTTGGTGATGATCGAGCGCGGTACATACCAACTGGGGTTGATGACCATATGCTCCATCTCGTCCGAAAACTCCGGGCTACGACGGTCATGCACGTTCTTGCCGATCACGGCGCGGGTTTCAAAGGTAACCCGGCCATCGTCCACGATCTTGGCCGAAAAGTCGGCTTGGTTGACCAGAATGTGCCGCTCACCCCGTTCCCGCGGCAACCAGCGTTCTCGTTCCAGTGCAACATACACGGCCTTCAAACGCTCGGACGCCGTGCGGTTAAGTTCGGTGATCGTGCCCTCTCCGGCGACACCATCGGTGGCCAGACCGTGCGCCTGCTGGAAGTCTTTGACAGCACCCAGCATTGCCTCATCGAATTCGGGGCTTGCGGTCGGACTTAGATACCCCATTGTGATCAGACGGTTACGCAGCTTAACTACATTAGGTCCGGTATCGCCATACTCCAACTTACCCACGGGCACACCGGCACCCCAACCGCCTTGGTTGACCAAAGCTTCCAGCGCGATTTTCTGTTTCATCAATGCGCGGTACTGGGTGGACTGCGGCGCGAGTTGATCGAAATACCCGTCACCTTCCGCAGTCAGCAGGCCCTGCAAATGGTCATTGACTGACCGACGCGACACCTTGCGGACCAGCCCATCGTCGATCTGCGCAGGACGCAATGTGCCCGAAAACAGATCACTTGCGTAGCTGACAAACGCCTTGCTCAGTTCAATTTCAACCGCACCCAAGTCCCGCAGCGATCTGGCGTCCTGCATCTTTGAAACAATCGACTGAACGTCATAAGCCCCTTCTGGCAAACCATGCAAGTTCGTAGTCGACAAAGCCTTGATCAACCGCGCCCTACGCGCCTCGTGCTCGGGCGTGTCTCCGACCCAGATTGGCGCAAACGCGTTGGTACGATAGAACTCTGCCAGGCCCGAACCTGCAGGCGCAAACTCGGCAACAGCCATTTGAAATGCCGTTCCGGGTGCCGACTGGGCACTTGCCACAGAGGCTGACGCCGTAATGCAAGCGGCGAAGATAAGATTTTTAGGCAACTGAAAAAGTGCTCGCATGGGATGACCTTGATTATTCAATACTTTGCGCGTTCTGAGGCGCGTTCCGAACGAATATGGTTTTCAGCTGGACGTTTTGTCCATTCACAAATACATCAATCCAAAGCATCCATCCGAGCCTGATGCGCGTTTGCATCGGCTATGTTGCGCGAACGCCTAATTGCCTCAATAGTATACCGATTTGCATCACCTGCGCAAAAATTCGCCGAAAATTCCCCCTTGAAAAGATGAATGTGAAAGATTTCTTGGCTGGCTTTTCGGACTGTGTCATAAATCCCGCATCTGGGATGGGAAAAAATTAAGATCGCGCGCGTAACATCGTGTGCAGGCAGGAACAGTACGGGACGAAACGAAATGACCACGAGCAGTACATCGGGTTTGACCCGGCGTGCCCTATTGGGCGCATTCGCTGCAACAGCAGTTGTAGCAGCACCGACTTATTCCAATGCAGCAGGTTTTTTGCGCGGTGGCGGCGATATCCGTCGTATCCGAATGTATTCGGGCCGCACGGGCGAACGGATCGATATGATCTATTGGGTCGACGGCAAATACATCAAGGACGCCGTCAAAGAAGTGAACCACTTCATGCGCGACTGGCGCACTGACCAGGCCAAGTCGATGGATCTGCGCACCATCGATATCATGGCAGCCTCTCACAATCTTCTGGACGTGAATGAGCCCTACACTCTTTTGTCCGGCTACCGCTCCCCCCAAACCAATGCAATGCTGCGGTCTCGTTCGCGCCGTGTGGCCAAGAACTCGCTGCACATGAAAGGTCAGGCTGCTGACTTGCGCCTTTCGTCTCGTTCTGTGTCCCAGATGGCCAAAGCAGCCATGTCTTGCCGCGCTGGTGGTGTTGGCAAGTACCACCGCTCGAACTTCGTCCATATGGATTGCGGCGAGGTTCGCAGCTGGGGCGGCTAAAAGACACCCAAACTGTTTCTCAACGACGAGCGCCCTTGGGCGCTCTTTGTTTTTTGGACGACCTGCGCACATGTTTTGCCCGGATACGGGATTGCCAATTGCCGCGCTTACAAGTCCGGAATTGGCGGCCAAAAAAGTATTTTCACGAACTTGGAAACATCATTCTTTGGTGAGCCACCATTCGTGTCTCACCGACAAGTTCATAACATGATGAAAAATATCGCGACTTTATGAAGAGATTTTTTTCGAGAAAGGAGTCATATTGCGGCGTTAGAGGAAAGATTAAAGATTTCGATTGTCACCAAAGTCATAGCTTTGTTCCTGCTGGTTGCCGCGCTTTATCTTGCGTACTACGCTGGTTCGTTTCAGCAAGAACTCAAGGATACTGATAAACCGCCGCCGGTGGTTTTGTTTTCCATTGTAGTGGCCCTTGCCGCCTATCTGCTTTTGGTTCTGGTATAACTGCCCCGTCTGGTATTGGGGTGCACGCGCGGCTTCGTTCCGCGGAAGGGCGCCAGCGCTTGTGGGTTTCTGGATGCCGCTGCCTCAGCGCACTTTCTCGACCTATTTGTGACGAATGGCAGTACGCCCGCTATTGCGGCTCAGCTTACTGCAGTGCCATCATTTCGGATCGCGCAGCAGGTCCGCGTTGCTCGCCGCCCAGTCATGCATCGCCTGCAGCAGCGGTATCAAACTTTGCCCTAAAGGCGTCAGGCTGTATTCCACATGGGGCGGGATGGTTTTGAAGTCTTTGCGTGAAACAAAGCCCGCTTCTTGCAACTCACTTAGCTGGCGGGTCAGTGTCCGGTGCGTTATGCTGCCAAGGTTTCGCTGAAGCTGATTGAACCGCGAGGTTTCCTGCGCCAGCCAATAGACAATCAAAAGTTTCCACTTACCCGAAATCGCTTCGATCAACGGCTCGATAAGGCAATTCTCTTTCGATTCGAGAGTTGTCATGACAGTATCCTAAATGACCGTACTTGTCGTTTTGATAACGTATTTCTAACTACTGCCCGGAACACCCAAATGCAATGAGGATTGGGATGAGCAAGAAGAAGGTAGTGATTGTTGGTGGCGGATATGTCGGCTTTGAAGTTGCCAAAGAATTGGATGCGCATGCCGATGTCACACTGATTGAGCAACGCGAAGCTTTTGTGCAGCCGCCGGCAACAATCCGGGCGCTCTTGGATCCTGCTTTGCTGGATCAGATCGTTCTGCCGTATGATCGCCTGCTAAAGACCGGGCGGGTCGTGCGTGGCCGCGCTGTATCGGTGTCTCAAACCGAAGTGACCCTGGAAGATGGCAATGTCCATCCCGCTGATTTCATCGTCGTGGCCACAGGTTCGTCCTATGCGGCACCGTTCAAACCATCGGGCGACAGCATCGATGATTTTCGTCGGGCCAGCGCGGATGTCAGCGCGCAATTGGCAGCCGCGAAATCGGTGGCAATCGTCGGGGCTGGTGCTGTTGGCACAGAACTGGCGGGGGAAATTGCTGCGGCACGACCGGACAAGGACATCACTTTGATTTCGTCGGACGACACCCTTTTCCCGATGTATCCCGCTAAGTTTGGCAACCAGATCAAACGCAAACTTGAACGCGCCGGTGTATCTGTCGTGCTTGGTCAAAGGGCCGAGGATCTACAGCGTATGGATATGCCTTACGCGGGATCAGTGAAACTGACCGATGGCCGGGTTGTCTCGGCTGATCTGGTGTTTCCGGTCGTCGGATCAAAACCAAATTCGACCTTGATTCAGACTTTGCCTGGCGTGAATGCTCTACCATCCGGTCGGGTCAAGACCGACAAATGGATGCGCCCGTCGGGTTTTCCGAATGTCTTCATCGCGGGCGACATCGCCGACATTGGTGACGGTATGACGATTGTCGCGATCACCAGACAAAACCCATGGTTGATCAAGACATTGAAACAGGTGTTGAAGGGACAGGCGGTCGAAGATCAAAAGCCCTATGCGCCTTGGAAGAAGGCACCAATCCTCGTTCCGCTGGGACCTCATGTCGGCAATAGTTGGCTCTTTGCGACGGTTGGCGATTGGATCACCCGCAAGATGAAGGGAAAAGAGCTTTTTATCCCAAAGTATCGCAAGGCATTCGGTCTTTCACGATAGCGGCAGTTCTGAGCTGGTGCATTTCACGGCCCGATCAATTGAATGCCGAAGCGAAAGCGGGCTTAAGAGGGCAAAATCATCACCCAGCTAGCCGTAAGCCATTAATAGTAATGGCGCACCTGAGAGGATTCGAACCTCTGGCCTCTGCCTTCGGAGGGCAGCGCTCTATCCAGCTGAGCTACAGGTGCCTTGGCCGTTAGCTAACCTTGTTCCGATCCGGGTGCAACTGCAAATCTTTCCGGATCGGCCAGGTTTCACGCAAACAAATCATGTGCCAATTCCAGCGCGTCGATCAGTATGTCGACCTCGTCCGTGGTGTTGTACAGACCAAAGCTTGCGCGGCAAGTCGCCGTGACACCGTAGAAATCCATGAGCGGACCAGCGCAGTGGTGCCCGGCACGAACAGCCACGCCTTTCTTGTCCAGAATGGTCGAGACATCATGTGCGTGCCCGGCCCCGTCCATCGTAAAGCTGAAGATCGCGGCCTTGTCCGGGCGTGTGCCCTGAACCTGCAACCAATTCAGACCGGTCAGTTTCTGCATAGCATAGTCGCGCAACCTGGCCTCATGAGCGGCGATATTTTCCATCCCCAGATCCATCATGTAATCCAGCGCAACACCCAGACCGATGGTTTGGACAATACCGGGCGTTCCGGCCTCAAACTTCATTGGCGGGTCGTTGTAGATCACCTGGTCCTTGCTGACCTCTTTGATCATGTCGCCGCCACCGATAAAGGGGCGCATCTCGGCCATGCGTTCGGATTTTATGTAAATCGCACCCGACCCCGAAGGGCCATAAAGCTTGTGGCCAGTAATTGCATAGAAATCGCATCCGATATCAGCGACATTGACAGGCATGTGCACGGCACCCTGGCTGCCATCGACCAACACCGGTACGCCTTTTGCGTGCGCGCCTTCTGTGATCGCTTTGACATCGACCACCGTGCCCAACACGTTCGAACATTGGGTCACTGCAACCAGCTTGGTCTTGGGACCGATCGCGTCGATCACGGCCTGCGGGTCAAGGCCACCGTCAGCGTCCACGTCGACCCATTTCAGGACGACGCCCTGACGTTCGCGCAGGAAATGCCAGGGAACGATATTGGCGTGGTGTTCCATCACGCTCAGCACGATCTCATCCCCGGCCTGCATGCGCGGCATGGCCCAGCCATAGGCGACCAGATTGATGCCTTCGGTCGTGCCTGAGTTCAAGACAATTTCATCCTCGTCCGCCGCGCCCAGAAAACGGGCGATGGTTCCGCGAACGGATTCGTATTTTTCGGTCGCCAGATTGGACAGGTAATGCAGGCCGCGGTGAACATTCGCGTATTCTTCGGAATATGCCCGTGTCACCGCATCAATCACGACCTGCGGTTTCTGCGCCGATGCGCCATTGTCCAGATAGGTCAACGGCTTGCCGTTCACTTCCCGAGACAGGATTGGAAAGTCTGAGCGGATTTTCTGCACGTCATACATGGTCTTTTATTCCCTATACGGGGCCGCCGGGCGTTAATGCGAGGACAAAGGGCACTGCAATCAAGGCAGATAACACGATGACCCCGAAGGATTTAGCAAGCGAACCGAACTGATGCGCTTCATTCAGAAAATGGAGCGTGACGTAAAGGCTGATAATCGCCGTGGCCAGCAAAAACATAAGCATCAAAAACGGCAGCACGATGGTGATGACCAGCGTGATCACCATCGCAGCGATCTGAAGGTATTGCAGCCAGATCGTCAGCGTCAGAATGTCATCGAATGTTGCACGGCCACCCAGTAACCGCCCCACGAACAGGAATGCCCCGACGCTGAGCAACATGGCGCCCGCAGATCGGACCAGACCCAGGAACACAGGCGTAGGTGGGGGTACGGATTCACCACTGGGGACGGGAATCAAGTGATCAATACCCAGTTGCACAAGGCCATTCAGCACCACAGCCAAAAAGAAAGCCAGCCATAGGAATTCACGCCCAGGCCGCATGTCCAAAAGGCGTCGGGCCGCTTGGGCGGGGTGTGTCAGGGTCAAGATCGCAAGATCGACAAAGCCAGTGGGATTCATTCTTGCCGCCTTTGCGCTTGACTGAGACCTGCCAGCCAGAACCACAGGAAAACTGCGAACCAGACGATCCCGACGAGTGTCAGGGCCGGGCCAGATCCTATGAAACCACCGACCAAACCATTCAACAAAACCAGAGGTGTTGAGGACAATAGCGCCCAGAACAGAGCCAATCTAGCGCCATAGGACGTCCCCTGACCGCCGACCAATCGGGCCGCGCCGTATGAGACAAATGCCAGCAGGTAGAAAAACAGAGGCAGAATAATGACGGTGCCCATCAAGGCACCGCCCATCAACATATCCAGTTCTAGCCCTTCGATATGCGCGCGTCGCGCAAGGCTGGGCAATTGCGCGATGAATGCCACGACGCAGAACGCCATGACAAACATCAACGCCCTGTCCTCGCGCGGGCCAAGGTCAAGAAGCCGCCGCACGACACGACCCGGCCCCCGATAAGTGGCCACGATATCCGAGGTCAAAGGCATCAGATGTGTCGCGACAGCCAGCCTTCAAGGCGGTTCACGATGGCCTCTGCCAATGCCTCATCTTCGATCTCATCGACGGCTTCGGCCAAAAATGCCAGTGTCAGCATATTGGTGGCGTCCTTAACCGAAACCCCACGCGAACGCAGGTAGAACAGCGCCGTCTCATCAATCGCACCCGAGGTCGAGCCATGTGAACACGCAACATCATCGGCATAGATCTCAAGTTCGGGCTTGGCGAGGAACTGGCTGTCATCATCCAGCAGCAAGGACTGGCTGATCTGATATCCATCAGTCTTCTGTGCGCCTTCTTTGACCAGGATCTTACCCTGGAACACGCCGGTCGCGCCGTTGCGCAGAACTTTCTTAAAGACCTGGCGGCTTTCGCAGTTCACTGCGTCATGGGTAACGAAAACCGTGTCGTCATGGTGAAAATCACCATCACCTACGCAGGCGCCTGCCACATGAGCAATAGCGTCGTCGCCGGTCAGTTCGATCACCTGTTCGTTACGTGTCAAAACTCCATTCACTGTCAGCGTGAAGGATTTAAAGACAGATTTCTGTCCCAGCCGCGTGAACATGTGTGTCGCGGCGCGACGTTCATGGTCCCTGCCCTGCGCGCGCACGTGATGCAATGTACCGCCATCGGCGATGTCGATCTCGATGCATTTGTTGAACCGCGACGCCGCAGGACCGTTTTCCAGAACCGTCACTTCAGCGCCGCTTTCGACACGGATGATGTGATGCAGCATGGCGTCCGAGGTCTCGGATGCATGGCGATAGATCAGGCTGATCGGCTTGGTCGGTTTGCCGGTGACGTGGATCGCAACGCCATCTGCGGCAAAGGCGGTATTCAAAGCAGCCAACGGCCGCTGAACCGGGGATTGCCCGCGCGATTCCAGAACGCCGTACAACTCTTTGGCCCAGTGAATATCCTTACAGCAGATATCTTCGATCCGGTCGATATTGACACCTTCCAGTTCCAGATCATCCGAGTCTTCAGCGCTGAACACACCGTCGATGAACACGATCTTCAACCGGTCGAGATTGCCAAACAGCAGCGGTTCGTCCGAGTGGAACAAAGCGGCATGCGGCTGTTCGGCCGAAATCAGCGTGTCGGGGCGCGTGTACTTCCAATATTCGTCGCGCCGACCCGGCAGACCCATTTCCAACACACGAGCCAGCGCGTCCTCGCGTGCGGCACGGGTGCACCCGGCATCGGGCATGGTCAGCGTGGCCAGCCGTGCCTCGGTCGCGGTTTGCTTTACTTCGGGCAAAGCCATCAGTTCACCTCGGCCAGGATGTCGGCATAACCGTTGTTTTCAACTTCCAATGCCAGTTCGGGACCGCCGGTTTTAACGATTCGACCGTCTGCCATTATGTGCACGACATCGGGTTTGATGTGGTCCAACAGGCGCTGATAGTGGGTGATGACCAGGAAACCACGGCCTTCATCACGCAACGCGTTCACGCCTTCGGCCACCAGTTTCATCGCATCGACGTCCAGACCCGAATCCGTTTCGTCAAGAATGCACATCTTGGGTTCCAGCATCGCCATCTGCAGGATTTCGTTACGCTTCTTCTCACCACCCGAGAAGCCGACGTTCACAGGGCGCTTCAGCATATCCGCGTCGATTTTCAGCGATTTCGCCTTGGCCCGAACTTCCTTCAGGAAATCAGCAGCTGACAATTCGTCTTCGCCGCGCGCCTTGCGCTGAGCGTTCACGGCCGTGCGCAGGAAGGTCATGTTACCAACGCCCGGGATTTCCACAGGGTACTGGAATGCCAAAAAGATACCCGCCGCAGCGCGCTCTTCCGGCTCCATCTCCAAAAGGTCCTCACCTTCCAGCGTGGCAGAGCCTTCGGTCACTTCGTACCCATCGCGGCCCGACAGCACATAGCTGAGTGTCGACTTGCCCGAGCCGTTCGGCCCCATGATCGCATGCACCTTTCCGGCCTCGACGGTCAGGTCGACACCTTTAAGGATTTGCTTTTCTTCTTCCTCAAGTTTCACGTGCAGGTTTTTGATTTCCAGCATTTTTTGTCCTTTTGCGTACCGCAAGGGGCCATCCGGCCCCGATATGTTCTGAATTCAGAGAAATGCGGGGTTAACCCACTGATCCTTCAAGGCTGATGGCCACCAGCTGCTGCGCTTCCATGGCAAACTCCATCGGCAACGCCTGCAGGACGTCCTTGCAGAACCCGTTGACGACCAGGGCCACGGCCTCTTCCTCGTCCATGCCGCGCTGACGGCAGTAGAACAGTTGATCGTCATCCACTTTGGATGTCGTCGCCTCATGCTCCACGCGCGATGAATTGTTGCGAACCTCGATATACGGCACCGTGTGAGCCCCGCATTTATCACCGATCAGCAAGCTGTCGCACTGGGTATAGTTGCGGCTGTCCTTCGCCTTCGGGTGCATCGAAACCAGACCACGATAGGTGTTCTGCGCTTTACCCGCGCTGATCCCTTTGGACACGATGCGCGACTTGGTGTTCTTGCCCAGATGCACCATTTTGGTGCCGGTATCAGCTTGCTGCATGTTGTTGGTAATGGCGATCGAGTAAAACTCACCCTGGCTTTCATCACCGCGCAGGATGCAGGACGGGTACTTCCAGGTCACGGCGGATCCGGTTTCCACTTGGGTCCACATCACCTTGGACCGGTCACCCCGGCAATCGGCGCGCTTGGTCACGAAGTTATAGATACCGCCTTTGCCGTTTTCATCCCCGGGGAACCAGTTTTGAACGGTCGAGTATTTCACCTCGGCATCTTCTTCGATGATGATCTCAACAACGGCGGCGTGCAGCTGAGCTGTATCGCGCTGCGGTGCGGTGCAGCCTTCCAGATACGAAACGTAAGAACCTTTGTCCGCGATAATCAGCGTGCGTTCAAACTGACCCGTATTTTCCGCGTTGATGCGGAAATAGGTGCTCAGCTCCATCGGGCAGCGTACACCTGGCGGGATGTAGACAAACGAGCCATCCGAGAACACGGCCGAGTTCAGCGTGGCGTAAAAGTTGTCCGAGACGGGGACCACTGTGCCAAGGTATTTTTTGACCAGTTCAGGGTGTTCCCTGATCGCCTCTGAGATCGAACAGAAGATCACACCGTGTTTGGCCAGTTCGTCCTGAAAGGTCGTGCCAACCGAAACCGAGTCGAACACCGCATCCACGGCCACCTTGCGACCCTCGGCGGGCATATCCTCGGCACCTTCAACGCCGGCCAGAATCATCTGTTCTTTCAGCGGGATACCCAGCTTTTCGTAAGTAGCCAGCAGCTTTGGATCGACCTCGTCCAGCGACTTCGGCTTCTCCTCCATCGACTTGGGACGGGCATAGTAATACTGGTCCTGGAAATCGATCTTGGGATAGTGGACCATAGCCCAGTTCGGCTCATCCATCTTGGTCCAGCGTTCGAAGGCCGCCAGACGCCATTCGGTCAT
Source organism: Ruegeria sp. CDSA246 (assembly GCF_059611225.1). Taxonomy (NCBI): domain Bacteria; kingdom Pseudomonadati; phylum Pseudomonadota; class Alphaproteobacteria; order Rhodobacterales; family Roseobacteraceae; genus Ruegeria; species Ruegeria sp. CDSA246. Next base: position 250,653 of record NZ_JBXWPD010000001.1, on the reverse strand, counting down.
CCATTCGGGCTCTTCATTCTTTTCCGAGATCAGCCGGACGATATCCGGGTTCACGCCCTTGGGCGCGTACTCCATCTCGATATCGGTATCCCAACCGTATTTGTAGGTACTGACCTCGCGTACCGCGTCCACGGTTTCTTGATCGACACCCTCTTTTACCTGGGTCTGGTCCAAAGCGGCCATATGACACCTCCGTCAGATCACGCGGCGCGCGCGCGATGCTTCTTTTCTTTTTCAAGCCACGTTTCGGCGAAACGCAGCACATCTTCTTCAGTGGTCAAAGGTCCCAGAGACACGCGGATGGCGCTTGCTGCTGTGACCTCATCAAAACCCATCGCGGTCAGCACCGCGCTTGCCCGGACCTTGCCGCTGGAACAGGCAGAACCTGCACTGATAGCAAAACCTGCCAGATCCATCTGCATGACCTGCGTTTCGCCCTTCCAGCCGGGGATTGCGAAACACGAGGTATTCGGAAGGCGGTCCTGACCTTTCCCGACAAAAATAGTAGATTTAGAACCAGCCTCAAGGGCATTTTCTAGAATATTTCTAAATTCACGAACCTGTTCCCAGATACCATTTGAAAGATCCCGCGCCGCAGCTTCAGCTGCAGCCCCGAACCCCGCGATTCCAATGACATTTTCGGTGCCTGACCGTCGGCCCATCTCTTGCCCACCGCCTTTGATCATTGCAGGCAGTTCGGTGCCACGTTTCATCACCACCGCGCCAATCCCTTTCGGGCCGCCCATCTTGTGGGCCGAAATCAACGCCATCTGGACGCCCAGCCAGTTAAAGGCCACCGGCAACTTGCCAAAGGCCTGTGTCGCATCCGTCACGGCCAATCCGTTTGGCAAAGATTGAACAATCCCCGTCTCGGAGTTCGCCAATTGCAGGGTCGACTGCTCGGGGTTTGACACATCCACCTGACCGGATTGCGACGTGGGCAAGTCTTCGGTAATCCATGATCTGATCGCGTCATGCTCAATCGCGGACCCGTGCAAATCACGATTGCCCAATGTCAGCGCGGCCCCTTCGGTCGAACCTGATGTAAATACAACGTCTGCCCCATCCGCACCAAATGCGGCTGCAACCTGCGCCCTTGCCCGTTCGATCAGAGCCTTGGCCGCGCGGCCTTCGGCGTGAACGGATGAGGGGTTCCCGCACAAATCCATCGCTGCCACCATGGCCTCACGCGCCTCGGGGCGCAGCGGTGTTGTTGCGTTATGATCCAGATAAATACGATTCATGGATACATCTTTTCGTCGTCGCAAAGCGGGGAAGAAACCCAAGAGGCAAACAGCATTAGATCACACATCAACGATGGAAAACAGACTGGGAACTGCCGGGCACGGTGCCAGATCGTTCTTGATTACATCTGACAAGCGCGTCTGGTGCAAAAAGACGTAGACGTGCGCACTAAGACCTTCCCAAAGACGGTTGGTCAATGACTGCGCCCGGCTGCCCGAGGATGCCCCAGATGCACCAGCACCTTTTTGCAGCGCGTCCACGGTTTCATCCACCGCCGCCAGAACTTCGACCACCCGAATCTCGGAAGCAGGCCGCGCCAAACGATACCCGCCGCCCGGTCCACGTACGGACGAAACCAGTTCGGCCCGGCGCAATTTGACGAAAAGCTGCTCGAGATAAGGAAGCGAGATATCCTGACGTTCGGAAATTTCGCTAAGCGTCACCAAGCGGTCCGAGGGCTGTAGAGCAATATCAGCCAGTGCAACCATCGCGTAACGACCCTTTGTCGAAAGCTTCATTGTCTTTCCCTCATGGCAGGTTATAAGCGAAAACATTGACGCCGCCGCCGCCAGTGCGTATCTCCGACAGGCAGCGCCTTGCGCAAAGCATCATAATTAGAACCGTTCTAAAGTGCCTTACGATTACCGTCAAGTATATCGTGGCATCAGGAAGAAAAAGACAGGACCAAAGCACACATGCCCGAGGTGATTTTTCCCGGACCCGAAGGCCGCCTGGAAGGCCGCTACCACCCGCAAAAGGAAAAAGACGCACCGATTGCCATCGTGCTGCACCCGCATCCACAATTCGGCGGGACCATGAACAACAAGGTGGTCTATAATCTGCACTATGCGTTTTACAACATGGGCTTTACCGTGTTGCGCTTTAACTTCCGCGGCGTGGGCCGCAGCCAAGGTGAATACGATCAGGGCATCGGTGAGCTGAGCGATGCAGCGTCAGCGCTGGACTATCTGCAGTCGATGAACAACAACTCCAAGCACTGCTGGGTTGCCGGTTTCTCGTTTGGTGCCTGGATCGGAATGCAGCTGCTGATGCGCCGCCCCGAAATTACGGGCTTTATCAGCGTGTCGCCCCCAGCCAACATGTATGACTTCTCATTCCTGGCGCCCTGCCCTTCGTCCGGCCTGATCATCAACGGCTCGTCCGACCGTGTGGCCCCGCCCGCCGACACCACGTCGCTGGTCAACAAACTGCACGAACAAAAGGGCATCACCATCACCCATAACGAGGTTGAGGGTGCTGATCACTTCTTCCAGGACCGTCACATGGACACGCTGATCACCGATGTCAGTGACTATGTGAAGCGTCGCCTGACCGAGAACACGCGCTAATGTCGAATACCATCACAACACTTGCGGCCAAACTGGCCGAGGACACAATGAAGGTGATGGACGAAACCGGCAATGATCGTTTCTTTGTCGAGGTGGGAGAGCTTTTGGGCGCCTCCTCCCAGACCTTGGAAGAGGCCTTTCTGACCGAAATGCGTGTGCGCATTGCTGAGCGCAAGGCGCGCAAGTTTGTCATCGACGCACTGACGAAACATCGATCCCAAGTGAAAGCGATTGAAAAGAAATGACTGAACGACTGTCCGCGCAACTTGAATTCCTGAAACGCGCGGACAGGCTAAAGTCGGTCGATCGCGCCAATGCGCTGCTGGATCAGTCCCGCCCCGAAAACTCTGCAGAACACAGCTGGCACCTGGCCTTATGGGCACTGACGATGGAGCCGTTGGCGGGTGACGACGTGCACATCAACCGCGTCATACGCATGCTGCTGTTGCACGATCTGGTCGAGATCATCGTCGGCGATCACCCCATTCACCTGGAAACCGATTGGAACGCCGTGGAACGCGCCGAGCGCGCGGCGGCGGACGAGTTGTTTGGCCTTTTGCCGGACGATCAGACGTCTGCGTTTCACGCGCTGTGGGAAGAGTTCGAGGCCGACACGACGCCGGACGCGAAATTCGCCAAGTATCTGGACCGATGCCAACCGCTGTTTCAAGTCTTGTGTGCGCCAACTCCCAACCCGGATCATGTTGAAGTAGCCCGGGAAAATCTCAGCAGTGGTCGCGCCGCGTATTTGGCACGGGAATTCCCCCAAGCACACGCTCTGGCCAGTGCCCTGCTGCACGCGCAGCCAACCCCCGAAACGGCGTTTTCCGAACGGCTGGCATTCCTGACTGAGGCAGACCGCCTGAAATCCGTATACCGCGCCTCACGCCTGTTGTCCGGCGAGCGGTTTGAAAACTCGGCCGAGCATTCCTGGCACATTATGCTGTTTGCTTGGGTGTTGGCGGAATACGCGCAGCCCGGTGTATCAATGGACCGAGTCCTGAAAATGCTTCTGTTGCATGACATCGTCGAGATCGACGCCGGAGATCACCCCATCCACGGTCAAGTGGATCACGCTGCACAAGAAGCCGAAGAACAGGCAGCAGCCAGCAGACTGTTCGGGTTGTTGCCCGAGGCACCGCAGCACGCCTTCCGGACACTATGGGAGGAGTTCGAAGCCGCCGAGTCGCCAGACGCGCAATTTGCCAAGGCAATTGATCGGTTTCAAACCCCGATCGGAAACCTTGAAACAAGCGGAGGATCCTGGGTCGATTACAACGTGACCTTTGCCCAAATCGAACGCCGTGTGGGAACGCCGATCAACCGCGGCGCACCGGCGCTGTGGTCATGGTTGCGACCGCAACTGAGTACGTATTTTTCAGAAAACACTGTCGGTTGAGCCAATAGAAAAAGGGGCGCAAAGGCCCCTTTTCCAATCGTTCCGGCAGGCACTTAAACCTGAAAACTTTCAAACCGCTCAACACCACTGGCTGCGTTTATGTCGACGGACCCCCCGCCCGCAAGCCACCCAAGCGCCACTATGAATGCCGAAGCAACGATCACGGATATCGCAAATTTCGTCATTAAAAAACTCATAAAAGAAAACTAAAAACCACCCGTTTCGTATCAGAATTTTTCTCTTTGAAATAGTATGGTTATCCTGACCTCTTCGGTGGGCAGTCCCGGTGCTTCCGGCACCGAACTTTTCCCGATATCCATTCAAATTCCCCTTGTTGTGAATTGGGATTTTGTGGTCAACCTCCCCAACTGCAACTGAACCGAGACCTGCCGTGCCCAAAGCCTATCTCATCCTTTTGCTGGCGGTTTTCGCCGAAACAATTGGCACAACGGCGCTGCAGGCCAGCCAGCAGTTCAGCCGGTTTTGGCCCTCTGTCTTGGTTGTCGTGGGTTACGGAGTTGCTTTTTACCTGCTGGGCCTCACCCTGAAATTTATGCCGGTCGGCATCGTCTATGCCATTTGGTCAGGCTTGGGGATCGTGCTGATCGCCATCATAGGCTTCATTGTTTTTGGTCAGCGCCTGGACTGGCCTGCGGTGCTCGGTTTGGCGATGATATTGGCCGGAATCCTGATCATTCACCTGTTTTCCAGCACAGCGGGCCACTGACGACCGGTTAGGGCTGGCCTATTCAGTCAATCCGCGTTATGCGCGCGGCAACTTCCCGTTCAAAGGCTGACCTCTCATGGACCTGCGCAATATCGCAATCATCGCTCACGTGGACCACGGTAAAACGACCCTGGTGGATGAGCTGCTCAAACAATCCGGTGCGTTCCGGGAAAACCAGGCGGTGGCCGAACGCGCCATGGATAGCAATGATCTGGAGCGCGAACGCGGCATCACCATCCTTGCCAAAGCGACCTCGGTCGAATGGAAAGGCACCCGGGTCAACATCGTTGACACCCCCGGCCACGCCGATTTCGGTGGCGAGGTTGAGCGGATCCTCAGCATGGTCGACGGTGTTGTCCTGTTGGTGGACGCCGCCGAAGGCCCGATGCCGCAGACCAAATTCGTGACGTCCAAGGCGTTGGCTCTGGGCCTGCGTCCCATCGTAGTGCTGAACAAGGTCGACAAACCCGACGCTGAACCCGACCGCGCACTTGATGAATGCTTTGACTTGTTCGCCAACCTCGGCGCTGACGACGATCAGCTGGATTTTCCTGCCATGTATGCCTCTGGCCGTTCCGGCTGGGCAGATATGGAGCTGGACGGGCCACGCAAGGACCTGACCGCCCTGTTCGATCTGATCGTCGATCACGTCCCTGCCCCAAAGCAGGTCCAAAACAAAGACGAACCCTTCCGCATGCTGGCCACGACGCTGGGCAGCGATCCGTTCATCGGTCGCATTCTGACCGGTCGCGTGGAAAGCGGCACTTTGAAAGCGGGCGACAACCTCAAGGCGCTGAGCCGTGATGGCACGCTGATCGAAAACTTCCGCGCGTCGAAAATCCTGGCGTTCCGCGGACTGGCCCAACAGCCCATCGACGTGGCCGAAGCAGGCGATATCGTCACCATCGCAGGCATGAGCAAGGCAACCGTGGCCGACTCGCTGGTTTCGCCGCAGGTTGACGAAGCCCTGCCCGCGCAACCCATCGATCCGCCAACCATCACCGTGACCTTCGGCATCAACGACTCGCCGCTGGCCGGTCGGGACGGCAAGAAAGTTCAGTCGCGTGTTATCCGCGACCGCCTGATGAAAGAGGCCGAGTCGAACGTCGCGATCCGCATCAGCGACACACCTGGCGGCGACGCCTTTGAGGTTGCTGGCCGTGGCGAGCTGCAGATGGGTGTTCTGATCGAGAACATGCGCCGTGAAGGGTTCGAGCTCAGCATCTCGCGTCCACAGGTTCTGTTCCGCGAAGAAGATGGTCAGCGCATGGAGCCCATCGAAGAAGTCACCATTGACGTCGACGATGAATATTCAGGCTCGGTGATCGAAAAGATCACTGGCGCGCGCAAAGGTGAACTGGCCGAAATGCGCCCGGCCGGCGCGGGCAAGACCCGTATTATCGCGCATGTACCGTCGCGCGGATTGATCGGATATCACGGCGAGTTCCTGACCGACACACGCGGCACCGGTGTTCTGAACCGTGTGTTCCACGGCTGGGCGGCCCACAAAGGCCCGATCCCGGGTCGTCGTGCGGGGGTTCTGATCTCGATGGAAAACGGACAGGCCGTGGCTTATGCGCTGTGGAACCTGGAAGAGCGCGGCCGGATGTTCGTTGCCCCGCAAACCGACGTGTATCAGGGCATGGTCATCGGCGAACACTCACGCGATAACGACCTTGAGGTGAACCCGCTCAAAGGCAAGAAACTGACCAACGTGCGCGCCAGCGGTTCCGATGACGCCGTGCGCCTGACACCTCATATCCAGTATTCTCTGGAAGAGGCGATTGCCTATATCGATGATGACGAACTGGTTGAGGTCACTCCAAACGCCATTCGACTGCGCAAGCGTTATCTTGACCCGCACGAGCGGAAACGGATGGCAAGATCGGCCTGAACCGGTCTGTGACATTGTTTACATAATCTAAACAATGTGCCGTTCGTGGCAGAATTACTTCTAGAATTACCATCTAAATCAAAAGAAAGCCCGTCTTACTGACGGGCTTTTTCTTAAGTTTTTCATACAGTTTCACCAATAGGTTGCAAATCTACTGGGGTTTATCGCTGTTTCTCGACCAACAATTGAGGCATAGTACGGATGTATTTTTGTCCAAACTGTGGCACAATTACTTTGTTAATAGGTGTTGGTAATGAGTTTAAAGGAGTAGCGCTATGCGCGTAAGATCCCGATTATATTCGTTTGTATTTTTATCCGCGACATTCCCACTGATGGCAACAAGCGCGGCTCATGCAGCTGAAGTTTGCAAAGTCAAAACAGCCCGGCAATCTGTATCCACCGAAACGCTTTGTAGTTGCAAAGTCGTCGACAAGCGGATGCTGCGCTACATTCAGCGCCGGGCCGACTTTGAGGATATCTTGGCCCGCACATCGCAAGCCTGTCCTCTGTTCGCAGCGATTTTGACTGATATCCCGACGGCAACCGTTGCAAGGAACCGCACCAGCGACGGCGATGACAGAAGCTCTTCAAGTGGTAACAACGGTTCGTCCGAAAGCAGCGGCGGTGCCGGAGTATCCGGCACAAGTGGTGAATCCGGCGATGGTGGTGATGGCGGCAGCGGCAATGGCGGCGGAAACGGCGGCGGAAGCAATGGCGGCGGCAACGGTGGTAGCAACGACGGTGGCAACGGTGGCGGTAATTCCGGCAGCGGTGACGGCAACGGCGACAGCAATGGCGGCGAAAACTCCGGCAGCGGTGATGGCAATGGCGGTAGCAACGGCGGCGGTAACTCCGGCAGCGGCGACGGCAACGGCGGCAGTAATGGCGGCGGAAACTCCAGCAGCGGCGATGGTAACGGTGGCAGCAATGGCGGCGGTAACTCCGACAGCGGCAGCGGTAATGGCGGCAGCAATGACGGTGGAAACTCCAATAGCGGCGACGGCAATGGCGGCGGCAATGGCGACGGCAACGATGGCGGTGGCAGCGACGGAAGCGGTGGCGGTGCCGGTGGTGGCGGTGCCGATGGCAGCGGTGGCGGCGACGGCGGCGGTGGCAGCGACGGCAGCGGCGGTGGAGCCGGTGGCGGTGGCAGCGACGGAAGCGGCGGCGGTGCCGGTGGCGGCGGCGCCGATGGCAGCGGCGGCACACTCTGACGCGATCAACCGCAAAGCAGCCTGAAATTTTTGGCGACGCCTTGAAAAACGCCGAAAACGTCTCGACGTTCGGCCTGACAAACAAAGGGGCGACTATCGTGTCGCCCCTTTTGCCATGCATAGCCTGATAGATCAGTCGATATTTTTAACTTCTTCCGTACACACCAACCCAATGGCTGGGTTTCGCCGGATCCTGCATCCGAAGGAACAAATACCGCGTGGCCGACCAGGGTTTGATCCGGTTGGTCAAATTGTCCAGCACCAAATCGCCCTGAGCGGAGCGATAGACAAGAACTGCATGTGCATTTCGGCGCGTATCCAACACTGTCGCAATCAGCAATTTGTTTGGATCAACGCCTGCCCTGATCAGATCTCTTTTCTTCAAAAGAGCAAAATCCTCGCAATCCCCGCCGCGCGTTGTCGGCAAAGCCCACCGCTCGGTGGTGCGGTATTGCGTCTGATCCGTAACCGCGCGCGTCGTTGCGTTGACCTGACGGTTGATCCGCTCAATGATCTGCATTTCCTGTTGGGACGTCATGCGTACTGACGTCTTGCTTGAGCACGCCCAAGCGTACTGTCGGCACAACTGCTGCGCACCGGAAGGCGGAGGGGACGCCGCAAGAGTACGGATGAAGTTGCCCTCGCTCGCATCCGCCTGAGACGCGAAAACCGCGGCCCCGTAAACCAAAGCAGCAATCCCCACTGCCCGACCTGAAAATGTCTTCAACCGCCCGAGAGCGGCCTTGAGTCCGATATCTTCCGATTTCATGCCCGTACCTCGATCCTTGTCTACGCAACGATTGACGACAAGCAGGACCGTATTCGATTAGAAAAACCTAATGGTAAACGGTAGCGCTTGTACAATCTTTGGCGAAAGTGAAGGGGAAAAAAGGCGGAAATTCGTCACTCAATATGACCATTTCGCGCAGGAATTGAGAAAAAAGCGCCACAATCTAGGCGGGAAGATACCTAATAACTCTCATTCCAATAAAATAAGATACTGGAATCACGAAGATTCCGATTGGGTGGAAAACTGCCACAATACGGTTCACTTCACTTGTGAACAGTTCGGCTGAATTTCGCCCATGAATGGATCTGATTGGCAGAAAACCCGCGGATCAGACTTGGCTTATTCTTATTCGGTAATTTCTACAACCACCAGTTCACGCTCACTTGCGCCGCGCGCGTGGTCCAGGGCCTGCTGGTACTCCGGTGAATTATAGCACTCGACCGCGGCCTCGACGGACGGAAACTTGGCGACCACATTGCGCGGACGCTCTTTGCCTTCCAGTTGGACATAACGTGCAGCGCGGGCAATAAACGCCCCGCCGTGCTTGGCAATCGCAGGCCCTGCGAGTTCTGCGTATTTCGCATATGCGTCCGCATCCGTCACGGTGACGTGAGCAATCCAGAGTGCTGCCATCTTATCCTCCCAAAACCTGTTCTGCGGCCTTGATCGCCGCATCTGCGTTCGACGCGTCCTTGCCACCGCCCTGCGCCATGTCGGGGCGTCCACCGCCGCCCTTGCCGCCCAGTTCTGAGACGGCCGCACGAACCAGATCGACTGCCGAAACCTTGTCGGTCAGATCGGCCGTCACACCGGCCGCAACAGCAGCCTTACCGCCCGCATCCGCGATCAGCAGAACGGCGCCGGACCCCAGACGGCTTTTGTGCTCATCAATCAACGCCGGCAAGTCCTTGCCCGATACGCCGTTCAGCGCCTGCGCAAGGAAAGCGACCCCGTTCACCTCACGCGCTTCGCCGCCACTCTGCCCGGCCCCGCCGGCCATGGCCAGATCGCGGCGCAGCTGCGCCACTTCGTTTTGCAGCGATTTGCGTTCGTCCAACAGTGCTTTGACGCGGCCAACAACGTCATCTGGCTGCGCCTTGAGTTCTGATGCGATCTGACCCAGACGCTGATCCTGCTGGGACAGATGCCGCAGCGCCTCGTCACCGGTCAGAGCCTCGATCCGGCGTACGCCCGCGCTGCTGGCGCTGTCGCCCAGAACCACAAAAGTACCGATCTCACCAGTCTGACGTACATGGGTGCCGCCGCACAGTTCAATCGACCAGGTCTCGCCATCCTGACCTTTACCGGTCGGAGCTTTGCCCATGGACACGACACGGACTTCGTCGCCGTATTTCTCGCCAAACAGCGCCTGTGCACCCAGTTCGCGCGCATCATCAGGGGTCATGATCCGCGTTTCGACAGTCGAGTTCTGACGGATGAAGTCATTTACATCGCGTTCGACCTTTTGGATCTCATCCGCACTCAGCGCCTTGGAATGGCTGAAGTCAAACCTCAACCGGTCAGCCGCGTTCAGCGAGCCGCGCTGTGCAACATGATCGCCCAACGTTTCACGCAACGCCTCGTGGAGCAGGTGCGTGGCCGAGTGGTTTGCGCGAATTGCCGTGCGCCGCGCATGGTCGACCTCAAGCTCGACCGCGTCACCTTTGGACAAAGCGCCCTGATCAACGGTCACTTTGTGGGCATAGATTTTGCCATCAGCGAATTTTCTGGTGTCTTCGACCCGCGCCATGTCATCGCGTTCTTCCAAACGCCGGATTTCACCAGTATCACCGATCTGACCGCCAGCTTCGCCATAGAACGGTGTCTGGTTGACAATCACCCAGCCAGATCCGCCTTTTTCAATTGTGTCGACCAACGCACCGTCAACCACCAACGCAGCAACCTGCCCTTCGGCCTTTTCCGTGTCATAGCCCAGAAAATCCGTAGCCCCGGCAGTATCCAGCACATCAAACCACACTGCCTGATCTGCAGCTTCACCCGAACCAGCCCATGCCGCACGGGCCTTGGCTTTTTGTTCGGCCATGGCCGCGTCGAACCCGTCCGTGTCCACGGAACGACCCTTTTCACGCAGGGCGTCCTGCGTCAGGTCCAGCGGAAACCCATACGTGTCGTACAATTTGAATGCCGCATCACCCGGAAGTGCCGCGCCCTCGGGCAAGCCTGCAACTTCATCATCCAGGAGTTTCAGACCACGATCGAGGGTTTGCTTGAACCGCGTTTCCTCCAACAGGAGCGTCTCTTCGATCAATGGCTGCGCCTGTCCCAACTCAGTGTATTGCGCGCCCATCAGCTGCACCAGACTTGGCACCAGCTGATACATAACCGGATCTTTCGCCCCCAGAAGATGCGCATGACGCATTGCGCGACGCATGATCCGGCGCAGCACATAGCCACGCCCGTCATTGGAAGGCATCACGCCATCCGCGATCAGGAAGGATGTCGCGCGCAGGTGGTCCGCAATTACCCGGTGGTGCACATTCTGGTCGCCATAGGGATCAACCCCGGTGGCATGAGCAGACGCTTCGATCAATGTCTTGAACAGGTCGGTGTCATAATTGTCATGGCTGCCCTGCAGCAGCGCGCCAATCCGTTCCAGCCCCATGCCGGTGTCGATCGACTGCATGTCGAGTTCGACCATCGAGCCGTCTTCGAACTGCTCGTTCTGCATGAAAACGATGTTCCAGATTTCGATGAACCGATCGCCGTCTTCGTCGGGCGATCCCGGAGGCCCACCCCAGATGTGATCGCCATGGTCGTAGAAAATTTCCGTACACGGTCCACACGGACCAGTCGGACCCATCTGCCAGAAATTGTCGCTGGTGGCGATGCGGATAATCCGGTCTTCGGGCACGCCAACCTTTTTCCAGATTTCAAACGCCTCGTCATCCGTGTGATACACCGTTGCCAGCAGGCGGTTCTTGTCGATACCGAATTCCTTGGTGATCAACTCCCACGCAAAAGGGATCGCCTCGTGTTTGAAGTAGTTGCCGAACGAAAAATTGCCCAGCATTTCAAAGAAAGTGTGGTGACGTGCAGTATAGCCAACGTTATCGAGGTCATTGTGCTTACCGCCGGCGCGCACGCATTTCTGCGCCGTCGTGGCGCGCTGATAATCACGGGTTTCAACGCCGGTGAACAGGTTCTTGAACTGCACCATGCCCGAGTTCACGAACATCAAAGTCGGGTCATTGCGCGGAACCAGCGGGCTGGACGCGACAATTTCATGCCCCTGTTTGGCAAAATAATTCAGAAAGGTTGAGCGGATTTCGTTCAGCGTGGGCATATGGCTCTCTCGGCGCGCAATCTCAGTGTTCTGAAATGGTTTATCCCCGTACCCAAGGATAGTCCACAAAGATAAATCGGCCTTGTTTTTGAAGGGCTAGAAAACCCCTCAACAAGATCCGTACACACCAATAATGCAAGATCACCGTTTACAGAACGGGTTAAGGCGGCCACGCGGACCGCCTTGTTTCGAGTATTCTCAATTCATGCAAAACCGGGGGATTTTTGCGGCCCCCAATTGGGCTGTTACGCCTCGAGGATGTCATCTTCCTCGGCAGAACCGGGTGGCATGTCGAACTCCAGGCCGTGCGCGGCCCGAATCTTGTCTTCGATATCCAGCGCAATGCGGCTGTTGTCGCGCAGGTATTGTTTGGCATTCTCACGCCCCTGCCCGATCCGTTCGTCGCCATAGCTGAACCACGAGCCCGATTTCTCGACCACTCCAGCCTTGACGCCGAGATCCAGCAACTCACCCATCTTGCTGATGCCTTCGCCATACATGATGTCGAATTCCACTTGCTTGAAGGGCGGCGCCACCTTGTTCTTGACCACCTTGACGCGCGTCTGGTTGCCGACAACCTCATCACGATCTTTGATCGCGCCAATCCGGCGAATATCCAAACGAACCGAGCTGTAGAATTTCAGCGCGTTACCACCGGTCGTGGTTTCGGGGCTACCGAACATTACGCCGATCTTCATCCGGATTTGGTTGATAAAGATCACCATGCAATTCGAGCGGCTGATCGAGCCCGTCAGTTTACGCATCGCCTGGCTCATCAATCGGGCCTGCACGCCAACGCTGCTGTCGCCCATGTCGCCTTCGAGCTCCGATTTCGGCGTCAAAGCCGCAACTGAGTCGACGACAACCATGTTCACCGCGCCCGAACGAACAAGCGTGTCGGTGATCTCAAGCGCCTGTTCACCTGTGTCAGGCTGCGAGATCAGAAGCTCATCCAGATCAACACCCAGTTTGCGGGCATATTGAGGATCCAACGCGTGTTCGGCATCCACGAATGCGCACACACCACCGCGTTTTTGCTGTTCTGCAATGCAATGCAGCGTCAGCGTGGTCTTACCCGAGCTTTCCGGGCCATAAATCTCAACAATCCGACCCATCGGCAGACCACCAATACCCAGCGCGATATCCAGGCCCAAAGACCCGGTCGAGCTTGCATCAATGTCCTGCTTGGCATCCTCGCCCAGCTTCATGATCGAGCCCTTGCCGAACTGCCGTTCGATTTGCGCCAGCGCGCTATCAAGCGCCTTTTGCTTGTCTGCGTTTTTCTTGTCGCTCATTGTCAGAAGATCCGCCATTGTCCTGTCGCCTTCTCTTTTGTCACACCCATGATCGGGCGGCAATCACTGCTTTGTTCGCCTCTTGTTCCTTATGGGACCAAAAAGAGAACATTTCAACTAAAACTTACAATACTTACTGTTCGGCAATTGTGTTAAAGAGTCGTTTACGCCAATCTGCGACTACAAAATCAAGCTGCGAAGGGCGAATAAATGCTTGTTTTCTATAAAGAACGCCTTGCGTTTCTGGCAGTTCCAAAAACAGGCAGCACGGCCTATCACACCGCCCTAAGCGCGCGGGCCGACTTTGTCGTCACCGGACCGCCCGAATTGAAACATGCGCCTGTTCGCCGTTATGATAGGTTTTTTCAGAACATTTTTCGCAAAATGTATGACACCGAAATGGAAATCATGGCCGTCGTGCGCGAACCTATCGACTGGCTCGGCAGTTGGTACAAATACCGCAGCCGGGACGACCGCATCGGGCATCCGCATTCAACCCGCGACCTGAACTTTGATGATTTTGTGCAAAGTTACATGCAAAACCCCCGCCCGGAATTCGCAGATGTCGGCAGTCAAAGCCAGTTTTTCCGCACCCGTAACAACGGTTTCGGTGCGACGCATGTTTTTAAATACGAAAATCAAGACAAGATCCTGAACTTTCTGCAGGACCGGTTGAACATGGAAATCACCCTGCAGCGCGAGAATGTCTCACCAAAGCGCGACCTATTCTTGTCGCCGGAAACGGAAAAGAAGTTCCGCAAACACCACGCCGCCGAATTTTCCTGCCACGAAACGGCGCTTTAGTCAGTTTAGTTGGTTAAACACAGCCTGGGTCAACTGCGTCAGAGAGAACGGCTTGGGCAAAAAGGTGGAATTCGCAACCTCGGGGCCTGAATCACCAAAGGCGCCTTCGGTATAGCCAGACATAAAGATCACCCGCACGTTCGGTCGGGTCTCCATCGCTTTGCGCACCCAGGTTGGCCCGTCCATGCCGGGCATGACCACGTCTGTCACGAAAGCATCCACATGCACCGACCCATCCTCCAGCAGGTGCAGCGCCTCTTCGGCGGATCCGGCTTCGAGCACGGTGTAGCCCTTCAATCGCAATGCACGTGTGGCAAAGGCCCGAACCGGGGCCTCATCCTCGACCAGCAGAACTACGCCTTCACCCTGCCGGGACGTTGGGTTTTCCGGAAAGCTGGCGATGTCCTGGTCAATTTTCTGCGGTGCGGTTGAAACCGGCAGATACACGGTAAATTCGGTTCCCTTGCCCTGAATGCTATCGACAAAGATGAACCCTCCGGTCTGCTTGACGATGCCGTAGACCGTCGACAATCCAAGACCGGTCCCCTCACCGGTGCGCTTGGTCGTATAGAATGGCTCAAACACTTTTTGCAGCTTGTCTGCGGGAATGCCTGTGCCGCTGTCGATCACTTTCACGGTGACGTATTCGCCGGGTTGAACCGTTGCACGATCCCGCCGGAACGGTTCAGTCAGAGAAATAACCTCAGTCTCGATGCGCACCTCGCCACCTTCGGGCATCGCGTCCCGTGCGTTCACAACCAGGTTCATAAACACCTGTTCGAGCTGCCTTTTGTCTGCGCGCACAGGCTTCAGCACGGGATCATGGCTTAACGTCAGGCGAACCTTTTCGCCCACCAAGCGGTTCAAAAGATGGATCAGGTCGGAAATTGTGTCGCGCAGGTCCAGAACCTCGGGCTGCAAAGTCTGCTTTCGCGAGAATGCAAGAAGTTGACTGACCAACGCCGCGGCCCGGTTGGCGTTCTGGTTGATCTGAACCAGGTCACCATAGTTCGGATCATTCTGATCATGCCGCAGCAGCAATAGATCGCAATGCCCCGAAATCGCAGTCAGAAGGTTGTTAAAATCATGAGCCACGCCGCCCGCCAATTGCCCGACAGCCTGCATCTTTTGCCCCTGCACGAACTGAGCTTCCAGTGTCTTCAACTCGGTCGCATCATTCAGGACGGCGATCAGACAAGTCTGTCCCTTGCACGTCACTCGGTTCAGTGTGACCTGCACGAAAACTTCTTTGTCCTGACGTGACAGGCGAAGAAATTCCGACCGGGGAACGGCATTCTCTTCGGTCGCGGTGCGGGTCAACCAATCCAGGATGGGATAGCCGAGCCCGTGCATGATTTCGGCCACATTCGACTTGCCCGGCTGGATCTCTCCGATCAGCTTGATCGCCATCCGGTTCGCATCCAGAATTTCGCCTTCGGGTGACAGACACATCACCGGCACTGGCAACTCAGCGAACGGGGCATCGCCCCCGGATGGACCCGCAGATTTCATCGGCAACAAAAGCAGATCGCGCACAGTGCCCGAGCGGGACAGCTCAGACACGGTCACAGGCACCCGCCCGTCCGAAGTTTCAGCCAGCGAGATTTCACCCGGTTGCGGGATGTCATTGGGAAATATCTTACCCATAACGTCGGGCCTGTGACCGATCATGGCCTCTGCCATTCCATTCACGCGCAGAATTGCCCCATTGCGACCCTCTGTCAGCACTGGAACAGGGGCGTCATCCCATTGCCCGCCTTCAATTAGATGAAACCGCCAGCAGAACACATCCTGCCCCACGCTGAAAACCGAGATCGGGATTGTCGAGCCAACGGTCACGATATCTTCGCGGGCGCGTTCGTGGATTTCTGCGATGGATTGCAGGCGCAGCAGGATCGCTGCGGGGTTAGCGAATTTGGATTTCAGGCAATGCTGCAATCGCGCACCCGGAAAAGCATTTATCTGCGCCCTTGCCCGCGTGTTCGCGCTCAGAATATCGCCATTTGCGTTGGCGATCACCGTCGGACACAAGTCATGTTCGGTGAAGACGGCCATCACTTCTGCCGAATTGCGTGCCGTCCGTTCGGCCGTGAACCCCCGAAAAACAACAAGAAGACCGGCGGATAACAGCGAGACGCCAGCAACAACAAGCCCCGTATTCCAGGCGGTCGGTAACACGTCTGTCAACGGTGTTACGCTCAGCAATGTGCCCAGAACAACGAGCGGTACAAGGCGCGAGAAGGCCGGCGTTTTTCGCGAGGTCGGTTCAGAAAAGATCTCTGCAGTGTCGGACATTAACAACTCAGGTCAAAAGGCTTTGTCACACTCAGCCCGAATTTGGTTAACGCCTCCTTAAGGACAGCGGAAACTTCTACCCAAGGTTGTTATTCAATGACGTGATATCGCGTCAAGTGCGACGTAAAGAACCCGTCTACACCGTGTGTCACAAGCCACGACTTTCGCAGCGTTTCGGTCCAGTCGGGATTCAGTTTCAGAAATCCGTCGACAATATCGCCGTTTTCGTCATCCAACATGGAACAGGTTGCATAGGTCAAAATTCCACCCGGTCCAACCAGTTGAGCGGCGGAATTCAGGATGTCGGACTGAAGTACATTTAGCGCGTGCAACCCCTTTTCCGACAGTGACCATTTACCTGCCGGGGCACGCCGCCACGAGCCGCTGCCCGAGCATGGCGCATCCGTCAGGACAATATCGAACGGCGCCTGACGGGCCACATCTTCCGGCTGCAGGCAGGTAACACGCACACCGGCCCGTTTCGTCCGCGTCGGCAGATCGCGCATGCGCCCTACGTTCACATCATGCGCAAAGACCTCGACACCCGAATGGGCCGCCAGAGCCAAGGACTTGCCGCCACCGCCTGCGCAATAATCCAGAACACGCAGACCTGGCTGGAGATCGAGCGCTGCGACCACGGCTTGGCTGGCTGCGTCCTGCAATTCAACCAGACCTTCGGAATAAGCGCGGCTTTGGGCAATTTTCCGGGCCCCATCAGTGACCTCTAGGGCGGTTTCACACGCCGGATGGTCCTGCGCGCTGATCCCATCAACGGTCAAAGCAGCAATCACATCAGCACGATCGGTTTTGGCAAGATTAGCACGCAAATGAACAGGTGCACGGGTTTGCAATACCTGTGCCGCCGCCTCTGCCTGATCCCCGAGCGACGTTTGAAAGCGCGGCCAGAGCCATTCGGGGATGTCGCACCGCTCGGCATCCGAGCTGAACGCGCGCGGTGCATCGGCGGCGGTTAACGGCTCTGGCGTATATCGTTCGCCTGTAAACAGCGCCTCTGGATCACCGCCGGTTGACCGGATCGAACCGATCATCAACCCGCGCCCGGTTTCTGCCCCGCCCAAGGCCGAGAAGGACCGTTTGCAACGCAGCGCTTCGAAAACGTGATCGCGCACGGCGGCCCGGTCTTTCGAGCCCGCAAACCGGCTGCGGCGCGCCCATCCTGTCAAAGCCTTTTCAACCGGTGCCCCTGCGAGGATATCATCAAGGATTTCAATCGAAGCCTGAACACGCGCTGCTGGGGTCATAAGATATTTCCGATTTCTCTGCCAAACCCAAAAAACGCAAAACGGCGCCCGCGTTGGAGCGCCGTGCTGCAAACTCTGTTGCGTCACATTACCCGGTAGTTCGGGCTTTCACGCGTGATCTGAACGTCATGCACATGGCTTTCTTTCAGGCCAGCGCCGGTGATTTTGACGAAGTTACAGTTCTTGCGCATTTCTTCGACCGTTGCACAGCCGGTATAACCCATCGCCGCGCGCAGGCCGCCGACCAGCTGGTGAACTACTGCACTGGCCGATCCCTTGTAGGGCACCTGCCCTTCGATCCCTTCGGGAACCAGCTTGTCGCTGGCCGCGTCTTTCTGGAAATAGCGATCCGCCGACCCGCGTGCCATGGCGCCAAGGCTGCCCATACCACGATAGGATTTGAACGAACGGCCCTGGTACAGGATCACCTCACCCGGGCTTTCATCCGTTCCCGCGATCATCGAGCCAACCATTGCACAGGACGCGCCTGCGGCAATGGCCTTGGCGAAATCGCCTGAGAATTTGATGCCACCATCGGCGATGACCGGAACATCTCCGGCAGCCGTCGCGCAGTCCATGATCGCTGTCAATTGGGGTACGCCGACGCCTGCAACCATCCGGGTTGTGCAGATGGAGCCCGGCCCTATGCCAACCTTGATTGCATCCGCACCGGCATCGATAAGCGCCTTGGTGGCCTCGCTCGTCGCTACATTGCCCGCAATGATCTGGACCTCGTTTGAGAGTGTCTTGACCCGCCGCACCGCGTCCAGAACGCCCTGCGAATGCCCATGAGCAGTGTCGACCACGATGATATCAACGCCCGAATCCACCAACTGTTCGGACCGTTCGAAACCAGAATCACCAACAGAAGTCGCCGCAGCGACCCGCAGGCGTCCCAGCCGGTCCTTACAGGCGGTCGGGTTCAGCACGGCTTGCTCGGTATCTTTCAGGGTCAGCAGGCCTGTAAGCTTGCCCTCACCATCGACCACCAGCAGTTTTTCGATCCGGCGGGCTTTCATAAGGCTCTTGGCCTCTTCCAGATCTGCAGGTTCCTGCAGCATCGCCAAATTGTCCGATGTCATCATCACGTGAACCGGCGTCTCGTCCGAGGTCGCAAAGCGCATGTCGCGATTGGTCAGGATACCCACGACGCGCCCGCTTTCATCGACGACCGGGAAGCCGGTAAAGTTATAGCGCTGCACCAGCGCCTTCGCGTCCGCCAGCGTTTGGTTCACGCTCAGCGTGACCGGGTTGTACACGATGCCCGACTCAAATCGCTTCACGCGACGAATCTCTCGGGCTTGCTCTTCGACCGTTAGGTTCTTGTGAACAACGCCGATACCGCCTGCCTGCGCCATTGCGATGGCCATGCGCGCCTCGGTCACCGTGTCCATGGCCGAGCTGAGCAGCGGGATGTTCATCGTGATTTCACGCGTCACACGCGTGGTCGTATCCGCCGTCGCCGGCAGCACCGACGAGGACGCCGGAACCAAAAGAACATCGTCAAAGGTAAGTGCCTCACGAATCTGCATCTGTTAACCCCATGCAAAAGCCCGTTTGGCGGTGACCCTATTACATGGATTTAACCTAAGGAAAAGCCCCTGACCTAAACTAGTTTGTCGTTGCGGGCAGATGCCGCAGCAAAAAACGACGCTAGACGTACAAAACGTGCCGCTGATTGGCCTTTCACTTTGCGCACAAACCCATATCTTGCGCGACATACGCGCGAATACAAAAGGCAGGCCAAACATGACCACCGACCCCCTTGTCGTCTTTACCCCGTCGGGCAAACGCGGGCATTTCCCCGTGGGTACTCCGGTTCTGACCGCTGCACGGCAGTTGGGTGTTGATCTGGATTCGGTCTGTGGCGGTCGCGGGATTTGCTCGAAGTGTCAAATCACGCCCAGCTATGGCGAGTTTCCCAAGCACGGCGTGTCCGTCTCCGAAGGCGCATTGAGTGAATGGAACGCGGTCGAACAGCGCTATGACGACAAGCGCGGTCTGAAGCCGGGTCGTCGCCTGGGATGTCAGGCGACAGTCCAAGGCGACGTTGTGATCGACGTCCCACCCGAAAGCCAGGTCCACCGTCAGGTTGTCCGCAAAGCCGCCGCGGCGCGTGCCATCACAATGGATCCGGCGACACGGCTGTATTTCGTTGTGGTAGAAGAGCCGGACATGCATTCGCCCACTGGTGATCTGGAACGGCTTGAACGCGCCCTGCGCGAGCAGTGGAACATTGAGGCCGTCACCGCTGACCTGTCCCTGATGTCCAAACTGCAACCCGTTCTGCGCAAAGGCAAATGGGAAGTCACGGTCGCCGTTCACAAAGGCCACAAGGACGAGGTCGCCCGCGTGGTCGAAATCTGGCCCGGTCTGCACGAACATGGGCTGTACGGACTGGCCATCGACCTCGGCTCAACCACAATCGCGGCCCACCTTACCGATCTGGAAACAGGTGAGGTCAAGGCGTCTTCCGGCCTGATGAACCCGCAGATCCGCTTTGGCGAAGACCTTATGAGCCGAGTTTCCTATTCGATGATGAACCCCGGCGGTGATAAGGAGATGACCAAAGCCGTGCGTGAGGCGATCAACGATTTGACCACCTCAATTTCTGAGGAAGCCGGGATTAGTTCCGAACTGATCGTGGAAACGGTGTTCGTCTGCAACCCGGTGATGCACCACCTTCTGCTGGGACTGGACCCGGTTGAGTTGGGTCAGGCCCCCTTTGCGCTGGCGACATCGGAAAGCATGTCCCTGCCCGCGCGGGAGATGGACCTCACAAATATGAACCCGCGCGCTCAGGTTTATATCCTGCCCTGCATTGCGGGCCATGTCGGCGCCGACTGCGCCGCGGTGGCACTGTCAGAAGAACCGGGAAAGTCCGAAGACCTTGTGCTGATCGTGGACGTGGGCACAAACGCAGAAATCTTGCTCGGCAACACCAGCCGCGTTCTGGCCTGCTCTTCGCCCACAGGTCCGGCGTTCGAAGGCGCCCAGATCAGCTCCGGCCAACGCGCAGCACCCGGCGCCATTGAGCGTATCGAAATTGATCCGGTCACCAAAGAACCCCGTTTCCGCGTGATCGGGTCCGAGAAATGGTCCGATGAAGAAGGCTTTGATCAAGAGATTGCCACAAGCGGCATCACAGGCATCTGTGGCTCGGGCATCATCGAAGCGGTCGCCGAGATGCGTATTGCCGGGCTATTGGACGAAAGCGGGCTGATCGGGTCTGCAGAACAGACCGGCACCACCCGTTGCGTCCCCGAAGGCCGCACCCACGCCTATCTGATCCACGACGCCAGCGCCAAGGGCGGTCCGCGCATCACGGTCACGCAGGGCGATATCCGCGCCATCCAACTGGCCAAATCCGCGCTCTATGCCGGTGCACGCCTGTTGATGGATGAAATGAACGTCGACACGGTGGACCGCGTTGTGCTGGCCGGGGCGTTCGGCGCACATATTTCGACCAAGCACGCGATGGTTCTGGGTATGATCCCCGATGCGCCCTTGAACAAAGTCTCAAGTGCAGGCAACGCGGCTGGCACCGGCGCGCGGATTGCCTTGTGCAACATTGGTGCCCGGTCCGAGATTGAGCGTGTCGTGCGTGAGATCACCAAGGTCGAAACGGCCATTGAGCCGAAATTTCAGGACCATTTCGTTGCCGCCAATGCCATCCCGCACAAGACGGATCCGTTCCCGGAATTGTCGCAAGTGGTCACTCTGCCCTCGCCCTCCTTCAATGCCGGTGGTGGAGAAGAAGGCTCTGGTCGCAGACGCCGCAGACGGTCATAGTCACTCCTGACAAAGGGGGCGGCATGCAAATCGCAAACGAGGAACAGGCTGAATATTGGGGGAAATCCCCGTCCGGAGCCAAATGGCTGACCTATGAGGACCAGCTGGATCAACTGATGGCCCCGGTCCTTGATCTGGTGCTAGAACGTGCCGGATTAAAACCCGGCATGCGTGTTCTGGATATCGGCTGCGGTACGGGCGCAAGCGCGATCGCCGCCGCACATGCCGTGGGGCCAGATGGCCATGTTCTGGCTGCCGATGTCTCGCAGCCATTTCTGAACCGCGCATCGGCACGGGCATCCGATGCCGGATCGCAAAACATCACGTTCCAGTTCGCCGACGCCCAGACCTACGCCTTTGAAGCAGCAGACCGAGACGCCATGATCTCGCGATTTGGGGTCATGTTTTTTGAGGATACGGTTGCCGCCTTTACCAACATTACCCGCGCGCTTAAACCCGGCGGCACGATGACCTTTGCCGCCTGGGGGCCATTGCCCGAAAACCCATGGTTCAGAATGCCCCATATCGCGGCCACGGAACGGCTGGGCACGCCGCCCAAGGTCGACCGGAATGCACCGGGCCCCTTGGCGTTTCATGATCGTGAGCGTGTTACCGGGTTGCTGGAAAAGGCAGGTCTAAGCAATATTCGCGCCGATTCTGTTAACCTGATGTTGGACTTTCAAGGCTCTTTGCTGGATTGCGCCGCCCTATGCACCCGCGTTGGCCCCGCCGCCCGTGTTATTACCCATTTCGACGGTAACCCCGACGACGTGACTGCGATCCAACACGCCGTCGCCGAAGCGTTTCACCCCTTTGCCAAAAATGGTGCGGTGCACATCCCGGCTGATATCAACCTATTTCAGGCGCGTCGCCCGGAGTAAATGACCACAGACACAACCACACCCAAAGCGCTGATTTCTAAGCTTTTCCGATGACAAATTGAGTTCTGGAGCGGGTAGCGGGAATCGAACCCGCGCGTTCAGCTTGGGAAGCTGACAGGCTACCATTACATCATACCCGCCGCGTTTTTCACCGATATCACCAGAGGCTTATCGACTTCAAGAACCCATCATCGGAAAAGCGGCACCGCCTTGTTCCGTCCTGACACACCCCATCCTTCGAACAGGACATCGCACCTGGTTCCGTGAAATAGAAATATCTTCTGCCTCAACGCCAGTTGCGCTTGCAGATCGACCAGCTCCACGAAGTATTCTTTTTTTCCAAACGCTTGCTTAAGTCAGAGTCTGCCTGTGTTGGGCGACGATGTTGGCTCATCTTCGTACGTGACGGGTATCGCGATATCGCCACTAATCTAGCGATCTTGTCAGGTTCCGGCGGCGATCAGCACCAATACGAAAAAAGGCCGGACACATGGTCCGGCCTTTGTTCACTGGAACAAATGATTGGATCAGGCGCGACGACGACGCCCGCCACCACGACGGCCACCTACAGCGCCCGCTGCGCCGGCCTCTTCCGGGGATTTGTTGAACCGAATCCACTCGCCACCATGCGGGTCATTATTGGTCAGCAGGTTGGCGGCACGGATGGCTTCCATTTCCTTACCGGCGCGCGGTTTGGTCGAACCCAGACCGAACAGCTGACAGAAGGTTTCGTCATCCATGTCCGCAGGCAGAATGATCCCCTTGGCTTCGACCTCGGCCTTTTTCTCGGCCAGCTTTTTGGGACCCACAGGCAGCGCCACCGGGTTCATGATTGCCGACGTCATGCCTGCGCCCATTGCCATCGGCAGGAACGCATTGTTGATGCCGTGGCGGTTTGGCAGACCAAAGGACACGTTCGAAGCACCACAAGTGGTGTTAACGCCCAGTTCTTCGCGCAGGCGACGGACTAGCGCAAAGACCTGCTGACCAGCGGTTGCCATCGCGCCGATGGGCATCACCAGCGGGTCAACTACGATGTCATGCGCCGGGATGCCGAAATCGGCGGCCCGCTCAACAATCTTCTTGGCCACTTCGAAGCGCACATCGGGATCTTCGGAAATACCGGTGTCATCGTTCGAGATCGCAACAACCGGCACGTTGTATTTTTTGACCAGCGGCAGAACCAGTTCCAGACGATCTTCTTCGCCGGTGACCGAGTTCAGCAACGGGCGGCCCTCGGCAGCTTCAAGACCAGCTTCCAGTGCGCCGGGAACGGACGAGTCGACACATAGCGGAACGTCAACCAGACCCTGCACCAGCTCGACGATCTTACGCATCAGTGGCGGTTCGGTCTCGTTCGGGTTGGGGTTCGAGTTGTAGACAACGCCCGCATTGATATCCAGAACGGTCGCACCGGCCGCAACCTGCGCAATGGCGTCCTTTTCAACGGTTGAGAAATCGCCGGCTTCCAGCTCGGCCGCCAGTTTCTTACGGCCCGTCGGATTGATCCGCTCACCGATCACGCAGAACGGTTCGTCAAAGCCCAGAACGGCAGTTTTTGTTTTTGATTCTACGACTGTACGCGTCATGTCCGTTCCTTAGGAGTTTACAGGCTTTGCCGAAGCGCCGCCGTTATTGATGGCCCAGTTGGCGTTGGTCTTGATGCCGCCAAGCGGGAAGAAGTGTACATTGGTGATGTTGAAATCCGGGTTGGCCGCTTTGTGGTTGGCCAGTTCGGTGATCACATCGGTCGGCTCATAAGGCAGCAGCAGCTTCGACACATCCATCGCACGCTTTTGCAGGACCTTCAGCGACGGGCCAACACCGCAGGCGATGGCGAATTTGATTAGGGTCTGCAGCTTGGCCGGACCCGCGATACCAATATGGATCGGAATATCAATACCAGCTTCTTTCAGACTGTCGGCCCATTCGATGATCGGTTTGGCTTCAAACGCAAACTGCGTTGCCAGCGCCATTTCGGCATTCGTGGTTTCGCTGAATTTCTGCTTCCAGCGCAGGGCGTCGTCGACATTCTTCGTCGAGCCGTCGGGGTCGATGTCCTTGTTGCCCTCGGGGTGACCTGCGACGTGCAGGCGCTTGAAACCCGCCTTGTCGAACAAACCGCTTTCCAGCAACTGCATCGAGCTGTCGAAATCGCCGTGCGGGTTGGTAACACCACCGGCCAGCAGCAATGCCTGATCAACGCCCGCCTCGCCCTGATACATGGAAATCCAGTTTTCCAGCGTGGCGGCGTCCTTGATGATCCGCGCAGGGAAGTGCGGCATCACCGGATAACCTTCGTCAGCGATCCGCTTGGCGGTCTTGACCATATCCTCGATCGGAGTGCCTTCGATATGGGCGATGTAAACGCGCGTGCCTTCGGGCAGCAACGCGCGGAAATCTTCGACCTTTTCGACGGTGCGCGGCATCACCTCGATCGAATAGCCTTGCAAAAAGGCTTCGACGGTCGGGTTTACAGGGCCGTTTTCGACCGCATCACGTTTCTTGAAGTTCAGCAAAGCCATTGCGGCCTCCCATAGATGTCTCGGGCTCAAGCCCAACCGTCATTGGAGATCAGGGCTTTGATGCGGTCCTGATCGTATTCCGTTTCCAAACGCGTGGCTTCGGCCTCGGCAATCTCGGACGGGTCGCCGTCGACTGCAAAGGGGGCCGCCTTGCGCCATTCGGCCAGATAGGCATCGCTGTCCTTGGCGTTCACCTTCATGGCCGCGCGGTCGATGGCTTGTTCGAACCGTTCCTCTAATTGCCGCTTAGCGCCACGACGGCCTTTGCCGACGATGACTTGGGCGGGAATATCGCGCCAGTAAACAATGGTGACGTCAGGCATTGCGTTTGATTCCTCCTAACCAGATGGACCGGTTCTAAACGTCTATGTGGGGGCAAGTCGGTCGATTTTCGACACAAGGCGCATTTTCAGCGACGTTTTTGCCCGCGATGGGATACCAGGGTTGTAACGAAGACTGAACCAAACGCGCATATCAAAATTCTCATCACTTTAATGAGCGTCTTGCACGACGCACACGCCCGACCTATGGTCGGGGTAACTCGAAAATCGGAGGGCGTTTAATATGGCGCCCAAGCGTCCCAAAGGTGCGGGCGCGTTCCCGAAGGCGGTCGAAAGCCCCGCGCCGGCAAGACCCGATCCAGATGCGTTATATGCGGCGCTGGATTTGGGGACAAATAGTTGCCGCATGTTGATAGCCCAGCCCAAGGGCAGTGGGTTTCATGTGGTAGACAGTTTTTCCAAATCCGTGCAGTTGGGCGCGGGTTTGGAACGGACCGGACGTTTGTCTCGGTCTTCGATGGCGCGCACCATTCAGGCGCTGCGCATCTGTCAGCAAAAGCTGAAACGCAACAAGGTCAGGCGCATGCGTCTGGTCGCGACCGAGGCGTGCAGGCGTGCCAAAAACTCACGCGAATTTATCCGACAGGTCAAACGCGAAACCGGACTGACGCTTGAGATCATCCAGCCCGAGGAAGAGGCACGCTTGGCCGTGATCTCTTGTGCACCTCTGGTATCCACCAAGACCGAGCAGTTGCTGGTCGTGGATATTGGTGGCGGATCAACCGAACTGGTGTGGATCGACATCTCATCCGTACCGCGCCGGGACCGCCCCGCCGCGATCATGCGGCTGCACCATGGGTTTCACACGACTGACAGCCCCTTCCCTGCGGCAAAAGTCGTCGACTGGATCAGCGTACCCCTGGGTGTTGCAACCCTGCGCGATCAGTTCAACGACGTCGAAGATGACTCCGCTCGCTTTGCCCTGATGAGCTGGTTTTTCGAAGAAAACCTTGCCGATTTCGCACCTTACAAGGACGAGCAAGCCCGCCTCGGGTTCCAGATCGTCGGTACCAGTGGCACGGTTACAACCGTTGCGGCTTCTCACCTTGGACTCAAGCGCTATGACCGGACCAAGGTCGATGGTTTGCGCATGACCAGCGATCAGATTGACAAAGTCATACGAGGGTATCTAGAACTCGGCCCTCAGGGTCGCCGACGTGATCCCCGGATTGGGGATGACCGGCAGGCGCTGATCATGTCCGGCTCGGCCATTTTGCAGGCGCTGTTAAGATGCTGGCCCACCGATCGCCTTTCAGTGGCAGACCGGGGGCTGCGCGAAGGCCTGCTTTATGCGCAGATGAGTGCGGACGGCGTACTGGAAGACGGACCGTTCTGATGGCGAAGACACCAAGTGGCAAAAACAACTCGGGGCGCGGGCAGCGTGACCTGAAGGTCAAGGTAAAGACTGCACGCGGGCGTAAGCTCAGCTCGACCCGTTGGCTCGAGCGGCAGCTGAACGACCCCTATGTGAAACGTGCGCAGGTCGAAGGGTACCGTGGGCGCGCAGCGTTTAAGATATTGGAGCTGGACGAAAAGTACCGGTTCCTCGTGCCGGGTGCACGTGTCGTCGACCTTGGCTGTGCGCCGGGTGGATGGTTGCAAGTCGCGGTCAAACGAGTGAATGCGCTGGGCGAACGTTCCGGCAAACGGATAGGCACAGTTCTGGGTGTCGACCTGCAAGAGGTCGAACCGGTCGCAGGTGCCGAGGCACATGTGCTGGACTTCATGGAAGACGATGCCGACGACAAGGTCAAAGAGTGGCTGGGCGGCAAGGCTGACGTGGTGATGTCGGACATGGCCGCGTCGTCATCTGGGCACAAGCAAACCGACCACATGCGCATCATGGCTCTGTGCGAAACGGCGGCCTATTTCGCCTTTGACGTACTGGAAGAAGGCGGCACGTTTGTTGCCAAGGTTCTGGCCGGTGGCGCCGAAGGCGATCTGCAAAAGCTGCTGAAGCAGAAATTCGACAAGGTTGCGAATGTGAAACCACCCGCGTCGCGTTCGGACAGTTCCGAGAAGTTCGTTGTCGCAACCGGGTTCCGGGGCTAGATCAGTCGTCCAGCGAAATCCGATCCTCTGTCAGCACCTGTTCGCGCAGTGAAGCGGCGGCAATACCTTGTATCAACAACGCTTCGCCGTGATTGATGTATTCCGGTGGTCGGGCCCGCAATTCCTCGATCCGTTGCGACAAAGCCAGTGGCTTTTTCAGCTTGGACGTGTGGACCGGTTTGAGAAACATGTGTCACCTATAAGCTGGGGCAATTCTTGCCTCAGCTTGATCGGTAACTATGAAATTTGCCGGGAAAATGACGGAAACCGGGCCAAGCCGTGCCGTTTCAGCGGCCCAGTTGTTGTTTCAACTGCAAAAGGTTCGGGTCCTCTGGGATGATCCCTAACCCCTGCTCCAGAACATCGCGTGCGGCCTGAGGCCCACGATTGATCTGCGCCAGTTGCACCAGCATTGGCCAGGCTTCGGCGCGTTGCGGGTCCAGCGCAACGACCTCTTGAAACGCCCGCTCGGCAGCTGGAGCATTGCGGAACGTCAGGGCCATACCGCCAAGCACGAGATGCGTTTCAGGAAAATCCAGACGGTTGGAAATCGCCGACTGCCACTCGGACATGCCCTGCCCCGACAATTGCTGTTGTTCCGCAGTCAGGGCCTGCGGCGGAATGTTCAGAAACTCTTTTGCCGCCGAAATGCGGACGTTTCGCAACGGGTCGGACAGCAGCGGCTCAAGCCGTTGGATTTGATCGGGCAAGCTGGCCTGACGCTGCAACGGCGCTGCGTTTGCGCGAACCAGAGCGTCCTCGTCCTCCAAAAGCCCAGCCGTTCTGGCCGCTATATCAACGGACCCAAAAGGTTGAAGCAGATAGGTGGCCGTGGCGCGCACGATACCGGGTTGATCACGGTCGGTCGCAATGTCCAGAAGTTCCTCCGGCCCATCCGCGCGACCCAACGCTGCCGCCTGAAAGGCCGTCCCGAAATGCGGCTTTCGATGCGCGCTGTCGGGGAACCAGCCTTCGATCTGCTGGGCGGCCCATGTCTGATCCTGATCCGAATGGCAATCGGTGCAGGCGTCCTGCCCAAGCCCCAAATCGGGACGAGGAACACGGAAACTGTGATCGCGCCTACCGTCGACACCCATATAGACACGCTCGATCATATGGCAGGACTTGCACTGCGCACCCTCGCTATTCGCTGGGTGATTGTGATGTTCCGGCACATCGTACTCTTTGGCAGCCAGAGTTGGAAACTTGGGATTCGCGGCAGGCGAGTGACACTGCGTACACACCCCGTTTCCATCTGCCCTCAGACTTGCGCTATGCGGCTCGTGACAATCCATGCAACCTACGCCGCGGTCATACATCTTGGATTGCAGGAACGAGCCATAAACATAGACTTCATCCAAAATCTGACCGTCCGGGTGGTACAGCCCGGGACGCAGGACTGCCAGATTATACGCGTCATGATAAGGCGTTCCGGGCAGCGGATTGCCGTCTCCATGCGCCTCACGGCGGGAATGACAGCCGGCACATTGCTGGATCTCAGCCTCGGTCTGCCCTTTACCCCAATCCATCAGGAACCCGGTATCGCCCAGACCCTGCGGCAGACTTTGTCCCCCGACCCAATCGATATGCGCAGAACCCGGGCCATGGCAGCTTTCGCACCCTACCCCGATCTCGGCCTGAACCGAGTCGTATGTTCTGGTTTCAGCGTTGTACTTTTTCTCAAAACCGGTCGCGTGACATTCCGCACACCGCGCATTCCAGTTCTTGTAAGGTCCGGTCCAGTGCAACCCGTCATCAGGGGGTAAATCCTGATCGGGATAGAGGTGAAACCACTGCTTGTTCTCGGTATCCCAAACAACATCGAAACTCTGCAACCGGCCGGGTTCTGTTTCGAACAAGTATTGCTGCAACGGTTCAATGCCGACGACGGAATGTACGCCGTATTCGGTGGTCACCCCGTCCTTTTCCGTGACTTTCGCACTCAACGCGCCTTCGGTGTCGTTGAATTCAACCGACATCCCGTCATGGTCGAATTGCGTTCCGTCAAAATCGGCAACTACAGCCCCGTCTTCAACCTCTGTCCAGGACAGTGCGTGGTGGGATTTGGACCATGCCGCCGCCTCGTCCTTGTGGCATTCGGCACATTGATCCGACCCGACATAGGCCGGAGACTGGCCAAAGGCGGCCACAGGCACAAACAGCCCGACGCACAACGTCAGAAATTTCACTGAGAACCCCGATCCTGATTGTCTTCCAGATCCATCAAAGCGCCGTTGTATTCGGCACCAAGGATCAGAATTGCCGCGCACAGGTACAAAAAGATCAGCGCCGCCATGACGCCCGCCAAACCCGCATACGTGGCGCTGTAGCTGGCGAATTGCGCGATATAGATCGAGAACCCCCACCCGCCGGCCGCCCACAAGGCCAACGTCAGAACAACACCCGGCAGTATTTGCATCAGCCTGTGCCGCCGCGTTGGCAGGATCAGATGCGCCAACAGGACAGTGCCCGCCGGAACCGCGACCGTGAAGGTCCAGCGCAACCTGTCCACCGACAACCAGTCCGAGACATTCACATCAGTCTTCTCGCTCACCAATTGGGTGTATGCAGGCAAAACGACTTCGACCGCTGCAATGCCTAGAATGGCAACACCACCAACAATCACCAGCCCCAGGCACAGCAACCGGGTTTTCCAGAACGGCCAAACGTCGCTGTCGTGATAAGCCTGGTTCATCGCCGCCCGCACCGCCATCACGCCGTTCGAGGCGAAGAAGATCGCCAAAAGACCACCCAGCGTTATAACGCCCGAGCCGGATTCCTGCAGAACGGCCCGCAATTCAGCCACGATCGGCCCCGCGACGTCTTTGGGCCACGCCCCAAACACAAGCTCGATCAGTTCGTCGGTGACATAACCCTGAGACAACGACCCCGCCAAAGCCACAGTGAACAACACAAATGGAAACAAGGCCATCATCAGAGACATGGCGACGTGGCTGCTCATCACGAACCCGTTTTTGTTGTTGAACCGCCCTACGGCCAGCCACAGGGCTTGAAACGGTTTACCAACGAAAGGAATCACACGTGCATTCATGCGCTCAGCCTAACCCGCCTCGGCTTTGCTCTGAAATGGCAAATCCCTTCAGAACGTAAATTATCTGGCCCAAATGTTTGGGCACATTGCAGAATCTCGACCAGCGGTGCAGGATCATCTTCCAGAGCGACCACCAATCGTTGTAACGTGCCACGCGGCATCACAGGCGGGCTAAGCGATGACTTTGGAACCTGATCAGAACACGGGCGGCCCGCGGCTAAGGCTGTCGGTTGTCCGCGATACGACAATTGTTGCCACGCTGATTGTGCTGGGACTTTACGCCGGCTCGGCTTTTTTGATCCCGCTGACCATGGCTTTGTTGATCAACGTTTTGATTATCGCTCTGAGCGACCGGGTTATCTCGATGGCGCGGGTGCCCGTCTGGCTGGCCAACATCGCCGCGGTCACAGTTGTTTTGGCTGGTTTGTTCGTGATCATGTACATCCTCGGCAGCCAGGCGACGCAGTTCGCCCGATCCATCAGCACGTATGAAACCCAATTCGACGGCGCCGTGAACCGGGTCACGGGGCTGGTTGGCAATGACGTCACCACGTTTATCCGTGACAATCTGGTCAGTATCGATATGTCCTATGTCGCGCGTGTGTTGCTCAGCAGTGCAACATCGTTGCTGAACCAGTTTTTCCTGATCAGCCTGTACGTGGCCTTCCTGATGGCCGAGCGTCTGGCCTTTCGCAAAAAGATACAACTGGCTGCGGGCAATCCCGAAACCGGGGCCGAATTCACCACAATTCTGGATGCGATCACATTCAGCCTGCAGCGCTATGTCGGGGTAAAAACCTTCATCAGTCTGGTCACCGCGGGCATCAGTTACTCGGTCTTCAAGGCGCTTGGACTTGAATACGCCGAGACATGGGCCGTGCTGACATTTGCGCTGAACTTCATCCCGTCCATCGGTTCGATCATCGCGGTGATTTTTCCTGCCATGATTGCGCTGGTTCAATATGAAACGATCGGGCCTTTCCTGATCATCGTGCTTGGCTGCGGCACCATCCAGTTTCTGATCGGCAATTTTGTGGACCCCGCCTTGCTGGGCCGGTCGCTGAACATGTCTACGTTTCTGGTGATCCTCGCGCTGACGTTCTGGACAACCGTTTGGGGGCTTATCGGTGCGTTCCTGAGTGTTCCGTTGACTGTCTGCATTCTGATCATCTTCAGCCATATTCCTGCGCTTAGACCGGTGGCTATTCTGATGTCTCTTGATGGCCGCCTTGGTGATGACAACGTGCCTGCACGGACTCAATAACCTGTGCATAGCCCGATTTTCATAGGGTCCGAAATCTATCGCCATTCGACCTATGGATCTAAACACCCGCTGGCCATCCCGCGCGTTTCCACGGTCATGGACCTGTGCCGCGCGCTGGGCTGGATCAATTCGAAAAATTACAGGGTCAGCCCACGCGCAAAACCCGACGCGTTGTACCGCTTTCACACGCCGGACTACATTGATGCGCTGCAGGCTGCGGAAAGAACTCAATGCGTCTCGGATGACGTGCGCACGACCTATGCGCTGGGCACATTGTCCAACCCGATATTCCCCGAGATGTATCGACGACCGGCTACAGCGGCCGGAGGATCGATGCTGGGCGCCGAACTGATCCGCGACGGCGGCATCGTATTTAATCCTGCCGGCGGAACACACCACGGCTTGCCCGACCGTGCCAATGGCTTTTGCTATCTGAACGACCCGGTGCTGGCGATCCTGACACTGTTGCGAATGGGCCTGGACCGGATTGTCTACGTCGATATCGACGCCCATCACTGCGACGGGGTCGAGGCCGCCTTTCAGGGTTCAGACACGGTTCGGATGATCTCCATTCATGAAGCCCGCCGTTGGCCGTTCACCGGCAGGCTTGATGATGACGCGGATGGCGCGGCGTTCAACCTTCCGGTGTCCAGAAACCTCAACGATGATGAATTTGACGCCATTCTCGACCAGCTTATCCTACCTGCCACCGCGGCCTTCAAACCGCAGGCCCTTGTCATTCAATGTGGTGCCGATGCGGTTGCCGAGGATCCGTTGTCTCGACTGGCGCTGTCAAACAACTCTCACTGGAAGGCCGTTGCCGCGCTGAAGGGCATTGCGCCCCGGGTTCTGGTTCTGGGCGGCGGCGGGTATAACCCATGGTCGGTTGGCCGCTTGTGGACCGGTGTTTGGGCCACATTGAATGACTTTGATATCCCCAATGCGCTGGGCGTGGACGCACAGGCCATCCTTAAAGCCCTGAACTGGAGCCGGGCAGCCGGTCGAAACCCTCCGATCCATTGGCTTCAAACCCTGCGTGACACACCAAACAACGGTCCTATCCGGCCAGAACTAAATGAGGACTTGCACCGGCTGACGGCGCGGATTTCACAGTAGATCGGCGACACAAAGGCTGCTAACATTCCGCTGTTACAGGACATTTTCTAATTACCGCACAAAGTAAAAATTCAGTTTCAATAACTGACGCCGATTGGACCCGCCAAATGAATGCACTTAATCAGATAAATGATCTTAAAGCCCGCATGGGACAATCGATCATCGGGCAGACTGACGTGATCGACCGATTGCTGATCGGGATGTTGGCCAACGGAAACTTGCTGATTGAGGGGCTTCCCGGTCTGGCCAAGACCCGCGCGGTCAAGGCAATGGCACGTAACCTAGACGCACGTTTCAGCCGGATTCAGTTCACTCCGGATCTGCTGCCATCCGACGTTACGGGGACCGAGGTGTTTCAGCAGACCGATGACGGTGGCACATTCCGTTTCGAGCCAGGCCCCATCTTCGCCAATATCGTTCTCGCGGACGAAATCAACCGCGCGCCCGCCAAGGTTCAGGCTGCGTTGCTTGAAGCGATGGAGGAACGGCAGGTAACCGTCTCGGGAACCACGCATAAAATGGAACCGCTGTTTATTGTGATGGCGACCCAGAACCCGATTGAACAGGAAGGCACCTATCCCTTGCCCGAAGCGCAGATGGACCGGTTCCTGATGCACGTTCAGATCACTTACCCTCCGGTCGAGGATGAGGTTGAGGTGATCCGCTTGGTTCGCGGGGAAGAGATTTCTGCGGGCAAGGGCGCATCCAAAGATACACCACCAGCAATCCCTCGGGACGCTGTTTTTGCTGCACGGGCCGAAATCGGCCAGATCCACGTATCCGACGCAATGGACCGCTACATGGCCGATCTGGTGCAGGCCACGCGAACGCCCGGCGCGCTCAGTGACGAGCTGGCCAGCTGGATCGACATAGGAGCAAGCCCACGCGCCTCGCTGGCATTGGACAAATGCGGTCGCGCGCATGCCTGGATGAACCAACGCGACTATGTCGACCCCGCCGATATTCGCGCCATCGCACATGATGTATTCCGCCACCGCATCACCCTGAGCTTCGAGGCACAAGGAAGCGCCAAATCGGCGGATGATGTGATTTCGGAAATCCTGCAGCTTGTTGCGCTGCCCTGAAACCAAAGGAACGCCGCGTGTCCCAGACCGCCGCATATCCCGACGACCCACGCATATACGTTGATGCGGACCACCTGTTAAAGCTGGGTCCAAAGTCCCGCGCGATCAGCCTGTTGCCTCGCCAACCTGCCCGTTCGATCCTAAACGGCCGGCATGCCTCACGCTTGCGGGGGCGCGGCCTGAACTTTGAAGAACTGCGAAACTACTTGCCCGGGGATGACATCCGTACCATCGACTGGAAAGTGACCGCGCGCACCGGAGAGCCCCATGTTAGGGTCTATACCGAGGAACGCGACCGCCCCGCCCTTTTGCTTGTGGACCAGCGCGTTTCGATGTTTTTCGGCACGCAAGTCAACATGAAATCGGTCATCGCAGCCGAAGCCGCAGCGATCGCTGCACACCGGGTGCTGGGGCAAGGCGACCGGGTCGGTGGGATCGTCTTTGGCGATACTGATGTGGCCGAGCACCGACCCCAACGCCGACCCGCTGCACTGACGCGGTTCCTGTCATCGGTGGGCGCACTGAATTCAAACCTACGTGCAACGCTGCGGGATGAACCAACCGTGGCGTTGAATGATGTACTGAAACAGGCCGCGCGGATCGCGCATACCAATACTTTGGTGTGTGTCTTTTCCGATTTCGATGGGCTGAACGAGGTGTCAGAGAAACTACTTAGCAGACTTTCTGCCTCGAATGACCTAATATTGTTCAATATTTCTGACCCCAGTTCGCGTGAACTTGCCCCGAACCTTCAGCTTACGGTGTCCGATGGCGACCGTCAGATTGAACTCGACAGCTCGGACCCCGACTTGTCGAACCGAATAAGAACAGCGCTGGAAGATCGACTTGCTCAACTGCAGACGTGGTCGCGCCGCTATGGGTTTCCGGTCGTGCCTCTGACCACGGCGGAGCCGACGCTCGACCAGTTGCTCAAGCTATTTGGTCATCCCGGAGGCCGAAGATGAGCGTCGATGTCGAAGGCAAATCACTGGTTGACCTGCTGGACATGCTGGAACCTGCCCCGGTGCCCGAGCCTATTTCCATGGTGCCCCAAACCTGGGGGTGGAGTGTTTTGGCCTTAATCCTTGCTGGGCTTATCATCCTTAGCGTTTATGCCTTTCTTCGCCACCGACAGTTTAATGCATACCGACGTGAAGCGTTGATCGAATTGGCCGCGTCAGACAATGACGCCGCAAAGATAGCCGAGATACTCCGCCGCACGGCTCTGGCTGCATATCCACGTCGGAAAGTCGCTGCATTGCATGGAGAAGAATGGACAAACTTCCTAAACCAAACCTCTGATAATGTTACCTTTACTGATGGCGCTGGCCGCCAACTTTTGGAAGCACCATACAGAGATGTAAAAGCCGATCCTGATCTGGAAATCCTCGCGCGAAATTGGATCAAGTCCCATAAGCGGGAAAGGACAGCGTGATGTTCTCCTTTGCCGCGCCTTGGGTTTTTCTCCTGCTCCCGTTGCCATTTTTAGTGTATCGGCTTGCCCCA
Source organism: Ruegeria sp. CDSA246 (assembly GCF_059611225.1). Classification (NCBI taxonomy): domain Bacteria; kingdom Pseudomonadati; phylum Pseudomonadota; class Alphaproteobacteria; order Rhodobacterales; family Roseobacteraceae; genus Ruegeria; species Ruegeria sp. CDSA246. The sequence goes on along the minus strand of NZ_JBXWPD010000001.1, from coordinate 215,461 downwards.
CCGTATCGCGAAAAAAGCAGCTCGATCCGCATCCCATTCTTTCGCCATGTCGTACAGGCCGCTGGAGTTGAACCCAAGTCAGGATCCGTCATTCCCCGCCGAGCACGGTTTCAGTCCGCCACAATCGCATTAATCTGGCTTCTCTTGGTAGCAGCCATGGCCCGCCCCGAAAAACTTGGTGAACCATTGGTTATCGAAAAGTCGGCGCGCGACGTGGTGCTTGCCTTGGACATTTCAGGATCAATGGACCAGCGGGACTTCACAACAACGGATGGCGCTCCAAAACAACGGCTGGCCGCGGTTAAGGATGTTCTGCGTCAATTTATTGCCGAACGCCAAGGTGACCGGATGGCTTTGATCATCTTTGGTACTCGGGCCTTTGTTCAAGCCCCTTTCACCGAAGATCTGAACAGTTTAAATGGGTTCCTGGATCAAACTCAAGTTGGTATGGCCGGTCCCAATACTGCGTTGGGGGATGCAATTGGTCTGGGCATACGCACCTTTGACTCCGGCGAGGTCGACCAGCGCCTGATGATCGTTTTAAGCGACGGGGCGGATACGTCCAGCCGCATGACGCCGGTAAACGCCGCAGCAATCGCGGCCGAGAAAGGCGTCGTCATCTACACGATCGGCGTTGGTGATCCAGACGCCTCAGGCGAGGACCGGGTGGATCTGGATACCTTGAAGGACATCGCGGACCGGACGGGCGGCGAGTACTTCTTTGCAGATGACGAAAAGGCATTGGCTGACACATACGCACGCATTGACGAACTCAATCCCCGCGTTGTGGAAACACAAAGCTATAGACCACGTGAAAGCCTTGCACATTACCCGCTTGCGTTGGCATTGCTGACAATGCTCATCACTATGACCGGCCAACATGTCATCCAGCGGCGCCGAGGTGCAGCATGAGCGGCGCGTTGGAAGATTTCCATTTTTTGCGAGCCTCTTGGCTGCTGTTCCTCATCCCTATTGCGATACTCTGGTGGGTGATGCGGCCCAAACCCAATTCGCACTCCCAATCCATAACCGGCATCGCGCCGCACCTTGCCGCCGCCCTGACCCTGGGGGCAGAAAACAAGAAGCGTGTGTATCCGATAGACGTCGCGATGATCGCTGCAATCCTTGTCACCTTAGCCGCGGCCGGACCGACATGGTCACGGGCCCCGAACCCTTTGGTCGCGGACACGGCACCGCTGGTAATAGCACTGAAGGTCACGGCCAGCATGGAGGAACCGGACTTGCCGCCATCCCGTCTGGAACGGGCGAGGTTCAAGGTGACTGACCTGATCAACGCGCGCGTCGGCGCGCAGACCGCATTAATCGCGTATGCTGGAACCCCGCACCGCGTCGCGCCCCTGACCGAAGACGCCAACATCCTGCGCCCTCTTTTGGAGGGTCTCGCGCCTGAGGTCATGCCAAAACCGGGGGACGCCGCGGCTGATGCACTGGCCCTTGCCGAAACGATCCTGAACGACAGTGATACACCCGGCGCAGTCTTGTTCGTTCTGGACGACCTTGACCCGTCTCAACTTGCTGCCTTTGAAAACACGACCGTGCCCGTGTTTTTTTTGACCATGCTGCCGAACGGTCAAAACATCGCTCAATTAAACGATCTGAGGACTGCGACGGTTGTTCCGTTCTCTAACGACGAACGTGATATCAACCGCTTAGAGCGTCAAATTCAATCTGCCTATACCGCAGCGCTGGACGACGATGACCGATTGGACTGGCAGGACAGAGGGTGGATGTTAGCCTGGCCCGCCGCGCTATTGTCGTTGCTTTGGTTCCGGCGTGGTTGGGTGATCCGTTTGTTGTTGCTGACTGTGATTTTTGCAGCTCCATCAGGACCCGCAAAAGCCGATGGTTGGCGAGATTGGTTCCTGACCCCGGATCAACAGGGGCAAATTGCCATGAATCAGAAACGCTATGACGCAGCGTCAGAGCTGTTTGGAGACCCGTACCATAAGGGCTATGCACACCTGAAAGCAGGTCAGTACCCCGAAGCAGCAGCAGTCTTTGCCGAACTGGACACGCCCGAGGCTGCGTTTTCCGAGGGAATGGCGCGCATTCGAAACCGCGAGTATAGGCCAGCCATAGCAGCATTTGAAACGGCCTTGGAGCGTCGGCCAAATTGGCCCGAAGCGCAACACAACTTGGACGTCTCCAAAGCGATCCTCGACTTCGTTGAAACATCCCGAGAGCAGTCGGACACAGGCGAAGAAGCGGGCATCGGCGCTGACGACACAGTCTTTGACAATGAGGCCGGGCGCGGCGAGGACACAACCATTCAGGCCCCCGCCGAGGGCGCGCAGGCGATGTCTGCCGATCAATGGATCAGCACGATTGACACGGACATGCAGGACTTTCTGCGTAATCGCTTCCTGTTGGAAAATCAGGAACAACAGCAATGAGATACCTCATATTCCTCATTCTTTTCCTTCCAACGCAGCTTTTGGCGCAAACTGGCATTCAGCCGCAAGTCACAGTCGAGGCACCCACGGATCCCGTCACTGTCGGACAACCAGCAATCGTACGGATCAAAGTCCTAGTCCCGACGTTCATGCCGTCTCCTCCGGTGTTTCCGTCGCTCGAACAAGAAAACCTGCTTGTGCGCCTGCCTGAGCGTGCTTCTGGCCCAATTAGTGAAACTGTGGATGGCGAGACCTGGTCCGGTGTCCAACGCAGTTATCGTCTGTATCCGCTTCAGGTTGGGACAGTCGAATTCGGCACGCAAGACGTAGTTGTGACCTTTGCAGATCCCGATACGAATGCGCCGACGAAGGCCACCATCGCCCTGCCCGACGTCGCGTTAAATGCCGTGGTACCAGAGGGCGCACGCGATCTGGACCCGCTGATCCTGGCCACGGGATTCACGGTCGACCAGCAGATCGACGGATCAACCGATATGGAAAACGGGGGTGCCATCACCCGACGCCTGACCGCAAAAATTGCCGGCACCACGCCCCTTCTGGTGCCAGAATTGATCCCCGACATGAAGGACCCGCTGCTGAGCGCCTATCCGAAAGAGCCGCGTATTACCGAAAGCGAAGACCGGGGCGTTCTGTCCGGGCAGCGCGTTGATGAGATCGTCTACCTTGCGCAGCAAGGTGGCCAGACCCAACTGCCGTCTGTCACGATCCGGTGGTACAATCTGGATACCAATCAGGTTGAGAACATTGATATCGGTGCAGTTGAACTAACGCTTGCGCCACCGGAGTGGCAGCCACCGGATGCGGATACGATTTTCAGGTTGCTTGCCTTGGCGGCCGGTTTGACACTGGTTCTTTGGGCTTTGGCACGGTTCCTTGGTCCGCGTGTCACAAGTTGGAAACAGGCGCGGCGCGACAGATATCAAATATCTTCGGACTTTGCGCTAGATGCATTGAGGAAAGCCTTGCAAGCGCATGATATCTTAATGTCTTATTCTGCCTTGGAGTTGTGGAAACTGCGCAGCGATACCCCCGACATGGCAATTGGCCTGGAAGAGCAACTGGCTAGGATCGGGGCCGCAAGTTACTCATCCCGCACCGGCTCAAAACCCGAGGCTTGGGCAGCGGCATTGTCCGAACTCAAGGTTATGAAACAGACGGAACACCGCGCTCGGAACCTGCTACCGCCGCTTAATCCGTAGGGTCAGCACTGGCAGGCAGCGATCAACTTGCGCCTATCCTTAAGCCGTACGCGGCCATACCCAAGCTCGATCAATCCCAGCTCTACCAAGTTGTGCAATTTACGGTGTAACGTAGGCAACGACACTGCCACCATTTCGGCCAGTTCATCCTGTGACACGACGATCCACCCATCGAATTTTGAGGCCCCTTCATCTAGGTGCAAAAGGCGCAGAACCAACCGTTTTTCCGCCCCGGTCACTGCCAAATTTGCCATGATGCGCAGCGCAGTTTGCATGTTCTCATGCGATAAAGCATAGAAATCACGAACATATTCGGGGTTGTCACGAACAAGTCGGTCCAGCCGCCGAGACGGAAAAAACAATGCCCGCGTTTTCTGTGTCGCAACAACACTTACCAGTCGGTTGGATTCGGCGAACAACGCAAGATCACCGATCCAGAACCCGCCACCCTGTCTGTGGACAACGAAGTCCTGTCCATCATCCGCAGGTGCAGTGATTTGAACGGAACCCTCTAGAACCGCAAAGACCCCGTTGGCGGGATCTCCATAGTTATACAGCGCCTCACCCTCATCGAAAGATTTTGCGACCCCGCATGCAAGTAAATCCGATTGAAACCTTGCGCCTCGCGCCCCGAACCACCCTGAGGCAAGCAGCATCTGTCGGTCACGTGGGTTTTCAAACATTAGTATTCATCAATCTCATCATATGATAGGTTTCCGAGCATTGTCATAGCCTAAGGTAAGGCTATTCGATTCTCGACGTAATGTGAATTTTTCCTACCGGGAATCAATACGTTGTTGGCGGAAAAGATAATCGCCGCCATCAATTACTTTTAGATCAACGGATCATTAAGATCCGGCCAATTCAGGAGTAGACCATGTCACCACCCCTATTGATTGCAGATAGTTGGCGCGGCACATTGCGCAAATTCGCCGTAGCTTCCGTCGCGGTTGCGCTGGCCCTGCCCGCCTGGGCACAGGATCAAAAGCCCAATATTCTTGTGATCTGGGGCGACGACATCGGACAATCCAATATCTCGGCCTATACGATGGGCCTGATGGGATACCAGACGCCGAACATCGACCGTGTCGCGAAAGAAGGCATGATCTTTACCGACTATTATGGTGAACAATCCTGCACCGCCGGTCGTTCATCTTACATTATGGGCCAGTCTGTTTTCCGTACGGGCCTGTCGAAAGTTGGCCTGCCGGGTGCTGATCTGGGAATGCAGGTCGAAGACCCGACCATTCCGGGATTGCTGAAGGACCACGGCTATGTGACCGGTCAGTTTGGTAAGAACCACCTTGGCGACAAAGATGAGCATTTACCGACAAACCACGGTTTTGATGAGTTTTTCGGAAATCTCTACCACCTGAACGCCGAAGAAGAACCAGAGAATGAAGACTATCCGGGCGATGCGGTTCTGGCCGATGGTCGCACCTTCCGTGAAGCCTATGGCCCGCGGGGCGTGATCAAATCCAAAGCGGACGGAACCATCGAAGACACCGGCCCGCTGACCAAGAAGCGCATGGAGACCGTTGACGATGAAACCGTCGCAGCCGCGATTGACTTCATCAAGCGGGCACACGAGCAAGGTCAGCCTTTCTATGTCTGGTGGAACGGCACGCGTATGCACTTCCGTACCCACGTCAAAGATGAAATGCGCCAACAGGCCAACGAGATCTTTGGTGGCGTTGCTGACGAATACACCGCTGGCATGATCGAACATGACATGCATGTCGGGCAATTGCTGGACCTGCTGGACGAGCTTGGCATCGCGGACAACACCATCGTGCACTATTCGACCGACAATGGTCCGCACATGAACACATGGCCGGATGCTGCTGCGACGCCGTTCTGGGGTGAAAAGAACACCAACTGGGAAGGCGGTTGGCGCGTTCCGTCAATGGTTCGCTGGCCTGGTCAGATCGAAGCGGGCTCGATCACCAATGAGATCGTGCACCACATGGACTGGCTGCCGACATACCTGGCGGTTGCTGGCGACCCGGACATCAAGGAAAAGCTGAAAACTGGCTATAGCTCGTCCGGCATGGGCCGTGACTACAAGGTGCATCTGGATGGATATAACATCCTGCCCATGCTGACCGGCGAAACAACCGAAAGCCCACGCGCCGAGATTTTCTATTTCTCGGATGATGGTGACCTGACGGCTCTGCGCTATGACGACTGGAAGCTGATCTTCCTTGAGCAGAAAGCATGGGCGACCCTGCGTGCATGGATCGAGCCCTGGACCGAGCTGCGTATTCCTCTGATCGTGAACCTGCGTCGTGACCCTTATGAGCGCGCCTATCGCACCTCCAACACATATTATGACTGGTTGTTGGATCGGGCATATTTCCTGGTTCCGGCACAGGAATACGTGGGCAACTTCCTGGCAACCTTCCAGGAATTCCCGCCGCGCCAGAAAGCGGCAAGCTTCAACCTGGATCAGGTCATGGACAAGCTGACGACACCGACAAACAACTAAGTCGTATCTAAAATCCAATCGGGCCGCCCCTTAAAAGGCGGCCCTTTTCATCTTGAAATTGAACGAGAAATTCATGCGACATTTTGTTCTAAGCGCCCTGCTGTCCTGTGTCCCTCTGTCCCTGCTTGCGGACCCTCTGCCCAGTTGGACCGAGACCGAAAGCAAAGACAGGATCATCGAGTTTGTCGCCGCCGTGACCGACCCACAGCGCCCGGAATACGTGACGCCGGCTGAAAGGATCGCCGTTTTCGACAATGACGGCACGCTTTGGGCCGAACAGCCTGTGTATTTTCAACTAATCTTTGCGATGGACCGGCTAGCTCAGATGGCTGAGGATGACCCCTCGATCCTGACTACGCCCGTTTTGCAGGCCGCAGCGACAGGCGATCTGAAGACGGTCGCGGAAGGTGGTCATGATGCTTTGATCGAGGTGTTGAATGCCTCGCACTCAGGTGTCTCAGTGAATGATTTCCAAGCTTCCGTAGCCGACTGGCTGGAAACCGCCCGCCACCCGGAAACCGACCTGCCCTTTGACCAGATGACCTATCAGCCGATGGTCGAGTTGCTGCGGTATCTGCGAGACAAAGGGTTCAAGACCTACATCGTCTCCGGCGGTGGAGTACACTTTATGCGCGTCTTCGCCGAAGACGCTTATGGCATTCCGCCCGAACAGATTCTGGGTACATACATGGACACCACTTATGACAGCGCGGAAGGCGAACCGGTTATCACCAAAGCCGATGGCATCGCTTTTGTGGACGACAAAGAAGGCAAACCGATCAACATCGAGAGGACGATCGGCAGACGCCCGATTCTGGCCGGGGGAAATTCGGATGGCGATTTTGCCATGTTGGAATGGACCACGGCTGGCGATGGGCCACGGTTGGGTGTTTTGATTCACCATACCGATGCAGAACGAGAGTGGGCCTATGACCGGGAAAGCTCAATCGGCAAACTGGTCGATGGATTGGACAAAGGGCCAGACATGGGTTGGGTGATTGTAGATATGGCGCAAGACTGGTCGCGCATCTACACTGGGGCGAACTGAACCACCACGGAGCCCGATAACCCTATGTGGACACTGCTTGTTTCCGCCTTCGTCTTTGCGCTTTATACAACAGCAGTTTTCTTTTCTGTCCGCGCGGCCCAAACCGCGCGGACACCTCAGGGCGCGGTCGGTTGGGTGGTCTTCCTGATCTCGGCCCCGATGTTTGGCGTGCCGCTTTACCTGTTTTTGGGACATCATAGATTTCGGGGTTACCGTATCGCGCGCAAGGAAAGTCAGCGCGTGGTTCAGGGGATCAAGACTTTCGCCGACTACTCAAAACCCGATGCCGACAAATTGCTTATCAACCCCAAACCGTTCGAGGCGCTGGCGCATATGCCCGTGTCGCGCGGCAACGGGGCAGAGCTGTTGGTCGATGGCCAGGCCACCTTCGATGCGATTTTTGAGGCGATTGATGCGGCCAAGACTTACGTCCTGATCCAGTTCTATATCGTTCGGGCCGATGCGCTGGGTCAGAAGCTGAAAGACAAGTTGATCGAAGCAGCCAAACGCGGAGTCAGCGTCCGGTTCATGATGGATGCCGTAGGCAGTTACGCCCTTTCCAATGACTACATCGAAGAGATGCGCGAGGCCGGTATCGCGGTTTCGGATCCAAAAGAACAACGCGGACCAAAATTCCGTTTCCAATTGAACTACCGCAACCACCGCAAAACCGTGGTTATCGACGGCGAAACGGGATTTATCGGCGGTCACAACATCGGGGTCGAGTATCTGGGCGAAGACCCGCATTTCGGACATTGGCGCGACACCCATGTCAGGTTGACCGGCCACATAGTCCGGCAATTGCAGTTGATCTTCATCGAAGACTGGCATTGGGCGCATGAAGAAGATCTGATCGACCAGTTGGATTGGGCCGGGTCCGAGGCGGATCAGGATATCAACGCATTGCTGGTCGCAACAGGCCCGGGCGATGAAACCGAAACCGGGTCGATGATGTTCTTCGCCGCCATCACTGAGGCACGGAACCGGATCTGGATCGCATCGCCGTATTTCGTACCCGACATCGATATCATGACCGCCCTGAAACACGCAGCTTTGCGTGGTGTCGATGTTCGTATTCTTGTGCCCGACGCCATTGATCACCGCCTGCCGTGGCTGGCGGCTTTTGCCTATTTTGATGAAGTTCGCGCCTGTGGTGCACAAGTCCTGCGTTACACGCACGGGTTCATGCATCAAAAAGTCTTCGTTGTGGATGACTCACTGGCCGCAGTGGGCACGACCAATCTGGACAATCGATCATTTCGGTTAAATTTCGAGGCAATGGCCCTGTTCTTTGATCCCCAGACAACCGCCGCAGTCGATGCGATGCTGCAAGACGATTTTGCCAAAAGCTATGAGCTGACGCGCTATCTGGAACAGCAACCCGTGCATATACGTCTCGGCGCTCCGCTGGCGCGACTATTCTCGCCCATCCTTTAGGCCATGAACCTTTCCTGGAACACCCGGGTCATAAGGGCGACCATATAGGCCGTGGACAACCCAAAGGCCAACAGGCCTGTAACTGCAGCAAATGTACCGAAAATCCGCAGGTCTTCGCCCAAGACGATGTCGCCGTAGCCAAGCGTTGTGAACGACACCAGCGAGAAATACAGCGCCGTGTTCCAGTCGGGCAGTACATCGCCGAACACCCAGACGATGGCCCAAATCCAGACCTGAATGGTGTGGGTCGCGACGATAAAGGCCAGCGCGGTTGCAATTGGTCCGGCCGTTGCCAAAATTGCACCTCTGGCTTCCCAACGCTCGATCAGCCTGTTGATGGCTAGCGTGCACATTGTCAGAAGAAAGATTTCGACCAGAAAGCAAAGCCCGAGAAACGTGCTGCCCCAAAGGATCTGCTGTGACAAGGTCATGTTTTCGCATCCTGAATTGTACCGACGACGGATCGCCTCACAATGACCTGCACTTTCGGCTGAGACAACCCGATCACCCATGTTCATAGTGCGGCGAAAGGAACCTATGACGTGTCAGCGCTGGACAGTTGGCGAAACTGTTGCAAATCCTTGTGAAAATGAGGGCGAACATGCTTGTAGTATTCGACAAGGTTCAGAAATCCTATCCCGGTGGTCGGCCGGTCCTGCGCGACGTGTCGTTGTCGCTGGATCGCGGCCAAACGCTAGCCCTGACCGGCGAAAGCGGCAGCGGTAAAAGCACCTTGCTGAACCTTGCTGCTGCATTGGACACTGTGGACAGCGGGGAAATCACACTGGACGGGGTAGCCCTGTCGCAACTGGATGATCCGGGCCGTGCCGCCCTGCGCCGTACGTCCTTGTCGTTGGTGTTTCAGCAATTTAACTTGATCCCATCTTTGACAGCAGGTCAAAACCTGTCGTTTCATGCCCGGTTGGCCGGATGCCACGACCCCGATTGGTGCGCCCATCTGGCCCAGCGGCTGGGCCTTTCCGATCTGCTTGATCGATATCCCGAGAACCTGTCGGGCGGGCAACAACAGCGCGTTGCCATCGGTCGTGCCATGGCCGCACGGCCCAAATTGCTGCTGGCGGATGAACCTACGGGAAACCTGGACGAAACCGCCAGCGCCACCGTTCTTGAACTGATGTTGGCTCTTGTCGCAGATACCGGGGCCGCGCTGCTTTTGGTCACCCATTCGCACGAGATTGCGGCCCGTTTGGATCGGCGTGTGCATCTGTCTGGCGGGCTTATCGCATGACGCTGACCGTCATTCAGGCGCTGGCATCTCATTGGCGGGCACACCGGCTGCAACTGGCGACCCTGCTGATCGGCCTGGCCCTTGCAACCGGTCTTTGGTCTGCGGTGCAGGCCATCAATGCCGAGGCTCGTGCCAGCTATGACCGGGCCGCAGATCAACTGGCGCTAGGTCGGTTTGACGAATTGCACAACCCCTCCGGCCCGATCCCCCTGTCGCGTTACGTCGAGCTGAGGCGCGCGGGCTGGCAGGTTGCAGCGGTACTGGAAGGCCCATTTCGCGTTCAGGGTCAGACCTTACGGGTCCTTGGCGTTGATATGGTGGCCTATCCCGCCCTGCCCGCTGTCACACAGATGGAACAAAGCGGCACGCCACCCAACCCTGCCGATATGTTGACTGCGCCGGGGCGATTGCTGACGGCTCCGGTTTTGGAGCCGCTATTGGCCGGCCAGACCGGTTTGCCTCCGATCCTGATCAGCGATGCCTTACCGCCCGATCTGATCCTGACCGACATTGGTGTGGCCGAGTCGTTACTGAAGAAGCCGGGAGAGATTTCGCACCTGATCATTTTACCGGATCAGCCCGGTTCAATTCCACCGCTGTCGACTATTGCCCCCGAACTGGAGCGGGTCCCGGCACAGGAACAACTGGATACCGCACAACTGACCGACAGTTTTCACCTGAACCTGTCCGCCTTTGGCCTGCTGTCCTTTGCGGTGGGACTGTTCATCGTGCACGGAACCGTGGGCCTGGCCTTTGCCCAACGGCGCGGCATGATCCGGACCGTGCGCGCTTTGGGCGTTTCGATGCGGCGGCTGGTTTGGCTGATCATGGCTGAGCTTTCCGTGCTGGCGATTGTCGGCGGAGTACTCGGTTTGGTGCTTGGCTTTTTCCTCGCAGGCGCGCTGTTGCCGGATGTGGCTGCAAGTTTGCGTGGACTTTACGGCGCACCTGTCAGCGGCCAGATATCATTGCAACCACAATGGGCACTGTCCGGGTTGGCGATGGCCTTGGGTGGCACTTTTCTGGCCAGCGGACACGCCTTGTATCGCCTGTCGCGAATGCCGATTCTAAGCGGCGCAGGCTTACAGGCCTGGCGCAGCGCGGCTTCGGGCAGCTGGGTCGTCGCCCTTGCCGGTGTCGCCGCTATTGTCGGTGGCATTCTGACCCTGTTGTTGTTCGGAGGGTTGGTGGCCGGTTTCGTCATGGTCGCCGGGATGCTGGTCGGGTCCGCGTTGGTATTGCCCTATGCCTTGTCGCGCGTCCTGATCCTGTTTCAGCGTTCAGCGAAAGGGCCGATCGCCCAATGGGTCTGGTCGGACATGCGCGCTCAATTGCCGGGCCTATCTTTGGCGCTGATGGCCTTGTTGCTGGCGCTTGCCGCGAATATCGGTGTGGGCACAATGGTTTCCAGCTTTCGGCTGACCTTTACTGGCTGGCTGGATCAGCGCCTGACATCCGAGCTCTACGTCACGGCCACCACCGATCAGCACGGTCGGAACATCGCGGAATGGCTGAACCCGCAGGTAGATGCCATCCTGCCGATCCGAAGCGTTGAACTGGCGCATTCGTCGGGACCCTTGTTTCTCTATGGTATCATCGACGATCAGACTTATCGTGAGAAATGGCCGCTTATCAGCACCTCGGAACGTGTTTGGGACCGGGTCCACGACGGAACCGCTGTGCTGATCAACGAACAACTTGCCCGCCGGGAAAACCTTTGGCCTGGCGACTCTTTGGCCATCACACCCGCCGACACGATGACCATCGCAGGTGTCTATTCGGACTATGGCAACCCAACCGGTCAGGCCATCGTTTCTATGGCCCAACTTGATCAGATCGCGCCCGGCGCTGAGGCGCGCCGGTTTGGCATTCGTGTCGCGCCTGACAGGACCACAGAGCTGGCCCAGGCCTTGCGCGAGCAGTTTGACCTGCCCCGCCGAGCAGTCGTCCAGCAAGCCGCAATGAAGGCGCAATCCATGCAGGTGTTCGAAAAGACATTCGTTGTGACCTCTGCCTTGAACATCCTGACGCTGGGGGTTGCAGGGTTCGCCATTCTGACCAGTCTGCTGACATTGTGGACCCAGCGCCTGCCCCAGATTGCGCCCATCTGGGCACTTGGCCTGACCCGTGCAGAACTGGCCCGGCTTGAGCTTTTGCGCAGCGTGCTGCTGGCCGCCTTGACCGCCTTGCTGGCTCTGCCGCTGGGGTTGGCTTTGGCGTGGACCTTGCTGACGGTCATCAACGTCGAAGCGTTTGGCTGGAGGCTGCCGATGTACCTGTTCCCTGTCGACTGGGTCTATCTGTTGGGTCTGACCCTGCTTGCGGCAACCGTTGCCGCGGCCCTGCCTGCCGCCCGTTTGCTGCGCCTGCCGCCTGCGGATCTACTGAAGGTGTTTGCCAATGAACGTTAGGATCTGGCTGATCGTCTTGCTGCTGGCCGTGCCGGGCATTGCCCGCGCACAGGGATACGCAGGCCTGGGCGGCTCGGCTGAAGGGTTCACTGTGCCCCAGCCGGAGTATGCGTTTCAATTCCCGCAGGATCATGGCCCCCACCCGGACTACCGGATCGAGTGGTGGTATCTGACAGCAAACCTGAAAGGTGTAGACGGGCGTGATTATGGCATCCAGTGGACGCTGTTTCGGTCGGCCCTGAAACCGCATGAGGTCGAGGGGTGGCAAAGTCCGCAGATATGGATGGGCCATGCTGCGGTGACCACGCCCGACAAACACTATTTCGCGGAGCGACTGTCGCGCGGCGGTATCGGTCAGGCAGGGGTTACGGCAGCGCCATTCGAGGCGTGGATCGACGAATGGCACATGCGCGGGTCAGACCCAAACGTGGTCAGCCTTTCTGCGAACGGCGCGGATTTCGGCTATGACCTAAAGCTCGAAGCCAACGGGCCGTTCGTGTTTCACGGCGAGAACGGATATTCGGTGAAATCCGGCGACGGGCAAGCCAGCTATTACTATTCCCAGCCGTTTTACGAGGTACAAGGCGTTTTGCGGCTGCCAGATGGCGACGTGGCGGTCACCGGACAAGGGTGGCTGGACCGCGAATGGTCATCACAACCTTTGGCCGCAGATCAAAGCGGCTGGGACTGGTTCTCGCTCAGCTTTGACGATGGCGACAAGATGATGGCCTTTCGCCTGCGGGGCGAACGCAGCGATTTCACCGCGGCCACGTGGATCACCGCCGATGGTACGACAACCGCAATTCCCGACGGCTCTGTTGCGTTCGAGCCGCTGACGACCGCGCCCGTTGCTGGCCGCGACGTACCTGTCCGATGGCGTGTCACATTGCCTGACCGGGATCTGGACGTCGAGGTATCAGCGCTGACACCCGACGCGTGGATGGCCACCCGGTTTGAATACTGGGAAGGTCCCGTCCAGATCAGCGGCAGCCATTCCGGACGGGGGTATCTTGAGATGACAGGGTACTGATCCGCCCAGGTTTCTTAGCGCACCACGTAGACGGAGACGTCTGAATGCCGCACGACCCGTGCAGCATTCGGGCCTAACAGATAGTCTTTCAAGTCTGGTTTGTGCGCGCCGATCACGATCAGATCGCTACCAGCACTGTCCGCAGTTTTCAGGATTTCCTGATAGGCAGTACCCGTCGCGACCACGTGGCGGATCTTTTCATTCCGATCCTCCCCCAGTGTGGACACACACATCTCGGCCAGTTTAGTATGTGCCTCTTCCAGCGCCTTGTCGTGAAAATCACTTTCGAAAAAGCCAGACACCCAACTTTCTCCGAAATCCGGCAGGACCGTCACCACATCCAGTTGAGCACCTTCCTGATCGGCCAGCTTCGCAGCTTTCTTTAGGACATGCGTATCAAGATCGCCGTTGCTGATATCGACGGCACAGAGAACAGCGTTTGTCATGCGGTCACCTCTTGTCTTGCGGCACGGCCGCGCTGAAGGAAAGCGATCAGTCCCAGCAAGAGCATTGCCGGAATGTAGATCAACTGCTTCGGTGGCTGGCTGGCTGGCAAGCTGACCGAGGTCAGACGGACGGCCTCATCTCCGTAGTAATCGAAGATATCCAGATCATCCGCGACCGGAGTTCCGAACAGCGGCTCTTCCAGTTTGACCAGCCCGTCTTCTTCAAGCAGCAGCAGACCCATCGCGTCTACGCGCGCTTGGCCTCCTTCTTCGCTGCCAACGGGAACAACCACGGTCGTGTCCGTCATCTCAAGCGTGTCAAAGTCCGGCCCGCTGATGACCATACGCACCTCGGTACCCGGAGGGGTTTCGCCGATGGTTTCCACAAAAGCAGCAGGCTCGACCGAGGTAAACGGTGGCGCGATGCGGTTCATGAAGAAGTCGGGCCTGAACAGCGCGAACGCCACCAGGATCAGCGCGATGCTTTCATAGATGCGGCTGCGGGTCAGGAAGTAACCCATTGTGCCGGCTGTGAAGACGAGAATGGCGATTGTCGCAAATATCGCCACCGTTATCCCCTCGACCCACGTCACATCGATCAATAGCAGGTCGGTGTTGAAGATGAACACGAACGGCAAGGCCACGGTGCGCAGGCTGTAAAAGAACGCGATAAACCCTGTCTTGATTGCGTCACCACCGGATACTGCGGCGGCCGCAAAGCTTGCCAATCCAACCGGCGGGGTCACGTCTGCCATGATCCCAAAGTAAAAGACGAACAGGTGCACCGCGATCAAGGGAACGATAAGACCGCTTTGCGCACCCAGCTCAACAACCACACCCGCCATCAGCGAACTGACCACGATGTAGTTTGCGGTGGTCGGCAGGCCCATGCCCAGGATCAGGCTCAGCAGGCCGACCATAATCAGCATCAGGATCAGGTTGCCGCCAGACAGGAACTCAACCAGGTCGGCCATCACTTGTCCGACACCCGTCAGGGTCACGGTGCCCACTATGACGCCGGCTGTTGCCGTTGCCAGCGCGATACCAATCATGTTCCGCGCGCCGTCGATCATGCCCTGCCAAAGGTCAGCGACGCCATCAATGAACGTGTTGTAGACGTTGCTTTGCCCGCGGAATATCGCCTTGAGCGGCTTCTGCGTCAGCAGGATCACGAACAGCAGCGTCGTGGCCCAGAAAGCCGACAGACCTGGTGACTTCTGCTCGATCATCAAGAAGTAGACCAGCACGATGATCGGCAACAGGTAGTGCAGCCCAGCCTTGTAGATATCGGCAATGACCGGCAGGGTCACTTCTTTGGCGTTTGGATCGTCCGGCTCAAGATCCGGCACCTGAGCGGCCAGATACAGCAGTGCCACGTAGATAGCACAGACAATCAGGCTGAGGACCAGCCCAGCGGATGACGGCACCCAGTTTGTCACCGCTTCGACCGGGAACTGAGAACCGTAGCACAGCCCGGCAAAGACCAGGAAGAAGGACAACATACCGACAACCGTGCGCGCCAGCTTTACGTCGCGGTCGCCCAGCGTAGGCATATTCCGCTTCACGGCCTCAAGGTGCACGATGTAGACCAGCGCGATGTAGGAAATCGCGGCAGGCAGGAAGGCGTGGGTGATCACCTCGACATATGAGATGCCGACATATTCGACCATCAGGAAGGCCGCAGCCCCCATCACGGGCGGCATGATCTGTCCGTTCACGGAGGAGGCAACCTCGACCGATCCGGCCTGTTCACTGCTGAACCCGACGCGCTTCATCAGCGGGATGGTGAATGTACCGGTGGTCACAACGTTGGCGATGGACGAACCCGAGATCAGGCCGGTCGCGGCCGAACCGACAACAGCTGCTTTGGCCGGACCACCACGCAGGTGGCCAAGGGCGCCGAATGCCATCTTGATAAAGTAGTTCCCTGCCCCAGCCTTATCCAGCAAGGCCCCAAACAGCACGAACAGGAAGACGAATTTGGTGGAGACACCTAAGGCAATACCGAACACGCCCTCAGAGGTGATCCACATGTGGCTCATCGCCTTTTTCAGGCTTGCGCCTTTCCAGCGGATAACTTCGGGCACCCAGTCGGATGAACCGAAGAAGACATAAACCAGAAAAATCGTCGCAATGATCGCCATCGCGGGGCCAAGCGCGCGACGCGCGGCCTCGAACAACAACAGCAGACCAACAAGGGCGACCCATTTGTCGGTGTCATCCGCAAGACCGCCTGCATCGACGATCTTGTTGTAAAAGAAATAGCCATACAGCGCGACAAACGCGCCCAGCAGCCCCATGATCCAATCCTGAACCGGGATATAGTTGCGCGGGCTTGATTTCAGCGCCGGATAGGCTGCAAAGGCCAGAAACAACGCAAAGGCCAGGTGAAACTGCCGCGCGTTGTTCACAACGCTGCCGGGCAGCACATAGTTCGCAAGTGGCGAGGCCAGGACGACCTGAAAGATCGACCAGATCGCGGCCACAACGGCCAGGAATATCCCGACATTACCGACCGGATTACGTCCACCCGCATCGGATGAGGCCACAAGATCCTGTAGCTCTTCTTCGGATAGCGGACGATTGGATTGTGTGTCGGAACTCATGAAATGTCTCCCCGTCGCGGCCATTTTTGGCCTTCTGAACCACCCGATTTGTTCGGGTTTTGGTTGCAGGGCGCCCGTTGGGCACCCTACTTTAGGTCTGGCTTACTGAACCCAGCCTTTTTCTTTGTAGTATTTCTCGGCACCCGGATGCAGCGGAGCCGAAAGGCCATCTGCAATCATCTCTTCGGGCTTGAGGTTGGCAAATGCAGGGTGCAGCTTTTTGAAGTCGTCGAAGTTCTCGAAGACCGAGCTGACAACCGCATAAACCGCGTCATCCGACACGTCTGCCGAGGTCACGAACGTCGCGCCCACACCAAAGGTCGAGGTGTCGCCATCCGAACCACGGTACATGCCACCAGGGATTGTCGCAGTACGGTAGAACGAGTTGTCGTCTACCAGCTTGCTGACGGCGTCGCCGCTGACGTTCACCAGAACCGAGTCACAGGCTGTGGTGGCTTCCTGGATCGAACCCGACGGGTGACCAACGGTGTAAACCATCGCGTCGATCTGGTTGTCACACAGAGCCGCCGACTGTTCAGCCGCTTTCAGCTCGGTCGCAAGTTCGAAATCGTCGGTGGTCCAACCCATTTCGCCCAGCAGGACTTCCATCGTGCCACGCTGACCGGAACCGGGGTTGCCGATGTTGACGCGCTTGCCCTTCAGGTCTTCGAAGTTGGTGATGCCGGAATCGGCACGTGCGACAACGGTGAACGGTTCGGGGTGTACCGAGAAGACGGCGCGCAGGTTTTCGAAGGGGCCAGCCTCTTCGAATTTCGAGCTGCCGTTATAGGCGTGGTACTGCCAGTCGGACTGGGCAACACCAAACTCCAGTTCACCTTCGCGAATGGTGTTGATGTTGTAGACCGAACCACCGGTCGACTCGACCGAGCAACGCACGCCGTGCTCTTTGCGGCCTTTGTTCACCAGACGGCAGATCGCGCCACCAGTCGGATAGTACACGCCGGTCACACCGCCGGTACCAATGGTGATAAACTCTTCTGCATAAGCGGCCGGAGCCATAAGAGCTGCGGTAACGACCGCGCCCAGGCTAAGCTTGCTGCTATTTTTCATTTTTGAGAACTCCCAACTCTTATTGTGGATGAGAGACAGTTCAGCGGCCCCCATCCAGGGACCTTGCCGGTACGGCAAGCGAACCCGTCTTGCAACGGGTCAAGCATCTGAAATTTAAAAGTCTCCCAACGCCTTTGACGTTTCATTCAGACACTCCGCTTGTCAACCCCTGCGCGGGGTATGAAGGCCCCGATCCGCAGATGTGAGGAGATTTCCGAAAGTTTCCCCCTTTAACGGGGCGGTTTCGCACAGATCGGCATCACTGGGCCGGATCATGAGAAACTGCGCCAGCTAAATATCCAAAAACACTTTGAAAGTTTGGATTCCGCAACCTAGGCTTGGCCAAACGACCCGATGTTTCATGAATTTACGCGAAAGGGTTCTGGACAGTGGACGGCAAATCACCCAGTCCGATGCTTGTGATCGCCCTAGCCCTTAGTGCGGCCATCGCAATCTGGGGCATTGCTGACCCGCAAGGCCTGGGTCGCATTGCTGCATCGGCGGTTGAGACGCAATTCAACAGCCGCGGCTGGTTCATCATGCTTGAGGTCAGCGGGCTTTTGTTTGTGGTCCTCTTTCTGGCCCTGTCACGATTTGGAGATATCCGCCTTGGCGCTGACACAGCCGAACCAGAGTTTTCAACGACCGCATGGATCGCGATGTTATTCGCCGCAGGAATGGGTGTCGGTCTACTGTTCTATGGCGCAGCCGAGCCGCTGACCCACTACGAAGTGCTGCGTCAATATAATAGCGACGCAGAAGCGGCCAGTTATGCGATGTTCGTGACCTACTTGAACTGGGGGTTCCACGCCTGGGCGATTTACGGAATCGTCGGATTGGTCATCGCCTATTTTGCCTATCGCCGAAATCGCACTTTGTTGCTGAGTGCCCCAGTCACCGACGCACTTGGCGAAGCAGGATGGACAAAAGCGCTGGGGTGGGTTTTCGATCTGCTCTCGATCGTCGCAATTGCCGTCGGTTTGGCGGGCTCTATGGCAATGGGGGTATTTCAGATCCAGACCGGACTGGCAGGCCTGTTGGGTATAGAAACCCCAGGCGTGCTGACGCTGCCCGTTTTTGCCGCGCTTTGTATTGCATTCATCATACCGTTGCGTCGCGATCTGGGAGACGGAATGGCCCTGCTGTCCAACGCAGCAATGCTGATCGCCGTCGGGATGATGGTCTATCTTCTAGTGCTGGGTCCCACATCTTATCTGATGGATGGCATCGTTTCGGGATTCGGACGCTATCTGTTCGGTGTCCTGCCAGCAGGGTTCTCTACGGCTGAGTTCTTCGACGACCTGTTGGTCGACTGGTTCCACGGCTGGACGCTGAACTATATGATCTGGTGGCTGGCTTGGTCACCCTTCGTGGGCATTTTCATCGCCCGGATTTCCCGCGGACGCACGATCCGAGAGTTTCTGATCGGAGTCGTCGTCACCCCTACACTGTTCTCTATCCTGTGGTTCGGCGTTTTTGGCGGCTTGGGTTTTTTCGATGCTTTGCGTCAGGACGGAGCCTTATCAGCCGTCAACGCAGAGAACCTCGACGCAACAACATTTGCGTTGCTTGAGCGCTTCCCGCTGGACGGCATCACAAGAATAGCAACAATCCTGGCCGCGTTCCTGTTCGTGGTCACCAGCGTCGTCAGCGCCGGGTTCACCCTTGCGATGATAGGGACCGGAGGCGACGACAACCCCTCTCCCCGAATTCGTACGATTTGGGGCATTATCCTTGGCGCGTTAGGGATGGCGATGATTTTGGTGGGCGATATCTCTCTGGTTCGGTCCATCATAGCGCTGTCAGCCATCGCTTTCGTGTTTATCGTGCCCGTTCTTGTTGTCTGCCTGTTCAAACGTCTGGCGCAGGAGGACCGATCATGAGTGGCCAACTGATCGACACCGCACTGAACCTAAGCGTTTTCGCCTATATCGGGTTCCTGGCGTGGCTGATCCTGCGACGCAGTAAGTGAGCGCAGAAACTGGGAACAGATTCGCCCTGAACATCCCAAGTCTGTTCGCTTTTTCCTGAGTTTGCTGGGAAACTTGCCCGATGAAACTGCACGCGCAATCCGGAACTCAGATTGTCGCCAAGCTTTCCAACGACCGTCTAAACCCCGACATTTTCGATACCCCGGTCAAAAGTGGCAACATGAATATTCGAAACGTCAGAAAAGAAAAAACAGAGAGCAGGTTTCCCTAACCCTCTGTTTTTACCTTGGTACCCAAGGCCGGACTCGAACCGGCACGTCCGTTAGGACGGGGGATTTTGAATCCCCTGCGTCTACCATTCCGCCACTTGGGCCACGAACACTGGATTAGCGCTCATATTCGGGAAGGTCCAGAGGCAAAAAACAACCGATATTCAGTTTGTTTTCTTCAGGCACGGTTGACGGCCCATCAGGCGCATGGTTTGGCTGACGCAACAAAGGAACGGGATTTTAACATCTGATGTTGCGATCGCTCTATGACTGGACCATTCGTCTGGCCGAACACCCGCACGCGCTTTGGGCTCTAGCCATTGTTGCATTTGTCGAAAGCTCGTTCTTTCCGATTCCCCCGGACGTTCTGATGATTCCCATGATCCTGGCCCGCCCGTCGCGTGCATGGTTGATTGCAACGGTCGCTCTGGTGGCGTCGGTGCTGGGCGGTATGTTGGGATATGCGATCGGCGCGTTCTTCTATGAAAGCATCGGCCAACCCATCCTCGAATCCATGGGTAAGGCGCATGCCATGGAAGAGTTCAACACCAAGTTCAATGACTTCGGATTCTGGGCCGTGTTGGGCGCAGGTATTACCCCTTTCCCGTACAAGGTCATCACCATCATGTCCGGCTGGACGGGCATGCCGCTGGGCACATTCATCGCCACGTCGATTTTGGCCCGCGCGCTCAGGTTCTTTGTTGTTGCCGGGCTGCTTTGGGGTTTTGGTGAACCCATTCGCAACTTCATCGAAAAGCGTCTGGGGCTTATGTTCACTCTGTTTGTCATCCTGCTGTTCGGTGGGTTCTTAGCGGTGAAGTTCTTATGACACGCAAAAAACTGTTGATTCTGATTGCGGCAGGCGGTTCCGCCGCACTGTTGTTAGGCGCATGGGCGTTTCAACACCTGGGCGGTATGGCCCCGTGCAAAATGTGCATCTGGCAACGCTATCCCCACGCCGCGGCTGTTCTAATTGGCGTGTTGGCCTTTGCCTTTCCAGGCATTCGCCCCCTGCCGCTTTTGGGTGCGGTTGCCGCGATGGTGACAGCCGGGATTGGCATGTACCACGCAGGTGTCGAGCAGAAATGGTGGGAAGGTCCAACCAGCTGCACGTCAGGCGATATTGGCGGGTTGTCCGCTGAAGAATTGATGGATCAGATCATGTCCGCGCCACTTGTGCGCTGCGATGATATCCCGTGGGAGATGTTCGGCCTGTCGATGGCCGGGTGGAACGCCCTGCTCTCAGCTGGTCTGGTTTTGGTCTGGCTGGCTGCGTTCCGCGCAAAATAAGCCTTACTACGCGTCCAGTTCGGCATCCCAATACAGAAAGTCGATCCAGCTGTCATGCAGGTGGTTCGGGGGGAACTTGCGCCCGATGTTTCGCAGCGCCTCGGCATCTGGCTGACGCGGCGGTTTGCGCAGCGACATGCCCGCCTGCCGCAGCGACTTCGACCCCTTCCTCAGGTTACAGGGACTGCACGCCGCCACAACGTTCTGCCAACTGGTCACACCCCCGGCAGCCCGCGGTACAACGTGGTCAAAGGTCAGGTTGTCCCGGCTTCCACAATACTGGCAGCGGAATTCGTCCCTTAAAAATAAATTAAAGCGCGTGAAGGCCACGCGCTTTCTGGGTTTTACATAGTCTTTGAGGACAACGACCGACGGTATTCGGATCTCGGTACTTGGGCTTCGGACGACCTCGTCGTACTCGGCCACGATATCCACCCTGTCCAGCCAGGCCGCCTTGATCGCTTCTTGCCAGGGCCACAGGGACAGTGGGTAATAGGATAATGGGCGATAATCGGCGTTCAAAACCAATGCCGGATGGTGCTTTAGGGCACCCGGTTCCCTGACAAATTCGGTCCTGAATTCTCCGTCCATATCGGAATCGCTCCTCACTCTGCTCTGCCCGTTATTGACACCAGAGCGGGGAACACCCGCCCCGGCCTTAACTTAACTATATATCGTGTTAAAACTCTGACAAGCCCTGAGTTTCCACAACATCTCGGGTATTGAGTATGCCGAATCCGTAACAGAGGCGTGACACTTATCCACAGGTTGCGTTCTCTGCCTCTGGCAGGCTATGGCGGGATCATGAGCTGGTTCATACGATTCAACAAACCCTTCGATGTGTTGCCGCAGTTTACTGACCGCGCAAATGCAGAGACGCCGCGCAGCACTTTGTCGGATTTCATCGACCTGCCAGGTGTGTATCCGGCTGGGCGGCTGGATCGCGACAGCGAGGGCCTGATGCTGCTGACTGACAACGGCCGGTTGCAGGCGCAAATATCGGACCCCAAGCACAAGATGCCCAAAACCTATTGGGTTCAGGTGGAAGGTTCACCCGATGCTGCCGCCCTGAAGGCTCTGCGCGACGGGGTCGATCTGAAGGATGGAAAAACGCGCCCGGCCAAAGCCCGGTTGATGGATGAGCCCGAAGGCCTGTGGCCACGAAACCCACCTATCCGCGTCCGCCAAACTATACCGGATAGCTGGATCGAGCTGACCTTGCGCGAAGGCCGCAACCGGCAGGTTCGACGTATGACGGCAGCGGTCGGTCATCCCACCCTGCGCCTGATCCGCGCCCGGATCGGGGACTGGACGCTGGAGGGGTTGGCGCCCGGCCAATGGGACAGCTTGACGGCCCCTACATTGGATTCCGCACCGAAGCGCAAACGGGACCGCCGACCGCGCAGGTGACAAAAACGTCCTTTTGTAATAGACTTAAGGCATGAAAGTCACCCGAAGCACACCATCTCCAGAGGGTATCCTTGAGGCCGCGCTTTATGTTGGCGATCTGGACGCGGCCGAACGATTCTATGGTGAAATACTGGCGTTAGAATGTATTCAACGCGTCGCGAACCGACATGTATTTTTCCGCGTCGGCGGATCGGTGTTGTTGCTGTTCAACGCAGATGAGACGGCAAAGCCGCCGGAGAATCCGAAGCTTCCCGTCCCGCCACATGGCGCACGCGGTCCCGGTCACGTCTGCATGACTTTATCGCGGACAGAGATAGACGAAATGCGCAAGCATCTGCTGGAGTGGAACATCCCCATAGACGCCGAGTTTGATTGGCCAAGCGGGGCACGATCGCTGTATATTCGGGATCCCGCCGGAAACTCGGTGGAATTCGCTGAAGGTCACCTGTGGGATTGAGACCCTAGCGCAGCGGTTGTTTTTCTCCCCCGACAATCCGGTAGATGTCGCTCGAAACAACGCCCACTTCGCCCAGAACAGCTTGAAACTCGGCCATATGCGGGGCAGCGAAATGCGCCTCGAGCGCGGCCTGATCCTGCCATTCTTCATAAACACGGAACTTGTTGGATTGCCCGAGTATCTGGCTGAATTCATAGATCAGGCAGCCGGCCTCTTTCACAGTCTCGGCGACCATTTTCTGTGCGGCCTCAAGGGCTTTGTCGACGCCATCTGTCGACACTTCAACCGTTCCGGTGACTATCAGCATGTCGTTCCCTTCTTCAATTCAAACCGTTTCGAAATCCTGTCGACTGGCGTTCCGTCTTGCAGAGAAACAGCATAAGTGACCGAGTAGTCGCGGAAACCCATCTTGTCGTAATAGCTAAGCCCCTGCCGGTTGTCGGCCCGGATCGTCGCGTTGAGCGCGCTGAACCCAAGGGCCGCGGCATAGGTCGCGGTTTCAGAGAACAACGCCCGCCCTGCCCCTTTCAACACCGGCTCTCGCCGGGTGAAAGTCGCTATATCCGCGCAATCTTCCGGCAAGTCCTCATTGGTACCTAACCATTGAAACCCGGCCACCTCACCCTGTTCATCAAGGGCAACGTGGCAACAGATTTTGTCTGCGCCATTCAGGTAGACTTGAGCAAACAGCGCCTCGGAAAACGGTGTTTCAAACGCGGTCGTCCCGCCGATAGCAATGATTTCGTTGAGAATTCGGCAGGCAACTGCCACGTCCTCAGGCATCATGGGACGAACCGCGATCATGGCTACAGGCTCAGCTTGTCGCGCATGAAGGCAAGCGCGACACTAAGACCGTCGGGGGCAATCCCGTGGCCGGTGCCCTTCATGACATGCGCGTAAACTTCTTTGAAATCTGCGGCCTGCAACGCTTCGGCAGCTTCGGGCAACGACTGTGGCGGAACGACGTCGTCGGCATCGCCATGCACCAGAAGGATGGGCATCCGGCTGACGGTTTCGTCGGGCAGCAGATCCGGTTCCAACAACCGGCCCGAGAAGGCAACGACCCCAGCCACCGGGTCTTCGCGGCGCGGGGCGACGTACAGGCTCATCATCGTACCTTGCGAGAACCCAAACAGAACCACCTGTTCGGGCAGCACATCTTCATCCACCATCAGGGCATCAAGGAAGGCGTTGAAATCCTCAACGGCCATTTCCATGCCACGGCGTGCTTCTTCTTCGGATGAGCCATCAATCCACGGGATCGGAAACCACTGATATCCGTTAGGCATTCCGGGGATCTGTTCCGGCGCATCGGGTGACACGAACAACGTGTCAGGCAGATGCTCACCCAACGGATCGGCCAACCCCAACAAATCGGCCCCATTGGCGCCATAGCCGTGCACGAACACCACGACCGAGCGTGTATCGCCCGAAACCGGCTCTTTTCGGAGCGCATTCAAAACCCGTGTCATCTGATCCCTTCTCGTTCTTTTGCCACCCGGTAATAGGCCCACAAAACCCGCGCCGCAACCGACCGCCAGGGCGACCATGCCTCGGCCATCTGGCGCAGCTGTTTGTCGGTAGGCCGGTCGGGCAAATCATATAAGATGCGCGCGGCCTCTTGCAGCGCCAGATCGCCCGGCGCGATCACGTCGGCACGACCCAAAGAGAACATCGCATAAATCTCGGCCGTCCAGACGCCAATACCCGACACCTCGGTCAGGATCGCCACCACGTCTTCGTTTGAAACGTCCCGCAAGGCTTTGTAGTCAATGCGCGCCTCAGCCAAAGCGCGGGCATACCGGATTTTTTGGCGGCTCAACCCAACTGCACGCAGATCATCGTCGGTGGCCCACATGATTTTACGCGGGCCGGTCAGTTTCGCATCCTTCAACCGGTTCCAGATCGCATTGGCCGAGGCCACACTCACCTGCTGGCTGACTATGGCGCTAAGCAGTTGCGCAAACCCGTCCGGGCGACGGCGCAAGGGCAACGGACCGGTCTGTTCCATCGCATAGGCCATGCGCGGGCAGCTTTCGGCCAGCCATGTCGCGCCTTCTTCCACACAGTCGGGTGTTTCTATGATCCGTCCAACGGACATGTGCTCTCCGGCCTCGATGATCGACTGCACGTTAGGCCGCTTTGCCGCAGATGCAACCCGCTTGTGCACAATCGTTTTCGCCATTACGCATGTGCTCATGACGATGACTGCCACCCCCTCCGACAATAGTCAGGCCAAACGGAATGTCGCCGTTCTGGTGGCCGCGCAGGCCTTGCTTGGCGCACAGATGCCGATGATCTTTATCGTCGGTGGGCTGGCCGGACAGTCATTGGCAACCAATCCCTGCCTGGCGACTCTGCCCATATCTTTGATCGTGCTTGGATCAATGCTGGCGGCGACACCGATCTCGGCCATCATGCAACGCTGGGGGCGGCGCGCTGGATTTCTGGTGGGGGCAACGGCGGGCGCTTGCGGTGGGCTTGTCGGCGCCTATGGCTTGTTTCTGGGGTCATTCCCGGTGTTTCTTGCTGGCAGCCTGCTGACCGGCATTTACATGAGCGCGCACGGTTTCTACCGCTTTGCCGCCGCTGACACCGCATCGGACGATTTCCGTCCCAAAGCGATTTCCTATGTCATGGCGGGCGGTCTGGCAGCGGCAATCATCGGGCCTCAGATCGTCAAACTGACCTCGACCGCGTATGTCATCCCTTTTCTCGGTACGTATATCGCTGTCATCGCAGTGAACGTCATTGGCTCGGCTCTGTTCTTTTTCCTCGACATCCCGACCCCGCCCAAACCTGCCGCTGATGCCCCCAAAGGTCGGTCCCGGATCGAGCTTCTGAAGACGCCGCGCATCGCGGTTGCGATCATCTGCGCCATGGTGTCCTACGCGCTGATGAACCTTGTGATGACGTCGACACCGCTGGCCGTCGTGGGCTGCGGGTTCAGCGCCAATGACGCGGCGGATGTCGTCACCAGCCACGTGTTGGCGATGTATATTCCCAGCTTTTTCACCGGACAGTTGATCGCACGTTTTGGGGTCGAACGGATCGTGGCACTGGGCCTACTCATTCTTGCCGCGGCCGGAGTGGTCGCTTTACAGGGCGTTGAGCTGGGTAATTTCTTTGTCGCGCTGATCCTGCTGGGCATCGGCTGGAACTTTGGTTTTATCGGCGCAACCACCATGTTGGCTGAATCGCACGACGTCAGCGAGCGCGGACGCATGCAGGGGTTGAACGACCTGCTGGTGTTTGGTGGCGTCACGTTTGCCTCGCTGGCTTCAGGCGGGCTGATGAACTGTTCTGGCGGCTCTCCGATCGAAGGTTGGACCGCGGTGAACGTCGCGATGATCCCCCTTCTGACTTTGGCGGGCGGCGCGCTTTTGTGGCTGACGATGCGGCCCCGAACAGCCTAATCGTTAAGGTTCAGTATCGGTGCAAAAGCACCTAATTTCTGTGCCTCGGCGATCCCCTCATCAATGTGCATGCGGTAGATATCCCACATCTGCCGTCTCAGGGTACGGCCTTTGTCGGTAATGCGCAGGATTTTTCCCCGTCCGTCCCCCGCTGCAGCATGGCGCGTCAACAATCCGTCCTCCGCCATCCGTGCGACCTGACGGGAAAAGCTGGACTGATCAAACAGCAATTGCTGCTCCAGCTGTTTAGGTCGCAGGCCGTCTGGTGCTCGTTCCAACTCCCACAACACGTCATACCAGTGCAGCCGTGGATATCCCGCTGCCACCAGCGCGCGCTCAGCCCGGGAAAAGATCCGGGTGCGTGTCTGGTTCAGAGCGATCCAGGCCGCCTCTCGTTCTTCAAATCCGCTCATCACGCCTCCGCGAGGATTGTGGTTTTCCTTTGCTCATCATTTTAGATGCATTTACATGTTAATTATCAACCCTGCAAATCAGAGAAATGTCATGAAGCTGTTTACCGCATCTGCCCTCGTTTTGGCACTGGCCACGCCAGCCCTTGCTGAAACCTATCACTTTGATCAAAGTCACACGGAAATCCGGTTCTATTACAACCACGCGGGACTGACCGAACAATCCGGCGAATGGACCGCCGTATCCGGCACCGTCGAGTTTGATCCCGAAAATGTCACCGCAACCAGCGCGGATATCACAATCGACGCCTCAAGTGTCGAAACCGGTTGGGGGCCGCTCAACGATCACCTCAAAAGCGGTGACTTCTTCGATGTCGAAGCTTACCCAAACATCAAATTCGTCTCGACCTCGGCGGTGCAAACCGGTGCAAGCACCCTGCAAATGATCGGTGATTTGACAATCAAGGATCAGACCAAGCCCGCAACGCTTGAGATCGACCTGACCTTCATGGGCGAACATCCCCTGGCCGGATTTTTCGATTACTACAAAGGTGACTGGGTTGGCGTCGAAGCCGCTGGCCAGCTTTTGCGCAGCGAGTATGGCGTCGGGATGTTTGCCCCGGGAACGTCAGACTTGGTGCAACTGAAAATCTCGGCCGAAATGCGCGCCGGCGGCTGGGAGTAATTACCAGCGCCCCGTTGCCGCCTGGACCATCAGCGACAGGCGGCGGCGGATTTCACCCGGCCCAAGGGTTCCAGAGGCGACCCTGTCCGGGCGCGCAATAACCTGTTTTAGAACCAATTCAGTTTGCCAACCGGCATGCAACGCGGCAGCAGCTTTTGCCGAAACCGAGTGTCGTTGAGTACGTGCCCGTTTCAAACGCCCGTACGCTTTTTCAGCCAGACGCTGAACACCCGCAGGCGTGCCATCCAGCAGCGGAATTCGCCCACGCGCTTCCAGATCCGGAATGGCGCGCAACCAGTTGGCGACCCCAACGGCATAGCCAAAGTCCCGCACGACATCCTCATCCGCCGACCCCAGCGCTTGTGCCGCTACCACCGTGAGCGTGCCCGCGCTGTGGTTTATGTACGCGTCGAAATGATCTTCGTCCTCGAACGGGTCGCGATAGATATCCCAACGCCTTACGGCCACATATTCATCCATCATCGACGCAAGATGAGGGGACAAGACACGCGACAGCGGCGTAACGATCTCATGCCGACGCACGGTTGGACCTTCGGCAATCTCTTGCAAAGCATCGCGCCACCATTGCAGGCGCATCTCGGCAATCATCGGTTCTTGCGTCACCCAAGGTGCCCGGGCGACCTCGATATTTAACGCATAGATCGGAAACAACACCGCCCTGGCGGACACTGGTGCCGCCATGGCCGCCATGAACCGGTCGGGATCGGCCCGATGCAACAGCGCGGCACAGGCCTTGACGTCATCGTCAAAAGGCGCACTCACTCGGCGACTGCCGACTGTGGGCCGCAATCGCGCACGAGTTTCCATTGGATCGCATCCAGCAACGCCTCGAACGAGGCGTCGACTATGTTCGCGCTGACGCCGACGGTGGACCACCGGCGCCCCTGCCCGTCTTCACTATCGATGATGACGCGGGTCACGGCCTCGGTGCCGCCCTGCGTGATACGTACCTTGAAGTCGACCAAGTGCATATCATCCAATATCCGCGAATACTGCCCCAGATCCTTGGCCAGCGCCTTGGCCAGCGCGTTCACCGGACCCCGGTCACCGCCGGACCCATCCAGAGACTCGCTGACCGACAGTTTCTTTTCACCATCGACCTTCACCACAACAACGGCCTCAGACAAACTGACCATCTTGTTGTACTTGTTCTTGCGCCGTTCAACGGTGACCTTGTACCGCTTTACCTCAAAGAATTGAGGCAGTTGACCCAGTTCGTCCCGCGCCAGCAGCTCAAAGCTGGCCTGCGCGGTGTCGTAGGAATAACCTTCCGCCTCACGCAACTTGATCCGTTCGAGGATACGGCCCAGGGACGGGTCACCGGGTTCGACCGACAAACCGGCCTCGATCAAGCGCTGGCGCAGGTTCGACTGCCCCGCCTGGTTCGACATCGGAATGATCCGTGTGTTCCCAACCGACGCCGGATCCACATGTTCATAGGTCGTCGGGTCCTTGAGGATCGCGCTGGCATGCAGCCCTGCCTTGTGCGCAAATGCGGACGCCCCGACATAGGCCGATTGCTTGCTGGGCACCCGATTCAGGATCTCGTCCAGCATGCGGCTGACGCGGGTCAGACCCGCCAGCGCTTCGACACTGACGCCGATGTCAAAGTTCGATGCATAAGGTTCCTTCAGCAGCAGCGTCGGGATCAATGAGGTCAGGTTCGCATTTCCGCAACGCTCTCCCAATCCGTTCAAGGTTCCCTGAACCTGCCGCGCGCCCGCATCGACAGCCGCCAAAGAACAGGCCACCGCGTTTTCCGTATCGTTGTGGGTATGGATACCCAGCCGGTCCCCCGGCAGGCCCGCCGCGACCATCTCGGACACGATCTGCGACACTTCTGCGGGCAAAGCGCCCCCATTGGTGTCACACAAAACAACCCAGCGCGCACCGGCATCCATCGCGGCCCGACAGACCTCAAGCGCATAGGCCGGATTGTCCTTGTAGCCGTCAAAGAAATGCTCGGCATCAAACAGCGCCTCGCGCCCCTGCGCTACGATATGTGCAATCGAGGCGCGTACGTTCTCGACATTCACATCCAATGAGATGCCAAGCGCATGGGTCACGTGGTAATCGTGCGACTTACCAACCAGACACACAGCCCGCGTACCCGCGTTCATCACCGCCGCCAGAACATCGTCATTCTCTGCCGACCGGCCCGACCGTTTGGTCATCCCAAAGGCGGTCAAACAGGCCGACGTTTTGGGAGCTGCATCGAAAAACGCACTATCCGTCGGGTTCGCCCCCGGCCAGCCGCCCTCGATATAGTCTACGCCTAACTCGTCCAGAGCCTGCGCGATCTGCACCTTCTCAGCGGTCGAGAACTGCACACCCTGTGTCTGCTGCCCGTCGCGCAGAGTAGTGTCGTAGAGGTAGAGGCGTTCTTTAGTCATCATACGCCCTCCAGCTTGGCCGCATCGAACCCGGTGCCCGGAACCAGTTCGACCCCGTCCTTACTCATGCGTACTTCCAGCCCTGCTGCAACATAGGCCGCTTTCAGACGGTCAACCTCCGAGAAGTCCTTGTTCTGCATTGCACTCGCGCGGGCATCGGCCAACCGATCTGCGTGAGACGACAGGTCCACCGACGCTGTGTCAGCCCATGCTCCCATTTCTGACAACAATAGGCCCAGCACCTGTGCGCTCGCCAACAATCCCGCCGCATCACCATCTGCAGCCAAACGGTGCAACTCTGTGAGCGCGCCCGCAGTGTTCAGGTCATCGCTGAGTGCAGCGACCACAGCAGGCGCAGCGCTGGCGGCGGGCTCCATGCCCGCTGTCAGCGCCCGCCATTTGCGCAGCGTCGCCTCAGCCTCACGCGCCTTTTTCTCGGTCCAATCCATCGGCTTGCGATAATGCGTCTGCAGGAAGACAAACCGGATCACCTCGCCCGGTACGCCCTGCTCCAACAAGTCGTGCACGGTGAAGAAGTTGCCCAGCGATTTGGACATCTTCTTGCCTTCGACCTGCAACATCTCATTGTGCAGCCAGTATCGCGCGAACTCACCGTGCGGATGGGCGCATTTGCTCTGCGCGATCTCATTTTCATGATGCGGGAACATCAGGTCGTTTCCGCCACCGTGAATATCAAAGCTCTCACCCAAAAGCTCATAGCTCATGGCCGAGCATTCGATGTGCCAGCCCGGACGACCACGGCCCCAAGGGCTGTCCCA
Source organism: Ruegeria sp. CDSA246 (assembly GCF_059611225.1). NCBI lineage: Bacteria > Pseudomonadati > Pseudomonadota > Alphaproteobacteria > Rhodobacterales > Roseobacteraceae > Ruegeria > Ruegeria sp. CDSA246. The sequence goes on along the minus strand of NZ_JBXWPD010000001.1, from coordinate 184,980 downwards.
CCCCGGCAACTCATCGGTCGAGGGCTTCCACAGCACGAAATCCATCGGGTTCCGCTTGTATGGCGCAACCTCAACCCGGGCACCGGCGATCATGTCATCCACCGACCGACCAGACAAAGCGCCGTAGTGTTCCTTCCAGCTGTCAACCGCGAACAGAACGTGCCCTTCGGCTGCGTAGGCGTGCCCCTTCGCGATCAAATCCTCAATCATCGCAACCATTTGCGCGATGTACTGAGTCGCACGCGGCATCTCGTCGGGCTCAAGCGCGCCCAACGCGCCCATGTCATGTAGATACCAGCCGATGGTTTCATCCGACCGCTCCTGCACCAACTGCTCCAGCGTGCCCTCAGCACCCGCCTTCTGGCGTGCCAGCGCGGTTGCGTTAATCTTATCATCCACGTCGGTGAAATTGCGCACATAGGTCACGTGATCCGCGCCGTAGACATGGCGCAGCAATCGATAGAGCACGTCAAAAACCACCACGGGCCGCGCGTTGCCCAGATGGGCGCGATCATAGACCGTAGGTCCGCAGACATACATCCGCACGTTATCGGCACTGATCGGAACGAAATCTTCTTTCGCCCGTGTCCGTGTGTTGTGCAGTTTGATTGTCGTCATCGGTCGGCTCCTAAAGACAGCAAATGCTTGCGCTTGGCGCGGGCTTAGCAACTTGTCTCAGGGATGAAAACGAAAGAAACCGGCCCGCTTGATAAATCAGCAGGTAATGCAGCAGATAATGATGCAGGTCATACGGTTCATGTCCTCCCCCTAGCATGGACAACGCGTTCAGCCAAGACTTGAGTTCAATCTCAAGGTGGCGCACCCTTTCGGCCATGAGCCGAGAATTTGTCAATTCCATCTGCCGCACGTTTCCAGGCGCTGACCTTTCCGACCCTTGGGGCGGAGGCCATGATGCCTGGAAGGTTGGCGGCAAGATGTTTGCCTGCATCGGCACCGCCAACGATGGCGTGTCCGTCAAAACGCCTGATATCGAGACAGCTCAGATGCTGATCGAAGCAGGCGTCGGTACCAAAGCCCCCTATTTTCATCACAGCTGGATCCGCCTGCCGTTTGGCTGTGACGAGGATGAGATGCGTCATCGGCTGGCCACATCCTACGATCTGGTGCGGTCTTCCCTGACGAAAAAAGTGCAGTCCACTTTACCCCCACGAAGCTGATTGACATTTTCCAATGCCTCTGGCCCATTCTGCGCTGAAGACAAGATCGGAGCGTGCCATGAAACTGTCGCAGCGTATCACTCATCTGACCGGAGGTGGCAGTGATGGGTGGGATGTATTTTACCGCGCGCGCCGGATGATCAGCGAAGGGCACGTCATTACTGAACTCACCATTGGTGAGCATGACATTCGCACGCACCCGACCATTCTGGATGCCATGGATCTATCGGCACGTCAGGGAAACACCGGCTACGCTGTGGTGCCCGGGTCTGATTTGCTGCGCGATACTGTTGCCGCGCGCATTCAGGGCCGCACTGGTCAGAAGACAAGCCGAAACAACGTGTTGATCACCCCGGGCGGCCAATCTGCCCTTTTTGCTGCCCACGTGGCGGTGTGCGATCCCGGTGATGTCGGTCTGTATCTCGATCCCTATTACGCGACATACCCCGGCACGATCCGGGGCGCCGGTGCGACAGCCCGGGCCATCCAGACCACCGCCGAGGATGCATTCCAGCCGCGCGCGCAGCAGATCGATGCGGCGGCAGATGGTGCGGTTTCGCTATTGATCAACAGCCCGAACAACCCCACTGGCGTCGTATATTCGCGCGAGACACTGAACGGTATCGCAGGTGTCTGCCGTGACCGCGACCTGTGGCTGATCTCAGATGAAGTTTACGACACGCAGGTCTGGGAAGGTGAGCATATCTCACCACGTACCCTGCCCGGAATGGCCGAGCGTACCTTGGTCGTTGGTTCGATGTCCAAGTCACACGCGATGACCGGGTCCCGATGCGGTTGGGTGGTCGGCCCTGAAGAGGTGATCACCCATCTCATCAATCTGGCAACGCACACAACTTACGGCGTGCCCGGGTTCATTCAGGACGCCGCCAGTTTTGCTTTGAGCGCGGGTCATGATCTTGAAGAGGAAATCGCTGCCCCGTTCCGGCGTCGTCGCGCATTGGCGGTCGACATTATGGCTCAACAAAACATCGTCGGCCTGGTGCCCGCGCAGGGTGCGATGTACCTGATGCTGGACATTCGGGCCACCGGGATGAGCGGCGAGGACTTTGCCAACGCGCTGCTGGACACTCACGCAATTGCTGTCATGCCGGGTGAAAGTTTTGGCGAGGCGGCGGCAGGTCACGTGCGCGTTGCTATGACAATTGACGACGACCGCTTTGCCGCAGCACTCAGAACGATCTGCGAATTCGCAACCGGCTTGGCGGAAAGTCACGCGGCGGAATAGACGGCCTTAAAACCGGAAGGTTGTACGCAGGTTGAACACGTTGGCGTCAATATCGCCCTGGCTTCGTGTGACGTCGTTAAAATTCTGTCGCAAGGCCTCACCACTGATGACGAAATTGTCGCCGATGGGATAGGCAATTCCGATGCCGTACACTGCAGCGGTGTCATTTTCCGGTGACGCATCCAATCGGGCCGCGCCCACGACGACATAGCCCAAGGCCGGTCCGAAATCATAACCACCGCGCAACTTAAGGCGGGTCAGACTGTCCACGCTGCCTTCACCCTGCCCCAGATCAAGCGAGAGCCGGTTGTACTCCAACTCACCGCCAAGAACGAAATTACCGAAGTCATGATCATAACCGACAAGCGGGCCAAAAGTCGTGTCGTTTCCGCCAGAGCTATTTGGGCCATCAACATCCGCATAGCCAAAGCTGAAGCCCGCATACGCCCCTGTCCAATCCTCTGCATATACCGGTGCAATGCCGATTGTCAGGCAAGTGGTCATGAGGGCCATCAGGGCTTTCATCAACCTCTCCAAAATTCCTTGTAGCGCGCCCACCAAACGATAGGCTTCATCACATAAAACTTGGTCTGCAATCGTTAAAAATCCATTGAGATCACGGACCACTCTTAAATAAGTGATAGAAGCTTAACAGAATTTCCCACATTCGGGAAAAAACTTTACCCCACGGCAAGAACGTGATGCCGACAGGGCACAACACTTCGTTTTTGGCCCCTCAGGTCGCAAACAGGACAGATTGTGCACCCTCGTATTGAGAGAGTTCACATCACCAAATGAGGACCCGCATGCAAAGTGACGTTTGGAAGATTCGCCTGATCAGCCGTACCATTGGTGCGGATCGTGGGCGTGCCGCGCGTGGGCGGCCGGTTGTGGTCTGAGTACACTCACCCTGAACGTACTTTCTCGACCGGACCTAAAATTATGAACGAACAATCCCGAAATACATCGCGCAGCGGCGGTCGTGCCGCGCGCCGTGCAGCCCGTGCCACAGCGCTACCCGAACATCTGCGCCCGATCCGCCCCGGCATGGAGGGCGGCACGCTGAAGGTGCTGACCCCGGCGCAGATCGAGCGTATTCACCAGGCCGCGCTGACCGCGCTGGAAACAATTGGTCTGGCGGACGCTCCACAAAGCGGGATCGACTATCTTGTCGGCGCTGGCTGTATCTTGGGTGACGACGGGCGTATCCGCTTCCCCCGCGCTTTGGTGGAAGACACAATCGCCAAGGCCAATCGCTCGGTCACCTTGCATTCAAGGGATGGCAATTCCGATCTGGAACTGTCGGGCAACCGCGTCCACTTTGGCACTGCCGGCGCAGCTGTCAGCATGGTTGACGTGCACGGCCAGGAATACCGGGATTCGACCCTTCAAGACCTGCACGACGCGTCCCGAATCTGTGAACAACTTGAAAACATTCACTTTGTTCAGCGCCCAATGGTGTGCCGCGACATCGCCGACAACCTCGAGATGGATTTGAACACCGTCTACGCCACCACGTCCGGAACGTTCAAACATATCGGCACGTCCTTCACCGAACCCAGCCATGTGGCCCCTGCGATTGAGATGCTGCACATGATCGCTGGTGGCGAGGATAAGTGGCGAGAACGGCCCTTTATGTCGAACTCGAACTGCTTTGTTGTTCCGCCGATGAAGTTCGCGACCGAAAGCTGCGAGGTGATGGAAGAATGCATCAAGGCGGGCATGCCCGTTTTGCTGCTGTCGGCAGGAATGGCCGGAGCCACAGCGCCTTCGACAATCGCCGGTGCAATCGCGCAAGCCACCGCCGAATGCCTGGCTGGGTTGGTTTATGTAAACGCCGTAAGTCCCGGCGCTCCCGCGATTTTTGGCACTTGGCCCTTTGGCCTTGATCTGCGCACAGGTGCGATGTCCATCGGGTCTGGCGAACAAGCACTCCTGACAGCGGGCTGCGCCCAAATGCACCACTTCTACGACTTGCCGGGCGGCGCGGCCGCCGGTGCATCGGATGCGAAACTGCCCGACATGCAAGCCGGGTGGGAGCAGATGTGCTCGAACGTCATGGCCGGGCTTTCAGGTTTGAACATGGTGTATGAGTCCGCAGGCATGCATGCCTCGCTGCTGGGATTCTGCCATGAAAGCCTGATCCTCAGCGATGATTTAATCGGGCAAGCGCAACGCTGTGTTCGCGGCATCGAAGTGACGGACGAAACGCTGGCACTGGATCAGATGGCCGAAGTCTGTATCGGCGGACCCGGTCATTATCTGGGAACCGATGCAACGCTGAGCCGCATGCAGGCGGACTATGTCTACCCGACTTTTGGCGACCGGTCGTCTCCGAAGGAATGGGTTGAAATTGGCAAACCCGATTTGATCGAAAAGGCGGTGAAGCGGAAGGAAGAGATCCTCTCGACGCCGTCTCCGGCCAGATTCGATCCGCTTTTGGATGCCGAACTGCGCGGTAGATTCAACATTTACTTGCCCGCGTAACCCATTGAAATATGGCGGCCCGTGGGGGTACGGGCCGCCGATGCCTTCGCGGGATTAACCGTTGCTGGGCGGTAGCAACCCTGCTTCCTGCGCGATGGCAATTTCATCTGCGTCCAGCGACCCGTCGCCGTTGGCGTCCATCGCCGAGAAACCATCGGCGTCAACCTCGGGCAGAACGGCCTGAACTTCTTCTATGGTCAGAACTCCATCGCCGTTGGTGTCCGCCGAGGACTGCGCAGCAGCCATCGCCGGCAGGCCCAATACGAATGCGGAAATGATTGCCAGGTTTTGCGGTTTCATTGTGATGCCTCCTAAGTGGATTTTGTGTGTGTTTTCGTCCGGACAGGCACCACAGACACCAAACCGATGAACGTCGTCACCCCAACCCGGCAACACGCGCTGTTTCGCGCCATTCTCCGCGTGTTTGTCCGAGTCGCGTCTGCAATCAACCGCTGGGCGAAACGTACAATCCTCGTTTCGGCGGTTCTTGCCCGATGCGCCTGTGCCGTTCCGGCAAGGCCCTGCCTAAATCACCGACTCGGGGGGCAAAAAGAAAGGGGGCCGAAGCCCCCTGTCAGTTTCGCCATCCAGGCTCCATTCGTTGACCGCCCGGTGTTTTGTTTGCCTGCGGCCTGGACGTCGCATGGAACGAGCGCACCCGTCCCGTGAGAGAGTGGGAAAGAGCAAATATTCCGCCCCACCCTGTTCCCGGTCGACACGGGCATGTCGACCGAGTGGACCAAGGCGTATTTGGTAAGTCTCAACGCCTTGTTCCGTGTTCGTCGGGATCGGACATCCGAGGGGAAACCCTGATCCCTACACCCCGCCTGACGGGGCGTTTTCCTTAGCTACACCCGCTGGTCGCTCCGCAGGTGTTGCACTTCATGCAGGTGCCATTGCGCACCAGCGTGTAATTTCCGCATTCGCCGCAAGGATCGCCCTCGTACCCCTGCATCTTGGCCTTGGTCCGTGCGTCCATGCCCGTGGCAACGGCAGTTTCCGCAACCGGAGCTTCGAATTGCGCAGCCGGTTCTGCCATGCCGTTCACTTCCGGTTGGCCGCCGTTGAACACCACCAGATCCTGCGGCAAACGTTTGCGCAGATATCCGGTCGAGCTGATTTGTTTCAACACTTCCAAGGATTTGGACGCAGCGCTGTCACTGATTTCTGATACGTTGGACAGTCCGTCTTCTTCGCCGCGGCCCAGATCGTCGAAGGTTGCGCCTTCGGGTTTCACATGGGCCAGATCGGTGCGATCCAGATAAGACACGGCCAGTTCGCGGAAGATGTAATCCAGGATCGAGGTCGCGTTCTTGATCGAGTCGTTGCCCTGCACCATTCCCGCCGGTTCAAACTTGGTGAAGGTAAAGGCGTCGACGAATTCTTCCAGCGGCACACCGTATTGCAGGCCAACCGACACTGCGATGGCAAAGTTGTTCATCATCGCCCGGAAGCCAGCGCCTTCCTTATGCATGTCGATGAAGATCTCGCCCAGCTTACCGTCTTCGAACTCACCTGTTCGCAGATAGACCTTGTGGCCACCGACGATCGCTTTCTGGGTGTAACCCTTGCGGCGATGCGGCAGTTTCTCACGATGGCTGCGGATGATTTCCTTGACGACGACCTTCTCGATGACCTTTTCGGCGAGAACGACGGCTTTTTCATGGGCCGTGCCGCTTTCCAGCACCTCTGCTGCCTCGTCATCGTCCTCGACCAATGCGGCCGCCAGCGGCTGCGACAGTTTCGAGCCATCACGATACAGCGCGTTGGCCTTCACACCCAGCGACCAGCTGAGTTCATAGGCTTTCTGGCAATCCTCGATGGTCGCGTCATTCGGCATGTTGATCGTTTTGCTGATCGCACCCGAGATGAAGCTTTGGGCCGCGGCCATCATGGTGATGTGGCTATCAACCCCAAGGAAACGCTTACCTTTCTTGCCGCACGGGTTGGCGCAGTCGAAGATCGAATAGTGCTCTTCCTTCAGGTGCGGCGCGCCTTCCAGCGTCATGGTTCCGCAGACATGGTCATTGGCTGCGTCGATATCCGCCTTGGTAAAGCCCAGATGGCGCAGCAGATCGAACGTCGGATCATTTAGCTTGGTCGCCGGGATGCCCAGAACGCCGGTGCAGAAATCCTCGCCCAGTGTCCACTGGTTGAAGACGAACCGGATATCAAAGGCGCTTTCCAGCGCGGCATCCACCTTGGCCAGCTCATTTGGGCCAAACCCGTGACCGGTCAGCGAGGTGTGGTTGATCCCCGGCGCGTTGCCGATGGTGCCGTGACCAACCGCGTAACCCACGATCTCTTCAATCTGAGACGAGGAATAGCCCTGCTTTTCCAGCGCCGACGGCACCGAGCGGTTGATGATCTTGAAGTAGCCGCCACCCGCGAGCTTTTTGAACTTCACTAGGGCAAAGTCGGGCTCGATCCCGGTCGTGTCACAATCCATCACCAGACCAATGGTGCCGGTGGGCGCGATCACCGTGGCTTGCGCGTTACGATAGCCGTTCTTTTCGCCAAGGCTCAGCGCCTCGTCCCAAGCCGACATCGCTAAATCGACCAGACGCTTGTCCGGGCAGTTGCCATGGTCCAGAGGCACCGGCTTCACGGCCAGTTTCTCATACCCATCGGTCACACCTTGCGAGGCACGGCGGTGGTTACGGATGACGCGCAGCATGTTGTCTGCGTTGCGCTCATAGCCCTTGAAGGGTCCAAGCTCTCCGGCAATCTCGGCCGAGGTGGCATAGGCCACGCCGGTCATGATCGCGGTCAGCGCGCCACAGATCGCCCGACCCTCATCCGAGTCGTAGCTGTAGCCCATGTTCATCAGCAGACCGCCGATGTTGGCATAGCCCAGACCCAAGGTGCGGAAATCATAGGACAGTTGCGCGATTTCCTTGGATGGGAACTGCGCCATCGTGACCGAGATTTCCAGCGTCAGGGTCCATAGGCGCGAGGCGTGCATGTAGTCTTCCGCCTGGAACTCACCATCCTTGAGGAAGGTCAGCAGGTTCATCGACGCCAGGTTACAAGCTGTGTCATCAAGGAACATGTATTCCGAGCACGGGTTCGAACCGCGAATCTCACCATCTTTGGGGCATGTGTGCCATTCATTGACGGTGTCGTGGAACTGAATGCCGGGATCGGCACAAGCCCATGCGGCGTGGCCGACTTTTTCCCAAAGGTCGCGTGCCTTGACGGTCTTGGCAACTTTGCCATCGGTGCGGTTGATCAGTTCCCAATCGGCATCTTTCTCAACTGCGGTCAGGAAAGCGTTAGTCACGCGGATCGAGTTGTTCGAGTTCTGACCCGAGACCGAGCTATAAGCTTCCGAATCCCAGTCCGTATCGTAAGTCGGGAACTCAATGCTGTCGTGACCCTGCTTGGCATAGTCCAGAACGCGCTTGATGTAAGTTTCTGGGATCGCAACCTTTTTGGCTTCGCGAACCGCGTCCTTCAGGGCATCATTCTTCTTGGGATCATACGCGTCGTCTTGCGCGCCGTCCCATGTGCGGATGGCCTCGAAAATGCCGTTCAGCATCTTCTCGTGCATCTTCGATCCGGCAACGATCGAGGCCACCTTCTGCTCTTCGATCACCTTCCATTCGATGAATTTCTCGATGTCCGGGTGATCGGCATCGACGATTACCATCTTTGCTGCTCGACGGGTTGTCCCGCCTGATTTGATCGCGCCAGCGGCGCGGTCGCCGATCTTGAGAAAGCCCATGAGGCCCGAGGACTTGCCGCCACCTGACAGTGCTTCGCCTTCTGCGCGCAAGTGGCTGAAATTGGTCCCGGTACCCGAGCCGTATTTAAACAGGCGCGCCTCGCGCACCCATAGATCCATGATGCCGCCTTCGTTCACTAGATCATCATCAACGGACTGGATGAAGCATGCGTGCGGCTGCGGATGTTCGTAAGCGGATTTCGACTTGGTCAGCTTGCCGGTTTTGTAGTCGACATAGTGGTGACCCTGCGCAGGACCGTCGATTCCGTAAGCCCAGTGCAGACCGGTGTTGAACCACTGCGGGCTGTTCGGCGCGGCGCGCTGTGTCGCCAGCATATAACGCATCTCGTCAAAGTAAGCGCGCGCATCTTCCTCGGTCGAGAAATAGCCACCTTTCCAGCCCCAATAAGCCCAGGCTCCTGCAAGGCGGTCAAAAACCTGCTTCGAAGACGTCTCGCCATCAAATTCTGCGCCATCGGCGGGGACCGAACGCCACAGGAATTCGGGGACGTCTTTTTCCTTAACTTTCTTCAGCTTGGACGGGACGCCTGCTTTGCGGAAATACTTTTGCGCAATGACGTCGCTGGCAACCTGGCTCCAGCGCGTGGGCACTTCGATGTTGTCCAGGCGAAAAACGATGGTGCCATCCGGGTTTCGGATCTCAGACGTTGCTGAGACAAAGTCCAGTTCCGCATAAGCGTCCTGCCCCGGTTTCGTAAATTTCCTGTCAATCTTCATGTCCGCACGCCCTAGATTCAATCAACTTGTCTTTCAGCGTCAGGTCCTCAGACGCGGACCGATCGCCATGCCGTATAAAATTGGGCGCAATTGACCAGCCGCTGCATTCCGCAGCGCAAAACCGATCAAACGGTTGCACGTTACTATGATGTGCTTTCCGACCCTCGCCCTGTGCCTTATACTGGTTTTGGTACCAGATTTTGTGGCATCCCTTCCGGCCCATACAACTTGACGTATCGACCCATAGATCGTCAACGCCATTTTTAAGTCATTTTTGATATCTTTTGTGTTGACCCATTTCTGACAACTTGCTTCGGGACACCCTGTTCTGATTCCTCCACAGGTTCATCCACCACGTGCGCACGTCGATTCCCAAAACCTGCGGGTAAATTAACTGTGTTTCCCGGCACAGTTATCGGAATTTGATAATCTAACGCTAAGGTGTCTACGTTGAATGAGAATCACGAAGCGGTCATTTTGAACCGCGGCGCTGGGTAAACCGCCGGGCGCGATCACTCAAAGGGGAGCGGACAGATGTCGTTGTTACGTTTAATTCCGATTCTGGCCCTGATCGTGGCCTGTACACCACAAGATGTGCCCCCACCGGCGCGCAGCGCTCAATTCGACAGCTACCCCAAAAAACTGTTCGACACGTTCGAGATCAGTTGCGACGGCCCGGGCGAGCGCTTTGAAAAAACCGGGAATCGGGTATTTGAATGCACCGAGTTTCTGCCCCCGGACACAACCGCGTTTCTGATTCTCAACTATGACGGATACCCTCAGGACCTGCCCAAAAGCGTGATGCGGCTGACAACGACCAAGAACAACTCGGGCTACCGTGTCGATGCCGAGCTGTATTTCAACGTCCCACGCAAAAGCGGCCCGTCGGTCAAAGTACCAGTGGAAAGCGAAACGCTGGATAAGGCGCTTGGCGCGCTTTACCAAGCGTTGGGTGGATCGCCAACATAAGTGGAAGAAGTGGTCGGGGCGGCAGGATTCGAACCTACGACCCCCTGTACCCAAAACAGGTGCGCTACCAGACTGCGCCACGCCCCGAACCGTGCGCCTTCCTAACCATGCCAATCTGATTTGAAAAGCCCTAACAGGACCAAATTGCAGGACCTTGCGAAAAAATTTCGTGCCGCATGACGGTTCCGGGCTTAATTGAGTAGCGCGCGGCGAGTCCCGCGTTGATTTCGAGAACCGCAAAGACGGAATCGCCACCTTCGATTGGTGTCAGATCACCGGGAATCGCACCTTGATGAACATGCGTCACGGTCCCAGCCCTATCGATGAAAATGATGTCCAAGGGAATCAGTGTGTTCTTCATCCAGAACACCACCGGTTGCGGCGGGTCAAAAACGAACAGCATGCCCGAACGGTTTGGCAGCGACTCGCGGAACATCAGTCCACGCGACCGATCCTGCGGGCTAATCGCCAATTCGATATTGAATCGGATCTGCGCCGAGTCGTTCTTGATGTCGATCTGATCAGGCTTGCACGCAGCCCAGGTCATTCCGGACCAAAGCAACAAAATCGCTAATAGACCCGGAAGAAACTTTGGCATGAATCACTCAGTCGTCCAAAGCAGCTTCCCAGGCCAATACCTGAGCCGCCATACGTCCACGCTTGCCACTAATGACACGCATCGCGAGGGCCTCGCCCGGCTGCAGATCCGACAGGCCGGAGCGGCGCAGCACTTCGATATGCAGGAACACGTCTTCACCGCGGCCAAAAACATTGGCAAACCCAAAGCCTTTGCCTTTGTCGAACCATTTGACTCGCGCGGCCTCTAGCGGGGCAGCGGCGATCTCAACAGGATCAAGCTCGGCAAAATCAGCCAGCATCATCGTGTCCGTCCGGGCGGGCGGATCGACACTGATGACCTCAACCGCCTGAACACCACGGTCCGTGCGATGGGTCATGATTTCTATGCCCGCACCATCCGCGACCGAACTTTGGCCGAAATTGCGCAACACATTGACGTGCAACAAAATATCCGGACCGCCCTCATCAGACACAACAAATCCGAATCCCTTTGCAGGGTCGAACCATTTCACGTGTCCACGGACGCGGTACATGTTGTTCAGATCTTCTGGCACGGCGTTCCCATCGCGAAAATTGTCATTTCGTTAAGGGTCCGATGTGTATGGGAATGGCGCGCAAATTCAAGCTGAAAAAACCTTTTGTTTTCGGCCTCTTGCATTTCACGATACGCGAACGTCATGGATTCAACCTCTGTATCTGCCAGTCGGAACCCACTTGATCCCGCTGCCATCGGAACCTGTCGTGCAACCGAAAGGCCCCATCGGCCCAGAATTCGATTTCGGTTGGCACCAGCCGATAGCCGCCCCAGAACGGCGGGCGTGGCGGGTTCGGGCCCAACTTGGCTGTTACCTTGGCCACCTCGGCCATCAGAACCGAGCGACTGCTGAGAGGCTGAGACTGCTTGGACGCCCAGGCCCCCAATCGGCTTTTTAGCGAGCGGGACGCATAATACTCATCTGCCTGCGGCCCGCTTTCTCTGGTTATTGTACCACGAACTCGGATTTGCCGCCGCAGAGATTTCCAATGCATCACAAAAGCAGCTTTTCCGGCGCTGTCTAACTCGGCCGCCTTGGCACTTTCGTAGTTGGTGTAGAACACAAAAGCTGCCGGTTCGATCTCTTTCAGAAGAACCATGCGAACATTCGGCATGCCGTCCGAATCGACGGTCGCCAAAGCGATCGCATCCGGATCGTTCGGTTCATTCTCTTTGGCCTCAGCCAGCCACCGCCCCGCTATTTCAAACGGATCGGTGCCGGCAAATATGCCGCTACGTTCGCTCATTCCCATCCCCTGGAAACTAATAAAGTCCACCCTAGGGCGAGAACCCGCCACGGGCAAGAGCGCGCGGCCTTGATGCAGCGCACCCAATGGCATAAACCATCCCAACATAACGCGAAGACAGGCGGAGAACCAAACATGTCAAATCAGTTGATGGCCGGCAAACGCGGCCTCATCATGGGACTGGCCAATGATAAATCAATCGCATGGGGAATAGCCCGTGCTTTGTCCGAATCCGGAGCGGAGCTGGCTTTTTCATATCAAGGCGACGCACTTAAGAAACGCGTTGATCCACTGGCGGCACAGCTTGGCAGCGAAATTGTTCTGCCCTGCGACGTCAGTGACGAAGAATCGATTGATGCGCTCTTCACATCTTTGGAAGCGAAATGGGGCAAGCTGGACTTTGTTGTTCACGCCATCGGTTTTTCGGACAAGAACGAACTGCGGGGCCGCTACGTCGACACGTCGCGTGCGAACTTCAAACTGACCATGGACGTGTCGGTCTATTCCTTCACCGCCGTGATGCAACGGGCCGAGAAGATGATGTCCGAGGGCGGCAGCGCAATTACTCTGACCTATTATGGTGCTGAGCAGGTGATGCCGCACTATAACGTGATGGGTGTCGCCAAAGCCGCGCTTGAGGCTTCGGTCAAATACCTGGCCGAGGATCTGGGCAAGGACGGTATCCGCGTGAATTCGATCTCGGCCGGTCCGATCAAGACGCTGGCCGCCAGCGGTATCGGCGACTTCCGCTATATTATGAAATGGAACGAGTATAACTCGCCCCTGCGTCGCAACGTGACCATCGACGATGTCGGCAAATCAGCTCTGTATCTTCTGTCTGACCTCAGCAGCGGCGTGACCGGTGAAAACCTGCATGTGGATTCGGGTTATCACATTGTCGGCATGAAAGCCGTCGACGCACCTGACGTCGAAAAGGGATAAAGACATGAGCGCCAAGGATCGCCTGCCCCACGAAAAAGGGTTTCACATCAGCTGGGATCAGATTCACCGTGATTCCCGCGCCTTGGCCTGGCGTTTGGACGGGCAAGGCCCGGATGACGGCGCATGGCGCGCAGTTGTGGCCATCACCCGTGGTGGTATGGCACCTGCGATGATCGTCAGCCGCGAGCTGGACATTCGCACCGTCGACACAGTCAGCGTGCGCTCGTACCACCATCAGGACCAAGGCGAAGCCGAGGTGTTGAAAGCCCCCGATGCCCAGCTGATGGGCGACGGCGAAGGTATTCTGATCATCGACGATCTGGTCGACAGCGGCAAAACGCTGGAACTGGTGCGCGCAATGTACCCCAAGGCGCATTTCGCGACGGTTTACGCCAAACCCAAGGGGCGACCGATGGTCGACACGTTCATCACCGAGGTCAGCCAGGACACCTGGATCTTTTTCCCGTGGGATATGGCCCTGCAATATGTCGAGCCCTACCGCGGGACCGACTAAAAGGACCCTCTCAACCCACAAAGAGTGAGGCAAAGCCTTACAAAGGACAGGCCCGTCATGACCCAGTCCCGCACCACCGCGACATTTGCTCCTCCGGTCATGGAGGCGCGGCGCTGGTTGGACGGGGTGGAGTTTCCGGATGACCGTCCCCTGATCAACGTCAGCCAAGCGGCCCCAGTCGATCCACCGCCGCTGGCGCTGCGCGAAGCGATTGCCAGCTTTGCCGTGACCGAAGACAGCGCCCATCTTTACGGGCCGGTTCTGGGCAATCCAGCCCTGCGAACTGAACTCGCCTTTCAGATCGGGTCACACTATGACGCGCAGGTGTCCAGCGATCAGGTGGCAATCACCTCGGGCTGCAATCAGGCATTTGCGGCTGCGATCACAGCGATCACCGATCAGGATGCCGAGGTGATTGTTCCGACGCCCTGGTACTTTAATCACAAGATGTGGCTGGACATGGCCGGGGTTCGGACGGTGGATCTGCCAACCGATGACGCCCTGCTGCCCGATCCGGACGCAGCCTGTGCTCTGATCACCGACAAAACCCGCGCCATCGTTCTGGTGACCCCGAACAATCCCGGCGGAGTGGAATACCCTGCCCCTTTGGTGCGCGCATTCTTTGATCTTGCGCAGGAGGTCGGCATCCGGCTGATCGTGGACGAAACATATCGGGATTTCGACAGCCGCAGCGGCCCACCGCATGACCTGTTCGCACAGCCTGACTGGGATCAAACCCTGATCCACCTCTATTCCTTTTCCAAAGCATACAGGCTGACCGGCCACCGTGTCGGTGCTATTGCGACAGGCACCAACCTGCTATCCGAGATTGAAAAGTTTCTGGACACGGTCGCCATCTGCCCAAGCCAGATCGGCCAACACGCAGCCCTTTGGGGAATGCAGAACCTGTCGCAATGGCTGGCAGGAGAACGGGATGAGATCCTCGACCGCCGCGCCGCAATTGCCGAGCTGTTGCCAAGCCTGACGGACAAAGGTTGGCGGCTATTGGGTCTGGGCGCTTATTTCGCCTATTTCGAACACCCGTTCGATATCCCATCCGACGAACTGGCCCGGCGATTGGTTCCTGAGGCGGGCATCCTGCTGCTGCCGGGAACAATGTTCATGCCCTATGATGATGCAGCCGGAAAACGTCAGGTTCGTATCGCATTTGCCAATCTGGACCGCGTCGGATTGGGGCAATTGTTCGAACGGCTGGGCGCTCTGTCCTTCTGAGCTTGCTCCCCGACGGTGCGCGTCGTATTCAGGGCCGCAACCGACGGGGCAGTTACCTGCCGAAAAAGCACGAAGAGGGCACTATGGCCGCAGGCATGAAAAACCTATCAAAGACCTTTGTCTGGATTCTCATGGGCCTTTTGATGCTCGGACTTGCAGGGTTTGGCGCAACCAGCCTCTCTGGCACCGTGCGTTCGGTGGCCCAGGTCGGGAACGAGGATATCTCGGTTGATGACTATGTCCGCGAGCTGCAGCGCGAGATCCGCGCGGTTGAACAACAGACAGGCCAGCCTTTGCAAATGTCGCAGGCCATTGAGTTTGGTCTGGATCGTCTTGCCTTGTCGCGCCTGACGGCTTTAGCAGCGCTGGACAATGAGGTCGGTTTGCTGGGCATCTCGATCGGTGATGAGAACCTGCAGGAAGAAATTGTTGCGATTCCGGCTTTTCAGGGCGTCAACGGCACATTTGACCGCGACGCGTATCAATTCCAACTGGAACAGGTCGGCATGTCCGATACCGAGTTCGAATCGGACCTGCGCAAGGAAACATCCCGCACAATCGTGCAGAGTGCCGTGGTTAGCGGTGTGAAGATGCCCGAAACCCTCACGCAGGTGTTGACCGACTACGTTGGTGCCCGCCGAAGCTTCACCGTCGCAACTTTGGCGCCTGACGCCCTGCCCGCACCTGTTGCCGCCCCGACCGACGAGCAGGTCCAAACGTTTTATGACGAGAACACCGAGCTGTTCACCCTGCCTCGCACCAAAAAGCTGACTTATGCGATCCTGTCACCCGAAATGCTGCTCGACGATGTGGAAGTCGACGAGGATTCGGTAAAGCGTTTGTACGAACAGCGCGCAGCTGAATTCCAACAGCCCGAGCGTCGCCTGGTCGAACGCCTGACCTTCCCGGATCAGGACGCAGCCCAAAACGCCATGGCCCAGCTAGAGGTTGGCGGTAAGACCTTCGAGCAACTGGTTCGGGATCGCCAGCTTGAGCTCAGCGATATCGACCTTGGCGACGTCACCCGCGAGGATCTGGGCGAAGCCGCCGATGGTGTCTTTGCTGCCGATTTGGACGCTGTTGTCGGCCCGCTGCCTTCTACCTTCGGACCGGCACTGTTCCGCATCAACGGATCGCTTGCCGAAAACAACACGTCGTTTGAAGATGCCGCCCCTGCCCTGCGCGAAGAATTGGCAGCCGATCGCGCCCGCCGCCAGATTGAAGCCCAGGCCGAGGACATCAATGACCTGCTGGCCGGCGGCGCGACTTTGGAAGAACTGACCTCCGAGACCGAAATGGAGCTGGGTCAAATCGACTGGACCGCGCAAACCGGTGAAGGCGTCGCCGCCTATGACGGGTTCCGCAGCGCAGCCGAAGCCGTGCAGGATGGCGACTTTCCCGAGGTCGCGTTTCTTGAAGATGGCTCGATCTTTGCCCTGCGTCTGAACGAAGTTCTCGAACCCCGGCCGGAGCCGATTGAGACCGCACGT
The DNA here is from genome assembly GCF_059611225.1 of Ruegeria sp. CDSA246. Classification (NCBI taxonomy): domain Bacteria; kingdom Pseudomonadati; phylum Pseudomonadota; class Alphaproteobacteria; order Rhodobacterales; family Roseobacteraceae; genus Ruegeria; species Ruegeria sp. CDSA246. Next base: position 168,596 of record NZ_JBXWPD010000001.1, on the reverse strand, counting down.
GACCGCGTTGTTGCCGCCTGGATCCAGGCCGAAACCAACAAGGCGTTGGAAGAACAGGCAAATGCTGTTCTGGAGCAGGTGCAGACAGACGGTGACTTTGCCGCAACCGAATTGCCGTTCCGGGTAGAAAACGCCCTGACGCGCACGGCCTTTCTGGAAGATGTGCCCGCAGATTTCATGACGCAGGTCTTTGAAATGGAACAAGGAGATCTGCGCGTCATTCCCGGTGCCGGAACCGCGTTAATCGTGCGTCTGGACGAGCTGCTGCCGCCTGCCGAAACAGATGAGCTGCGTCAGGTCCAAGCGGCCCTTACCGCGCAGCTGGATCAGGCTTTGGCCCAGAACATCTTTGATGCGTTTGTCCGCGATGCACAGGTCCGTGCCCGTCCCGTCGTAGATCAGCAGGCCCTGAATGCTGTTCAGGCGAGCTATTAAAAGAGACTGAATATGGCGCTGACCCCCGACTTCGACAGCTTCGCCCGCGCCTATGAGGCAGGCGAGAATCAGGTTGTCTACACACGCTTAGCCGCTGATCTGGACACGCCGGTTTCCTTGATGCTCAAGCTGACAGGCGCGCAGAAAGACGCGTTCATGTTGGAATCGGTTACCGGTGGTGAGGTTCGTGGCCGCTATTCGATCATCGGGATGAAGCCGGACCTGATCTGGCGGTGCCAAGGCGAGACCTCCGAGCTGAACCGCTCGGCGCGGTTCGACCCCGATGCGTTCTCACCCCAAACCGGCAACCCGATGGATAACCTGCGAGCGCTGCTGGCGGAAAGTAAGATCGACCTGCCGGACGACCTGCCCCAGGCCGCTGCCGGGCTGTTCGGCTATCTTGGCTATGACATGGTGCGGCTGGTGGAATACCTGCCCGACGTGAACCCCGATCCGCTTGGCCTGCCTGATGCCATCATGCTCAGACCCTCGGTCATTGCAGTGCTGGACGGCGTTAAGGGCGAGGTTACGGTTGTGTCACCTGCATGGGTCAGCGAGGGCCAGTCGGCCAAGGCTGCTTATGCACAGGCCGCAGAACGTGTCATGGACGCGGTGCGCGATCTGGAACGCGCCATGCCCGCCGAGACGCGCGATCTTGGCGATGCGTCCGAGGTCGCGGCACCGGTGTCGAATTTCACCAAATCCGGCTATTTAGAAGCGGTCGAAAAGGCCAAGGAATACATCCGCGCGGGCGACATCTTTCAGGTTGTTCCGGCACAGCGCTGGACTCAGGACTTTCCGCAACCTCCCTTCGCGCTCTATCGTTCGCTTCGGCGCACGAACCCGTCGCCCTTCATGTTCTATTTCAACTTTGGCGGCTTTCAGGTCGTGGGCGCCAGCCCCGAGATTCTGGTCCGCGTTTTCGGAGATGAGGTCACGATCCGCCCCATCGCCGGCACTCGGCCACGCGGCGCGACCCCCGAAGAGGACAAGGCCAACGAGGTTGATCTGCTGGCCGACAAGAAAGAGTTGGCAGAACATCTGATGCTGCTGGATCTGGGCCGTAACGACACCGGGCGCGTGGCAAAGATCGGCACTGTGCGCCCTACCGAAGAGTTCATCATCGAACGCTACAGCCATGTGATGCACATCGTATCCAACGTGGTTGGTGAGTTGGCCGAGGACAAAGACGCGCTGGATGCCTTCTTTGCGGGAATGCCTGCGGGCACCGTTTCAGGCGCGCCAAAGGTTCGCGCTATGGAGATCATTGACGAGCTCGAGCCCGAAAAGCGCGGCGTTTATGGCGGTGGTGTGGGGTATTTCAGTGCTGGCGGCGACATGGATATGTGTATCGCCCTGCGTACGGCCATCGTGAAAGACCAGAAGCTCTATATTCAGGCAGGCGGAGGCGTGGTCTATGACAGCGACCCCGAGGCCGAATTCATGGAAACCGTTCACAAATCGAACGCCATTCGGCGTGCGGCTGCAGACGCGGCCCGGTTTACTGGCTCTGGCAACTCTTAAAGAATAGCGGCTGACCTCATGGTCAGCCGTTTTTCATTATCAGCCTTACTGAGCTTCTTGCGTCATGACCGCTGAAATCGGGGCCATGGCCACGCGGCCACCGCGATCTTCCAGTCCCCATAGCAACAGGGCCGAGATCGTGTCCGGGCGCAGCCGTCCCAACATGACGACAGTTCCCTGCTGACCAGCCCGGAACGCCGCCTGATCCAAGAAACGTCGCATGATCGTTGGGTCCTGACGGGCACCGTCGATGTCGCGAAAGATGACCCCGGAAGGGATGCCATTGCGAGCGGCCAGTTTCTGGACGGTGTTCAGGCCATTGTCCTGGGTGATAAGCCCGCGCCCGGTATCACCGGCAATTGCAGCCACCTGATCGGCCAGTTTGCGATTACCCTGAATTCCAGTTCCCACGCCTTCCAGAATACCAACGGTTTCCGGCAGAGTGTCCAGCCACACAGCCATCGAAACCTCAGCATCTTGTGCGCTGGCCGCCTTGGGCAAATCGGCAAGGGCCAGAACCTCGAAACCCGCTGCGCGATGGCGGGCCATTTTTTCGGCCGCATCAGGGTCAGACGGGCTGACAGCAAAGCTGAGCGGATACGGGAAATCCTTCAACGCCTCGGCTCCAAAGGCCCCTTCATCATCAATCAGAATGATCGACATTAGCGGTTTGGCTTCGGGGTTTTCGAACTTGGCGGCATAGGCATCAATTGGCTTACCGGGCAGAAGTATCGCGGGTTGCTCATCTTCGGAGACCGGCGCGTCATCGCGTTCAGTCAGCGGGACGACTCGTTTGCCAACGGTCAAACCGTCGGTATCCGTTTCTTCACCGCCGATCTGCGGGACCGCCGCGATCCGGGGCAGCTTCTTAAGCTGCAGGTCTTCTTCCCCTTCTACGGCAATCGGGTTGTTCTCAAGTGGATCGACCTCAGGCGTCTGCGGTTCGATTGCCGTGGGTTCGGGCTTCGGCTCGGGTTCATTTTCTGTTTCGATGATTGCCGGCAATGCCTCTGCGACTTCAGGCTGGGTCTCAGCAACTTCGGGCTGCACCTGTTCTACTTCCGGCTCGGGCAGTATTTCCAGAACCTCCGGCGCAGGCTGCGGCTCAACCTCAACGATGGTTTCTTCTTCCTTGAGTGCAACCGGCGGCTCGGGCGCGGTTTCCGAGATGATCGGCTCACCTTCGGTACTGGGCAATGGCTGCAATTGCGCAGGCGACTGCGGCACAACCGGTGCCTCGTTTGATATGGTTACCTCAGCCGTGTCAGGTATTTCGACCCCTTCGACCTGCGTGACAGCCTCACTGATCGTCGGCTCAGAGTCTGGCACAGTCTCCACGTCCGCCAGTCCGGCAAGATTGTCCGTTTGATCCCTGGAAGCATCGGATGCCACCGGCGGCGCGGTCACCAGATCGGCATCTGCCACCGTCTCGGCCGCTTCGGTGCTGACCTCGGGGGCCGCCGCCGGTGCAGGCTCGGGCGCCTCGGCGTTCACAACCGGTTTTCGGGTCAACGGGGTATTCAGGGATAGTACCGCACCAAGCAGACCAACAACGACCGCCCCTGCGATCATCCCGCCTAGAAATCCGCCCATCTTAACTGCCTCTCGCCTTCATCCTGCTTCGATCGCCTCAACGCCGTTTACCGCGCCTTTGGCCTGCGATTGCGCCCTGAACAGGATGTCCTCTTGACGCTGCCCCGCAAGCCTGAGCATGTATGTCCCGACATTATACCGTGGCCAGGGGCTGTATCGCCAGTCCGAAATGCCCAAGCCGAGACAAGTGCCCAAATGCTGCTGCTGATCGACAACTACGACTCGTTTACCTACAACCTGGTACATTATTTAGGCGAACTTGGCGCCGAAATGGTCATTCGGCGGAATGACGCCTTGGATGTGCAAGAAGCCATGGCGATGAACCCGGCGGGGATCCTTCTCAGCCCCGGTCCATGTGACCCGGATCAGGCAGGGATTTGCCTGGCGTTGACTGAAGCGGCAGCTGAAACAAAGACGCCGCTGTTGGGCGTCTGTCTTGGCCATCAGACGATTGGACAGGTGTTTGGCGGCAACGTTGTCCGCTGCCACGAAATCGTTCATGGCAAGATGGGAATGATGCATCACACTGGGAAAGGTGTTTTCGCGGGCCTGCCCACCCCGTTTGAGGCGACCCGTTATCACTCGCTGATTGTGAATCGTGACACCCTGCCCGACACGCTTGAGATCACAGCAGAACTGGAAGACGGCACCATCATGGGCCTGCAACACAAAGAATTGCCCATTCACGGCGTCCAGTTCCACCCGGAATCAATCGCCTCCGAGCATGGCCACGCTCTGCTCAAGAATTTCCTGTCCGAGATGAAAGTTCCTGCATGAGCGACGCTCTGAAACCACTGATCGGAGCCGCAGCCGATCGGCCCCTGACGCGTGCCGAGGCTGAACAGGCCTTTGGTATTCTGTTTGACGGCGAAGCCACGCCCAGCCAGATTGGCGGCCTGCTGATGGCGATGCGCACACGTGGTGAAACGGTAGACGAATATGCAGCCGCTGCCGCCGTGATGCGCGCGAAATGCAATGCGGTCAAGGCCCCGGCGGGCGCGATGGATATCGTCGGCACCGGTGGCGACGGCAAAGGCACACTGAACATTTCGACCGCCACGGCGTTTGTCGTTGCCGGCGCGGGCGTAACTGTCGCCAAACACGGCAACCGAAACCTGAGCTCCAAATCAGGCGCTGCAGATGCGCTGGGACAATTGGGAATCAACGTTATGGTTGGCCCGCAAACCGTTGAAAAGGCTCTGCAAGAAGTCGGCATTGGCTTTATGATGGCCCCCATGCACCATCCTGCGATTGCGCATGTCATGCCCAGCCGGCAAGAGCTTGGGACGCGTACGATTTTCAACATTCTTGGCCCGTTGACCAACCCCGCTGGTGTTCGGCGTCAACTGACCGGTGCGTTCAGTCGCGACTTGATCCGCCCAATGGCGGAAACGTTGGGACTGCTCGGCGCTGAACACGCCTGGTTGGTGCACGGATCGGATGGCACAGATGAGTTGACGATCACCGGTGTAAGCTGGGTCGCTGCGCTGGAAGACAGCGTTGTGAAAGAGGTTGAACTGCATCCCGAAGACGCAGGTCTGCCAGTTCATCCCTTTGAAGACATCATTGGCGGAACGCCCGAAGAAAACGCCGTTGCGTTCCGCGCCTTGCTGGACGGCGCGCCCTCGGCCTACCGGGACGCGGTGCTATTAAACTCTGCCGCAGCCCTTGTGGTTGCGGGCGCTGCCGATGACCTGAAAGACGGCGCCGCAAAGGCGCGGGAAAGCATCGACAGCGGAAAAGCCAAAGACAAAATCGCGGCGCTGGCCCGAATTACGCAGGAGGCCGCATGACCGAGACGGTTCTGGATAAGATCAAAGCCTATAAACTTGAGGAAATTGCGGCAGACAAAGCGCAGAAGTCGCTGGAAACGCTGGAAAACGAGGCCCGCAATGCGCCCGAGGTCCGCGGCTTTGCCGATGCGCTTCGAACAGCGGCGCGTCGGGGGTATGGCCTGATAGCCGAAGTCAAGAAAGCCAGCCCATCCAAAGGTTTGATCCGCCCGGATTTCGACCCGCCCGCGCTGGCCAAAGCCTACGAAGAAGGTGGAGCCGCATGTCTCTCGGTGCTGACAGACACACCCAGTTTTCAGGGGGCAAAGGAATACCTGACCGAAGCCCGGGCTGCCACGGAGCTTCCGGCGCTGCGCAAGGATTTCATGTACGACCCCTATCAAGTGGTCGAGGCGCGTGCTTTGGGTGCGGATTGCATCTTGATCATCATGGCATCGGTCGACGACGCGCAAGCCGCTGAACTGGAACAGACTGCATTCGACTGGGGTATGGATGTCCTAATCGAAGTTCACGACCAGAACGAGTTGGAACGTGCAGCAGAGCTGAAAAGCTCACTGATTGGGATAAACAATCGTAATCTCAAGACCTTCGAGACATCTCTTGATACCACACGGCATCTGTCCAAGCTTGTGCCAGCGGGCCGGACGATCGTCTGCGAAAGCGGTCTGAGCACGCCTGAAGATTTGGCCGACATCGCACGTTACGGCGCGCGCAGCTTCCTGATCGGTGAAAGCCTGATGCGTCAGGACGACGTGGCAGCAGCCACCCGCCACCTTCTCGCAAGCCCTCTGATCCCCGGAGTCATGTGATGCCCTTGACCCATTTTGATGCTCAGGGACAGGCCCATATGGTCGATGTCTCGGACAAGGAAGTCACCGACCGCGTCGCCGTGGCGGCTGGTCACATCAAAATGGCGCAGGACACCTTTGATCTGATTTCCGAAGGCCGCGCCAAGAAAGGTGATGTTCTGGGCGTGGCACGTCTTGCGGGCATCATGGGCGCAAAGAAAACGCCTGATCTGATCCCTTTGTGTCACCCGCTGCCAGTCACCAAGGTCGCTGTCGAGCTGACGCTGGATCCGGACTTGCCCGGTGTGCAGGTCCAGGCCACAGTCAAAACCTCCGGCCAGACTGGGGTCGAGATGGAGGCGCTGACCGCCGTTTCTACCGCTGCCTTGACGGTCTATGACATGACCAAGGCCGTGGATAAGGCGATGGAAATTGGCGGTATCCGCGTATTGCTAAAAGATGGCGGTAAGTCAGGACGTTACGAAGCAAAATGATCACCGTCGAAGAGGCCCGCGCGCTGTTGTTTGATCTGGTCTCGCCACTGACAAGCGAGACCGTTGCTTTGTCGGACGCGGCGGGTCGTATTCTCGCACAAGATGTCGAGGCCACCCGTGACCAGCCACCATTTGAAGCGTCCTCGATGGACGGCTACGCACTGAAATCGACCGAGGTCGAGCTGCACGCCATGTTCAAGGTCATCGGCGAGTCGGCAGCTGGCAACCGCTACACCGGTCGCGTCGGGCCCGGACAGGCGGTGCGCATATTCACTGGTGCCCCGGTTCCCGAAGGTGCTGATTTCATTGTCATACAGGAAGATACCGAACGTCGCGGCGACCTGATCACAATCTCGGACCTGCCCGGCCCAAAATCGAATATCAGACCTGCAGGCGTCGATTTCAAAGCAGGCACAAAGATCTCGGCCCCACGTCAGTTGCGCGCCGAGGACATCGCGCTGATGGCGGCGATGAATATTGCGACCGTACCAGTGACTCGAAAGCCTGTTATTGCGCTGATCTCCACCGGTGATGAATTGGTGATGCCGGGCGAAACCCCGGGCCCCGATCAGATCATCGCATCCAATACGTTTGGCTTGAAAGCACTGCTGGAGGGCGCTGGCGCGCACGTCCGCATCCTTCCGGTCGCGCGCGATACGGTCTCATCGCTTGAGACTGCCTTCGGACTGGCCGAAGGAGCGGATCTGGTTGTGACCATCGGCGGCGCATCGGTTGGAGACTACGATCTGGTGTCAGATGTCTCAACCGGACTGGGAATGGAGCAATCTTTCTACAAGATCCGAATGCGCCCCGGCAAACCTCTGATGGCGGGTCGATTGGGACAAACGGCAATGGTCGGTTTGCCCGGAAATCCTGTCAGTGCAATGGTTTGCGGTTATCTCTTCCTGTTGCCGATGGTACGCCGGATGTTGGGTGTCGAACAGGTTCTGCCCCCATTGCGAACCGCAAGGCTTGCTGAACCATTGGGCGAAAACGGTCCGCGTGAGCATTACATGCGGGCTATGCTTGATGAAACCGGCATTCGCGCATGTTCCGATCAGGACAGTTCACTGCTCAGCGTTTTGGCGCAGGCAAACGCTCTGTTGGTGAGGATTCCGCATGACCCCGCCCGACCTGCCGGGGATGAGGTTCAATACCTGCCGATCTAAATCCCGCTCAAATCCGTTGACACAAAACGTGAACATGCGTAGAACAAAAGAAAACGCATGACCGATGAGGTGTGAGCAATGTTGACCAAGAAGCAGTTGGATTTGTTGGAATTCATTCACAAACGCGTTCAGGCGGACGGTGTTCCGCCCAGTTTCGATGAAATGAAGGCCGCGCTGGACCTTCGGTCCAAATCTGGCATCCACAGATTGATTACGGCGTTAGAAGAACGTGGGTTCATTCGGCGTCTGGCGCACCGCGCGCGGGCCATCGAAATCGTCAAACTGCCGGAAAGCCTGGGTGGAGAACCCACAGTGGCCTTCAAGCCGCGTGTGATCGAAGGCGACAAGCCGTCCGGCCCCCGCCCCGCGAATTTTGAGCCGGTGACCGTGGATGCGATGGAATTGCCAGTGATGGGCCGCATCGCTGCCGGCGTTCCGATCGAAGCGATCAGCCATGTCTCGCACCGCGTCGCCGTGCCCGGTTCAATGGTATCCGGCAAGGGTGAGCATTACGCACTGGAAGTGCGCGGCGACTCGATGATTGACGCAGGGATCAACGATGGAGATGTAGTGGTAATCCGGGAAACCTCGGTTGCCGATAACGGCGATATCGTTGTTGCTCTTGTCGAAGATCAGGAAGCCACCTTGAAGCGGTTCTTCCGCCGAGGTCAGGCGATTGCGCTTGAGGCCGCGAACTCTGCCTATGAAACCCGCGTTCTGCCAGAAGATAAGGTCAAGGTGCAGGGTCGTCTGGTTGGACTGATCCGCAGCTACTAAAACTGCTTGGTATCCCGGTTCCCGGATGTGTTCGGGGACCAGAGCCTGTCGCCCATCACCTCTTTAGACGTTGTGATCTTGCCGCCCGACAGGGACAGGCTTCCCGTTGCCAGCAGCCGTTTCGGATCAAAGACTTCACAGCCGCCGGACAGTTGCAGCGCCACGGCAGAAATCACGATCTGATCGGCATTGCAGGCACTGATCCCGCGCGCCGCGCGTTTGCCTGTAACGTGCAACACCTCTTTGCCCTGCCAGTCATACCGTTGAATGGTGCCGGAATTATGCGGCCAACGGCTGGCCGCCTGCAACTGATCTGCCCCGTCCCCATCATTTTCCAGCCAGACGGTTGCGACAAACCCGCTTCCCTTTTTCTTACTCAAGGCGCGTCCTTGTTCGGTCATCACGCCAACAAGACCGCCACTATCCGCAACCAGTATTTCAGGGCGATTTCCCTGCCCCCATAACATCAACGCCACGGCCATTGGTGCCACCCCAACCCATCGGGCCCGTCCTTGCCACAGCGCAAGCCACAGGCCGCCAAGCGCAGTTAGCGGCAGGACAGGGGTCGGCGGGCTGACAACATATCCTTGCGCGCCGTCAAATCCCGATACCCATTGAGAAACCGCAAGAATCCACTCTAAACCCAGCCCCATCACTGCTAGCGGCACCATCTCAAGGCCGAATGGCGACAGCAGTGCTGCCACCACGGCCGAGGGGACGACAACCATGCCCATGACCGGCACTGAAAGCATGTTTGCCAGAAGACCATAGTGAGACAATGTGTTGAAATGCGCCGCACCAATTGGCGCGGTTGCAAATCCCGCGATAGCTGAGGACATCAGTAGGCCCGCAACAGGTTTCAGCCACTTTGGCCCCGGCATCGGTCCAATGTCACGCAACGCTCCGAACACCGCCACAAGCGCTGTCGTTGCGGCAAAAGACATTTGAAACCCCGGGCTAAGCAAGGATTCGGGGCGCAGACTGAGTACGATAAGTGCGGCGACCGCAACGGCCCGTAGGGAAATCGCGCGTCTGTCAATCAGGATGGCCATCAGCATGACACTTGCCATGACAAAAGCGCGTTCCGTGGCGACATTTCCCCCAGACAGCAACAAGTAGATCGTGGCCGAGACCATCGCACAGACAGCCGCCAGTTTGCGCACAGGCAATCTGAGAGCCAGCGCAGGAATGGTTGAGAAAAAAAGCCTGCACATCAAGTAGACGAACCCGGTCAGCAAGCCCATGTGGAGGCCCGAAATCGCCAACAGATGCGCCAGGTTGGAAGCGCGCAGTGACTTTAGCGTTTCTTGCCCCATACCGCTGCGATCACCCGTTGTGACGGCGGCCGCAAACCCGCCAATCTCACCCGGCAGGATCGTGCGGACATGGTTGGAAATCGCCATTCGCCATGCTGTAATGCGGATGCCTTTGGGCTGCGGGGGCGCAGCGATCAGCACCGGGACACGGGTGTATCCCACGGCCCCCAGCCGTTGAAACCACGCGTGTCGCTGAAAGTCGAACCCACCCGGTTCCACCGGACCTTGAGGGGGCGACAAATGGGCAGTGGTCATGATCCTTTGGCCGGGCACTAGTGAGCGTGCGTCGCCGTGCAAGGAAAGCCGAACGCGCTGCGGCCGCCGGTCACCGGGCACATCCCCTATACGCACCCGATCCAGCGTAATCCGCAGCGCATCCGACGCAGAGCGATCCATGGCAACGACCCGCCCCTCGACCGGGCCATAGTAACGCCATGACAGGACCGGCTCTGCCACCGTATGGGCGCGCACGCCCGCCAGGATGAACCCGGCAGCGATTAGCGCCCCCCCTGTTGTCAACGCCGCCCAGCCTGACGGCAGCCTGCGCGCCATCCCCAGGCAAATGGCAATCGCGGCAACAAGGCCAACATAAGCCTTCCAGTCCGGTTCGAACCGAAGACTGAAATACAGACCTATACCGACTGCCACACACACCGGAGACCACTGAAACAAATACCCTGTCTGGTTCAGCAATGCGGCCTCGACCCGTGCCAGAACACGCATGGTTGCCCCCGTCCTTCCGGCTCGTTAGACAGGCGCCAATCTATGCCCGACACGGTTACCAAAAGGTTAATCCACACAATGTCCGATCAGGTCGTCACTCGTTTCGCTCCGTCCCCAACCGGCTTTTTGCATATCGGCGGGGCACGCACCGCACTGTTCAATTGGCTCTATGCCCGCGGCCGTGGCGGCAAGTTCCTGTTGCGGATCGAAGACACCGACCGCGAGCGTTCTACCCCAGAAGCAACGGCTGCGATCCTGCAAGGCATGGAATGGCTGGGGCTGGATCACGACGGCGATGTGATCAGCCAGTTCGACGGTGCCGCACGTCACGCCGAGGTAGCACATCAGTTGCTGGCTGAGGGCAAGGCGTACAAGTGCTTTTCAACTCAGGACGAGATAACGGCCTTCCGCGAACAAGCCCGGGCCGAAGGGAAGTCGACTCTGTTCCGAAGCCCTTGGCGGGATGCTGACGAGTCCTCTCATCCAGACGCCCCATTCGCGATCCGCATCAAAGCGCCTCAGGATGGTACAACCGTGATCCGCGATCAGGTTCAGGGCGACGTCACCATTCGCAATGATCAACTGGATGACATGATCCTGCTGCGTTCCGACGGAACTCCGGTCTATATGCTGGCGGTCGTGGTCGACGATCACGACATGGGCGTGACCCACGTGATCCGAGGCGACGACCACCTGAACAACGCTGCACGACAGATGATGATCTACGAGGCGATGGGTTGGAACGTCCCGGTCTGGGCACATATCCCTCTGATCCACGGGCCGGATGGTAAAAAGCTGTCCAAACGCCATGGCGCTTTGGGTGCGCAGGAATATCAGGCCATGGGTTACCCCGCGGCTGGAATGCGCAATTATTTGGCGCGTTTGGGCTGGAGCCATGGCGATGATGAATTCTTTACTGACGAACAGGCAAAGGAGTGGTTCGATCTGGATGGAATCGGCAAAAGCCCTGCCCGTTTCGACCTGAAAAAGCTGGAAAATCTGTGTGGACAGCATATCGCCATCGCGGCTGATGCTGCATTGCGGCAAGAGATCGAAGCCTATTTAGCGGCGGCGAAATTGCCTGACCTCACGGAAACACAATCCGGTGATCTGGAACGTGCGATGTATTGCCTCAAGGATCGTGCGCGCATTTTCCCGGAACTTCTTGAAAAAGCTCACTTTGTCTTGACATCTCGCCCAATTGAGCCGGATGAAAAGGCCGCAAAAGCACTGGCCTCAGTATCCGATGGTATACTGAACGAATTGACGCCGCACGTGCAAAATGCTAGCTGGACGCGAAACGAACTGGAGCAAACCCTAAATTCGTTTGCAGAAGCGAAAGAGGTTAAGTTCGGCAAACTGGCGGGCCCGTTGCGGGCCGTGTTGGCAGGTCGGGCAGTGACGCCTTCAGTTTTTGACATGATGCTTGTGCTGGGGAAGGAAGAAACCCTGGCCCGGCTTTCTGACGCAGCGACGTAAACCCAATCTTCATATTTGGGTAACGCTGCTCCGCTAACACCCGGACTGCGCGCCCACGCGCAGCCGTTGCCCGCAAGGTCGGACAGCGATTCGACATGCGTAAGAATGAGGAAGGGACACTATGACCGACAGCAATAAAACAGCCACTCTGACAGTCCATGGTGAAACGTACGAGTTGCCGGTTCATTCTCCGACCGCTGGACCTGACGTCATCGACATCCGTAAGCTGTACAGCGATGCCGGAGTGTTCACCTACGACCCCGGTTTTACGTCGACCGCAAGCTGTGACAGCACCATTACTTATATCGACGGCGAAAAAGGTGAGCTGCTGCACCGTGGTTACCCAATCGATCAACTGGCCGGCAAATCGCATTTCCTAGAAGTGTGCTACCTGCTGCTGTACGGAGAACTGCCGGTCGCCAAGGATCTTGAGAAGTTCGAAACCACCATCACGCGCCACACCATGCTGCACGAGCAGATGCAGTATTTCTATCGCGGCTTCCGTCGGGATGCGCATCCGATGGCGATCATGGTGGGTGTCGTTGGCGCAATGTCGGCGTTCTATCACGACTCAACCGACGTATCTGATCCGCATCAGCGCGAGGTCGCTTCGCACCGTCTGATCGCCAAGATGCCGACGATCGCCGCATGGGCCTATAAGTATCACATCGGCCAGCCCTTCGTTTATCCGCGCAACGATCTGGACTACGCGTCCAACTTCCTACGCATGTGCTTTGCCGTTCCCGCCGAAGAATATGAGGTGAACCCGATCCTCAGCCGTGCGATGGACCGGATCCTGACTTTGCACGCGGATCACGAACAAAACGCGTCAACCTCGACCGTGCGTCTGGCGTCTTCGTCAGGCGCCAACCCGTTTGCGTGTATCGCGGCGGGTGTGGCTTGCCTTTGGGGTCCTGCCCATGGTGGCGCAAACCAGGCCTGTTTGGAGATGTTGGAAGAGATCGGTTCCGTCGATCGTATTCCGGAATACATCGACCGTGCCAAGGACAAGAACGACCCGTTCCGCCTGATGGGCTTTGGCCACCGCGTCTACAAGAACTTCGACCCGCGCGCGACTGTAATGAAGCAATCAGCCGACGAAGTGCTGGAACTGCTTGGCGTCGAGAACAATCCGAAGCTGCAGGTTGCCAAAGCACTGGAAAAGCAGGCGCTGGAAGATCCGTATTTCGCCGAGAAAAAACTGTTCCCGAACGTGGACTTCTACTCGGGCATCATCCTCGAGGCGATGGGTTTCCCCACCTCAATGTTCACGCCGATCTTCGCGCTGTCGCGCACCGTTGGCTGGGTCAGCCAATGGAAAGAGATGATCGCAGATCCACAGAACAAAATCGGTCGTCCGCGTCAGCTATATCTGGGCGAAACGACCCGCGATTATGTGGACATCGAAAACCGCTGATTGCCGGTTACAATTTCGAAACGCCTCGGACCCGTGTCCGGGGCGTTTTTCGTTTTAGAAAAGGGTCAATTGGTCCCCTGCCTGCGCGGGCCTGGAAAACAGATCGCATCGGAGCGGCGGCGTTCTTGTGGCCAACCCCAAACGTTTGACCGCGAGGTTGAAGCGCTTGGCCACCAGCCCGGCATACTCACCTTCCCCCCGCATGCGGTGCCCCCAACGCGGGTCGTAGTCACGACCGCCGTGCATTTCGCGCAGTTTGGACATGACCTTTTCAGCTCGCGCCGGCTCATGCTGATGCAGCCAGGATTGCCACAGCTCAGAGACTTCGCGCGGAAGGCGCAGCATGATCCAGGTTGCGGAATCAGCGCCCGCGTCTCGCCCGGCTTCCAGCATGGATTCCAATTCGTGATCCGTCAGACCCGGTATCAAAGGCGATGTCATGACGCGCACCGGCACACCTGCATCGGTCAACCGTCGGATCGTCGCCAGCCGTCTTACAGGGGATGGCGCGCGTGGTTCCATACGTCGAGACAAGCCTGGGTCCAAAGTTGTCAACGAAATGCCGACCCGAACCAATCCAAGTTGCGCCATAGGGGTAAGGATATCCAAGTCCCGTTCGATCATCGCGCCTTTGGTCACGATCGCGACAGGATGCTGGAACTCTCGCAAGACCTGAAGGCAAGCCCGCGTTATCTTGTGCTGTTTCTCGATCGGTTGATACGGGTCGGTATTCGTTCCCATCGCAATGGTCGCTACTTTGTACCGGGCCGAGGACAGTTCTTTCCTCAGAACCTCGGCCGCGTTTGGCCGGGCGATCAACCGGGTTTCAAAATCCAATCCCGGCGACAACCCTAGATAGGCATGGGTCGGACGGGCAAAACAGTACACGCACCCATGCTCGCACCCGCGATACGGGTTAATCGAGCGGTCGAACGGCAGATCGGGCGATCGGTTGTAGGTGACCACACTGCGCGCTACCTCTTCTCGGACTTCAGTTCTGAGCGTCGGAAGCTCCTCTTCCATCTCCCAGCCGTCATCGCAGGCTTCGGTCGCAAAGCGTTCGAATCTGCCTGATTCATTGCTGGCCACGCCGCGGGCCTTTATGTTGAGTGCAGGCATATTTGTTCCCGTTACGTTCTCATTCGGGAATCAATAAACCCTGTATCGCCATGCGACAAGGAAAACTGCGCGAACCGCCCTTTTAGCCCCCGATCTCGGGCGCCTGGTTTTTCCCCGTTTGTGAACAGAATGCAGGATGTTGTTGCAGATAATTCCATCGTGATCGCAAACAATTTGACGTATAGGTCGGTCCCGGAACCGCCAAGGTCGCAATCGTAACAGTCTAACTGCGACGAAATGGCCAAAACGGAAAAAATGCCACCACGGGCCGATGGCCCGCCCAGCACAGGGAAATGCCCCATGTCCGATGAAGAAGACATCGTCCTGTCCGAACTCAACGACGACGAACTTGTCGAACAGATGTTCGACGATCTTTATGACGGCCTGAAAGAAGAGATCGAAGAAGGTGTGAACATCCTGCTTGAACGCGGATGGACACCATATGACATCCTGACCAAAGCTCTGGTCGGTGGCATGACCATCGTGGGCCACGATTTCCGGGACGGCATCCTGTTCGTTCCCGAAGTTTTGCTGGCCGCTAACGCGATGAAAGGTGGCATGACGATCCTTAAACCACTGCTGGCCGAAACCGGCGCGCCGCGCGTTGGCAAGATGGTGATCGGGACCGTTAAAGGCGACATCCACGACATCGGCAAGAACCTGGTGTCGATGATGATGGAAGGCGCTGGTTTCGAAGTTGTCGATATCGGCATCAACAACCCGGTCGAAAACTACCTGGAAGCCCTGGATTCCGAACAGCCTGACATTCTGGGCATGTCTGCCTTGCTGACCACTACGATGCCCTACATGAAAGTGGTCATCGACACGCTGATCGAACAGGGACGGCGTGAAGATTACATCGTACTCGTTGGCGGCGCCCCTCTGAACGAGGAATTCGGCAAGGCCATCGGCGCAGACGCTTATTGCCGTGACGCGGCGGTTGCGGTGGAAACTGCCAAAGACTTTGTGTCCCGCAAGCATAACCAACTGGCTAGCTAATTCAGGTGACACGAAAATGATCAAGGCCGCCCTTTCCGGGGCGGCTTTTTTGTCTTCAACTGCTTGATAAGCAGTACAGGTTTTATTACCTGTCAATTGTGATAGTGCGAATCTGTTGTGACGCACGTGTTGTTAACGAGTACATATAGGGTGGGTTATGCCTACGACGTTTAATGCTATTTTTCTTGGTAATCTTGCAATCATCGACCCGACTGAGGGTAACAACACTGCTGAAAACGCGGGCGCTTTGGTTGGACAAACTTTTGGTGGTCCGGGTGATCCATTACTTGACGACGCTGTCGTTTGGACACCGGTAGGAAACCCTGGTGGAACCTACGAAAACAACGCCAACTCTGACGTGGATTTTTTTGCAATTGATGGCGCTGCGACCATTTTCGATGCAGCTGTCGCCTACAATGCGACAATTACGTATGTCGACGGCACAACGGCAGACATAACGGCAGTCATCGCGCAAGACACGCTCGGGAACACTTTTCTGGTTCCAGAATTCTCAGCCAACAGCGATCAGGCCGCATTGGAATTTGCGGGCATCAGGTCACTAACGCTCAACAGTATAAACACCGCCACAACTACGGGTTTGAACGCTGACCGTGAATCCTGGGACATCGCCAGATGTTTCGCAACCGGCACTCTGATCGAAACGGAACGTGGCCTGGTCGAGGTCGAGAATTTGCGCGTGGGTGACAAAATTACGACGCTGGATCATGGGTTGCAAACGCTGCGTTGGATTGGCTCTCAGACCGCGCGTGCCGCAGGCGTGTTCACGCCTGTGCTGATCAAGGCGGGTGCGCTTGGCAATGATCGCGATCTCTTGCTCTCGCAGCAGCACAGGATGCTGATCAGCGACTGGCGTGTTGAACTGCATACGGGCCACGCTGAGGCGCTGGCGCCTGCCAAGCATTTGGTGAATGGCCGCGATATCGTGATGAAGCCCGGCGGTCTTGTGACCTATTATCACCTGATGTTCGATCAGCACGAACTGATCTGGGCCGAAGGGTGCCTAAGCGAGAGCTTTCACCCTGGAATCCAGGCGTGGAACAGTTTTGAGGATGACACACAGCAAGAGATCCTGTCGCTGTTTCCGGAACTGGCCAGCCACGGGATCACCGCCTATGGTCCCCCTGCCCGCCCATCGCTTCAATCTTTTGAAACGCGTGCGTCGGTGGCCTGACACGGGATGTCGGAAGCGGACTTGCCTTGATCCGGCATTCATTCTTTGATGCTGCAATCCTTCAGGGAATTGACGATGCAGCAGAACACCACACCGGATGACGCAAGCCTGACGACAAAAGGCTATACCGAAGACACTCGGCAAGGCGGCATACTGCTATTGGCATGCGGTGCGCTGGCGCGCGAAATCCTGCATCTGAAAAAGCGCAACGGCTGGGATCATATGACCCTGACCTGCCTGCCCGCCATACTGCACGTTCACCCCGAACGGATTACACAGGCTGTCGAAGAAGCTGTTGCCAAGCACCGCGGTAACTTTGACCAGATCTTCGTCGTCTATGCCGACTGTGGCACCGGCGGCCTATTGCAGAAAGCCTGCAAGGAGATGGGCATTGAGATGATCAAAGGCCCGCACTGCTATTCCTTTTTCGAAGGAAATCAAGCCTTTGAAGACCATGGCGATGATGAAACAACAGCCTTCTACCTGACGGATTTTCTGGCCCGCCAGTTCGATGCCTTTGTGTGGAAACCGCTTGGCCTGGA
The DNA here is from genome assembly GCF_059611225.1 of Ruegeria sp. CDSA246. Classification (NCBI taxonomy): domain Bacteria; kingdom Pseudomonadati; phylum Pseudomonadota; class Alphaproteobacteria; order Rhodobacterales; family Roseobacteraceae; genus Ruegeria; species Ruegeria sp. CDSA246. Next base: position 151,236 of record NZ_JBXWPD010000001.1, on the reverse strand, counting down.
CCGTCACCCCCAACTGCGGGACATGTATTTCGGGAACTATACCAAGCTTGTCTATCAAGCGCAGACAGACGATCCGGACCTCACGGCCCGCGCTCAGGAATGCGCCGAACGCATGGGTTTGACGTTTGAACGCCGGTTCACCGGCTATGGCGATCTGGAAACCACCCTGACCGAGTGGGCCGCCCGCAAGCCGACCGCCTGATCGTCAGGCGTTCTCGTGCGCGACTTCGCGGATACGCTCGATCATCGACCGCAAGCCATTTGACCGCTGTGCGGACAGATGATCATTCAACCCAAGGCGTGCCAACTCGCCGCCCGCGTCGACCTTTGGGACTTCGCCAACAGGCAAGCCATTATACAAAGACCGCAACACCGCGATCAGCCCGCGCACAATCAACGCGTCGCTATCGCCGTCGAACCGGAAAACGCCACCCTCGATCGTGGGCTGCAGCCACACCTGACTGGCACAACCGTGCACCTTTGTGGCGGGCACTTTGAACGCATCGTCCAGAGGCTCCATCGCTTTGCCCTGATCTATGACATGGCGATACCGGTCTTCCCAGTCATCCAGAAACTCAAAATCCTCGACGATTTCCTCAAAGGCGGGCGTTGCCATTTCGCAGCGGTCCTTTTTGTTGCGATCACATTTGTGACCTATGCCTCTGTTGGGCACCTGTCCAGCCCCGGTGTGGGTTTTCAATCTTTGGAATTTACGATAACCCATTGCTGAAAATACTTCTCTGGGCTTTGGGACCATGAAAAAATCAACACCTCTTTTATTGGTCGGCACGCTTACACTGGCCGCCTGCAGCGGCTGGAGCGAGTCGCGCGTGAACCCGACCAATTGGTTCGGGTCCAGTACACCCGCCCCTACTGAAGTATCCGTAAACGAAGCTGATGCTCTGGTGCCCGAAGGGCGCGACGGCCCGGGCCTGTTTTCGCGACCCGAAAAGGAAGTGATCGGCTTTGCCATAACCAAGGTAGATGAGCTGCGCATCGATCCCACGTCTACCGGGGCAATCGTCTATGTCAAAGGTACGGCCGCAAGACAGGGCGCCTATAATGCGCGCCTTGTCCCCGTGGAAAGCGAAGAAAACGAAAAGAACGGCATTCTGGAATACACGTTCGAAGTCAGCTACCCAAGCTACGCGACCAATCAAGGCTCTGAAAAATCGCGTGAGGTCAATGGTGCTACGACGCTAGGCCGGGCCGAGCTGCGAAACACCCGTCTGGTTCGCGTTCGTGGCGAACAGAATGCACTAGAGTCCCGGCGGCGTTAACCGCCGCTAAAGCGACACGACTTGTACGGATTGCCCCTTGGCGGCCAGAGCGATCTTGCCGTCACACAGTTTCAGGGCATCCTCGCCAAACACCTCAAATCGCCAGCCTGACATCGAAGGCAGCTTACGCTCGCCCGCAGCCAACTGGTCCAGTTCGGAACTGGTGGCGATCAGCTTGGCCGCCACGCCCGAGCTTTCGGTTTTGGATTTGAGCAAAACGCGCAGCAAATCGGCGAGCGCCGGGTTGATCTTTAGCTTATCACGGCTGTTATCAACGCGCGGCATTTGATCGGCAGGGCAATTCACCCCCTGTTTCACCGCCGCCAGAATACCGTCGGCAATCGCGCCTTTGCGCGCCTCGCGCAGCAGCAGGCGAGAACCACCAAGGTCCGACGGAGATTTGGGCTTGGTCGAGGCAAGCTCGATCAGGGCGTCATCCTTGAACACCCGGCTGCGCGGAACGTTGTTCTCTTGCGCATAAGCTTCGCGAAACTGCGCCAACTCGCGCACGACAGCCAGGAACTTGGCCGAATTTGTGCGGGTCTTCACCCGCTTCCATGCATCTTCCGGACGGATATCGTAGGTTCCGGGCTGGGTCAGGGTGCGCAACTCTTCGGACACCCAATGGCTGCGCTGCGACTTGTTCAACTGGGCCGCCAGATATTCGTAGATCTGCCGCAAATGCGTGACATCCGCCAAGGCATAGGTCTTTTGCGAATCTGTCAGTGGCCGACGTGACCAATCGGTAAAACGCGAGGTTTTGTCGACCCCTTCCTTGCAGATTTTGCGCACCAAAGTCTCGTATCCCACCTGCTCTCCAAAGCCACAGACCATCGCGGCGACCTGAGTGTCGAACAGAGGTTGCGGGAATACGGACGCCTCGACCCAGAAAATCTCAAGATCCTGTCGCGCGGCGTGAAACACTTTGACCACGCTTTCGTCGCGAAACAGGTCGTAAAGCGGGTCCAGCGACAAGCCGTCGGCTAATGGGTCGACGAGAACGGCGCTGTCCTCATTGTCGGATGGAACTGCAAGCTGCACCAAACAGAGTTTCGAATAGTAAGTCCGTTCGCGCAGAAACTCGGTATCTACGGTGACATAGTCATATTCCGCCGCGGCCTTGCAGAATTCGGCCAGCTCTTGCGTCGTCGTCAGGGTTTTCATGCGCGGTGCTGTTCTTGCTCTTGTTCTGTGCGGCTGATTGTCTGTTTCATTCCGTACCCAGCCGTATTGCGGACCATAGGATGAATTTGACGCGCGTGTAAATCATCCCGAGACGTTCAGGGCAGCAACACCGGAGTCCGATCCCCACTGGCGTAACGGCGCAACACTGCGGGGTAGAGTTTGTGTTCCCACACCAGCACCCGGGCGGCCAATGCCTCGGACGTATCACCCGGTTCAATATCTACTCGCGCTTGCCCAAGGATCGGACCGTCATCCAAGGCTGCGGTGACTTCGTGAACCGAACATCCATGTTCAGCATCCCCGGCTTCAATAGCGCGCGCATGGGTGTTGAGACCCTTGTATTTCGGCAGAAGCGAAGGGTGGATATTCAGCATCCGTCCCTGAAAGCGTGACACGAAATCGCCTGTCAGAACACGCATGAAGCCAGCCAGACAAACGATATCGGGTTGCGCTTCTTCCAGCGGTTTCAGCAACTCGGCCTCAAACGCGGCACGGTCGCCCTTGAACGGGCGGTGATCCACCGAAGCCGTCGGAATGCTCCGCTCTGCCGCCTTTGTCAGGCCACCCGCATTCGCATCATTGGACAGAACCAGACAAGGCCGCGCAGGGTGATCGTCGGTCATGCTGTCGACCAGCGACACCATGTTCGAGCCACCCCCCGAGATCAGAATTGCGACGCGCTTATGGCTCACAACAGGGTGCCCGAATAGGCCATGCCCGCTGTCCCGGTCACAGTGCCAATCCGCGCAACCGTTTCGCCCGCATCGGCCAGCAACGCCGCCAAATCATCCGCGCGATCCGCTTCACACGCGACGATCATGCCAATGCCGCAGTTGAAGGTCTTCAACATCTCAGCCTCAACAATCCCACCGGTTTCCGCCATCCAGCGGAATACAGGCGGCAAATCCCATGCATTCAGGTCAATCTCGGCACCCAACCCCTCGGGCAGCACACGGGGCAGGTTTTCTGTAAGGCCGCCGCCGGTGATATGGGCCAGCGCATGCACGCCCCCTGCTCGGATCGCCTGCAGAGCTGGCTTCACATACAGACGTGTGGGTGTCAGCAGAGCTTCGCCCAGCGATCCTTCACTGAACGGTGAGGCGGCATCCCAGCCCAGACCCGAAATCTCTACCAGTTTGCGCACAAGGGAGTACCCGTTGGAATGCACACCGTTCGAGGCCAACCCCAACAGCACGTCGCCCGCCTGAACGCCGGCCGGCAGATGAGCCCCACGTTCCATCGCGCCAACCGAGAACCCGGCCAGATCGAAATCGCCATCCGGGTACATGCCGGGCATTTCCGCGGTTTCACCGCCGATCAAGGCGCATCCGGATTGGACACAGCCTTCGGCAATGCCTTCGATGATCCGCGCCGCCGTATCCGTATCCAGCTTGCCGGTCGCAAAATAATCCAGGAAAAACAGCGGCTCAGCGCCCTGGCAGATCAGGTCATTGACGCACATGGCCACAAGATCGATGCCCACGCCGTCGACAACGCCGGTATCAATGGCGATGCGCAGCTTGGTGCCCACCCCATCGGTGGCCCCAACCAGAATCGGGTCCTGATATCCGGCATCCTTTAGATCGAACAGAGCGCCAAATCCGCCCAGCCCGCTCATCACACCAGAGCGGTTGGTGCGTTTTGCGGCCGGCTTGATCCGGTCGACTAGGGCATTCCCCGCATCAATATCAACGCCTGCATCGGCATAGGTGATTCCGTTCTTGCCCGTGGTCATGGCCAGCCCCTTATGAATGGTTCCCGCGCGGGTTATTCGATTGTGCGACTTGTTGCAACGGTCAGGCTTGACGCGGCTGTTCACCGTGGTACTCAAAGCGCTCAGGCGGGCCTGTAGCTCAATTGGTTAGAGCAGAGCGCTCATAACGCTTTGGTTGCGGGTTCAAGTCCTGCCGGGCCTACCACCGTCTACTTGTTCATTGTTATCAGTTACAGATGCTTGCCAGACCAGCAATGCACGGTGTTTCTGCTGTCCAGTTCAAACATAAGATTCATTCTTCTAAATCTGCAGGGTTGCCCAGTAACTCTGAGCCTTATTCAAGCCCCTAGAGTTCGGAGTCCCGCTCAAGCGGAAGTGCCATTTGGTACATTCAAGACAATATGACACATACGCATACTATACTTTTGGATACATCACCTATTCGAATGGGTTTTTGGCTATCCCATTTCCATTTAGCGAAACTTGTAAATTCATGTTTTCATGATCTTGCACGTCCCATACATGTGCATCCCAGCCTCCGACTAGCACCCAGTAGGAGGAAATTGACCGGCTTCGCGACCCCTCCGCTCACTCGGACCGCGAAGCTGGTTTTTTTGTGCCCTTTTTAGTTTGAAAAAAAGCTTCCAAATACAAAGCGCACCGGCAAACCTCCAATTGAAGTTCAGGCCTACCTTGGAGGTTCACCGAAGTATCCACCAAAGTATCCAACCATCGCACCCAATACGCCAACTACGATGACAATCGAGATTAATGCACCACTGCTTTTTGAGTAATATCCAAGCGTCAAAAGCCCGACGACAAATATACCAACCAAGAAATACAATACAGTGTTGTCCATACCTAAACCTATGCCGCAAAAGACGTTCTGCAACGTTACGATAGAAATGCGCCTCAAGTCTAATGGGGGAGATACACCCCGTTAAACACCAGGGTAGCCACTCGTTCCCGCTCCAAAAAAACCCGCGTTGTTCGGAGGGAAACCGTTACAAACAACGCGGGAGGCAGTTGGGGTAGTGAAGGCGATACGGAGCGGGTCAAGAATTGGACCAAAAAACCCCGGGTAAAGCCGTTCGGTCTAATACGAGGCAGCAACTTTACGCTTCAGGATCTGTCGCTTCAGCCTTTTGGAAAACTGCCAAGGTGACAAACAACCCGCCGATCAGCAGCAAATGGCCCAATGCGGTTACACCGAAAACAAAATAGCTGCCAACCATCAGCGAGAAGATTGCGCTCCACATCCATGCCAACATCTGCATCAGCATGTGTGCTGTGGATAGAGAGTATTTTTTTAGTGGGTTTTTTGTTTCATCCATTACCGATACCCACGATGATTTCACGTCGAAACTATTGGTCATGACTTCCTCCCATTCTAAAGGTTGTACGGGGTGATCGGTGCTTTAGACCAAAGAAAAATTTTGCGCGCCGCTTATGGCAGCGACACAAAACGTAAATTCCGATCCCACCAAAATCACCTCCCAACAATGATATCTGCGCAAAGGCCACCCAGCCTTTCACTTTTGCCAAGCCGCAGGACACCGCCATGTGCGCGGGCAATATCCGCAACAATCGCCAACCCAAGACCAACGCCACTACCCTGATTCTGGTTGCGTGCGGGATCAAGACGCGAGAACGGTTTTACAGCCTCAGTGCGCTGCTCTACCGGAATGCCCGGTCCGTCATCTTCGACCCGGATGCGCGTGGTTTTGGGCGTCAGGGACAGGCTGACTTCGGCCCGGTTGCCATATCGCACCGCATTGCCAATCAGGTTCTCGACCGCGCGGCGCATGGCCATCGGGCGCAGCATCGCCGTGCCGTCACCTTCGACTGAGACCAATTCGGCCTGATGACCTGCCCGTCGCGCGTCTTCGACAATCTGGCGCAACAACGCCGCGGGCTCGATTGCCTCGGCAGGGCCCTCAGCGGCGCCGCGAGAGAAATCGAGGAACGCATCCAACAGCAATTGCATCTCGTCTACGTCCTGCTGCATCGGTGCTGCCTCATCCTCAGGCAACATGGACAGGCCCAGTTTCAGGCGCGTCAGCGGTGTTCTCAGGTCGTGACTGACCCCCGACAGCATCATCGTGCGCTGTTCCATCTGGCGCTCGATTCTTGCCCGCATTTCCAGAAACGCACTACCGGCTGCACGCACTTCTATTGCACCGCCCGGCGAATAGGGTACCACCCTGCCCCGGCCAAAGGCCTGCGCGGCGTCAGCAAGCCGGGTGATGGGCCGCAGTTGATTGCGCATATAGAGGAATGAGATCGTGGTCATGACCACGGCAAAAAACACCATAGTCACAATCAACTGATGCGGCGCCGTGGGTGACAAGCGGCGGCGATCTATCGTCAACTGCAGAAGCCCCAGATCGGTTTCCAGATACAACCGTGCCTCGTCACCCGAAGGCAAGGCCACAGAAACCAGATCGGGCAGTCGCATCTGCAAATTTGCCTCGACCTGAGGTGCGATGAAGTCGTACCACCGCCGCTTGTCGGTCAAAGGATCCTGATCGGGGTCGACAAAGCGGGCCTTCATCTCAAGCGCAACCAAATCCGGGCGAATGGCTGCCAATGCCTGCTGCCGGGTCTCGGCCCCCTGCATTGTTTCAAGCACCAGAGTCACTTCGCGCGCCGCGGATCGAGTCATCTGTGCGGTGACGTCCTCAAGATGTTTTTGCAAAAAGGCAATCCCAACCACCAACAGCAGAACGATAACCGGAAGAACCAGAATCAGTGCTGCTCGGGCATAAAGGCTGCGCGGCATATAGTGTTTGAGCCATCGACTGGACATGCGCTAAACCTAACGGGCTGATCCGCCAAGAGAAAGAGCTCAGAATGCAGGTGCCCGACGATTTCAACCCGCCACCAGGTCAGGCAGCAGAATTACAAACTGGCCTTCGGCGGATTCTGGCACCAAACCCGTCTCCGATGACTTATCGCGGTACGAATACGTATCTATTGGGAAAGCGCGATCTGGCGGTCATCGACCCCGGCCCCCTGAGCGACGCGCATCTTGAGGCGATTCTGAACGCCATGCAGCCGGGTCAACGGATAAGCCACATCATCGTCACCCACAGCCATCTCGACCACTCGCCGCTTGCGGCACCTTTGGCAGAACGGACCGGTGCGCCGGTTTTGGCCTTTGGCGGGCCACAGGCCGGACGCAGTGCAGTGATGACAAAACTAGCCCAACAGGGTCTGGTCGGCGGCGGTGAAGGGATAGACACCGCGTTCCGGCCGGACATCAAAGTGGCGGATGGTGAGATGATCGAGGGTGAAGACTGGCGGCTTGAGATCATCCATACACCCGGTCATCTGGGAAACCATATCGCCCTGGGATGGGGCAATGTCTGCTTTACAGCCGATCACGTCATGGGCTGGGCCAGTTCGCTGGTCTCCCCTCCGGACGGGGATCTGACGGATTTCATGCAAGCCTGCCAAAGGTTGCGCGCCCGGGACTGGACCGTGTTTCACGCCGGACACGGTGCACCAATCACCGATCCTGGCGAACGTTTGGACTGGCTGATAAATCACCGCCTCACGCGCGAAGCTCAGATACTGGCGGCGCTTGCGGATCAGCCCGGAACCGCCCGCCAACTTGCCAAGCGCATTTACACCGATACGCCTATCGCGCTGCTGCCAGCTGCCGAGCGTAACGTGTTTGCGCATCTAATTGATCTATATGGTAAATCAAAAGTCTCCACACCTGATGCGCTATCGGGAAATGCCAATTTTTTCAGAACCGCGTGACTTGTCCAAATTTTTTTCCGATTGATGCAGTTCTCCTCTGGACGGGCAAAAAACGGGTTGTTATACGCCCCTCAGTTCCGGCGTAGCTCAGCGGTAGAGCAGTTGACTGTTAATCAATTGGTCGTAGGTTCGATCCCTACCGCCGGAGCCAAAATCCCCTGATATCAAGACCCTCATACGACGCCAAATTTGGCACTGTTTGGATTGATGTCATTTTAGCGAAAAAAATTCTGCCCCCCACTGGACGCCGTAGAAACAGGTTGCTATACGGCGCGAACCGTTCCGGCGTAGCTCAGCGGTAGAGCAGTTGACTGTTAATCAATTGGTCGTAGGTTCGATCCCTACCGCCGGAGCCATTTCCAAAAATATCAGGCGCTTAGCCCATCAAGGCATCCTCGAAGTCCGCGCGCAGGTTGCGCTTTAGGACCTTGCCGGTCGCGTTCAATGGAAGCGCGTCCACAAAGACAACCTTGTCGGGAACCTGCCATTTGGCAATCTTGCCGTCAAAGAAGGCCAGCAACTCTTCTTCGCTGGGGTCGGAACCTTCGGCTTTGACGGCCACCAACAAGGGGCGTTCGTCCCATTTGGGATGAGGCACGCCAACAACGGCTGCCGTGGCAAGCTGCGGATGGGCAACAGCGATGTTTTCAAGCTCAACCGAGCTGATCCATTCACCCCCGGATTTGATGATGTCCTTGGACCGGTCCCGGATTGTCATGTATCCGTCCGGGTCCAACGTTGCGACATCTCCGGTCGCGAACCATCCGTCCTGCAGCAGGTCTTCATCCTGCATCTGGAAATAGCTGTCCAACACCCAATGCCCGCGCACCAGCAGATCGCCCTGCGTGACGCCATCTTGAGGCAGATCCTTGCCGTCATCATCGACGATCTTCAACTCGACGCCATAAGGCGGTCTGCCCTGGCTTTCGCGCAGCTTGTGTTGTTCTTCAAGCGGCAGGTCAAAATGCTTGGCCAACGGATTGTTCGTTGTACCCAACGGGCTCATCTCACTCATACCCCACGCGTGAACCGTATCAACGCCATAAGTTTCGCGGAAGGTCTCAATCATCGAGGGCGGACACGCAGCACCACCAATCACGGTGCGGTTCAAGCTGGCCAGTTTGCTTCCTGATTTTTCGGCATGTGCCAGCAAGCCCTGCCAGATCGTCGGAACGCCCATTGCAAGCGTCACGCCATATTTATCGACCAAATTCACCAAGGCTTCGCCATGCAGGCCCGGCCCTGGCAGCACCATGCGCGAACCGGACATGGCGCAGGCATAGGGCGACCCCCATGCGTTGACGTGGAACATCGGAACCACTGGCATCACGACATCCATAGCTGAAAAGCCGATGACATCTCGCGTGTTCGATCCGAAACTGTGCAGAACTGTGGAACGATGGGAATACAGAACGCCTTTGGGATTGCCCGTCGTACCCGAGGTGTAGCAAAGGCTGGACGCCGTGTTTTCATCAAAACTGGGCCATTGGAAACCGTCATCGCCTGTTTCGATCAGCTCATCATAGAGCACCACGCCCGGGATTTGAGCAATGGCATCCTCATTTCGTGGCCCCATCAAAACGAAATGGCTGACCTCGGACAGGTGTTCGTGCAGCGCGGCAACCAAAGGAATGAAGGTCGCGTCAAAGAACAGAACCCGGTCTTTTGCGTGGTTGATGATGTAAGTCAGTTGCTCAGGGAATAGCCGGGGGTTCACCGTGTGGCACACAAAACCCGCGCCGGAGGTGGCATAGTAGATCTCCAGATGTCGCCGGTTGTTCCAGGCCAACGTGCCAATTCGATCCTGCGGCTCCAACCCCAGCTTGGTCAGCGCTGATCCCAGTTTTCGCGCGTTTTGCGCCACTTGCTCCCATGTGGTTTCGGTGACCGATCCATCGGTTTCGACCGAGTAGATCTCGGTCTGGCCATGATAGCGTTCGGCGTGATCAATCAGCGACGAAATCAGCAAAGGCTGCGTCATCATCTGTCCCAGCATGGACATCCTCCCATTATCAGCGTCGCCTCTATTGGGCAGTGCTGTCTGCTTGCCTGATGCCACTCGCCAGCGTGCGCAAAGCAAAGTGTTCAGGGCGTTCCCTAAGAACAGACCCTGCCAATCATTTAATTGTCTGACAATAAAAGAATGCAGCCTGCCTTCACGGCAGACTGCAAAAAACCGCGTTAATAATCGCGGTGGCGCGTTGCATAGGCAACCAGGGCAGCGGTCGAGCCGTCCTTGCCAGTCGCGCTTTCTTCTCCGTCGACGATCGGGCCGAGAGATGTCGCAAGTTCCTTGCCCAGCTCAACGCCCCACTGGTCGAACGAGTTGATGCCCAATAGGACGCCCTCGACAAACACACGATGTTCGTAAAGCGCGATGATCTGGCCCAGAACAAACGGCGTGAGCATTGGATACATCAACGTTGTCGAAGGACGGTTGCCCGGAAAAACGCGGTGACGGGCTTGCCGTTCCAGCTCGTCCCCTTCCAGCCCCTTCTCCGCCATCCGTTGCCGTGCTTCGCCCAAGGATCGACCGCGCATCAGTGCCTCGGACTGCGCCAGGCAATTGGCCAGCAACAGTCGGTGATGGTGGATCAATTCCGGTTCGTGCCCCTCGGCCGCGACCATGAACTCACAGGGAATCACGTCGGTGCCTTGGTGGATCAACTGATAAAATGCATGCTGCCCATTAGTGCCCGGCTCCCCCCAGACGACGGGGCCGGAGGGAATGGTCAGAGAGTTGCCGTCCATGGCAACAGATTTGCCGTTCGATTCCATCTCAAGCTGTTGAAAATATGCGGGTAGACGCAGCAGTCTTTGATCGTACGGCAGCACGGCCCGGCTGGCATGGCCCAGAACCTGACGATGCCAAATGCCGACCAAAGCCAGCATAACGGGCATATTTTCGACCCAGTCGGCGGCGCGGAAATGTACATCCATCGCTTGACCGCCGCGCAGGAACGCATCGAAAGCGTTCGATCCGACGGCGATCATCACCGGCAGGCCCACCGGGCCCCAGACCGAGTAGCGCCCGCCGACCCAATCGGCAAAACCGAAAACGCGCTCTTGGGGAATACCAAAGGCTTGGGTTTTGTCCAACGCACTGGACACGGCGGCAAACTGCTTGCCCGGATCGCCGCCGCCATCTTCCATCCAAGCTCGCGCGGTTCGGGCATTGGTCATCGTCTCGATGGTCGTGAAAGTTTTGGAGGCAACAATCACCAGTGTCCGCGTTGGATCAAGCTGGCGCAGCGTATCGGCGATATGTGCGCCGTCCACATTCGAGACATAGTGCAGTCTTGGTCCATCATGATACGGGGACAGTGCATGCGTCGCCATCACTGGGCCCAAATCCGAACCACCGATCCCGATATTGACCACATCGGTAAAGGCGCCCCCTGCCCCGGTGACCGCGCCGCCACGCACCTCTTCTGCAAAGACGCGCATCCGTTGCAACGTGTCCAGAACATCAGGCATGACGTCCAACCCATCAACATCGACAGGACCACCGTCCAGATTGCGCAGCGCAGTGTGCAAAACCGCGCGACCTTCGGTTTCGTTGATCTTTTCCCCGTCAAACATCGCGGCGCGGCGCGAGGCCAGACCCGCCCCATCGCACAACGCGATTAAGGCTTTTCGGACCTCATCTGTGATCTGAGTTTTGGAATAATCAAACAGCAGATCGCCGGTCGATGCAGAAAAACTCTGCGCGCGGCTCGGATCGGTTTCAAACAGGCTCAGGATGGCTTCGTCCTGAGCGTCGGATGCAAGGGTTTTGAGCGGGTCCAACTGCATCTGTGTCACTCCGCCCAATGAACCGTCATGCCGGTCAGCGTAGCGGCGATCGGGGCCTCTTCTGGTGGCAGCGACATGGCCTTGTCCAACGCGTCGCGTTTGGCGGCGCCATAGATAATCAGGTGTTTGGACAGCGCGCCGTCCAGCACCGGGCCGGTCAGCGTGATCCGCGCCTCGGGTTGGGTTTCGGTGCGCGCAACCGCAAGGATGGGCGCGTGGCTGTCCAGCGCAGCCTCAAGCCCCTGCATCCCCGGAAACAGAGATGCGGTGTGCATATCCTCACCCATCCCCAATACCAGAACCGACAATGGCAAAACCGGCGCGATCAGGTTCTCGATTTCCGGCAGGACACCGTCGGGTTCCTTACCCTCAAGATACAGTGGTACATACTGCGCAACCGAGGCTCGGTTCGTCAGCAGGCGCTGCCGGATCAGCCGTTCGTTCGAACGGTCACTGTCACCCGGAACGCAACGTTCGTCGGTAGGCAGTACCCGCACCCGATCCCATGCCAAATCAGCCGCGCAAAGACCATCGAACACCGGCCCCGGGGTCGTACCGCCCGGCACGGCCATTGAGACCGTGTCGTGATGCAGCAAGGCGGCCTCCAACTCTCCGGCCAAGGCGTTTGCGACATCAATTGCCAGCATGTCGCGATCAGCATATTCCTGAATCTTCATGGGTTTATTCCTTGCCAGCGGCGACCATCTCGTTTCATCAACAGCTCGGCGTCGCCCGGGCCTGTGCTGCCGCTTTCATATGGTTTTGGTACGTCACCGCGCGCGTGCCAGCCCGCGATGATCGGGTCGGTCCAAGCCCATGCGGCCTCAACCTCATCCCCGCGCATGAACAGGGTCTGGTTGCCCCGGATCACGTCCATCACCAGCCGTTCATATGCATCCGGGGGGTCTTGATTTCCTGACCCTAGCGCCTCGGCAAAACTCATGTCCAAGGGCACATCGACCAGACGCATACCACCCGGGCCCGGTTCCTTGATCGTCACCTTCAGCGTTATGCCTTCGTTCGGCTGCAGGCGTATCGAAAGGACATTCGCGTGGCGTCCGGCCTCTTCGCCAAAAATCGAATGCGGCGCGTCCTTGAACATCACGTTGATCACCGAAGACCGCGCCACCAGACGCTTGCCCGTGCGCAAGTAGAACGGCGTGCCCGCCCACCGCCAATTGCTGATATGCGCCCGCAGTGCCACATAACTTTCGGTGGTCGAGCGCGGATTGCCCACGGTTTCGCGGTATCCTTTCCTGCTTTCACCTCCATCGAACTGCCCTCGCACGATATGGTGTGGCTGGACCTGATCCAACGCGCGAATAACCTTGAGTTTTTCATCCCGCACAGCGTCCGGATCAAATTTTGCCGGAGGCTCCATCGCGATCAGACACAAAAGCTGCATCAGGTGATTCTGCATCATGTCGCGCATGGCACCTGCGCGCTCATAGTACTCTTCCCGCCCGTCGATACCTACGGATTCGGCCACCGTGATCTGGATGTGATCGACATATTGGCTATTCCACAGCGGTTCGAACAGCATATTGCCAAAACGAACGGCCATCAGGTTCTGGACGGTTTCCTTACCCAGATAGTGGTCGATCCGGTAAATCTGGCTTTCCCGAAAATGCTCAGCCAAGGTCGCGTTTAACGCCCGTGCGCTTTCCAGATCGTGGCCAAAGGGTTTTTCAACGACAATCCGCGTGCTTGGCGTCGCAAGATCATGCGCCTTGATCCGCTCGGCCAAAGGCCCAAACAGGCGCGGACCGACCGAGAAGTAGAACGCGCGCACCCGATCTTGGTTCAGCTTGTCAGAAAGCTGATCCCATCCTTCATTCGAGTATCCGTCCAGAGTTACATAGTCGACGCGGTCCAGAAACGCGCGGAATGCGCCCTCGTCCTGGCATTGCGCAGCCGCATGGGTTCGCAGCGATTCGGCGACCAATGCCTGAAACCCCGCGCGGTCGTGGACCGTGCGCGCCGCGCCAATGATTTGGACGCCTTCGGCCCACTGCCCTGAACAAAAGCGCCGAAACAGGGCCGGTAGAATCTTACGTTGCGCCAAGTCGCCGGTCCCGCCAAAAATGACGAGATCGAACGGATCAACTGGTATGACGCGAGAAACCATGGTTTTTCCTTATCTTGCCCCGCCGGGCATGTCCAATGTTAGCGCAATCGGTCAGCGTAAATCCCCCATCATCAAAACTCTGTCAGGTCGCACTTGCCTGACTTAACTAATCCGAGTCGAGCAGCTACATCAGAAGTAACTTCAAAGAACCGGATACCGGAATGAAAGACAACGCGCCTCAGACCGCCAATATCGGCAAGTTTAAGAACAAATTGGTGACAGCAGATGGGCAAACTCGCGCTTCCGTAGCGTTGAAAAACCCCGAGACGTTGTGGTTCAATACCGGCACTCTTTGCAACATCGAATGCGTCAACTGCTACATCGCCAGTAGTCCAACCAACGACGCGCTGGTCTATATCACCACCGACGAGGTGCGCGACTACTTGGACCAGATCGAAGAACGCGACTGGCCGGTGCGTGAGATTGGGTTCACCGGGGGCGAGCCCTTTATGAACCCCGGAATGATCGACATGACTCGTGTCGCGTTGGAACGCGGCTATGAAGTTTTGATCCTGACAAATGCAATGCTGCCGATGATGCGCCGCAAGATGCGCGAGGGTTTGCTGGATCTGAAGCGCAATTATGGAAACAAGCTGACACTTCGAGTTTCCGTGGACCACTATCGCCCCGAACTGCATGACGAGGAACGCGGAAAAGGCAGCTTTGACAAGACGATCACTGGAATGGAGTGGTTGCGCGACAACGGGTTCAATATCGCTATCGCAGGCCGCACGGTCTGGGGTGACAGCGACGCCGACAGCCGCGCCGGGTATGAGGCGTTTTTCAAGCGGCACAGCTTTGACATCGACGCACAGAATCCCGGCCAAACCGTTTTGTTCCCAGAGATGGACGAAACCGTCGAAGTCCCCGAAATCACAACCGCTTGCTGGGGCATTCTGGATAAAGCACCCGAGGCTGTAATGTGTTCGAATGCCCGCATGGTGGTTAAACGCAAAGGCGCAGAACAACCTGCCGTTCTGGCCTGTACCCTACTGCCGTACGAGCCTGAGTTTGAAATGGGCACCACACTGGCCGAGGCCGAGGCCGACGTGCACCTCAACCACCCACACTGCGCAAAATTTTGCGTTCTGGGCGGCGCCAGCTGCTCGGGCTGATCAGTTTAGCTCGGGCGATTTCCAGTATTTTGTGCCTGACGCCCCAGCCGAAACGCGCCAGCCCTTTTTGCTGAGCACAAAAAACGACCGCCCATCTGTGAACCTGAGCGTCTCATCGGTGCGCTCATCTCCATACATTGCGCCGGATTCCGCAGTCGCGTCGTAACCTTGCGTGATAAAACTGTCCAAATCTGCTTGGGTTTCAAACAGGATCACGAATTTGGTCTCGAACCCGCCGATACCGATCGCCGCGCCCACGCCGCCGGTTCCCATATTCATATAGGTGTGCTGACCAGTCTCTTTGTTCACGGCAACACCGCGCCCGTACCCTGCGGACACCGGGAACACCGTCACTTTGCGGGAATCGAACGCAGCATATCCCGCACTGACATCATATAGCGCTTGTGCTTCGGGGTTTTCGGCAAGCAACTGCGCCAACACATCGACGGCCATGACATCCAGCTTCGCGCGGGTCTCTTCGGGCGTCGCCTCGTTTGACAGCAAATCAGAGGTGGACGTGATAGTTTCATCAACCGCGTTCGCCCCTTTTTCGAGTGTCTGCCCGACGGTTTCTGCCCCGCGTCCGACAGCATTAGCCGTATTTTCAGCGCCCTTCTTGATTTTATCAAGGACACCTTCGGCCAACACAGGCCCGGCTAGGCAGATGGCAACTGCAATCAAAAAAACTCTGGGCATTCCGTGTTTCCGCTTGTGGCCAATGACTTCGCCGCCACGATACCGGATGCACCGGAAATGTATATGGGTTTGGGCCTGATGCGCCCGGGCGTCAATTCACTCGGAATTCGCCTACCACGTTGCGCCATTCCCCGGGCGCGATCATTTTTCGATGTGTAAACCGCACGGAATGCAGCGGTCCTTCGATCTCTCGCTGCCAGAATTCAATAAAATCGAATAGTTTGGGATGATCCGGCGCAAGGTCGTATTCCTGCCAGATAAATGTATTTAGCACGTGAATATAGTCGGGCATGTGATAAAAAAATTCTGCCGTCGTCAGCCCATACCCCTTGAGCATCAGTTCTGTTTCGCTTTGCTCCATGCAGACCTCCAAAATTGTTGCAAGGTCTCTTCAGCATAACACAGAAACCACCTAACCCTTGGTTAACAATATGTTACCCCAGTGTTACGGGTGTTTTTTGCACAGAATGCGCTGCTTGCTTGCACCTTATGTGCCGGGTCTGATAAGGTACATCCACAAGATATAGACCCAGCACAATAAACGGGCAGGTTACGTGAGCGATACGCCAGAAACCCCAGAAAACATGGATGAAACACCGCCCCAGCGTCCCGTATATGACGGCCCGACGGTATCCATCGAATCCGAGATGCGCACGTCCTATCTGGACTATGCGATGTCGGTCATCGTGTCCCGCGCGATCCCCGATCTGCGCGATGGCCTGAAACCGGTGCACCGGCGCATCCTCTATGCCATGCACGAGACGGGCAATACCCACGACAAGTCATACCGCAAATCGGCCCGTCCGGTTGGCGATGTCATGGGTAAGTACCACCCACATGGTGACAGCGCGATCTATGACGCGCTGGTGCGGATGGCGCAGGATTTCTCGATGTCGCTGCCGCTGCTGGATGGTCAGGGCAACTTTGGCTCGATGGACGGTGATAACCCGGCGGCCATGCGTTACACCGAAGTACGCATGGACAAGCCTGCCGCGTCCCTGCTGGCCGATATCGAAAAAGAGACGGTCGATTTTCAGGACAACTATGACGGCAAGGACCGCGAACCGACGGTTCTGCCCGCCCGTTTCCCGAACATGCTGGTCAACGGTGCCGGTGGTATCGCCGTCGGTATGGCAACCAACATCCCGCCGCATAACCTTGGCGAAGTCATCGACGCAACGCTGGCGCTGATCGATGAACCGGATCTGACATCCGAACAGCTGATCGAATATATCCCCGGCCCTGATTTCCCAACCGGTGGTGTGATGTTGGGCCGATCCGGCGCGCGCAAAGCCTATCTGGAAGGGCGCGGCAGCGTCATTATCCGCTCCAAGACCCGCGTCGAGGAAATCCGCAAGGACCGCTATGCCATCGTCGTGGACGAGATCCCCTATCAGGTAAACAAGGCCTCGATGATCGAAAAGATCGCCGAAGCCGTTCGCGAAAAACGCATCGAAGGCGTCAGCCACGTTCAGGACGAATCCGACCGCAATGGGGTGCGTGTCGTGGTCGAACTCAAACGTGATGCGACGCCGGAAGTTGTTTTGAACCAGCTTTTCCGTTTCTCGCCGATGCAGACCTCGTTTGGTTGCAACATGCTGGCGCTGAATGGTGGCCGGCCCGAGCAGTTGACCCTGCGCCGGTTCCTGACCTCTTTCATCGACTTCCGTGAAGATGTCGTCGCCCGCCGCACTGCGTACGACCTGCGCAAGGCCCGCGAACGCAGCCACATCCTGTGTGGTCTGGCGGTGGCTGTGTCGAACGTGGATGAGGTGGTCGCCACAATCCGGTCATCCGCTGACGCCGCGCAAGCGCGTGAAAAGCTGATGACCCGTCGCTGGCCCGCGGCTGAGATCGAAAGTTATCTGCGCCTGATCGACGATCCTCTGTCCAAGATGAATGACGACGGCACCTATAACCTGACCGAAGTTCAGGCCCGCGCCATCCTTGACCTACGTCTGCAGCGACTGACTCAGATCGGTGTCAAAGAGGTCACGGACGAGCTGGAAGAACTGGCAGGTAAGATCCAGGAATACCTCGATATTCTGTCCTCGCGAGAGCGCATCATGTCGATCATCGGAGATGAGCTGCGCAGCGTTCGTGAACAGTTTGCCGTGCCCCGTCGCACCGAGATCGTTGATTGGTCCGGCGACATGGAAGACGAGGATCTGATCGAACGTGAGGATATGGTCGTGACCGTCACGTCGGGCGGATACATCAAGCGTACTCCGCTGGCCGATTTCCGCGCGCAAAAGCGGGGCGGCAAGGGCCTGTCGGGGATGCAGACCAAGGAAGAGGATGTTGTCACTAACCTCTTCGTTGCCAATACCCACACGCAGCTGCTGTTCTTCACGACGGATGGCATGGTCTACAAACTCAAGACCTGGCGTCTGCCGCAATCGGGGCGCACTGGTAAGGGCAAGGCAATCGTCAACATCTTACCGATCCCGACCGGTGTTTCCATCGCCGCGATCATGCCGGTGGATGTACCCGATGAAGAATGGGAGAACCTTCAAATCATCTTCGCCACCAGCGCGGGCGACGTGCGTCGTAACCGCTTGTCAGACTTCACCAATGTCCGACGCAACGGCAAGATCGCAATGAAACTGCCCGAAGATGTTGAGCTGGTGAACGCCCGTATCTGCTCGGAAGATGAAGATGTGATGCTGGTCACCAATTCGGGTCGTGCAATCCGCTTCCGCACCACCGATGTACGAGTGTTCAACTCGCGCGAATCCACCGGTGTGCGCGGTATCAGGCTGTCCAATGGAGACCGCGTGGTTTCGATGTCGGTGATCCGCCATTTCGAAGCGACCCCCGAAGATCGTGTGGCTTACCTCAAAATGCGCCGTGCGGTTGCAGGGCTTACCGAAGATGACGCTGGTGACGAAGAGGAAGCCGCGGCAAGCAGTGATTTCAACCAGGAAAAGTATGCCGAGATGTCGGCAGCCGAAAACCTGATCCTGACAATCACAGCAGGCGGCGCGGGCAAGCTGAGCTCTAGCCACGACTACCCAGTCCGCGGACGCGGCGGGATGGGTGTGGCCGCCATGGACAAGGCGATGCGTGGTGGCGAACTCGTCGCCTCGTTCCCGGTCGATATGGAAGATCAAATCATGCTGGCGACGTCCAAAGGCCAATCGATCCGGGTGCCGGTTGATGGGATTTCGTTCCGCTCCCGCTCGGCCGGTGGCGTGAAGGTCTTCAACACCGGCAAAGGCGAAGTGGTCGTCAGTGTTGCCTGGATCGCCGATCAAGGCGACGAGGACGAAGCGGAAGAGTAACCGACAGGTCCATAACATTATTCAGGCGCTACACTTTCGGGTGTGGCGCCTTTTTATTTATCAAAAGGTCTTCGACCGCCCAAAGGCGATCCTGTCCCCAGACACTTTCCCCGGCGACACGGAAACTTGGGACACCCCATAGCCCGATCTCTTGCAGGCGGTCCTGATTGACCGCTACCCGATCTCTCCAATGATCCGAGCTAACGTGCGGTTTCGCACTCTGCCAATCCAACCCCGCGTTTTCGACGATAATCCGAAGCCCACGATCGGTTGCAGCATTTAGACCCTTTGACCAGACGCCGCGCAGGAAGGCGGAACAGAACTCAGGCAGTTTTTCCTGCGCTTCGGCATAATCCAGTAAGGCATAGCCACGCTCGACTCCTTTGCCCAAAGGATCACAGATACGCCCAAACGGGATCCCCAACCGCCGCGCTTCGCGCACGCAATCATAAAGGATGTAGGAGGACTTGGGTGGAGGGACGGGTAAGCCTCGCATCAACATTGGCAAAACCGGCCTCAGAACCAGCCGTGCGTTGTAATGGCGTGCCAAGTCGACGGCCCGGTCAAATGCCAGATACGAATAAGGGCTGCGGAAAGAAAAGAAGAACTCAATCTCCTGATCTTTAGACTTCTCTTGGTCCAGTTGCACTGAAGGCAAAGGCACTATCGGTGACGATCCGCTTCCCAGACCCACGTGCAGCAACCGATTTTCGAGGTAATGAAGACGATCAACGCCCCAATACCATTCACCATCGTTGTGAAACGTTCCGCCGAGATAGTGACCCAAAGCTGAAAGTTGCTGGTCACCATCCTCGATCAGCGCAGCCGGTAAGGGGTGATCAGACGACGAAAAGCCCTTTCCCGACCAAAGATCTTCGCTGATACCTCGGACATTTTTAACAAAGCTCTCATTCGTCAGTTCGGCTGCCATCTGTTTTTCCGCAATTGCAATGAAAGCCTCGTCAGGAACTGCGCCTTCAGGAGGGCTGAGACCAAGCTTTCGGGCCAGCCTTGCCGCATCTTTGATAGCATTTTGCCGATGTGCTGCCGGGTCCGGCAAAGCCTCGGCCGGAGGGCCCGAAATCAGATGTGGGCGTAGCTCGATATCATAGGTGTCTCGAAACTGCTGTAAGACCTGTGCGGTGAGGTGACAGTATGGGTCGGAAACATCATGGAAATATTGGACAACGCGCGGCCGGTTCAGCACCTGATGCTTTGCCTCCAACACGCGCCTACGCGCCACCAGGCGCGTGTTGCTGGTCAGAATTGACGCTAAGTGTGGTTTGACATGTGTTGCAAAGAACAAGGTGGTTCCTTTGGTAAAACCGTTCGAACCACCCTACCCTCATTCAGGTCAAAACCAATGCACCTACACGGCAACTTGACGAAACGTTTTCTGACCTCAGAGCCCGTATAACCCGCCAAATTTCTGTTCCAGATACCCGAGTAACGGGTCAGGTCCGGGTTCCATACCGCTTGCACGCTGAATGGTCTCGCGTGGAGCGTAAAGCCCGCCATGTTGCTGCACATTCTCGTGCAGCCAATCGGTTGCGCCTGACGTGTCACCTGCTGCCAGTTGCGCATCCAGTTCCGGCACAGCGTTCCGCAACGCTTGGTAAAGGCATCCTGCATAGACATTGCCCAGCGAATAGGTTGGGAAATAACCAAACAGACCCACTGACCAGTGCACATCCTGCAGACATCCGTTCGAAGGTTTGTCGACCGCATATCCGAAATCCGCCTTGAAACGGTCGTTCCACGCGGCCTCAAGATCATCCACTTGGAGGTCACCGGCCATCAGCGCGCGTTCCAGATCAAAGCGCAGCATGATGTGGAGGTTGTATTGCACCTCATCCGCCTCGGTGCGGATATAACCGTTGTGAACACCGTTGACCGTTGCATAGAACGTATCCGCGTCGGTGATGCCAAAATCGCCAAACGCGTCTTTCATTTGGCCAAACAGCCAACCGGTAAAGGCTCGGGATCGGCCCAGTTGGTTCTCGTAAATCCGGCTTTGGCTTTCATGCACACCCATCGACACACCCCGCCCCAAAGGCGTCAGGGCGTAGGCTGGATCAATCCCTTGTTCATAGGCGGCATGGCCGACCTCGTGAATCGTCGAATAGAAACAATTGAACGGATCGGTTTCACTTGTCCGGGTGGTGATCCGAACATCCGAGCCACTGCCCGAGCTGAACGGGTGAACAGCCTTGTCGATGCGGCCTGTATTCAGGTCATACCCGAAAGTGGTTGCCAGTTTTTCCGACAATTGCATCTGTTTCAGCTCATCGAAACTCCCCGTCAAAGCCTGAGGCGCAGATTTTTCCAGAACAGCGGCGCGCAGTGCTACCAGACGCGGGCGCATCTGGTCAAAGATTTCGGCGATTTGCGATCCGGTTGTGTAAGGCTCATAATCCTCGACCATCGCGTCGTAGATATTGCCACCCTGCGCCAGTGCAGCGCCTTCTTCACGCTTTAGCGCCACGACCTCATCCAGCACGGGCAAGAAAGCGGCGACATCTTCGTCTGCGCGGGCCTGCGCCCAGGTTCCCTGTGCTGCTGACGTCACGCGCGCAATGGCCGTTGCCAAATCGGCAGGCACCTTGACCGTCCGTTCATAGGACCGGCGGATTTCGCGCAATTGCGCCTGACCGACCTGGTCCTGAGGGTCGGCTTGTTCCAGCCATTCAGCCACACGGGAATCGGATCGGCGCGCGTGCAAAACCGCTTCAATCGCTGCCATTTCCTCGGCCCGCTGCGACGCGGCCCCCCGGGGCATCACCGTTTCCTGATCCCAGCCCAAACGCCCGGCAATTTCGCCAAGAGCTGAGGTTTCGCGCTGAAATGCCGTCAAATCGTCATATGCACTCATGGAATTCAGGCTCCGCGCAAAGAGGTTGCTATTGGGTAAGCGGTCAGGAACCGCGCCCGCAGGATAAGGGTCCAGACGACGACGGCCATGAACTGGTGGAAGATGGCGATCTGCCACGGGGCTGCGTAGATCACGGTCGCGATCCCAATCACCACCTGCAGCGAAAGCGCTGCGAAGGCCGCGTTGAAGGCAAAGCGAGTTTGCGGATGTGCACTAGTGCTGCCGCGCCGCCAGACGACGATGCCGAAGATGAACAGCAGATAGCCCGCGCAACGGTGGATGAACTGGACCAAACCCGGGCTTTCAAAGAAATTGCGCCACATCGGTTCGAGCATCGTCATGTCAGGCGGCAGAAGCTGACCACCGATCAGCGGCCAATCGGTATAAGACCGCCCGGCGTCGATCCCGGCGACAAGCGCACCAATGAGTATTTGCAAAAAGGCGAAATGCATCAACCCGGTGGATAGCGAGAACAATTTCGCCTCTTTGGCGCGTCGGGCCTGCATCAGGTCACGTTCGTCGCGGCCCAGCTCAAAGATGTACCATGCAAGGAAGCCGAGAATTACAAAAGCCAGCCCCAGATGAATCGCCAGACGATAGCTGGCCACAGCAATCATCCCCTCGCCCTGTGTCACGCCCGAGGCGACCATCCACCAACCGACTGCACCCTGAACACCGCCCAAAAGGCCCGGAATCAACAACTTACCGGTCCAGCCGGTTGGTATTTTCCGCGCGATAAGGAAGCCAAAGAAGCCAAGAGCCCAGACCAGCCCAATCACGCGCCCTAGCTGACGATGGCCCCATTCCCACCAGTAGATGGATTTGAAGTCACCCAGCTCCATCCATTGGTTCTGAATGCGCCACTGGTCGATTTGCTTGTATTTGTCGAACTCGGCTTGCCAGTCCGCCTCATTCATCGGCGGGATGGCCCCGGTAATCGGCCGCCACTCGGTGATCGACAACCCGCTGTCAGTCAGGCGGGTCAGCCCGCCCACAGCGATCATTACGACCACCAGCGCAAACAGGATCATCAGCCAGGCGCGAATGGCCTTGCGCGCACCCCCGCGGCCACGATCGATCATACCCGGTTGAACGGCTCGTTGTTTTTCAGTGTCTGAGA
Source organism: Ruegeria sp. CDSA246 (assembly GCF_059611225.1). NCBI lineage: Bacteria > Pseudomonadati > Pseudomonadota > Alphaproteobacteria > Rhodobacterales > Roseobacteraceae > Ruegeria > Ruegeria sp. CDSA246. The sequence continues at coordinate 128,279 of NZ_JBXWPD010000001.1, read as the reverse complement.
CGTCTTCGAAGATGCTGCGCTTACCGCTCATGCTGTCCTCTTGTGCCTTGGATTTTGTCGCAAGCTAGGGTGAAGCGGAACATAGGTCCAGCCTCAGCCCTTGTCTTTCCAGCGGACCATCTGCCGCATGACCCCATGCAACATCTGCACATCCGCCCGCGTCATGCGCATCCGCGACCAAAGGTTGCGCAGGTTGGTCTTCATACCGTCGGCCTTTTCGGGCGGATAAAAGAACCCCGCCTCTTCCAGCCGGTCCTCGTAATGTTCGACCAGTTTCTCGACCTCGATGCCTGTTGCCCAGTCGCCTTTGCCCAGATCAGTGGCCTCATGAACCACATCGCCGGTTCGGCGCATCCACTCATAGGCGGTCAGAAGCACGCATTGGCCAAGATTCAGCGAGGCGTATTCCGGGTTTACCGGAACCGAGATGATCGCGTTTGCCTTGGCGATGTCTTCGTTTTCAAGCCCTGCGCGTTCCGGGCCAAACAGAACACAGACCTTTTCACCAGCAGCAACCTTTTCGGCAGCCAACTGCATTGCGCGTTCCGGGCTGTAGACCGGCTTGGTCAATCCACGCTGTCGCGCTGTGGTCGCAAAAACAAAAGTGCTGTCGGATAGCGCACCGGCCAGATCGTCATATAGCTGCGCCTCATCCAACAGACGCCCGGCACCGCTGGACATCGCCACAGCCTTGGGGTTCGGCCATCCGTCCCGAGGTGCCACGATCCGCATCCGATCCAGCCCGAAATTCCACATCGCCCGCGCGGCGGCACCGATGTTTTCACCCATCTGCGGGCGCACAAGCACGAATGAGGGCTGAGATTTATCGCTGGGCATGGCTGTCTCCGAAGGTTCCGCCTGCTCTAATCTGCGCGCACAGGCAGGGCAAGCCATCCGCGCCTTCATTTGGGCCGGAAACCAGCATAAAAGTTTGCTTCCCGGCCGCAATCCGCTAAACCGCGCAAAAGACTGAAAGCGAAGGACGCGCCAATGGACTCCCCCGAGCAGCCGCAGATTTACCTGATTACGCCACCCACCATCGAACTGAGCACCTTTACGAACCGTTTGGCCAGCGTGTTGGACGGGGCAGAGATCGCTTGTATCCGATTGGCGCTGGCTGGTGGCGATGAAGACACCATCGCCCGCGCGGCGGACGCCTGCCGTGAGGTTGCCCATGCGCGCGATGTGGCGCTGGTTATCTCAAACCATGTTCTGCTGGCGCAGCGATTGGGGTTGGACGGGGTGCATCTGGATGACGCCGCGCGCTCGGTTCGGTTTGCACGAAAGGAATTGGGTGCGGACGCCATCGTTGGCAGCTTTTGCGGTGCGTCCAGCCATGATGGGATGACCGCGGGTGAGGCCGGCGCGGACTATGTCGCCTTTGGACCGGTGGGCGCGTCAACGCTGGGTGATGGCACCATGGCCGAAATGGATCTGTTCCAGTGGTGGTCTGAGACGATCGAAGTTCCAGTCGTTGCCGAGGGTGGCCTGAATCCCGACTTGGTTCGCGATCTGGCCCCCTGCACCGATTTCTTCGGAATTGGGGACGAGATTTGGTCACAGGATGACCCTCTGGCCGCGCTGAAGGATCTGACTGACGCGATGCGCTGATCGGTGCGAGCGTTAACGCTTGCACCTTCGCCGGGGCTGCGGCATGACGACGACATGACTCAGAACAGCGACATCCTTTGTATCGGCTCGGTTCTTTGGGACGTGATTGGCCGGTCCGCCAGCGCCATGCGGCAGGGCTCGGACGTGCCGGGGCGGATCACCCGCCTGCCCGGCGGCGTGGCCATGAACATCGCCATGACGCTTGTGCGCTTTGGCATGACCCCCACCTTGCTGACCGCCATCGGGCGCGATCCCGAGGGAGATGAATTGGCAAACGCCTGTTCCCGACTAGGCATGGTGACGGATCACATTTACCGTTCGCAGGATTTGCCGACCGATCGTTACATGGCGGTCGAAGGGGCCAACGGCTTGATAGCAGCCATCGCTGATGCGCATTCGCTTGAAGCCGCGGGTGCCAAAATCCTGCGTCCACTGATGCACGGGCCGCTAGGGTACGAAAACGAGCCGTTCGAAGGCCCAATCGCGCTGGACGGGAACCTGACCCTGAACTTGCTTGAGGAAATCGCCCAAAGCCCCGCCTTTGCGCGCGCCGATCTGCGTGTGGCACCGGCCTCGCCCGGTAAAGCCGAACGTTTGCTGCCGTTCCTGAAACATGCGCGGGCCACGCTGTATGTGAACCTCGAAGAAGCCGGCATCCTGTGCCAGCGCGAATTCAAGGATTCCGAAAGCGCCGCCAAAGGCCTGCTGGATCGCGGCGCGCTGCGGGTGTTGGTCACCGACGGCGGAAGCTCGGCCACGGTTGGTAATGCGGATGAAATCCTGACCCAAACACCACCGTCCGTTTTGGTTACCCGCGTAACCGGCGCAGGCGACACATTCATGGCGGCCCACATCGCCTCAGAATCCGACGGAGCATCGAGCGAAGAGGCCCTGGCCCGCGCTTTGCACGCCGCCGCAACATACGTATCCGGAGAAACCCCACTGTGATCGACATTCAATATTCCGCCGAAGTCCGTGCTGCCAAGGACGCAGGCCAGCCTATCGTGGCACTGGAAAGCACCATCATCACCCACGGGATGCCTTACCCTCAGAACATCGAGGTTGCGGCACAGGTCGAACAGGACATCCGCGACGCGGGCGCAATTCCGGCAACCATGGCCGTGATCAAAGGCAAACTGCATGTGGGCCTTGAGGCTGATGAGCTGAAAGCGTTGGGTCAGGCGCAGGGCGTCGCCAAGCTGTCGCGCGCAGATATGGCCGCCTGCATGGCGACCGGCGGCACTGGCGCAACCACAGTCGCTGCGACGATGATTGCCGCCCATTATGCCGGGATTGAAGTGTTTGCCACCGGTGGCATTGGCGGCGTTCATCAGGGTGCCGAGACGACCTTTGATATCTCAGCCGATCTGCATGAGCTGGCCCAGTCTCCGGTTACAGTTGTGGCTGCGGGCGCAAAAGCCATCCTCGATCTGGCAAAAACGCTCGAGGTTTTGGAAACGCTGGGCGTTCCGGTCATCGCCTACGGGCAGGACGAATTCCCGGCCTTCTGGTCGGCCAAATCCCCTTATGCCGCGCCCCTGCGAATGGACAGTGCCGAGGAAATCGCCACGGCGCACGCCACACGCCGCGCGCTTGGCTTGCCCGGCGGCCAGCTTGTTGCCAACCCAATTCCGACCGCCGATCAGATCCCGGCCGAAGAACTGGCTCCCATCATTGCATCGGCACAGGCCGACGCAGATACACACCGGATCAGCGGCAAAGGCGTCACGCCGTACCTGCTGCAACGGATTTACGAACAGACCGAAGGGCGTTCGCTGACGGCCAACATCGCCTTGGTCCGCAACAACGCCCGACTGGCGGCCGGAATTGCTCGGGCGCTGTCCGACTGAACCGATTGACATAAGCCTATTGTACCAAGGCACCCAACTGCTTAACTAATTCGGCAGAAAACCGCTCAGGACCGCAATGAACACGCCATTTGACGAAGAACCACATCGCCGCCCGGGCCTGTTTTCGCGACTGCGCGCGTCTTTCCTGACGGGCATCGTCGTGATTGCGCCGGTGTGGCTGACCATTTGGCTGATCTGGTCCGTGGTTGGCTGGATCGACAGTGCGGTACTGCCCATAATTCCACAACGGTTCCAGCCGCAGGAATATGTGGGCATCAACCTGCGCGGTGTCGGCGTTGTCATCTTCCTGATCTTCACTGTTCTGGTCGGATGGATCGCCAAAGGTATTCTGGGCCGGTCCCTGATCCAAATTGCCGAAAGCCTTGTCAGCCGGATGCCCGTTGTTCGATCCGTCTATTCCGGGATCAAACAGATCTCGGAAACGGTGTTTGCCCAGACTGAACGGTCATTCGAAAAAGCATGCCTGATCCAATACCCCCGCCGCGGCATCTGGGCAATCGGTTTCGTCTCTACCGCGGCAAAAGGCGAAGTCAGCGAGCGGGCTGAAACCGGGGGTGAACTGCTAGGTGTCTTCGTCCCGACCACGCCCAACCCGACCTCTGGCTTCCTATTGTTCTTCCCGGCCGAGGACGTGATCCTGTTGGATATGACAATCGAGGACGCCGCGAAGTTGGTGATTTCCGCAGGCCTTGTTTACCCCAACGAAAAAGACCCGACGCAGCCGCCCGAGTGATCAGCCAAACATCTCGGGCAGGTCGACGGTGCTGCGTGCGCCAAGATCGGCTTTGTGATCGCCGATGAACCGATGCGCCGCGGCGCGCCCGGCGTCCTTCAGCTTGTGCAGGATCACAGGGTTGGGAACCGTCTTGGTCGCCACAGACAGATCATTCATCAATTCGTCATCCGCAATCATGTGGACAAATACGCGGCTCATCTCTCCGGCCGTCAGCTTGCCGTCCGCCAACAGACGCTGAACAAAATTGATCGCCCGCAACTCGCGAAACAGGGATGAGTTAAAGCTGATCTCGTTGATCCGGTTCTGGATCTGCTGCGGAGTTTTTGGCACCTCATCGCGCTCAAGCGGGTTGATGTTCACGACCACGACGTCTTCAGGCAAATCACTGTTAAACAAAGGATAAAGCGCCGGGTTTCCAGTGTAACCACCATCCCAATATGCCTCGGTCCGGCCCGAGCTGGGGTCAAATATCTCGACGGCCTGAAACAGGCTAGGCAGGCAGGCCGAGGCCAAAATGGCATCCGTTGAAATCTCTTCCCCGGTGAACACCCGGATCTTGCCGCTGCGCACACAGGTCGCGCAGACAAACAACAGGGGTCCCTGATCCGTGCAAATCTCATCAAAGTTGAACCGATCGACAACCGGTTCCAGAGGATTGCGGTAAAACGGACCATAAGCATATGGCGACACTAGCCGCGACCAGGCATCACCAACCGAGAATGGCAGCGAATACTCCATCGACTGGGCAATCTGCGCAGGCTCCAGCGCCTGCATCCAGTTGGCAAGGCGCATATCACCCACCGCGCCCATCCGTGCCCATAGCCCGTCCAGACTGGCCCGTGCGCCATCACGTCCGTTGTGCACCATCCCGGATTTGAAAGCAGCGCCATTCAGCGCCCCGGCCGAGGTCCCAGTGATGGCCGCGACCTCGATATCCTCTTCGTCCAGCAGCCTGTCCAGAACGCCCCAGGTAAAGGCACCGTGCGCACCCCCACCCTGCAAAGCCAGATTGATCCGTTTCACTATTCCACCCCTTCATCTTTTTCAAAATACTCCGGGGGTGCGGGGGCAACGCCCCCGTGAAACCTCACAACGCTGTCCAACCGCCATCGACCGAGATCGTGGTCCCGGTGATCTGTGCTGCCGCATCCGAGCACAGGAAGATCGCGGTGCCACCCAATTGCTCGACCGTGGCGAATTCTTTCGAAGGTTGCCGTTCAAGCATCACGTTCTTGATCACGTCCTCACGGCTCATGCCGTATTCCTTCATGGTTCCTGGGATCTGTGCCTCGACCAATGGTGTCAGGACGTATCCCGGGCAGATCGCATTGCATGTGATCGGCTCCTGCGCAGTCTCCAGCGCCACGGTTTTGGTCATGCCAACCACGCCGTGTTTTGCCGCGACATAGGCCGCCTTGAACGGAGACGCTGTTAACCCGTGTGCCGAGGCGATATTCACAATACGTCCCCACCCAGCTTTGCGCATCATTGGCAGCGCCGCGGCCATCGTATGAAAAGTCGAGTTCATATTGATCGCGATGATCGCATCCCACTTTTCGACCGGAAATTGATCAACCGGCGCAACATGCTGAATGCCCGCGTTGTTCACCAGAATATCACATGCCCCCGCCTTTTCGATCAGCGCGCGGCATTCTTCACCCTTAGACATGTCCGCCTTGATATAGCGTGCGCTGGTCCCGGTCTCTTTCGAAATCTCAGCGGCCAGCGCATGATCTTCGTCGCGGTCGGTAAATGAATTCAGCACCACGTTAGCCCCGGCCTTCGCCAGCTCGCGCGCGACGCCTAATCCGATCCCTGAATTCGATCCGGTGATAATGGCTGTTTTTCCCGAAAGGCTCATGGCCGAACTCCCACAAAGTCAACTTTGGCGACACAGTGCCATGCTGCAGCTGCAAAGAAAACGGGGAAACATTCGGGCGACGCATCCTACGTCAGATCCGGACAAAAAAAACGCCCGCACGAAGCGGGCGTTAAGTTATTGAGGCAGGTTTCATACAGGCAAGAAACCTATCGAGCAGTGCATCCTTTATAAGCAATTTCTTGTGTTCGTCCAAGCTAAAAGTTTGAAAACAAGAAAAATCATAGCTACGATGAATCCCAACAAAATAAGGCCAGAGCAGGATTGTTTCCAAAATGAGCCCCGATTTTCTACGCCCCGTTCGCCCATTGATCGCGGGAATCACTGCACTTTTGAGCACGTCAATTGCTTATGCAGAATCGACCCATGGCATAGCTATGTATGGTGACCCCGCCTTACCACCGGATTTTGTGTCCCTGCCCTACGCAAATCCGGACGCGCCAAAAGGCGGGAAAGTCGTGTTCGGAAATACGGGCGGCTATAACAGTTTGAACCCGTTCGTGCAAAAAGGCAGCTCGCCCTGGCAATTGCGATTTTGGACCCACGAGGGCCTGATGGGCCGATCCTGGGACGAACCTTTCACTCTTTACGGGCTGTTAGCCGAATCAGTTGAGACAGCGCCGGACCGGTCCTGGGTCGAATTCACCCTGCGTGAGAACGCAGAATTCTCGGATGGTACACCAGTCACAGTGGATGATGTCATCTGGTCGTATGAGACTTTGGGAACCGAAGGCCACCTGCGTTATCGCGGGCTGTGGAGTAAGATTGACAGTATCGAACAGACCGGTCCCCGCTCGGTGCGCATCACCTTTAACGAACCCGACCGCGAGCTTGCCCTGATCGCCGGCCTGCGCCCGATCCTGCAGAAAGCCCAGTGGGAAGGTAAAGATTTTGCCAATGCCGGGTTGCATGACATTCCGGTCGGGACCGGGCCCTACGTCGTCGACAGCTATGAGGCCGGTAGATACGTGAACCTTAAGCGGAACCCGGATTATTGGGGCACTGACATCCCCTTCCGTAAAGGCACCATGAATTTGGACGAAATGCGGATCGAGTTCTACGGCGACGGCACTGTTCTGTTCGAGGCCTTCAAAGCCGGAGAACTGACCGCGGTACGTGAATTCAATGCCGACAAATGGGCCAACCAATACAATTTCCCGGCCGTCCAGCGTGGTGATGTGGTCAAGACCGAGATCCCGCACGGCAAGCCCTCGGGCATGACCGGGTTTGTCATGAACACCCGCAAAGCACCGTTTGACGACTGGCGTGTCCGCGAGGCGCTGACGCTGGCGTTCAATTTCGAATTCATCAACGACACGATTACCGGCAACGCGCAGCCGCGTATCTCATCCTATTTCTCGGGCTCGGACCTTGCGATGCAGCCCCGTCCGGCAAGTGGTCGCGTCGAAGAGCTGCTGATGGAATTCAAGGACGACCTGCCTCCGGGAACGCTTGAAGGCTATACATTGCCGGAAAGTGACGGATCGGCCCGCAATCGTTCGAACATCCGCGCCGCCACCAAACTGTTGGCCGAGGCTGGCTGGACCATCCAGGACGGCGTGCTGCGTAACGAAAACGGCGATGCCTTTACCGTGACCGTGTTGCTGCAACAGGGCGACACCGAAAGCGAAACGGCAATCGAGATCTACACGCGCGCACTGGAACGTCTTGGCATCGCGGTGAGCACCGAGCAGGTCGACAGCGCCCAGTTCACCAGCCGTACATCCGAGTTGGATTTCGACATGACCTATTTCCGTCGTGCGTTGTCCCTGTCACCCGGCAACGAGCAGCGCCTCTACTGGGGCAGCGAAAACGCGAATACTCCGGGCACGCGCAATTTGATGGGGGTGGCTTCACCCGCTGTGGACGGAATGATTGACGCCATGCTGGCCTCGGAAAGTCATGAGGATTTCGTTGCTGCAACGCGCGCGCTTGATCGTGTATTGACCGCCGGGCGCTATGTCATTCCGATCTGGAACTTTGATGTAGGCAGGATCGCCCACGCCAAGGAACTCAAGCAGCCGGAAAACTTGCCGATCTATGGCGATGGGCCAGAATACATGCCGCAGGTTTGGTGGTACGAACAGTAACGGGTCACGCGCAGCACCAAAGGGACGTGGGCGGAAATCGGCGCACAGCCTATTGGCACCGCATATTGCGGGTCGAGTTTTTGGTGCGCCAACATGTTGCAATTGCCCCAACGTCAAGTGCTCCCCTAAAAAACTCACACAAAAAGCTTTACTGAACTGGGTTTAGCGATATAGCTTGTGCATAAGCTGCAGTACGCTGCACGAATTGATTATTGCTTTGAATTTCAAAACGTAACTCTTCGTCCGGTGCGCAGCACATCGAATTTACGGACCGGCCTCCACTCACTCAAAATCAGGTCCGTCTGCCCGTTGCGGATAGGCTGCAACGGGCACTTTCGACCCCGACAAAAATCAAACCGCCTCCCGACCTCGGGTGCGACATTTTGTCATGCCCGAACGCCCTCACCACCTTCGTACGCTGGTTCTTGGGACGAGCGGTTTGAAACCATGAAAACGGAAAGCTGTCTAATGTTGAAATGGACCGATCTGACGCAAGACCTGGACGCAATGTATACGCGCGCCAAACGGAGATTTCCGAACCTGCGGGATCAGGACATGGTGCGGTTAAGCCAAGACCGCAAATGTTTCGAAGCGTATCTGGCCGAACGCCATCAACTGACTATGAACGAAGCCCACGAAGAGCTTGAGGACTTTTTGTTCACGGAAGGTTTGAACCGCGAATTCAGCCGGTCGTTAAGTAAGTGATGTTACCCACAGGATCATTGCATCTTCGTCGCTGACCGAGATTACATTGTGCCCCATGCTCCCGTCGTAATAGGCGCTGTCGCCGCGGCGCATTTCGACTGGTTCATAAAACTCGGTGTAAAGGCGCACAACACCCGTCAAGACATACAAGAACTCTTCGCCGTCGTGGCGGACCCAGCCGTCGAACTCATCCATTGACCGCGCGCGGACACGGGCCCGATAAGGCAACATCTGCTTTTTGGTCAGCGTTTCGGCAAGCAGTTCATGTTCATAGGTGGTTGTGGGATGGGCAGACCCTTCGCCCATGCGCGTCACGGCCATCCGACCGATCACCTGGTCCCGCTGTGGCGCCGTAAACAGCTGCGGCACGGAGATCTCAAGACCGGTCGCAAGCTTTTTCAGCGCGTCATAGGTGGGCGACATCTGACCATTTTCGATCTTGCTGAGCGTAGAACGTGCCAGACCAGCCTGCGTGGCCGCCTGTTCAAGCGTCCATTTCCGCGCTTTCCGCAGCTCGCGCACACGCGCGCCGAGGTCCAGTGGTTCAACTTCCGTATGTTCGCCCGAGTCCCGGGCAATGCGGATCAGAGATGTCTGGTCTTGGGTGCTCATGCGTCATTCTATAGGCGCAGCCCGCCGTGCTTGCAACGCAGCAGTGGTCGCGCTAGCCAGTTGCCATGCTTTCTATTTTTGATCAGGGGCCGCCGCCGGCCTGCCCGTCTCCGTTCAATCTGGCAGCGCATGTACTGCGCTGTGCGGACAGGCTTTCGGACAAGACCGCCCTGTCTGTTCTAGGGTCCTCGGATACCGAGCATTGGACGTATAGCGAGTTGCAGCAGGCCATTCTGGGAACTGGCACAGGGTTGTTGAATGCCGGTTTGAAGCCCGGCGATATCGCGTTGATGCGGCTTGGAAACACGGTCGATTTCCCGATTGCCTATCTCGGAGCGATTGCTGTCGGCATCGTCCCGGTCCCAACGTCATCGCAGCTGACCGATCCGGAAACAGAGCGCATGATCAACGATCTCAGACCTGCCGCCATTCTGCGTGACCCACAGGTTGCGTGCGCCGCGCATCCGGTTCAGATTGACCTGTCCGATTTGGCCGGAATGCGTGATCTGCCTGCTGCAGAATATCAAATGGGCGACCCGGAACGGATGGCCTATGTCGTCTATACTTCGGGCACATCGGGAAAACCGAGGGCTGTGGCCCACGCCCATCGTGCCATCTGGGCGCGTCAGATGATGGTGGATGGCTGGTACGGGCTGCGTGAAACCGATCGCCTGTGTCACGCAGGCGCGTTCAACTGGACCTATACCTTGGGCACCGGTCTGATGGATCCGTGGACCATTGGCGCAACGGCTCTTATCCCTGCGCCGGGCACCGATCTGGACGCTCTACCTGCCCTGCTACGCCATCATCAAGCTACCATCTTTGCGGCAGCACCGGGCGTATTCCGTAAGGTGGTGAGCTCAACAGACGACGTCGACCTGCCGGAATTGCGGCATGGGTTATGCGCCGGAGAAAAACTGTCACGGCATCTGCATGAACAGTGGACGCAAGCGACCGGCACTGAACTCTACGAGGCCTATGGCATGTCAGAGTGTTCGACTTTCATTTCGTCCAGCCCGGCGCATCCAGCGCGGTCCGATGCATTGGGCCAACCGCAGCCTGGCCGCCGTGTGGCTATCCTGGGACCTGACGGTCCCGTACCTCAGGGTCAGGAAGGCACCATTGCCATACACAGGTCCGACCCCGGTCTGATGCTGACCTATCTCAACGCCCCGGACGAGGCCGAAGCCCGGATGCAGGACGACTGGTTCCTGACCGGCGATCAAGGGGCCATGGCCGTGGATGGCCAGATCACCTATCTGGGTCGCGATGACGATATGATGAATGCGGGCGGCTATAGGGTGTCACCGGTTGAGGTCGAGGCGGCGCTGTCCCGGTATCCCGGCATCGCGCAGGTCGGAGCTGCGGCAGTCGAGGTCAAACAGGACACATTTGTGATAGCAGCCTTCTATACAGGACCGGAAAAGCTGGACGACAACGCCCTGCGTAATTATGTCGAGGCAAATCTGGCGCGCTATAAGCAACCGCGCGCCTTTATCCATCTGCCTGACCTGCCCACCGGCGGGAACGGGAAACTTCTGCGCCGGGCGCTGCCGGCCTATTTCAAGGCGACCAACCCATGACCGAGACCGTCAAGCTTGATATCATGTCCGACCCGATTTGCCCGTGGTGCTATATCGGCAAAACCCATCTGGACAAGGCGCTCGCGGCGATCCCGGACCATCCGTTTGTGATCGAATGGCATCCGTTCCAGTTGAACCCCGACATGCCGGATGCCGGGATGGATCGCCGCGAGTATCTCGAACGCAAGTTCGGGGGCAAGGAAGGCGCGGTGCGTGCCTATGCTCCGGTCGTTGATCATGCCGAGAACGCAGGCCTTAAGATCGACTTCGAAGGCATGGAGCGCACGCCCAACACACTGGACGCGCACCGCCTGATCCATTGGGCCGGGATTGAAGGCAAACAGAACGCCGTAGTCGATGCGTTGTTCGATGCCTATTTCGTGCAGGCCCGCGATATCGGCGATCATGAGGTTCTGGCCGATATTGCCGACAATGCGGGAATGGACGCAGCGGTCGTGCTGAAACTGCTGAAATCCGACGCGGACCGCGAGGATATCAGCAACCGTGACAGCCATTCCAGGAAGATGGGCGTCAGCTCTGTCCCGACGTTCATCGTTGCCAATCAACATGCCGTCCCCGGGGCGCAACCCCCTGAAATGTGGGAAAAAGCGATTGCTGAAATCATGTCTCAACTTGAGGCTTCCGCCGCAAATTAGCACAGACCTCTGTGCAATTTGACACCTAGCGTCAACTGATTTGCCGTGATAGCGCGAACAGATCAGGAGGGCGTTATGGCCAATCGCATGTCACGGGGTGAGTTCATAGCACTTGTCGCAATGATGTTTGCGACGATCGCGTTTTCGATCGATTCCATGTTGCCGGCGCTGCCAAATATCGGCGCGCAACTCAGCCCCGACGACGTCAACAAAGCCCAGTTGATCCTGACCTCGTTTGTGTTGGGCATGGGGATTGGCACATTTTTCACCGGTCCGCTGTCCGACGCCTTTGGCCGCAAGCCAGTGATCTATGTCGGATCGGCACTGTATATCATCGCAGCGGCGGCTGCCTGGGCCAGTTCATCACTCGAAATGCTATTGGTCGCCCGTATCTTCCAGGGGATCGGATGTGCGGCCCCGCGCGTGGTGGCCATGGCAATTATTCGCGACCTGTATTCGGGTCGCGAGATGGCGCGGATTGTATCGATTGCGATGATGATCTTCACCTTGGTCCCGGCGATTGCGCCAATGCTTGGTGCCGGCGTGATCGCACTGACCGGGTGGCGGGGTATCTTTGCTTCATTCATCCTGTTCTCACTGATCACCATCGTCTGGATGGGCCTGCGCCTTCCGGAACCCTTGTCGGTCGAGAACCGTCGCCCGCTGCGCCTGCCCCTTATACTGGACGCCGCACGCCAGATGTTCACACATCCAACTGTCCGACTGTCGATCTTGGTTCAGACACTGTGTCTGGGCATGTTGTTCACCATGTTGACGATGGTTCAACCGGTCTACGATGTCATCCACGACAGTGCCGACAGTTTTCCGTTCTGGTTCGGGTTCGTGGCGTTGATGGCGGGCTCAGCCAGCCTGTTAAACGCGGCACTCGTTATTAAATTGGGCATGCGCCGGATCGTGACATGGGCGTTAGGCGCGCAGGTCCTCTTTACCACAGCCATCATCGCCCTGAATGCCGCAGACCTTTCGCCCACGCTGTCCTTCGCCGTTTTTGTAAGCTGGCAAACGGCGGTTTTCTTTATGGCAGGCATGACTATGGGCAACCTGAACGCCATCGCGATGGAGCCAATGGGTCATATCGCGGGCATGGCGGCCTCGGTGATCGGAGCGATCTCGACCGTGTTTGCTGCCGCGATTGCGGCGCCTATCGGGCAGATGTTCGACGGGTCTATTACCCCGCTGGCTGTCGGCATCCTGGCCATGAGCGCCGCGGGCTTCGGCCTGATGCTGCATATGGGGCGGATCGAAAACAGGCTTCCAGCCTGATCTGTGCAGGAACGGTGAATCAGGCTAACATCTGCTCAATATGAGTGGAGTTTTTCAGTGAGCGACTATTACGATCTTGGCGCATATTCCTGTCCGATAACGACGGCCTCAACAAACGCACAGCTTTGGTTCGACCGGGGGCTGAATTGGACCTACGGCTACAACCACGACGAAGCTGTTGTGTGTTTTCAGCGCGCGCTTGAATTTGATCCTGACTGCGCGATGGCCCACTGGGGCGTGGCTTATGCCGCGGGCCCGAATTACAACCTGCCTTGGAACCTGCTGGATGACCGTGGACGGCGAAAGGCGCTGGCGCTGGCCTATGATGCCACGCAGAAAGCCGTGGCTTTGGCCGAAGGGTGCAGCCCGACGGAACAGGCTCTGATCCGCGCCCTACCCGCACGGTATCCACAGCGCGATCCTGTCGACGACATGCATAGCTGGGATCACGATTTTGCCGCCGCGATGCGCGTGGCCTTTGCAGAGCAGTCGGATCACCTCGATCTGCGCACCATCTATGTCGAGGCGTTGCTCAACCTGACCCCTTGGCAGATGTGGAACCTGAGAACCGGTGAGCCCGCTGAAGGCGCAGACACGTTGGAGGCGCAAAAAGCCCTGGAAGACGCAATGGCTGACGATCCGGCAGCCATGTCGCACCCGGGCTTGCTGCACCTCTATGTTCATCTGATGGAGATGTCGCCGACACCAGAAAAGGCGCTGAAGGCTGGGGATGTCCTGCGCACACTGGTTCCAGATGCAGGGCACCTGGTGCACATGCCCACCCATATCGATGTCCTGTGCGGGCATTATCAGAACGTCGTCCATTGGAACGAAAAGGCGACCGAGGCCGATCTGAAGTATTATGAGCGCGAAGGTGCGTTCAACATCTACACAGGCTATCGCCAGCACGACTATCACTTTGCTATCTACGGCGCGCTGTTTCTGGGTCAGATGGAACCCGCCCTGCGTGCCAATCAGGGCATCTGGGACACCACCCCCGAAGAGATGCTGCGCACCGAAAGCCCGCCCATGGCGGATTTTTTCGAAAGCTACATGTCGATGGGGCCGCATATCCTGATCCGGTTTGGCCGATGGGAAGAAGCAAAGGCCCTGCCCTTGCCCAAGGATCAGGACCTCTACCGTACTGTCACCGCAACCACCCATTACGCACGTGCAATCGCCTATGCGGCCACAGGTCAGGTGGCCGAAGCAGAGGCCGAAGAGCAACTGTTCCTTGCCGCTAAGGATCGGGTTCCGGAAACCCGGCTGCTGCACAACAACCGCGTGATCGACTTGCTGGACATCGCCCGCGAAATGCTGCGCGGAGAGATTGAGTATCGCAAAAGCAACTATGACGCCGCATTCGCGCATCTTAGGCGCTCGGTCAAATTGGACGACACGCTGCCCTACGACGAGCCTTGGGGTTGGATGCAACCCGCGCGCCACGCGCTTGGTGCGTTGTTGTACGAACAGGGCCACGTGCCCGAGGCCGAAGCAGTGTATCGCGAAGATCTAGGGCTTGGCGGCACTCTGAGCCGCGCCTCAATCCACCCCGACAATGTCTGGAGTTTGAAGGGCCTGCATGATTGTCTGAAAGCACGCGGTGAGACAGTTGAGATCAAATTGATCAAACAACGTCTTGATCTGGCGTTTGCCCGCGCTGACCGGGCCGTCGGGGCCTCGTGTTTTTGCGCGCAGGCAGCAATGAAGGCCGCAGAATGACCCGTGCACTGCTATTGTCTTTGTTGATTTGCGGCCCAGCCCTGGCTGACCGCCAGTCTTTTCCGCCGGTCGATGAAGCAGACCGCGATCCTACCCTCGTGGCCTTTCGGGAGAGTTTGTTGGCGAGCGTGGCCGCACGTGATACCGACACCGTTATCGCAGCTGCTTGCCCGGACATCTACCTCAGCCATGGCGGAAGCGGTGGGCCCGGGGAATTCCTTGAATACCTCGGCCCGGAAAACAGCTCTCTAGAAGACCAGATCCGCCAAGCCTATTGGAGCGATCTGGAAACCACCCTGTCCCAACCGGGCTATTTCGACGACGAGGGCGAGTTTTGGATGCCGCATCAATGGCAGATCACTTTGCCTGCCTCATTGGACCCTTACGTGGCCTACTTTGTGACCGGAGAGGACGTGACCCTTCGGCAAGCTGCCGAACCAGGATCCCCAGCGCTGAGCCTTATCAGCTACGAGATCGTCATCGTCCCGAACTATCGCGACGGTGCCGACTATCAACCGGTGATGCTGACTGACGGCACGCGGGGATTCATGCACGGCGACTTTCTATGGCCCATGACAGGTCACCGCGCCGCGCTTGTGAAATCGGACGCGGGCGAATGGCAATTGTGCACTTTCGTCAGCGGAGACTAGGCTTTCGCCTTTTTCTTCTTCGCTGCCATGACCTTTTCCGCCAGATCGCGGGCGATGGCAAATGCGCCTTTGATCTTGTCGCTGTCCTTCTTCCAATCGCGTCTGACGACGATCTTGTTGTCCTTGACCTTGGCCAAACCGCGCTGGTTCTGAATGAACTCTACCAAACCCTCCGGCGAGGCGAACTTGTCGTTGTGAAACTGGATTGTCGCGCCCTTCGGCCCGCCATCCAGTTTTGCAATCCCTGCGCGTTTGCACATCGCCTTGATGCGCACGACCAGCATCAGGGTGTTTACCTCTTTCGGCAGCGTGCCGAACCGGTCGATCAGTTCTGCGGCAAAACCTTCCAGCTCGACCTTGGTCGAAAGCGACGACAAGCGACGATAAAGCCCAAGGCGCACATCCAGATCGGGCACGTAATCTTCGGGGATCAGAACCGGCACGCCCAGATTGATCTGTGGCGCCCATTGATCGTCGGCTTCAGACAGCCCTTCCATCTCACCGGCTTTGATCTTGGCAATCGCCTCTTCCAGCATCGACTGGTAAAGTTCATAGCCGACGTCGCGCATCTGGCCGGACTGTTCCTCGCCCAGCAAGTTGCCCGCACCACGAATGTCCAGATCCTGCGATGCCAGCGTGAACCCGGCCCCCAGAGTATCCAGCGAGCCCAAAACCCGCAGGCGCTTTTCGGCTGTCGCCGTCAATTTCTGACGCGGCTTGGTGGTCAGGTACGCATAGGCACGGGTTTTGGAGCGACCCACCCGGCCTCGGATCTGATACAGCTGCGCCAGCCCGAACATATCTGCCCGGTGCACGACCATCGTGTTGGCGGTTGGAATATCCAGCCCGCTTTCCACAATCGTGGTCGCCAGAAGCACGTCGTACTTGCCGTCATAAAAGGCGTTCATCCGGTCGTCGAGTTCACCCGCCGCCATTTGCCCATGCGCCACCATATAAGTCAGCTCGGGCAGTTGTTCCTTTAGGAATTCTTCGATCTCTGGCAGGTCCGAGATGCGGGGAACAACGTAGAAGCTCTGCCCGCCTCGATAGTGTTCGCGCAGCAGGGCTTCGCGTATGGTCACGGCGTCGAATTCGCTGACATACGTGCGAATGGCAAGACGATCGATAGGCGGCGTGCCGATAATCGACAGGTCGCGCACGCCGGTCAGCGACAGCTGCAGCGTCCGTGGGATCGGCGTGGCGGTCAAGGTCAGCACGTGAATGTCTGAACGCAGCTGTTTCAGGCGTTCCTTGTGGCCGACGCCAAAATGCTGTTCTTCGTCGATGATCAACAGGCCCAGATTGTTGAACCGGATACCCTTGGCCAGCAACGCATGGGTGCCGATCACGATGTCGACGGTCCCGCGCGCCATACCATCACGGGTCTGCTGTGCATCTTTCGCGGACACAAACCGCGACAGCTGCCGCACTTCCAGCGGAAAGCCCCGGAACCGTTCCTTGAAACTGGCCGCGTGCTGACGCGCCAGCAATGTGGTCGGCGCAATCACGGCCACCTGAACACCGGACATCGCGGCGACAAAGGCCGCGCGCATGGCAACCTCGGTTTTGCCAAAGCCCACGTCACCACAGATCAACCGATCCATCGGTGCGCCGGAATGGATGTCCTCCATCACCTCGGAAATCGCGCGCAGCTGGTCGTCGGTTTCCTGATATGGAAAGCGGGCGCTGAACTCCTCCCACGCGTGGGGCGGTGGATCCATGACCGGAGCTTTGCGCAAAGCGCGTTCAGCGGCGATACGGATCAGCTTGTCCGCCATCTCGCGGATGCGTTCTTTCAGCTTGGCTTTCTTAGCCTGCCAAGCACCTCCACCCAAGCGGTCCAGCAGACCTTCGTCATGGCCGTATTTCGACAGCAGCTCGATGTTCTCAACCGGCAGATACAGCTTGGACTGTTCTGCATATTCCAACAGCAGGCATTCATGCGCGGCACCGGCGGCCGTGACCACCTCCATCCCCATGTACCGCCCGATCCCGTGGTCGACGTGAACCACCAGATCGCCTGGGCTGAGCGACTGGGCTTCGGTCAGGAAATTCTCGGCCTTGCGGCGCTTCTTGGGCTGGCGGATGAGGCGGTCACCCAGCACGTCCTGTTCAGCGATCACGGTCAGACCGGGGGTTTCAAACCCGTGCTCAAGCGCCCAGACAGCCAGATGCAATCCGCGTTTGCCGATCCGGGTGCCATTGGTGACAGGGACGGCTTCGGCCAGGCCCTCATCCTCGATCAACCCTGTTAGGCGCTCTCGTGCCCCTTCAGAATATGACGCAATCAAGACGGGCCCCTTGGCCATCTTGTCGGTGATATGGCTTGCCAAAGCACCAAACAGGCTGATGTTTTCCTGCTGCCGCTCTGGCGCGAAATTGCGTCCGATCCGCCCACCTGCATCGATCACACCGGGACCGCTGGCCTGAGGCAGCGGGCTGAACTGCATCACCCGCCTGTCCGCGACCGCCTGCTCCCATGCGGCATCGTCCAGATAGAGCAATCCAGGTGGTGTTGGCTTATACACCGTATCCATGCGCGAACGGTTTTCCAGTGCCAGACGCCGCGTTTCATACTGATCGGCAATTGTATCCCAGCGTGCCAGCCGCGTGGGTGTCACCTGATCATCCACGGTGATCGTCGCATCCGGCAGATAATCGAACAGGGTTTCCAGCTTTTCGTGGAAGAACGGTAGCCAGTGTTCGATGCCCTGATGCTTGCGGCCCGCGCTGATCGCCTCGTACAGCGGATCATCGGTGCCCGCGGCACCAAATTCGATGCGATAGTTTTGGCGGAACCGCGTTATGGCGGCGTCATCCAGAATGACCTCGGACACCGGGGCCAATTCGACAACATCCAGCTTTTCGGTCGTGCGTTGCGAGACCGGATCGAACCGGCGCGCGCCGTCCAGCACGTCTCCGAACAGATCCAAACGTACGGGACCGGATTCGCCCGGAGGGAAAATGTCGATGATTCCGCCACGAACCGCATAGTCGCCCGGCTCCATCACCGTCGGACTTTGCGTGAACCCCATGCGTACAAGGAAGTTCCGCAGCGCCGTTTCGTCGACGCGGTGATTCACGCGAGCGGTAAAGGCCGCCTCGCGCAGCACATCCCGCGCAGGCACCCGCTGGGTCGCGGCATTGAGTGTGGTCAGCAGGACAAACCGATCCGGCATCTGATGTACTAATGCCGCCAATGTCGCCACACGCGCCGCCGCAATGTCGGCGTTGGGTGACACCCGGTCATATGGCAGGCAGTCCCACCCCGGGAACACAAAGACCGGCATATCGGGGGCAAAGAAGGCCAGTGCGGCCCGCATTGCCTCCATCCGTTTGTCATCACGCGCGACGTGGCAGACCGGCCCGCCAACGCGCGCGATCTCATTCAGAACAAGCTGTGCGTCAAACCCTTCGGGAGCGCCGCCAACCGTCACATGGTTCGGAGCTGTCATCGCTTTGCCTTTCTGGTTTTCATCCCCCGAGAACGCCGATCGAGACGTTCTGGTACATACCCCAAAGTGACGTGATGACAATTGAGATCATGCCAATGATCTGGGTGTAAATCCTGCAGCGTACAAGGATCTTTGACACGCTTCCGAGCACCGGCTCGATGCCTTGCAACTTGCGCGCGGCGCGAATGTTGATCAGCATCACCAAACTCACGGGGAACAGCAACAAAAACACGGCCTGTGCAAATTCAACGCCATAGTAGAAACCCAACATCGCAAGCCCGGTAAAAAAGAAACAGCATAAAGCAAGAATAACCAGGCCTGACATATCAACGATGTAAAGCAGCCTGTTCCCATTGATCCGAACGATATCCAGCAGGTCCTGCTCGGACTGTCCGCCAACACGACGGGCACGTACAAGCAGATCGTAGGGAACCCCCATCGCCCAGTGGCTGGCCGACGACCAGAGCACCGCCAGCACGATCCAGTACCACAGATTCGAAAAGCTGCGCATGTCGATGAGTTCGAAAATCGAAGAGTGCAAATCCACGCATCAGCCCTTTGTTCATTGTCCTTGAGGCGTTCTTCGCGCAGGCGCGTCCAATGTTACCCTTGAGACCATCGGGAATTCATGCCACCCAATGCACGATTATTCAAGGAGAGCGCGACATGAAACCGACCATCGCCCCCTACCCCCTTACGCGATTTCGCCGGGCGCGCCAATCCGGCGCCATTCGTGGGTTGGTGCGAGAAAACGCGCTGACGACAGATGATCTGATCTGGCCGGTTTTTGTGCGCGATGGTGAAGGCATTGAAGAACCCGTACCTTCGATGCCCGGCGTTGTGCGGCGCTCGGTCGATCTGATCGCAAAGGCCGCAGTCGAGGCGCAGGCTATGGGCATCCCGGCGATCTGCATCTTTCCCTACACCGATCCCAATCTAAAAACCGAAGATTGCGCCGAGGCGTGGAACCCCGACAACCTGTCAAACCGGGCCATTCGGGCAATCAAATCTGCAGCCCCTGATATTGCCGTGATGACCGACGTGGCGTTGGATCCCTATAACATCAATGGCCATGACGGCTATGTCGTGGATGGCGAGATCGTGAACGATCAGACCGTCGAGGCGCTGGTCAAAATGACACTGGCGCAGGCTGAGGCCGGGGCCGACATCATTGGACCCTCAGACATGATGGATGGCCGCATCGGCGCAATGCGCCGCGCGCTTGAGGGTGCCGGGCACCACAACGTGATGATCCTCAGCTATGCCGCTAAATATGCCAGCGCATTCTACGGCCCCTTCCGCGATGCAGTGGGCGCGTCCGGTGCGCTGACCGGAGACAAGAAGACCTACCAGATGGACCCGGCCAATTCGAACGAGGCCCTGCGCCTGACCGAACGTGACCTGACAGAAGGCGCAGACATGGTGATGATCAAACCAGGCATGCCCTATCTGGATATCTGTCGCCGCGTGAAAGACACGTTTGGCGCGCCAACCTATGCCTATCAGGTGTCCGGTGAATACGCCATGATACAGGCAGCTGCGCAGAACAGCTGGATTGATGGTGAGAAGGTCATGCTGGAAAGCCTGCTGGCCTTCAAACGTGCAGGCTGCGATGGAATCCTGACCTACTTTGCACCGCAGGTCGCACGCATCCTTCAGGGCTAAAACCCCGGACGGTCGCGACTTTTCGCCGATTGTGAACGCTGTTGGACCAGCTTTCCCGTGACACACGGACGCAATCGGCGTATTCTTGCACACAAGATCGGGAACACCCGACACTTCAGGCAGTTTATACAGAGAAAAAAACATGAGCAGTTCCAACTCTCCCCGACTAAACCGTCGTGGCTTTGCGCTTGGCATGGCCGGGCTCACACTGACCGCAGCATGCGGAAACGGTGTAGGCAATTCCAATGCGGCCCAGATCGACGCCCGTGTGAACGTGACGTTGAACGAAATGTTCAGCAAGTACCCCAACACCGTCGAGATCGCCAACAAAGCCGACGGCATGCTGGTGATGCCCCTGATCACCGAGGCCGGGTTCATCTTTGGCGGTGCCTATGGCCAGGGCGCGCTGCGCATTAACGGTGCAACGGTCGACTACTACTCGGCCATATCCGGCAGTGCTGGTCTGCAGATCGGCGCGCAACAATATGCGCATGTCCTGTTCTTCATGACGCAGGACGCGCTGGATGACTTCCGCCGTTCCAGCGGTTGGACCGCAGGGGCGGATATCGGCTATGTCGTCGATGCCACCGGTGACTCGCTCTCGACCGACACAACCCAATTGCGTAAGCCAGTGTTGGCCGCCGTTTTCGGACAGGCTGGTCTGAAATTCGGCGCGACCGTCGAAGGCACCAAGTACACGCGCATCATCCCCTGATACAGAATACCACCCCCCCCTTTGCCACGAACCCCGCCACATGTTCAAAACCATATGGCGGGGTTATTCATCTCAACATGTTAACTCAACGTTCGCGCGGCGTTCCTCTTTCGGTTGCCCGGTCCTTCCAGTAGGGTTCAGCCAATAATTTCTTATGGGGATATGGGGCGTTCATGGGTCTTGTCTTTCGCTGGCTGGTACGGATTGCTACGGGCCTGATCCTGTTGGCCGTTGCGGCTGTGGGCCTTGTCTACTTTCTGGCCAGCCAGTCCCTGCCGGATTATGATCAGACCGTCGAAGTCAACGGGCTGCGCGCCCCGGTCGAGATCGTGCGCGACACCGCCAATGTTCCGCATATTCTGGCCGAAAGCGACCCGGACGTGTTCTTTGGCCTAGGCTATGCCCATGCGCAGGATCGCCTGTGGCAGATGACCGTGATGCGTCGCACGGCGCAGGGCCGTTTATCCGAAGTGTTTGGCAAGCGCACTGTCCCCATCGACAAGCTCTTGCGCCGTTTTGACTTGTACAGCCTGGCCCACCGCTCGGTCGAAGTGCAGGACGATTACACCAAAGCTGCACTGCGCGCTTATTCTGCCGGCGTCAATGCCCGGCTGGATGAGATCAATGAGAACGCATTGGGTCGCGGCGCGCCCGAGATGTTTCTGTTCAACGCATCTGTTTCGCCGTGGCAGCCCGGCGACAGCATTGCGATTATCAAACTGATGAGCCTGCAACTGTCTGGCCATTTGAAAGATGAGGTCCTGCGCGCTCGCACTTCCCTGATGCTGAACGATCCTCAGCGGCTTGCCGATATCCTGCCAGACGTACCGGGCGCGGGCATCGCAGCGCTGCCGGAATATGCGTCTTTGTTCCCAGAACTACCGCGCTATGCCGAAGGCACGCCGATGCCAGACTCGCCGCTGTCACCATTCCCTAAACGCGGCTTGGCCGGGGCGTCGAACGCGTGGTCCGCCGCGCCTTCGCGTTCGGCGATCGGGGGG
Organism: Ruegeria sp. CDSA246; assembly: GCF_059611225.1. Taxonomy (NCBI): domain Bacteria; kingdom Pseudomonadati; phylum Pseudomonadota; class Alphaproteobacteria; order Rhodobacterales; family Roseobacteraceae; genus Ruegeria; species Ruegeria sp. CDSA246. Next base: position 106,044 of record NZ_JBXWPD010000001.1, on the reverse strand, counting down.
ACCCTGCTGGCCAACGACCCCCATCTGGGCCTGACCGCACCCGGCATTTGGTACCTGGCACGGCTTGAGCTTGCCAAAGGCGGTGTCATCGGTGCGACCATTCCGGGCGTTCCCGCGATCATGACGGGCCGCAGTGACCGGCTGGGCTGGGGTCTGACGTCGTCTTACCTGGACGATCAGGATGTTCACATCGAACAACTGAACCCGGAAAACTCAGAAGAATACCTGTCGCCCGAAGGTTATAAACAGTTCCGCTCGCGCCCCTCAATCATCGAGATTAAAGATGAAGCCCCAATCACACTGACCCTGCGCTGGACCGAGAACGGACCCGTCTTGCCCGGCAGCCACTACGATCTGGAAACGATCACCCCGCCCGGGCACGTTGCCTCATTGGCCTGGACCGCGCTCAGCCCGCGCGACACGTCGATGACGGCTTCGATGGCTTTAATGAATTCAGACAATGTCCGCGAAGCCATCGATGTGGCCGAGCTGTTCATTGCGCCGTCGCAAAATCTGTCGCTGGTCGACAAGGAAACGATTGGCATGAAGCTGATCGGCGCAATGCCTGGCCGGGATCTTCGCAACCAAAGCCGCGGCCGTATCCCAACGCCCGGTTGGTTGGCCGAGAACCTGTGGCAAGGCCGCTTGCCTTATGCAAACAACCCCGAATTCGTGACACCAGCAGGCGGGATTCTGGGCAATACAAACAACAAGATCATCGACCGCCCTTTCCCCAACCATGTTTCGTATGAATGGGGCGATACGCAGCGCGTGCACCGTTGGGAACGCCTGATGCAATCGCGCGAGGTTCACACCCGCGACAGCTTTATCGAAGCGCAACTTGATACCGTCAGCTTTACCGCCCGTTCGCTTCTGCCGCTAATCGGCGCCGATCTTTGGTTTACCGGAGCATCCGCCCCCGAGGGCACACCGGAACGCCAGCGTCAGGTTGCGCTGGCCCTGCTGGCCGAGTGGAACGGTGAGATGAACGAGCACCTGCCTGAACCGCTGATCTATGCCGCATGGTTGCGTGCGCTGCAAATCCGACTGATCTCGGACGAGCTGGGGCCGCTGGCGGCCGAATACAAACATGTTGAACCGCTGTTTATCGAACGGGTCTACCGCGATATCGACGGCGCCTCGGTCTGGTGCGACGTGCGCCAGAGCGCGCCGGTAGAAACATGCACTGACATGGCGCGGTTGGCGCTGGATGATGCGCTGATCTGGATCAGCGAGAAATACGGTGGTTCGCTGGAATCGCTGCGCTGGGGAGATGCCCATCAGGCCACGCATGACCACCCGGTTCTGGGCACGGTTCCCGTTCTGCGGTTCTTCGTCAACATCCGCCAATCCACCAGCGGCGGCGACAACACCCTGCTGCGCGGGCGGACATCGGGCGAAGGGCCCAACCCTTTCCAAAACGTCCACGGCGCGGGATATCGCGGTGTCTATGATTTTGCCGATCCCAACAGCTCGGTATTTATCACGGCAACGGGTCAGTCGGGGCATTTCCTGTCGCGCTACTACGACGATCAGGCCCAGCTTTGGCGGCGAGGTGAGTATATCCCCATGTCACTGGACATGGATCTGGCCCGCGCGGCAGCGGTCGGCGTAACCAACCTGACCCCGCGCTGATTTCACTGCTTCGGCAGGACCTTGCCCCTTTTGCAAGCTGCCGTGGACGCGCGCAGGTGTTTTCGCCTACGATCTGCAAGCCGACAATTCGGGACCTTGGGGGTACAGATGGCCAGTTTTCGGGATATGTTGAACAATCTCGCACGCGATTACGCAATCGCGTGGAGCTCAGGCGACCCAAATGCGGTTGCCAGCTTTTTTGCCCCCGACGGGCAGATCACGATCAACCGGGGTGAACCAATTGTCGGCCGTGCCGCCGTCGCAGACATGGCGCGCGGATTCTACGCCGACTTCCCGGATCTGGAAGTGCGCTGCGACATGCTGCGATGGGCCGGATCACACGCGATTTTTGTCTGGACACTGGAAGGTCATCATTCCGAGACCGGCAACCACGTGGTCACACGTGGTTGGGAAGAATGGGAGCTGACCGAAGACAACGAAGTCCAATCTTCGCTTTTCTGGTTCGATGCAGACGACTATCAGCGCCAGATAGACGGGCAGTAGCGGACGCCCCGCCTAAACGCGCGTGATCTGATAGTCGCGCGGAATGCCTTCTGTCACCTTGAACCAGGTCGAGGCTTTGGTTCGCGCCTGATGGGCGTCAAAGGCCGCTTGGTTTTCAAAAATTTCGTGTACGTTGAACCGACCGGGAATATCCGCGTCTTCTGTGACGTCGAATGTGATGCAACCCGGTTCGGCCCGAGTCAGGGCGATGTGGTCCGGCAACGCCTCCCGCACCTGTGTGACACGGTCGGCAGGCACCGAAATATGACCACGCAGAACCACCTTAACTTTTGCCATCGTGACCTCGCTTATCGATCAAAGCGCGGCGAACTGCGCCGCCTGCTTGTCGGTCCACAATACGGTGATCTGAAATCCGTCATCCGTCTGCTCTTCGGATTGAACGACATCCTGACGGAACAGCCACGCACGCTTGTTGCCTTCGGCAAATGCCAGCGTCAGAACCATCTCGTGCCGAACCCCCTGCAAATTAACCGCGATCTCGGCCAACAAAGGTTCGATGCCTTCGCCCGTCACAGCAGAAATGGCAAAGATCGACGGGTCGCGGTCGGCCCGGGCAAACGTGGCCTCGCGCTCATCTTCGTTCAACAGGTCGATCTTGTTCCAGACCTCAAGCCGGGGCCGTTCGTCATCAACGCCCAACGAGGTCAAAATGGTCTCGACATCCCGGGCTTGCGCCTCGGTGTCTTCATGGCTGATGTCGCGCACATGCACGACGATATCTGCGCCCAGAACCTCTTCGAGTGTGGCGCGGAAGGCCGCGACCAGTTCGGTCGGCAAGTTCGAAATGAACCCCACCGTGTCCGACAGAATCACCTCGGGACCATCGGGCAGCTCAACCCGCCTCATCGTGGGGTCCAGAGTTGCGAACAGCATGTCCTTGGCCATCACCTCGGCACCGGTCAGGCGATTGAACAAAGTTGATTTGCCGGCGTTCGTATAGCCCACCAACGCAACAATCGGATACGGCACCTTGGCTCGCGCAGCACGGTGCAATGTCCGGGTCTTGATCACCTTCTGTAATTGACGGCGCAGTCGCACAAGCTGATCGTCAATCGCCCTTCGGTCAGCCTCGATCTGGGTTTCACCGGGACCACCGACAAACCCCAACCCGCCCCGCTGACGTTCAAGGTGGGTCCAGGCGCGCACCAGACGCGTACGCTGATAGCTGAGCGCGGCCATCTCGACCTGCAGCACACCTTCACGAGTACGGGCGCGGTCGCTGAAAATCTCCAAAATCAACCCGGTCCGGTCGAGAATTTTGACCTTCCACGCTTTTTCCAGATTGCGTTGCTGAACGGGGGTAACCGGCCCGTCGATCAGAACCAGCTCGACCTCGGCGTCATGAAATCGTTCGCCCAATTCTTCGATCTTGCCGGTCCCGAACAAAAGCCCCGGCTGGGCACGCGGCAGGCGCACAATATCGGACCCGATCACATCCAGATCGGGCAAAGCGGCAGCCAGCGCCACCGCCTCTTCCAGCGCCGGTCCAGGAACACGGCGCTGTTCATCTGATTTGATTTCCGGATGCAGCACCCAAGCCCGGGTGCGCGTCCTGTCATGTTCCATCAAGAGGCGTCTTCGCCCTCATACAGGTTGATCGGCTGCGACGGCATGATCGTAGAAATTGCGTGTTTATAGACCAGCTGCGACTGTCCGTCGCGGCGCAACAATACGCAGAAATTGTCGAACCAGGTGATGACACCCTGCAATTTCACACCGTTGATCAGGAAAATTGTGACCGGGACCTTTGCTTTCCGTACATTATTCAGGAACGCGTCCTGCAGATTCTGTCTGTCCGAAGCCATATTATTATAATCTCGCCATTGTTCTTGCTACGCGCTGCGGACCAACGCGCTCCCTCTGGCAGAGTATGGAGTGTCGTTAACCGATATTCCAGATGAAAAATAAGGTGTCGGCAAAGGTGAGGATTCTTAGTCTCGCCAGAGGGTTGGCGTAATCAGCGCAATGATCGCCAATGTTTCCAGTCGCCCGATCACCATAGCCGCACACATGGTCAGCTTTGCGCCCCAGGGCAAATCGACCAGACGGATGGGAACATCGGTGGCCAGTTCGATCAGCGGCCCGGTGGTGCTGAGTGCCGCGACGCTGAGGACCATCGCCTGTTCAAACCCCGACCCCATCGCGGCCAGCAGCAGATTGAACAGTGCTGCGGTCAGGGCGAACATCATCAGGAATATCCAGGCGATAAAGGCTCCGTCGCTTTGAATGCGACGGTTACCGCCGCCAATGCCACTAACGGATGAGGGATAGATCAACCGATCAATCTCGCGCGCGCCATTGAGGTACAGGGCAAAGACCCGCAACAGTTTGACCCCACCCGCCGTTGTGGCCACCCCACCTCCGATCAGGGCGAGACCCATCAGGATCAGTCCGGGGGTGCCAAGGCCGGACAATTGCTGGGCATCATTCCAGTTTGCGCTTTCGAAACCGGCTGTGGTCAGGAAAGACAACGCCGTAAAGATCATGCCCCAAATCACGCTGAGTGCCTGAAGCGGTTCCAGCTGATTGCCGATTTCCAGAACGCCGGCCCAGACGCGCGCGAACAACAGTGCCGCGACGACAACCACAATCATCAAGCCAATCCGGAATTCGGGGTCTTGGTCCAGCCGGGAATAACCTGTGGTCGCCGTATCGGTCGAAAACGTCAGCCGCGACAAAGCGAAGAACAGGAACAGAAACAGGATCGCCTCGCCCGTTATGCCTGCCTGCGCCCCCTCCAGCCCGCCGACCGGAGATATCCCCGACGTGGCCATGGTTGACATGGCGTGACACACGGCAGTCAAACCGTTTTCGCCAGCGATCAGTAGCAATATCCAAATGGTTGAGGTCAGACCGGTATAGACTGGTGTCAAGGTCCGGGTCACACGGATCAGACGGCCGCGGGGGTCGACCTCTTCGCTTTGTGCGACGCCCGACACCGGGCGACCGGGCTGGCCGCGCGCCGTAATCTCGAACCCGCCCAGCGACAAGGGCGCCAGAATTGCAGCGGCAGCAATCCACATCAGCAAGCCGCCCATCCAGCCGACCAAAGCACGCCACAGGTGTAGAGGTGCGGTCAGGCGATCCGGGTCCGGAAACAGATCTGCACCGGTGGTGGTCACAGCACTGACCATATCAAAATACGCATTCAAAAAGGTGGTGTTGCCCAAGGCATCATGCAGCGGAATCGCCAGAAACAGCGGCAGAACGGTAAAACACCCCAGCAACACGGCCAGTTGCCCAAGCGTCCCACGTCGCGGCACCCGATTTGATGCTGCCACAGCGATCGTGGATACCACGAACAGTCCCAGAAGGCCGGAATAGAAAAAGGATCGCGACGTGTCGTGATCATCCAAGGCCAGCGCGTAAATCGCTGGAATCCACATCGACAACGCAGCGATTCCCGAGATCAACAGAAACAGCGGCAATCGCTGTATCAAAGTGATCTGTTGTCTCAGAGCGCGCGCCATCAGAAGAAATCAATTGAAACCTGCATCAGGCGCTCGACCTCGGGCACGTCCTTGGCCATCGCAAAGATTGCCACCACGTCCTTTTCGTCGATCCGCAGGCTGCCTGTCGGGCGCAAAAGCTCATCGCCTTTTCGTACAGCACCCACCAGAACGCCTTCGGGAAAATCGATATCCCGCAGCTTCTGTCCTGCCATGGGCGAGGTCGACAGCACCTCGGCCTCGATCACTTCCGCCTCGGCATCCCCGATAGAATACACCTGCCGCACCCGCCCGTGGCGAATATGGCGCAGGATCGAGCTGACAGTGGTTGCACGCGGGTTGATATAGGCGTCGATCCCCAGTGGGCCCATCAGGGCAACCATGCTGGGATCATTGATCAAGGCAATTGCCAAGGCACAACCTTCGGCCTTGGCCCGCACCGCAGCCAGCATGTTGGCACGGTCGTCATCGGTGACCGCCAACATCGCGTCGGCGCGCTCGATCCCGGCCTCGCGCAACAAAGCGGCATCCAGCCCGTCGCCATTCAGGACAATCGTCCGTTCCAGTGTTTCGGCGGCTATTTCAGCGCTTTGGCGATCACGCTCGATCACCTTGGCGCGCACGCGGCTTTCACGCTCTTCCAACGTCCGGGCCACTTCCAACCCGACATTGCCGCCACCAACGATCACGACGCGGTCCTGCTTTTTGTGGGTCTTGCCGAAAACCTCCATTGTGCGGTCCACGTCTTTGACATTGGTAAAGACATAGCATTCGTCGCCGACAAATAGCTGATCTTCGGATTCAGGCGCAAACAGCGTTCCATCCCGCCGAACACCGACAACGATTGAGCTGAGCGTCGAAAACAGGTCCGTGAGCTGCCGCAATGGCGTGTTCACGATGGGGCAATCTTCGTCAATACGGATGCCCAACAGCTGCGCCTGCCCATCCATGAACATCTCAGTATCAAAGGCGGACGGGGCCGAAAGGCGGCGCATGGCAGCAGCTGCGACTTCGCGTTCAGGGCTGATCACGACGTCGATGGGCAAGTGGTCACGACGGAACAGATCCGAATGGATCGCCTGCAAATACGATTTAGCCCGCAACCGCGCGATCTTGCGCTGGATGGAAAAGATCGAATGCGCCATCTGGCAGGTGACCATATTCACCTCGTCCGAATGGGTCGCCGCGATGATCATATCGGCATCCCGCGCGCCTGCGCGTTCCAGCACGTCAGGATAGCTGGCAAATCCGGCAATCCCCTGAACATCCAGCGTTTCCGTCGCCCGGCGCACCAGATCGGGATTGTTGTCCACCACCGTTACATCATTCAGTTCGCCCGACAAGTGCCGTGCGATCTGCCAGCCGACCTGACCGGCACCGCATATGATGACCTTCATGTTTCTGGCCCTTCTGCCTGAAATCCTTGAATGACAGATGCCCCCAAAGCGGTCAATTGAATTGTCATTCGGGCGAAGCTGGGGCAAGATAACCCTATGAAATCAGTGCTTCACTTACTAATTCCTCTGACCGTCCTGTCCGCATGCAGCGGCCCACTTTCGCTGTACTACCGCGAAGGTGAAAGCGTGTCGCGCGCGCAGTCCGAGACCACGCAATGTCAGGTTAAGGCGGTAAATGACGTTCCCGTGGCTAATCAGGTGCGGCAAAGCCCGCCCACATACTGGCCGGGACGCACTTATTGCGACAACCGGGGGCACTGCTATCGCTCGCCTGGTTGGTGGGAACCCGGGCGCGTGTATACGGTCGACGTGAATGCCGGTCTGCGCAATCAGGTCGAGGCCCAATGCATGGCCAAAAAAGGCTTTCGTCCGATCAGCCTGCCACCCTGCAAACAGAGCGTAAAGTCTCAGGTTCCACCTGCGCGCACAACGAAACTGCCGCCGCTGGGAACCCAATCCTGCTATGTGAAATTCGACGACGGCTCGTTTCAGATCATCACCCCGGGTCAGGCAGGGTAAAGCCCCGGCGGATTACTCCGCCGGTTCTGGTTCGTCGATCTGCGCCACCCGCGCCCCGGATTTGTTCGAGGTCACAACACCAAGCGATTTCAGCTTGCGGTGCAGCGCGCTGCGTTCCATGCCCACAAAGCTGGCAGTTCGGCTGATATTGCCACCGAAACGGTTGATCTGGGTCAGCAGGTACTCACGTTCGAACGCCTCGCGCGCTTCCCGCAGCGGCAGCGTTGCCAGCGCACCGGACAAAACCACGCGGCCCGAGTCGTCGGTTTTCTCTTCTTCGGTTGGCAATTCGCGGGCTTCGATCGGGCCTGTTCCATCGCCCAGGATCAGGACACGCTCGATCAGGTTCTTCAGCTGACGCACATTGCCGGGCCAGGTCATGGTCTGCAACAATGCCACCGCCTCTTCCGAGATTTCGCGAATCGGTAAGCCTTGGGTTTCGTTACACATTTCGATGAAATGCTGCGCCAGAACCGGAATATCCTCGCGACGGTCCTCCATCGAAGGCACGGCGATCGGCACAACGTTCAGGCGGTGATACAGCTCTTCGCGGAACCGGTCAGCTTCGATTTCGGCATCAAGATCGCGATTTGTCGACGAGATGACCCTCAGATCCACTCGCACCTTGTCAGACCCGCCTACCCGCTGGAATTGCTGGTCGACCAGAACCCGCAGAATCTTGGATTGCGTCCCTAAGGGCATGTCGGCCACTTCGTCAAAGTAGATCACGCCTCCGTGGGCCTCTTCCAGCAAGCCGGATTCGATCCCGCGTTCCGTTGACTCGCGCCCGAATAGCACCTCTTCGACGCGCTCAGGTTCGACCCCTGCGCAGTTAACGATGACGAAAGGGGCGTTGGCGCGGTTGGAATGGGCATGGATATAACGCGCGGCAATCTCTTTGCCTGACCCGGCTGGCCCGCTCAACATCACGCGGCCGTTCGACTTGGTAACCTTGTCCAGCTGGCTCTGCATCGCCCGGAACGAGGCCGATTTGCCGATCATGTCCGAGTTTGTGACCTCGCGGCGCTTGAGCGAGGCATTCTCGCGGCGCAAGCGCGAGGTCTCCATGGCGCGGCGGATCACGACCATCAACTGGTCTATGTTGAACGGCTTTTCGATAAAGTCGTAAGCGCCCTGCTTGATCGCCGCCACAGCAATTTCGATATTTCCGTGACCGGAAATGATCACCACCGGCACGTCAGGGTTGTCGCGTTTCACCGACTTCAGGATATCGATCCCGTCCATGCGGCTGTCTTTCAGCCAGATATCAAGGATCAACAGACCCGGCGGCTCAGAATTGATCGACGACATACACTCGTCCGAGTTTGCCGCCAGCCGGGTGGAATAGCCTTCGTCCTCCAGAATGTCGGACACCAGTTCGCGAATATCGCGTTCGTCATCTACGATCAGAATGTCGCTCATCTTTGGCCTGCTTTCAGTTTGTTAGTATGAATTGCCTGCTTTTGTGGCGCTGCGGTCTGGGAAATATTGCCCCCTGGCAAACGGATCACGGCCATCGCACCGAAATGGTCCTGTCCGTCGAAAACGGGCGCGTCTTCCAAAGTCAGCGCTCCGCCATGTTCTTCTATGATTTTCTTGACGATGGGCAGGCCCAGCCCCGTGCCTTCGTCGCGCGTGGTGACATAGGGTTCAAATAACCGCGCCCGATCTTCGGGCAACCCAATGCCATTGTCCGCTATTGTAATGATCGTACCCGTATCATCGTTGGAGATGTCCACTTTGATCTGTGGCTTCAAATTTTCTGGCGGGCCTTTTTTCTTAAGTGTTTCAATGGCCTCACCCGCGTTCTTTATCAAGTTCGTCAACGCCTGGTTCAACATCGTCGCATCGACATCTGCCAGGATGGGGTTGTCTGGCAACGTCGCGTCGATCTGAACGTCCGGCTGTCCGGCTTGCTGCAACAACACGGCTTCGCGCACCAAGTTAACAACGTCTTCCTCACGCCGAACCGGTTCGGGCATCCGCGCGAATTTCGAAAACTCGTCCACGATCCGCCGCAGATCGTTGGTCTGCCGCACGATCACATCGGTCATGGATTCAAGGCTGTCACAATCCTCTTCGTTCAGTTTGCGCGAGAATTTGCGCTTGATCCGTTCCGCGCTGAGCTGGATCGGCGTTAGCGGGTTCTTGATCTCATGGGCAATACGGCGGGCCACATCGCCCCAGGCCGCCATGCGCTGTGCACTGACCAGATCGGTCACGTCATCAAAGGCCACCACGTAGCCTTCCAAACCGCCATCCTCACCGCGCCGGATCGCCATGCGCACGAGCAAGTTTTCCAACCGCCCCTTGCGCGTGACCTTAACCTCACCCTGTACGGCCTCTTGACCGCTGGCTTTCAGATTTTCGAACAAGGGAAGGAATTCGGGAACTGCGATGCCGATAGCCAATTGTTCTTCACCGCGCGACCAGTCCAGAAGACGCTCGGCCGAGCGGTTTACGAATGTGACACATCCATCCGAATCGACGCCGACTACACCGGACGTCACCGAGCTCAGTACAGAATCGAACAGGCGGCGGCGGCGTTCAATTTGACGCGTGTTTTCCAACAACGTTTCGCGTTGGCCTTTTAGTTGCCGCGTCATCTGATTGAAATAACGACCTAACATGGCGATTTCGTCATCGCTGGCTTCTTCGATGACCTGAACGCTCAGATCCCCGGCACCGACCCTTTGTGCGGCGGTTGTCAGACGGCCAACCGGGCGCGACAGGCGTTCGGCGAACCACATCCCCAAAGACATCGCGGCAAGGATCAGGATAACCGCAAAGCCCAGGTACAGGAGCCCGAACTCAAAAAGAACCCGGCCCCTTTCACTTTCAAGCTGTTGGTAGAATTGAACCGTTTCCTTGGTGTCATCCAGCAATTTCAGCAGTTCGCCATCCACCTCGCGGCTAACATAGAGATACCGGTCCAGATAAGCCTGCAACGGCACCAGCGCGCGGAATTCGTTGTTTTGCCAATCGGCAATGATCAGAAGGCCACTGTCGGTTGCTTCAACCATCTGCTCCGGTGTCGGCGGTTCATAATTGAACAGGTAGGACCTGTCGCCACGAGATTTGATTTCGCCACCGCCATCAATGACATAGGCCTCGCGCAAGCCCCGTTGAATCTGCGATTGTCCCTGTGCCAGAACCTCGCGCAATTCGGCATCCGAGATGTAAAAGTCCAGCGTTCGCGCATTGTCGAGGAACCGAGAAAGAACGATGGCGTCCTGTGTCAGGCCGCTGCGGTGCTCAAGCTCATAGGCCTCTGCGGCGGACAGGGATGATCCGACAACCTGACGGACCCGATCCGAAAACCATCCCTCAAGCCCGATATTTACCGTCAGGCCGGCAAAGATCGCGACGGTCACTGTCGGCACCAGGGCCAGCAAGGTGAACGCACCGATCAGCCGCAGGTGCAGACGAGATCCGGCAGATTTTGCACGGCGTGCAGCAATCAGACTGAACACCTGCCCCAGAACAAGTGCTGCAACGACCAGCACATAGACCAGATCGGCCAGCAGAATCAGCCGCAGCGTAGGCGCTGCCGAACCCAAATCAAACGGACCGATGACCAGATACGTGGCCAACGCCAGAATTGGCCCCAGAAGGACCAGCCCCAAGGTGCTAAAATTGCGCAGCTTTCGGGATTTCCGCCACCGATCAATCGATAGGATCAGCCCGCTCTGTGCTCGGGTTGCCACCGTCTGCCCTCATCCTGATGTGCCGCTTGCGCGACGTACCGCCATATCTCGTGGTCGTTGCCGGGCTTGTACCCGGATGCCACGCTTTGTGTGGCGATATTACATCAGTTTGCGTCGGCGTGTCACCTGAATATCGAGATCGGTGATTTTTTTGCGCAGCGTATTCCTGTTGATCCCCAGCAAATCCGCACATTTCGCCTGATTTCCGCCGGTTGCGTCCAGTGCCTGCTCGATCAAGGGGCCCTCAACCTCGCGCAGGATGCGCTGATACAGGCCCGGAGGTGGCAACAAATTGCCGTGCAGATCGAAATAGCGACGCAAATGACGGGCCACAGAGGCCGAGAGTTTCTCCCTTTCGCCGTCACCAAGAATCGGTTCCGCTTCGGGCTGACTGCCCAAAACCATCTCAACCTCGGCTTTCGATATTTCTTCGGCCCGGCTGGTCAGGCTTAAACGTCGGATCGCGTTTTCCAACTGTCGTACATTACCGGGCCAGGAATACCTTCGGATCAGTTCTACGGCCTCGGAGCTGAGCCAGCGCTTTGTGCCATGCTCCCGTTCTTCGCGGGCAAGGAAGTGGTCAACCAGCAGGGTGATATCGTCCACCCGCTCGCGCAGCGCTGGCACGTGGATCGTCGCACCGCACAGTCGATAATACAGATCCTGACGCACCCGCCCGCTTTCCATCGCTTCGGTCAGGTCCGATTGGCTGGTCGCCATAAAACGCGGAAGATGATCGCCGGGCGTGTCCATCATCCGGACAATACGTGCCTGGACCTCATCTTCGATATCAGCGATCTCGTCGATCAACAGGGTGCCGCCCCGTACCCTGGCCATAATGCGCGCAGGTCCCTCGAGGTCACGCAGATCACCAGCGGTCGCAGTGACGAAGGGCAGCGTGCGCCGGTCCGAAAAATCATGAATAGCTCGCGCTATCAAGGACTTGCCGGTGCCACTTTCACCGGAAATCATGACAGAAAGATCGGTATTCATCACACGTGCCACAAGGCGATACAGCGCCTGCATCCCCGGAGTGCGCCCGACCAGCGGCAGCTCCTCAGGACGGTCTTCGGCAGGTACGACCGCATCCGCCTGCACGCGTTGCTTTTGCTCCAAGGCCCGTGCGGTCCGCTTCATCAGGTCTGGCAGATCAAAGGGTTTGGGCAGATAGTCATATGCATCCGCCTCGGCCGCTTGAATGGCGGTCATAATCGTGTTCTGCGCCGAGATCACGATGACCGGCAGCCCCGGACGATCCTGCGCGATTTTTGGCAACATCTCCAGCCCGTTGCCATCCGGCATAACCACGTCCGAGATTACAACGTCTCCTTTGCCCTCGCCGACCCAGCGCATCAGGGTGGTCAGCGAGGATGTCGCATGAACCTTGCACCCGGCCCGCGTCAGGGCCTGAGTCAGTACGGTTCGGATTGTGCGATCGTCATCTGCGACCAGTACTGTGCCATCCATCAGGTGCTCTCCTTACTATCTCTGCCCGGTTGTCCATCTCAGGTCGCGTCGCGCGGTGCGCGCCTGAGCGACAGTCGGAATACGGTGTGTCCCGGAACCGACTCAGCCAAGATCCAGCCGTCGTGGTCCGAGATGATTTTGCTGACCAGCGCCAGCCCAAGACCGGTGCCGTTTTCCCTGCCCGACACAAACGGATCGAATATGTCGCTGCGGATCTTGTCCGGTAGCCCCGGGCCGTCATCGATGATTTCAATCTGCAGGGGCAAAGAATGCCCCGAACCGTCGCTGCGGCGCAGGCGGAAGGAATGTTCGAAATACGTCCGCAGGCGGATTGTCCCGCCTTTGGGGGACGCCTCGGATGCATTTTTGAGCAGGTTCAGCACCACCTGCAAAAGTTGATCCGGGTCACCATAGGCCAGCGGCAACGAGGGGTCGTAATCCTCGATAATCGTCATATGCGCGCCAAAGCCCAACAGCGCTGAGCGCCGCGCACGGTCCAGAACGTCGTGGATATTGACTGGTTTGAAATCTGGCTGGGTCAGGTTCCCAAATTGCTCGACTTGCTCTAACAGCTTCACTATTCGGCGGCTTTCAGCAACGATAAGATCTGTAAGTTCAAGGTCTTGCTGACTGATATTCATGCTCAGAAGCTGCGCAGCCCCGGTGATCCCCGCCAATGGGTTCTTGATTTCATGTGCCAGCATTTCCGCCATGCCAATCGCCGATTGCGCCGCAGATTTTACCGTGTTGCCCCGTGTCATCCGCCCCGCCAGTTCGCGTGGGGACATGGTCATGATCATCGACCCCGGATGCCCAAGCAGCGGCGCAATTTGCAAAGCGCATTGCAGCGGCGCCCGATTGCCTGACCCCACATCCACATCGTTCACGAAAAGCGGTGTGCCCTGTTGGCGTGCGCGCAAAAACGCTTCTTCCAGTGGGGCATCCACGGCGATCTGGTCCCAGACCGGGTGACCGATGACTGCATTGCGGGACGCATTCAGGAACCCCTCCCCGGCGGAATTCACATCTGTGATCCGGTCATCGGCATCAATGATGAAAGCCGGAACCGGCAGCGAGGTCCAGATGTTTTGGTCCGAGGTCATGCTGCGGCCTCTGCGTCGCTGTGCAGGGCATCGCCCAACAGACGCAGCACCTCGGTGGTATCCCGCGAGGTCAAAACCGCACGTCGCAAGGTTGCCGGGGTCGCGGCCTCATCCATGTACCAGCCGAGATGTTTTCGTGCCACGCGCAGCCCCAGATCGGTGCCGTAAAAGTCCAGCATCGCCTCATAATGACCGCGCACCATGTCGATCAGGTCGCCATTGGCGGGGATGACCGGCGCCGGCGCGCCATACAAGTCGTGGCACATCTGGGCCAGCAGCCATGGCTTACCCTGCGCCCCTCGCCCGACCATCACACCGTCGGCGCCTGACTGATCCAAAGCAGTGCGTGCCGCGTCAGAATTCACGATATCCCCGTTCGCGATGACGGGGATCGAGACCGACTCTTTCACCGCTCGGATCGCTTGCCAGTCCGCGCGTCCCTTGTAGAACTGGCACCGCGTACGCCCGTGGATTGTGACCAGTTGGATGCCCGCACCTTGTGCCCGGCGCGCCACATCCGGTGCGTTCAGCAGGTTGTCGTCCCAACCCAGACGAGTTTTCAGAGTGACCGGAATGTCGACAGCCTCGACCACGGCCTCAATCAGCGTCAGCGCGTGGTCTGGCGTCTTAAGCAGCGCCGAACCGGAATAGCCATTCGTCACCTTCTTTGCCGGGCAGCCCATATTGATATCGATCACCCGCGCCCCGCGATCGGCCACCTGACGCGCAGCCTCGGCCATCCAATGCGCCTCGCGCCCGGCAAGTTGAACAGCGGTGTTTTCAACGTCAGCAGACAGCTCGGCCCGTTCCCGCACGCCCGGTTTGGCCTGCACCATTTCCTGACTAGCGACCATTTCGCTGACGACCATGCCCGCGCCAAAGCGCATCACCAGATCGCGGAACGGTCGATCGGTGATCCCGGCCATCGGGGCCAGCATGACCGGCGGATTTAAGGTTTTGTCGGCGAGGTGCAGGGTCAACGTGCTTAATCCTTGGGCAGTTGCGACTTAGATATCGAATTCCGCGCATATGAACAACAAAACGGCAGGAAACAAGCTTGCAAAATCACCATTTGCCTATTTTTTAAGCAACTCGACGCGGGTGATTGCCTCTACATTCACCGCAGCTTAAACACTGCGCTCAAATCATCGGAGAATTCGCCCAATGACCACCGCCGCCATCATCGTCGCCGCAGGACGCGGATTGCGCGCCGGAGGCGGCATTCCCAAGCAATGGCGACCATTGGCCGGACGCAGAGTTGCAGACTGGACCATCGACCGCTTTCGCCATCAGGTCGATCATATTGTTCTGGTGCTGTCCGAGGATGATAAGACCGCTTGGGACGAGTTTTTAGGCTCTGATCTGCTGCTGGCAAAAGGTGGCAGCGATCGTGCCGGGTCGGTACGGAACGGGCTGGATGTATTGGATGGGATGGGGATCGAACATGTCCTGATTCACGACGTCGCTCGCCCCTGCGTGAGCAGCCAGACCATTACAGGCGTCCTGACCGCCCTGACCAAGCATGAGGCTGCAGCGCCCGGTCTGTCCGTTACAGATGCGCTTTGGACCGGTGACGAAGCCGTCGTTACGGGTACGCAGGACCGGACGGGTCTTTTCGCAGCCCAGACCCCACAGGGTTTTCGCTATGACGCGATTGTCGCGGCGCACGCGGCCCATTCTGGCGGCGCGGCGGACGATGTCGAGGTCGCCCGCGCCGCTGGCATGAACGTCGTGATCGTGCCAGGCGATGCCGATAACATCAAAATCACAAGACCCGAGGATTTTGCCCGGGCGGAACGCGTATTGGGGACAGACATGGATGTGAGACTGGGCAACGGCTATGACGTGCATCGCTTTGGCGACGGGGATCACGTGATCCTGTGCGGCGTCAAAATTCCGCATGACCGGGGGCTACAGGGCCATTCGGATGCGGATGTCGGCATGCATGCGGTTACTGATGCAATCTATGGCGCGCTGGCGCAGGGCGATATTGGCCAGCACTTTCCACCCTCGGACCCCCAATGGAAAGGCGCGGCAAGCGAGATATTCCTCCGCCACGCGGTCGAGTTGTCGGTCCAGATGGGTTACAGTATTTCAAATGTCGATTGCACGCTGGTCTGCGAATACCCCAAGATCGGTCCGCACGCGCCCGCGATGCGTGAAGAAATGGCGAGTATCATGGGGTTGCGCGCCGATCAGATCTCGGTCAAGGCGACCACGTCCGAACGTCTGGGCTTTACCGGACGCAGCGAAGGCATCGCCTCGCTGGCCACAGCTTGTCTGGTGAAGTCATGAACGCCGCGCGCCTGATCGGGACCGTTTGCGGCGTCGGATATCTACGCCCTGCACCCGGAACATGGGGATCTCTGGCCGCCTTGCCCCTGGCTTGGGTCCTTCATACGCTGGGCGGCTTTCCATTGCTGGTCCTCGCCACTGTCGCTGTTTTCGTCGGCGGCCTGTGGGCCACCAAAGTGATGACTGCTGGTCAGGAAGATCACGACCCGTCTGAAATCGTCATCGACGAAGTTGCCGGGCAGTTCATCGCGCTTTGGGCCATTTCCTACCCATCCTGGGCGCATGGAATCGATATCACAGCCCTTTGGCCCGGCTGGATCGCAGGTTTCCTTCTGTTTCGCCTGTTCGACATCACGAAACTCGGCCCGGTGGGTTGGGCGGATCGCAAAGGTGACGCGATGGGTGTGATGCTGGACGATGTGATCGCCGGCGTCTTTGCCGGGATCGGCGTTCTGGTTCTTGCCGGCATCTCGCACGGTGTTCTGGGCCTATGAGTGTCGCCGCTTTGCTTGACCGCGCCAAGGCGCAAGGCGTGATGATCGCGACAGCCGAAAGCTGTACCGGCGGCATGGTCGCTGCTGCGCTGACGGATATCCCGGGCAGCTCGGCCGTGGTGGATCGCGGGTTTGTCACCTACACCAATGACGCCAAGCAGCAGATGCTGGGCGTAAATGCCCAGACTCTGGAAACCCATGGGGCTGTGTCCGAAGAAGTCGCGCTGGAGATGGCAGAAGGTGCATTGAAGAACTCGCAAGCCCAACTGACCGTTTCGATCACCGGCATCGCAGGCCCCGGCGGATCTGAATTCAAGCCCGAAGGCCGTGTTTGCTTTGGGCTCGCTACCGACGGGCAGAAGACAAAGACCGAAACGGTCGAATTCGGAGCTTTGGGACGTGATAAGGTCCGCATTGCGGCCCGCGATCATGCCCTGAACCTGCTGTCGCATGGCGTTTCGTTGTTCGCCCAAAAATAAAGCACTCTGTACCTTTTGACGCCCATTTAATCATCGGTTGATAAAAGGCCCTTAAAACAGGCACCCAAAACCGCCTCTGCCTCTTTTTTCCCCGCCTTCTCTCCGCTTCAACGCCAGCCACGCAAGCTGAAGACGCCACAGAGGAGACCGGCTGATGAACGGAGCCGATACCGCCTGGATCATAGTTGCAACTGCACTGGTCCTATTCATGACATTGCCGGGCCTCGCCCTGTTCTATGGCGGTCTCGTCCGCGCCCGCAACGTGCTGAGCGTTTTCATGCACTGCTTCAGCATCGCCTGTTTGATGAGCATCCTGTGGTTGGTCGCCGGATACTCGATCGCATTTGGTGACGGCGGGTCGGGTCTGTGGGGCGGTCTCGGCAAAGCCTTCCTGAACGGAGTTGACGTCGACAGCCTGTCGGGCACCCTGCCCGAGGTACTGTTCTTTGCCTTCCAGATGACATTCGCAATCATCACCCCCGCCCTGATCATCGGCGCATATGTCGAGCGTGTGGGTTACGGGTTTGTCATGATCTTCTCAGGCCTGTGGATGCTGCTGTGCTACGCACCCGTCGTTCACTGGATCTGGGGTGGTGGCATTCTGACCGATGGCGGCATTCTGGGCGAGATCGGCGTGCGTGACTTTGCCGGTGGCATCGTGGTGCACGAAACCGCAGGTCTGGCCGCGCTGATCATCGCCGTGGCGCTTGGCCCGCGCCGCAACCGCACGACCCCGCCGCACAATCCGGGCTATGTCATGATCGGTGCTGCGATGCTGTGGGTTGGCTGGTTTGGCTTCAACGGCGGTTCACAATTGGCGGCAGATGGCGGTGCCGCAATGGCGATAACTGTTACGCATATCTCGGCTGCAACCGCATCGCTGACGTGGGCGCTGTATGAACGCATCAAATACGGCAAAGCCTCGATGGTGGGCCTGGTTACAGGTACCATTGCGGGTCTGGCCTCGATCACTCCGGCCTCAGGCTATGTCGATCCGGTTCAGGCGCTGATCATCGGTGCCGTAGCAGGTGTGCTGTGTCAGGAGGCCGTAAATATCATCCGTAACAAGCTGAACATCGACGACACTCTGGACGTGTTCGCGGTACACGGCGTAGGTGGCATCTTTGGTACCATCATGATCGCAGTGTTCGGCCTGGGTGCCTGGACCGCGCAGTTGGGCGGGCTGGTCATCGTGGGTGTCTTTACGGCAGTTGTCACATTTGTGTTGATCAAGGTGGTTGCGCTGATCACCCCGCTTCGCGTAGATGCAGAAACCGAGACAAACGGGCTCGATCTTTCGGTACACGGCGAGCGTGCCTATGACATGAGCAGCTAAGCCCACCTTGGCTGCCTCTTGCCCGCAAGGGCCAAAGCGGGCCTCTTCTTGAGGTCCGCTTTTCTTTTGCTTGCACCCTCTCGACTCTGGGCCGCGGGACGGGCTATCAGCCCGCAATGCCATTCAGCCCAGAGGTACCGTTATGATCCCCAGTTCATTCCCCGACAGCACCGAAATCGCTCGCCTTACCGCACGGATGTTGCTGGAGATCAAAGCCGTCCATTTCAATTCGCGTGAGCCGTTCACACTGGCCAGCGGCTTGCCCAGCCCAACCTATATCGACTGCCGCAAGCTGATCTCGTACCCGCGCATTCGGTCGACCCTGATGGATTTCCTGACCGTCACCGTGATGCGGGATGCCGGGTTTGAGGCATTCGACAATATCGCCGGCGGTGAGACCGCGGGCATCCCCTTCGCTGCCATGGTGGCTGAGCGTATGGCGCTGCCGATGACCTACGTGCGCAAAAAGCCAAAGGGTTATGGCCGCAACGCTCGTATCGAAGGCGCGATGAGCGAAGGAGAGCGCGTGCTGCTGGTCGAGGATCTGACCACCGATGGCGGGTCCAAGCTGTCCTTCGTGGATGCGATCCGCGAAACAGGTGCCACTTGCGGGCACACGGCGGTCATCTTCTACTATGGCATCTTTCCCGAGACTGAAAAAACGTTGGGCGACCACGGCATCCAACTGCATCACCTTTGCACATGGTGGGATGTTCTGGCCGAGGCCAAAGCGCAGAAAGCCTTTGATCAGGAAACACTTGACGGTGTCGAAGCCTTCCTGAAAGACCCGCGTGGCTGGCAGGAAGCAAATAAATCCACGTAAACCTCTTGTGGACAGATTGGGGATAAGCCCGGAAGAATCGGGCGACCGGCCACGATATCTGGTGACTTTTTCCCCAAATCCTACATAATAAGCTACGCATACACAGGTATCCAAACTGTCAGGAAAGTTATCCCAAGGCTTTATCCATAGTTAGCCACAGGTATTTCCAGATAGCCGACACGCCGAAATAGCGTGTAGAAAGCGCCGCAGGGCAGCGGGGACAAAATGAACGAGATCAGCAGCATCGAGCAGGCAGCAGCTCGGATTCAGAACGCCGAAACCATGCCGCATTCCATTGAGGCCGAACAGCAGCTTCTGGGTGCGATCCTGACCAATAACGATCTTTATGATCGGGTCGCCTCGATCATCGGGGCCGAGCATTTCTATGACCCGGTTCACTCTCGGATTTATGAGGTCGCCTCGACCCGGATAGCTAAGAATGCGCTGGCCTCGCCCGTGACGCTGAAATCCTTCATGGCCGAGGATGAGGGCCTGCAGGAACTGGGTGGCCCGGCCTATCTGGTCAAACTGGCGGGCGCATCGATCAGCGCCTTTGCGGTGCATGACTATGCCCAGATGATTTATGATCTGGCAATTCGGCGCGAGCTGATCCGGCTGGGTCGGGATATCTCGGACAAGGCGGCGCGGGTTGATGTCTCAAGCGAGCCGAAAGAACAAATCGTCGAGGCCGAGCAACAGCTTTATCAGTTATCCGAGCAGGGCCAGACCGAACAGGGATTTCAATCCTTCCTCAAGGCGGTCACAGAAGCCGTCAACGTCACCAACGAAGCGTACCAGCGCGGTGGTGGCATGGCAGGGATTTCCACCGGTCTGGCCGACTTGGACAAACAACTGGGTGGATTGCACCCGTCTGACCTGATCATTCTTGCCGGTCGTCCGTCGATGGGGAAAACCTCTTTGGCGACCAACGTGGCATTCAATGTGGCCAAGGCGTACAAACGTGGGCTGAAACCAGACGGCTCAGAGGGCGCGATTGACGGCGGTGTCGTTGGCTTTTTCTCATTGGAAATGAGTGCGGAACAGCTGGCCGGCCGGGTTCTGGCCGAAGCCTCCGAAATCTCATCCCATAAGATCCGCCAGGGTGACATGACCGAGTCCGAGTTCCGCCGCTTTGTCGACGCGGCCAAGGAACTGGAAGCCTGCCCGCTTTTCATTGACGACACGCCCGCCCTGCCGATTTCGCAGTTGGCGGCTCGGGCACGCCGTTTGAAACGGACACATGGTTTGGACCTGCTCGTTATCGACTACCTGCAGCTGTGCAGGGGAATGGCCGAAAACCGCGTCAACGAAATTGCCGAAATTTCGATGGGCATGAAAGCCATCGCCAAGGAATTGCAAATTCCGGTGATCGCCCTGTCCCAGCTTTCGCGTCAGGTTGAAAACCGCGACGACAAGCGCCCACAACTGTCCGACTTGCGGGAATCAGGCTCGATCGAACAGGACGCCGACGTGGTGATGTTCGTATACCGTGAGGAGTACTACAAGGAACGCGAAAAGCCCGGCGATCACGAACTTGAAAAGATGGAAGAGTGGAAGCAGGCCATGGAGCGTCTGCACGGCAAGGCCGAAGTCATTGTAGGTAAGCAGCGCCACGGTCCCATCGGCACGGTTGACCTCTCGTTCGAGGCGCAGTTCACCCGTTTTGGAAATCTGGTCAAACCGTGGCAACAGGACGGACAGATTGAGGGGTATTAATCCTCACCACAGCTCGGGTTTGTTGAATGCACTGACACATTGAGATGGCCCCTTGAACGGCGCCATCTCAGCCCCTGTCAACGATTGCCCCAACCACCCGTGCGGATGGCTTAACGGCAGAGGAGCTTGGGCGACTTTTTCTGAAATCGGAAAAAACCCGGTTTTGCCGTAGTAGTTCGGATCGCCGTAAGTCACCACAAAATCCACTTTGTCACGGCGCAGCTCGTCCAACCCAAACGCGATCAGTCGCTGCCCTATCCCCGCTTTCTGGCGATCCGTACGCACGGCAACCGGCGACATCAGGAACACCTGTCGCGGATCTTGGTCAAAGAGCAGCCGCGAAAACAGGATGCAACCCAGCACTTGGGGGCCATCATGGGCAATGGCGGCGTGCAGGTCATCTCTGTCCGTCGTCTCCAACAAATCGCTGACCAGCGCACTGATCACTGCTCCCTCTTCTTTACTCTCAGATGCCGTGAATACGTCGCGAAACAGTTCAGGCAGTTCGGTCGCATACGCATTGTAGTCCCAGGTTATTTTCAGCATGGAATTCCTCTCACTTCATCGTCCGGCTCTGAGTAAACGATTTACTTATACAACGTTCGTTGAATACGTGGCGGATACAATGTCGATGCAACTGTAATACTCCTAAAAGTCAGGCAAACCGCCATTGTCCCTGCGATAGCAGCTAGAAGCCGCCCAGCACTCGCAAAATCTCCTCAAGAATTGCTGTTTACCCCCTTGACCTGCCGCAATCCAATGTCATGAACACTCCATGGGTACCGCACACTTAACGATCAATCTTCATGCGCTCGCCAGCAATTGGCGGGCATTGGACGCAAAAACAAAAGTCGAAACCGGAGCAGTTGTCAAAGCTGATGCTTATGGGCTTGGAGCTGGGCCAGTGTCTGCGACCCTGGCTGAAGAAGGGGTTCGCCAATTTTTTGTCGCCGCCGCCGAAGAAGGCGCCGCTGTGCGCGACGCGGTAGGCCCCAAGCCGCAGATTTTCGTGTTCTCTGGTTTCATGGAAGGGGACAATGGGCTACATTATGCAGATAATCTGATCCCTTTGATCAATTCGCCGGAACAGTATAAGAGGCTCCGGCAGGCAATGCCGGATCGCCCTTTTGGGGTCCAATTGAACAGTGGCATGAACCGCCTTGGGCTTGAGCCCGCAGACTGGGCTGAACTGCGGCCCGAGATGGAGGCCAATAACCCGGTGGTAGTTATGTCACATCTGGCCTGCGCGGATGAGCCTGATAACCCGATGAACCAACAGCAGTTGAAATCCTTCCGCGAGATGACAGATGGCGTGACTGCCCCCCGTTCTCTGGCTGCTACGGGTGGTACGATGTTGGGGTCCGAGTTCCACTTTGACTTCTGCCGCCCCGGCATCGGCCTGTACGGCGGCATGCCCTTTGCCGACGCGAAACCCGTTGTCGCGATCGACCTGCCTGTTATCCAAGTCCGCCCTGTCGACGTCGGTGAAACGGTCGGATACGGCAACAGCTGGATTGCGCGTCGTCCCTCTCGCATTGCAACCGTTGCCGCCGGTTACGCTGATGGATTGCACCGCGCCATCGGTGGTGGGATCGACGTGTTTTTTGGCAACCAGCCCTGCCCCGTTGTTGGACGCATCTCGATGGATCTGATCACGGTCGACGTCACCGATCTGCCCGAAGATCCCGAACGCCTGCGCATCCTGAACGGACATCAAACAGTCGACGACTTGGCCGAAGCCGCCGGCACCATCGGCTATGAAATCCTGACGTCGCTGGGCGCGCGTTATTCCCGGGGATACGTGGAATGAACCCTTTGGCCGTGCTGGGTGGGTTGGGCCGTGCTGTCCTGTCCATGCTTGCCAATTTTGGCAAGGTGGGAATTTTTGCGCTGGACGCGATCTCACACATCTTTCGGCCACCCTATTACCCGCGCGAATTTGCCGTTGCCCTGATGAATGTGGGCTGGCTGTCACTGCCGGTTGTTGGCCTGACCGCAATCTTCACTGGTGGTGCGCTGGCCTTGCAAATCTATGCGGGCGGCGCGCGTTTTAACGCCGAGGCCGTGGTACCCCAGATCGTTGCCATCGGCATGGTGCGCGAGCTTGGGCCGGTGCTGGTTGGCCTGATGATCGCCGCGCGCGTAACCTCATCCATTGCAGCAGAAATCGCTACGATGAAAGTGACCGAGCAGATTGACGCGCTGGTCACCCTGTCGACCCACCCGATGAAATACCTAACCGCGCCGCGGGTTCTGGCCGCACTCATCACCGTGCCCTTACTGGTCGGTATCGGTGATATCATCGGCATCGCAGGCGGCTATGTGGTTGCGACCCAAAATCTGGGCTTCAACGCAGCGACGTACCTGCAAAACACGGTCAATTTTCTTGAAACCAAAGACATCGTGTCATCGCTGGTCAAAGGCGCAGCCTTTGGCCTGATCGCAGCCATCATGGGCTGTTACTACGGCATGAACTCGGGCCGGGGTGCGCAAGGCGTTGGCCGAGCGACCAAGTCATCGGTCGAATCCGCCGCGATCATGATCCTGGCCGCCAACTTCATTCTCACAGGAGTGTTCTTCTCGGTATGATCAGGATGGAGAACGTAGCAAAAGCCTTTGGCGACAATCAGGTTCTGCAAAGCATGAGCCTTGAGATCCCCAAGGGCACCTCGATGGTCATCATCGGTGGTTCGGGCACCGGCAAGTCCGTGGCGCTGAAGTGCATTCTGGGCCTGATCAAACCCGATAGCGGGATGATCTACGTAAACGGTAAGGACGCTGCAAAAGGTGACCGCGATAAATTCCTGGCCCGCTTCGGGATGCTGTTTCAGGGCGCGGCGCTGTTCGATTCCCTGCCCGTCTGGCAAAACGTTTCCTTCCGTCTGCTGCGCGGTCCGTTGAAACGCCCAGCCGAGTACGCGCGTGAGATCGCCATCGAAAAACTGCGCCGCGTGGGCCTGAAATCCGACGTCGCGGACCGCTTCCCCTCCGAACTGTCGGGCGGGATGCAAAAACGCGTGGGCCTAGCCCGCGCCATCGCCGCCGAGCCCGAGATCATTTTCTTCGACGAGCCCACCACAGGGTTGGACCCGATCATGTCCGGCGTCATCAACGACCTGATCCGCGAGATCGTGACCGAGATGGGCGCCACCGCGATGACCATCACCCACGACATGAGCTCGGTCCGTGCGATTGCCGACAACGTTGCCATGCTGCACGGAGGCATCATCCAATGGACCGGCCCGGTTGGACAGATGGACGCCTCGGGTGATCCTTACGTGGAGCAGTTTATCAGCGGGAGTGCCGAGGGGCCGATTGAGGCGGTACGTTAATTTTTTGGAGAAGCAATGGATCCTTTTGAGCAATTAGAAACTGCCATAAATAACGTTAAAAGGCTGAATAAAGGTGACTTGTCCCCTTCCAACAATTACGAATACGCGCAATCGATCGCTGGGGACTTGTTCGAATTCTACGGGCAAATTGTTCAACTAGCAAAATTATGTGGGCAACCAGTTCAAACATTGGACCCTTCCAACTCAGAAGACCTAGAGAGGGCTTGCAATATAGTTTTGAACCAAATTCAACGGATGGAATTGGCGTTTCGGTTGAGAAAAGGTGCGGCGAGCGTTGCGATAGAACATGAGAACCACTTAGTCAGGCTATCAAAAGAACAAGTGAAGGAAATCGAAGGCCACATAAATGAAGCTCGGCAGAAGATTCGCTCTTCCGATGTGTTTGAAGACAAACACAAGCGAAGGCTATTGAACCGACTTGAAAAGCTTCAAGCCGAAATAAACAAAAAGATCAGCGATTTGGACGTGATGCTGGCAGGAGTTACTGAAGTTACTGCGGTAGCTGGTCAAAGCGCAAAAAACTTAAACCCTGTTGTTGATTTGTTTAAAAAGATCTTCATCGTTGCAGAAGGTGAATCAGGCGAACCACTTGGACTTCCCGCACCCCCAAGGCAGATTGAAGACAAGTCTGGAGACCCAGAATCCTAAAGATCGCCACCCTCTCACTCCTGATCCTCTACCCCATCGCATGGTTCGCCCCACTGATGCGCGCGGGTCTGCTGCCGATCTTTGGCCTCAGCGAAATCAGCGTCATCACCGGCCTGCAATCCTTGTGGAAATCGGATGTCTTCCTGGCGCTGATCGTCACCATCTTCGCCCTCTTCGCACCCTACATCAAAACCATCGGCACAGCGCTTATTCAATGGGACCTGTTGGACCCGCGCGTACAACCTGCGCTCAACCTACTCGGGAAACTCGCCATGGCGGACATCTTCCTGATCGCGCTCTATATCACGCTGGCGAAGGGAATCTCCTACGCGACCATCGAAACTGCATGGGGTCTTTACCTGTTCACAGCGTGCATTCTGGCCTCACTCGCACTGGGCCACATTACCGAAATGACACGCGGATCACGAAATTCTCAGACGTAATTGATTGAAAACGCTTATCTGGGTATCATCTTTATATTTCGAGCAGAAAATTTTGTAGTTTCGGTCCTGAGCGGATCATTCTGTGTGCGTTAGATGTCCCCGCTTTGGGCTGGTGTGTTCCGGTTTCAAAAGGAGTTCGTCTAAGATGACTGCCCTCCACAACATCACATTGCAATTTCAGAATGCCTTTTTAAGATTGACTTTTTTCCTCATATGCACTGCGGCCCTGTTCTCGGTCGGCGTGTGTTTCCTGTCTGCTTTGGGGGTGCTGCCCTGGCTATCCATGCAAGCCGGTTTCGGCACAGGTCCAGCTGTCGACGCAGGTATGTATGTCCAGATAGGCCTGACGGTGCTGATTCTCATGTTGGCGTTTTATCTTCCCGCAAACGCCCGGATGATGGCGCTTGAAACGTCACATCGTAAGTTCTCATTGAACATGCATGACGTGGCTCAGGCTTATCACTTGGCCCATTCAGCAGATCGCGGCGAAACGTTTCTGCTGTCCTCAGAATTCGACGCGGTCAAGGAAAGGATGGCCTTCCTGCGCCACCACCCCGACCTGCAATCGCTTGAACCCGAAATCCTGGAGCTGGCCGCACAAATGAGCCAAATCAGCCAAGAGCTGGCAGAAACCTATGGCGATGCCCGCGTCAGCCGCGCCCGCACGTTCCTGCAGCAACGTCAGGAAGAGATCGAAACGTTCCAGAAGCGGATCGAAGAAGCACAGGTCATCCAGCATGAGCTGCGCCAATGGACTCACGATATCGAGATGGAAGAATCCATTGCCAAATCGCAGCTGGCACGTTTGCGGGACGAACTGTTTGAATTGCTGCCCGAATTGTCGGCACAGCTTCAATCGCCCGTGGACGACCGCGATCCCAAGAAATCGAGCGTCATAGCGATGTCGCCGCCCCGCGCCGCCGAATAGGCGCGACAGTGCCCGCCGGGAACGATGGCCCATCGGGCCTGAGGACGCGGCGCGCCACCGACGGAGATGAAAGCCCTACAAGGGCTTGAAGAACCGCCCGCGCTCGGGCACCAAGGCCGAATGGCAAAGACAACTTTCTCCTGCTCGGCCTGTGGCGCAACGCATTCCCGGTGGTCCGGGCGGTGCGACGGCTGCGGTGAATGGAACACAATCACGCAAGACGTGCCTCTTTCGGCTGGCCCTGCAAAGAAATCCCTCGGCGGCAAACGTGGCCAGTCCATTACACTCACGGACCTGTCGACCGAGGAAACACCGCCGCCGCGCACCTTGTGCGGCGTAGAAGAACTGGACCGCGTTTTGGGTGGCGGTCTGGTCCCGGCCTCGGCCCTGCTGGTTGGGGGCGACCCGGGGATTGGCAAGTCGACGTTGCTGTTGCAGGCCGCAGCGCGGTTTGCACGTGCGGGCGTCAAGACCATCTACGTATCTGGCGAAGAAGCCAGCGCTCAGGTGCGCATGCGCGCGCGCCGGCTGGGGCTAGAGGATGCACCGGTCCAACTGGCCGCCGAAACCAATCTGCGGAACATACTGACGACGCTTGAGGCTGAGAAACCCGGTCTGGCCATCATCGACTCGATTCAGACCATGTGGGCCGACAATGTGGACAGCGCACCGGGCTCGGTGTCACAAGTCCGGGCCGCGGCGCATGAATTGACCACCTTTGCGAAACGACACGGTGTTTCAATCATCATGGTCGGCCACGTCACCAAAGAAGGCCAAATTGCGGGTCCCCGCGTCGTCGAACATATGGTGGACACCGTCCTTTATTTCGAAGGCGAGCGCGGCCATCAGTTCCGCATCCTACGGGCGGTCAAGAACCGCTTTGGCCCTGCGGACGAGATCGGCGTGTTTGAAATGACTGGCAAAGGGCTGGCACAGGTGACCAACCCATCGGCCTTGTTCCTGTCCGAACGCGGCACGCCCAGCCCCGGATCGGCAGTCTTTGCCGGGATCGAAGGCACACGCCCCGTTTTAGTTGAATTACAAGCGCTTGTAGCCCCGTCCCCGCATTCACAACCGCGCCGGACCGTTGTCGGTTGGGACAGTGGAAGGTTGGCAATGATCCTCGCCGTGCTCGAAGCACGCTGCGGCATCCCTTTTGCGGGTCTCGATGTGTACCTCAACGTCGCCGGCGGATTGAAAATCGGTGAACCCGCCGCAGATCTGGCCGTTGCAGCAGCCCTGTTGAGTGCCCGAGAAGACACAGCCCTGCCCGCAGATACCGTTGTTTTCGGAGAAATCTCGTTATCTGGGGCACTTAGACCGGCCCCACAGACCGAAAACAGGTTGAAAGAAGCCCAAAAACTTGGTTTCACATCGGCAATCGCTCCGGCGGGCGGCAAAACCGGTACTGTGGCAGGTCTGACACTCACCCGACCCTCTGATTTGGTTGGGTTTGTTGGCGAAACCTTCGGAGCAGGTTAAGGTCGCCCCCTGAGGGGCAGAAAAAGAACAGGCGAGGGCCATGGAAGGTTTTACAATAATTGACGGGGTCGTTGCCCTGATCATCGTCGTTTCAGGCATTCTTGCCTATTCGCGCGGCTTCTTACGTGAGGTTCTGGCCATCGCAGGCTGGGTCGCAGCCGCAGTGCTGGCCTTTATTTTCGCGCCCCAAGCGGTGCCACTGGTCAAAGAGATTCCGGTTGTTGGGGATTTCCTGCGCGACAGCTGCGAATTGTCCGTCATCACCGGCTTTGCTGCGGTATTCGCAGTTGCACTTATTATTGTCAGCATCTTTACGCCCCTGTTTTCGTCGATCGTCCAGCGATCTGCGTTGGGCGGTCTGGATCAGGCACTCGGTTTCTTCTTCGGCATCGCCCGCGGCATCCTGTTGGTTGCCATCGCGTTCTTTGTCTATGACACTGTGATGACGGGTCAGTCCTATACGATCGTTGACGAAAGCCGCTCGGCCAAAGTGTTCGAACAGTTCAGCGATAAGATCGAAGAACAGAACCCCGAAGCGGCCCTTGGCTGGGTCACCCGCCAATATGAAGAACTGGTCGCCAGCTGTGCGGAAGGTTCCGCACCGGCCGAGGATCTGACAGCCCCCACGACTACGGAATAAAGTTTCCCTTGCTGTGGGCATGGCCTTTGAACAAATGCTGCAGATCATCGAACGGTGGTCTGCAGCGATCATATTTACGAGCGGTCAATGGCAGTATTGAGCCCAACGCATCGCATACAACAATCTCCACCAATGTCCGCCGCTGTTTCTGGGCAGTCAATTCGTAGGATCTACTCCGGACGCGCCGTCGAATGAAGGTCACGATATACAGGCGAGCCTGTTTCCCCGGGGTCCTATGGAAGGGTGTTTTCATGAGACACGCAGTGATCGTAACGGGTCTTCCAGCAAGTGGAAAAACGACAGTCGCTCGTGAAATCTCTAAACCCTTGGGCTTTGAGTTTCTAGACAAAGACGATTTCCTCGAAGACCTATACGAGCGTGAGAGTGTCTCTTCATGGAACCATCGAAAAAGCCTCAGCAGGCAAAGCGATGACGCATTCCAAAAAGCAGCTAAAAAGTCAGGTTCCGCCGTCCTCGTGTCACATTGGCGGCCGCTACGAAGTACCGCAGATAGCGGAACGCCGTCGGATTGGTTAGTTGAGGAATACGATTCATTGGTTGAGGTGTGTTGCTTGTGCTCCCCAGAAGAGGCCCTCAGGCGATTTTTGTCGAGAACGAGACATCCAGGACACCTAGATAAGCAACGTGACACCAAAGAACTGGCAAAGCGCTTAGATTCTTGGACCAATCGCTTTCCTCTTCGAATGGGCACGTTGTTAGAAGTTCGAACTGACGCTGAAGTGAACTTTGAGAGGTTGATGGTGGATGTTCGAAAGTCGTTGTCATCTGGTGGATAGCAGCCATCCGCGCTGCCACAGCGAAAGTAAGAAAATCCGCCGACCACAAACTGAACCACCGCAGGCGTCCCAACGAATTTGGGAACAGATCGTCGACATCAAATGATGACGACAGCAATACCGAACAAGCTGCAATACTTGTCCTGATGAACTGGAATGTAGCCGGGAATTTTCCAGATCGCATTCGGGCTCAGACGAACCCTTCGCCTGCACAAACCGTGCATCTAATCGTCTTTAAACCGAAACAGCCGTCGCAGCGATTGAAAATCGGCTTCCCGTGAATGTCGCGGCTTTTGATAACCTCCCCCGATCCATTACAGATCTGACAGGGTGCCCGCCCCATGCCCCTGCATCGGTGACACCGGCGCTTTACCGGTTCTTCTTTTTTGTTTCCTTGTTTGTGCTGCCACATGCCGGGTATCCGATCGAACCTGTATCATTGCCGAAAACTCACTATGTCGACCATGACACCACATGCCCGCGGCCGCTGTCACCTTTTCAATTTGTTTTTGGCAGAATCCGCATGCGTCAAATCGCGAATGTGATCCTTTGATGACACAGGCGCGCTTAGGCATTATGTGAGTGGCGAACTGACATGGAATCGGAGCTGCCGATCTTGCTGTATCTGTTTTCTTACGCGCTTACCGTTGCGACGCTGGCGTGTGCGCGCCGCCAATCGGCCGGGCGACAATGCGTACAGATACCGCTGTCCAGACGGTCCGACCCGCACACCTAATCAACATAAACACGTCATGGAAATTGGAGCCCGTATATGTGTGGCATTTTAGGGATCGCAAGCAGGACACATGATGTCTTTGCGGAAATCTATGACGGGCTGCTGATGTTGCAGCACCGGGGTCAGGATGCCTCGGGGATCGTGACCTATACCGGTGAATTCTTCCGAGAGAAGAAAGCCAACGGGTTGGTCAAAGACGTCTTTAACGCCTGCGACGCCGAGACCCTGCTGGGACAGGTCGGTATGGGGCATGTGCGCTACCCTACGGCCGGATCGCTTAGCGCGGCTGAGGCACAGCCGTTCTTCGTCAACGCGCCCTATGGCATCTATCTGGTCCATAACGGCAACATCACCAACACCGCCGAGCAGCGCGAGAAAGTCACCGCCAAATACAGTCGTCATCTGCGCACCACGTCGGATTCAGAGATTATGCTGAATGTGCTGGCCGACAAAGTGGCCGACGCAATCAAGGTCAATGGCAATGCCGAACCGATCCGCAACATCTTTGCCGGTGTGAAGATGACAATGGAACGCGTTCAGGGTGCCTATTCAGTGATCTGTCTGGTGGCCGGTGTTGGCATGCTGGCGTTTCGCGATCCCTACGGCATTCGACCGCTGTCGGTTGCCAAGCGCGATGTGGATGGAGACGGCGACGACTATGCCTTTGCGTCCGAAGACGTGGCATTCGGCATCAACGGATTTGAAAAGCTGCGCGATGTGAAACCGGGTGAGGCCATCCTGATTGACCTCGACGGCAACATGCACACTTTTCAGGCGGTTGAAGGTCAACTGACCCCCTGTATCTTCGAATACGTCTATCTGGCCCGTCCGGATTCGCTGTTAGATGGTGTTTCGGTCTACAAAACCCAGATGCGTATGGGCCAGACTCTGGCGCGCCAGATTGAGGCTGCAGGCCTAGAGATCGACCGCATCATTCCTGTGCCGGACAGCGCGCGCCCTGTGGCGCTTGAGGTCGCGAAAGCCACGGGCATTCCTTACCGTGAGGGACTGGTCAAGAACCGCTATGTAGGCCGCACATTCATCATGCCCGGTCAGGAAGAGCGTCAGAAATCCGTACGCCGCAAGCTGAACGCGGTTCCGCTGGAGTTCAAAGGTCACAACGTATTGCTGATCGACGATTCCATCGTGCGCGGCAACACGATCAAAAAGATCGTTCAAATGTGCCGTGAAGCCGGGGCCAAGAAGGTGTTCATCGCCAGCGCCTCGCCACCGGTGAAGTTTCCCAACGTTTATGGCATCGACATGCCCACCAAGCACGAGTTGATCGCAAACGGTAAGAACATTGAGGATATCCGGCAGGAGTTGGGCGCAGACGCCTTGTTCTATCAGGACCTCGATGACCTGATTTGGTCAGCCAAGGAAGGCAACCCGGATATCGAATCCTTCGATTGCTCGTGCTTTGACGGAAATTACATTACCGGCAGCGTCAGCGAAGACTATCTGGACAGCCTCGAAAACAGCAGCCGGGTCAGCAAGAAAAAGCAGGACATGCAGGTGCCCGGCGGGTCCTGGAATGCGGCCAAACTGGCGTCCGGCTAAGGACATATCAGCGAATCAGATTGCAGTGATGGCCCGTTTCGCAATTGCGATGCGGGCCTTTTCACGTATGGGCTGCGCCTGATCGGTCGGTTTTCGCGCACAACTTTTCGATGAAGAAACCGCAATTGCAGGGGCTTCGGCGGCGCAGCAATTCAGCTGCGCTATCGCGCAATCCCCGCCCCTTTAGTTCCGGTCCTTCGTTTGATAGCGCATCTGCCGAACCACTCATAAAACAAGGGGTCAGGCCAACGCGGCCGGGCCGGAAATCATGTCAAACGCCAACGTCAAAAGCGCGGCCACACAGACAGGCGCGTTGAAGAAGAACGCAGTCGCTGTCCTGGGCATCTTTGGCCCAAAAGCTGACATGCGTGCATTGGTACGCCTGTCGTCAGGTCGGGTCAAAGAGGTCAAACCCGGCAGTCGGGTGTCCTCGGGCACTGTGATAGCCATTGATGACGAAGGCGTCATGCTGCGACAAAGCGGCCAGACCAAGCGGATCGTCATCCCCGGAAGTTAATCTGTCTTGACGCCCTGCGCGCATGGGTTCAAACCGCCCTTATGACCGATCAGACTAAAATTGCCCTCATCACCGGGGCCTCGCGCGGTTTGGGTGCTGCCCTGGCCGAAGCTCTGGCACCCGAGTATCACATCGTCGCCGTCGCCCGCACCACTGGTGGGCTGGAAGAGTTGGACGACCGGATCAAAGCCAAGGGTGGTGCCGCCACGCTTGCGCCGATGGACATCGCGGATCCGAACGCCATGGCGACGCTGTGCCGGGGCATTCATGACCGATGGGGCAAAGTTGATCTGTGGATGCACACTGCAGTCCACACTTCGGCCCTGACGCCTGCGCATTTCGTGGACCCCAAGGAATGGACGAAGGCGGTCAACATCAACGCAACAGCCACGTCGGTTCTGATCCCTTATATCGCGCCCCTGTTGGGCGACAGCGGCCATGCGGTGTTTTTCGACGATCCCAAGGCCGGTGAAAAATTCTATGGCATCTATGGTGCAACCAAGGCTGCGCAACTGGCGCTTGCCCGTAGCTGGGCGGTGGAAACAGAACGTACAGGACCACGCGTTTCGATCGTGGAACCCGCACCGATGCCGACGGCCGTACGCGCCAGGTTCCATCCCGGCGAAGACCGCAATGCGTTGATAAACCCGGCGGATGAGGCTGCCAGAATTTTGGCATTGTTGTAGGAATAGCCCTTTAGGCCATGCCTCCAGTGGGGATATTTTGGCCAGATGTAGCGGGCGGTCTACGCGATATGTACGCCGTTGCGCCCAGCCAGATCGACAAAGAACTGCCATGCCACGCGACCCGAGCGTCCGCCCCGGGTGGCTTGCCATTCGATGGCCTCGGCGCGCAGGATATCGGCGTCGACGCTTACACCATGAGCCGCGCAATACCGGTCGATCATCGCAAGGTATTCATCCTGATCGCAGGGATGGAAGCCCAGCCACAGGCCGAACCGGTCAGAGAGCGAGACTTTTTCCTCGACCGCCTCTGACGGATTGATCGCGCTGGAGCGTTCGTTTTCGATCATGTCCCGCGGCATCAGGTGACGGCGGTTCGAGGTCGCGTAGAAGACAACGTTTTCGGGGCGGCCCTCGATGCCTCCGTCCAGCACCGCCTTGAGTGATTTGTAATGCTGATCATCGTGGCTGAACGACAGGTCATCGCAGAACAGAATGAACCGGTGCGGAGCGGCGCGCAGATGGTTGAGAAGGCGCGCGACCGAGCCCATGTCTTCACGCTGGAGTTCGACTAGTTTGAGGTCAGGAAATTCCGCCTGCAACGTACCGTGGACAGCTTTGACGAGGCTGGACTTGCCCATGCCCCGCGCACCCCACAACAGCGCGTTGTTGGCCTTGTACCCGGCCGCAAAGCGGCGCGTGTTGTCCAGCAACGTATCGCGTGAGCGGTTGATACCCACCAGCAGGTCCAGATCGACACGGTTGACCTGTTTGACCGGCTCAAGCTGGTCCGGCTCGACTTGCCAGACAAAAGCCGGGGCTGCCGCGAAGTCAGGCGCGGCCAAAGGCGCCGGTGCCATGCGTTCCAAGGCGTCAGCGATACGGTTCAGGGCTTGGTCGTTCATAGGCGCCTCCGGTCGGTTTTGCTGGTTTCAAACCATGTTCCGCCGGGCGCAACAAGAGCCGCGCGCAAAAAAGGCGCGCCCTGACGGACGCGCCTGATTGTTATCGATCATCAGGATTACTTGCCTTCTTCTTCCTGAATAATCTCTTCATCCGCTTCTTCTTCATCGTCGTAGTAGCCGTCAGCGCGCAGTTGTTCCTCGCGCTTTTTCTCGACGCGTGCGACCAGGAAGATCGAAATCTCGTACAGCCCATAGACAACCACGAACAGGATGACCTGAGTGATCACGTCAGGCGGTGTCACCAGTGCGGCCAGAACCAGAATGGCGACCACCGCGTACTTACGCACGGCCCCCAGACCTTCAGCAGTTACCAGCCCGGCTTTGCCCATCAGCGTCAGTAGAACGGGCAGTTGGAAGCAAAGGCCAAAAGCCACAATGAACTTGATGGTCAGGTTCAGGTATTCCTGTGCCGAGCCCTGGAACACGACGCTCAGCGGCGCAGTAGCAGTTCCGTCAACTACTGCTTCGCCTTCTGCTCCGAATTGCTGGAAGCCAAGGAAGAAGTCGTAAGCCAGCGGCGTGACCACGTAAAACGCAAAGCTTGCCCCCAGCAGGAACATGAATGGCGATGCCAGCATGAACGGCAGGAAAGCGTTCTTTTCCGACCGGTACAGGCCCGGTGCAACGAACCGCCACATCTGCATCCCTATATAGGGGAATGCCAGAATGAACCCGCCCAGAAGTGAGACCTTAATGGCGACAAAGAACCCTTCCTGTGGAGAGATGAAAATCAGTCCGCAATCCTGTCCGCGTTCTGCCAGCACCTCGCACAGTGGGTTTGTGAGGAAGTTGAACAGCGGCGTGGCAACGGTGAAGCAAATTATCATCCCGATCAGGAACGCCACGACGCAGTGAATCAACCGCGTGCGCAGTTCTGCCAGATGCTCGATCAATGGGGCCGAGCTGTCTTCGATCTCGTCGGTATTGCTCATGTCTTGCTTTCAGTATTCAGCGCGGCTTCGGCCTCTTCAGCCTTGGCTAGCGCATCCGCAGCTTCTTTGGCCTTACGCTCGGCAGCGGCACGTGCGGTCGAGGCCTGGATCTTCTTGGCCTGCTCTGCACGTTCAGCAGCCAGTTTACCGGTTTCGCTGTCGGGGTCGAACTTAGTCGGGTCCATGCTCTTGGCCATTTCCTGCGCAGCTTCTTTCACGCCGTCCATGGCGGTGTTCACAGGATTGGTGGCCGCATTCAGACCCTTCTTGATCTCGTTCACGCCCGCCTGATCAGCTGCTTCGTTCATGGCGCTGCTAAATTCGCGCGCCATGCCACGAGCCTTGCCAACCCAGCGGCCAACGTTACGGAACAGCACCGGCAGGTCCTTTGGCCCCACAACGATCAGGGCAACAATGCCGATGACCAGAAGCTCGGTCCAGCCCAGATCAAACATCTGCGCTTAGGCCTTGTCTTTGTCGGTCTCGGGGGTGACGTCTTTGGCCACCTCGGACGCGTCCTGCTCCAGCTCGTCCGCACCTTCTTTGACGCCCTTCTTGAACGAGGTGATGCCTTTGCCCACTTCGCCCATCAACGAGCTGATTTTGCCGCGGCCAAACAGCACCAGCACCACAACGGCAATCAGCAGAAGACCGGGAAGTCCGATATTGTTAAGCATGTCTCTTCTCCTTTGAAGTCGGCGCAGGCGCGCCGGGAATGTGATCTGGCACTGTGTTTACGCCCGGGCGGTCCATCGCAAAAGCGTGTCGGCCCGGTTCTGTGCCCAAAAATGAACGGATCAGGCAGTTTTTGAGGACTCGCAATTCTCAACTGACAGGTTTATGTCAGTTGAGAGCACGTAGAACGGCCCTGTCTCATCAAAACAGGAGCATGACGTGACACAAATCGCAGAAACCGTAACCTTCAAACTCGCGGCCGATGTAACAAAGGAGGATTTCGTGAACATCATGAAAGGCACCGAATCCTTTGTTCGGAACGCAGATGGATTTGTCTTTCGGCGCCTCAGCGCAGGGGATGACGGGCTTTGGACCGACACCGTCATCTGGGCAGACATGGATTGCGCTCAATCCGCCGCCGCAGCCTTTCCCAAACAGGACTTCGCCCCCGCGGTGATGGCCGCAATCGCTCCAGACACGGTCACCATGCGCCACGATGCAATCCATTGGACCATCGGAGCGTCATGACACACAGGACATCCCATGCGCCGCAGTGACCGGCTGTTCGATATCATCCAGATCCTGCGCGACGGTAAACTGCACCGCGCGCAAGACATCGCGGACCGGCTTGAGGTGTCGGTCCGCACGATCTATCGCGACATGGATACGCTGGTTGCCTCGGGCGTCCCGGTCGAGGGCGAACGCGGCGTGGGATACATGGTGCGCGAGCAGATCACCCTGCCCCCGCTGAACCTGACCCCTGCCGAGCTTGAGGCGTTGAACCTCGGCATGGCCATCGTGGCGGAAGCCGCAGACCCCGACCTCAAGGCCGCAGCCACGTCGCTGGCCGACAAGATCGATGCCGTGTTGCCCACGCAGGTCGTGGCCGAGGCTGACAGTTGGAAATTTGCGGTCTATCCCTTTGCCGATGCAGCCCGTGGGCTGGCGCATATGGCCCCGATCCGCGCCGCCATCAAATCGCGGCAAAAGTTACGACTGTCTTACCGCCGGATCGACGGCGTTCTGACCGATCGGGTCATACGCCCCCTGCACATGGAATACTGGGGGCGCGTCTGGACGCTGACGGCGTGGTGCGAGCTACGCCAGGGGTTCCGCGTTTTCCGCATCGACCTGGTCGAAGCAATCTCGCCCCTGCCCGAGGTCTTCGCAGACGAGCCCGGCAAGCGCCTAAGCGATTATGATCCGCACGCCTAAAGGGTTTCGTCTTTTCTCAAATACTCTGGCCGAAGGCATGGCCAGTGTAGGCCATGACCCTCACCGCAGATAGGGTTCCGGATCGACGGATTCGAACCCTTTGCGCACTTCAAAATGCACATAAGCATTGTCGCCACCGCGCAAGGACGCGATCTTTTGGCCGCGCTTGACGCGAGCGCCTTTTTTCACGGTGATGTTTTCGACATTCGCGTAGACGGTCAGCAGGTCGCTGTTGTGTTTGACCACAATGATCGGCACTTGATCTGCGTCGGCCGTGATTGCGGCGACGGTGCCCGCAGCGGCAGCGTTAACCGGGCTACCAGGCGAGGCCGCGATGTCGATGCCTTCGTTCGAGCCTTTTTTATAGGTGCGGATGATCGTTCCGGTGACCGGCAGGCCAAGCGCAGAGTTGCTTTGCGTCGTGGGCGCTTCGGCGGTCACGTCAGGTGCGGGTTCGGCGGGCTTGATGACTTCATCCGGCAAAGGTTGCGTCGCGCTGGGCGGCGTCGGTGTCGGCGATCCCTGCCCAGGTTGGGTGATCGTAGTCGCAGGGACTGTTGTCACGGCGGCCGCCTCCTGACGGGGCGCAGGCTGGTTCTTGATAGGAATCAGCAGAAACTGTCCTTCGCGCACGGTAAAGTCAGACCCCAGCCCGTTCCACTCTGCCAGAGCGTCGACCGGCACGTTATACAGGCGCGCGATCGTATACGCGGTTTCGCCGCGTTTGACCTTGTGGCGTATGGGCTCAGGTCCCACCGGCGCAGGGGCTGGTGCAGGCGCGGCGGTTGGTTGTGCCGGTTCCAGCGTCGATGTGCGCACCGACCCATCCGCCGGAGCTGCGTCAATCGCAGTGCCTGCAATTGTCGCGATATCGACAGAGCTGGCCGTGCTGACGGTACGGGGCAAGGCCACCACTTCGCCATCACGCAGCTGGTCCGCAGCTTGCAATCCGTTAAAACGCGCGACTTCCGCTGCCGGTAATCCGACCCGGGCAGCGACATCGCCAACCGTGTCGCCCCGGCGCGCAACGGCCACTTGATAATTGGGATAGGTGATCACGCCACGCGCATCCGGTGCCGGCCGGTTGGCAGTGGCTGCCTGCGCCGCATCGGCCGTGGAAAAACCACCGACATTGCCGCGCAGATCATAATCTATGGGGCCTTCGCATCCCGCGAGGAACGCCAAAGACGCAACACCTGCTGCGACTGCTGATTTGGAAACTGCTCTCATTTTACTGTCCTCACCGCCTGCCCCTGTTGTCCGGGGTTCCAGCGCTTATCGCGAAATATTTCCTTACGCTCCGTCTTTGCCAAGCCCTTCTAGCAGGGGCACGAACCGAACGGGCAACAATTCATCATAGTCCAGGCCGGTCTCAGTGCGTCTGACCCGGATCAGGGTCTGAACCGCATCCGACTGTCCCACCGGCAAAACCATGATACCGCCGATTTTGAGCTGCGCCAAGAGCGGCCCGGGCGGGTCCTCAGCGGCGGCGGTCACAATGATACGATCAAACGGGGCTTGTTCCGACAAACCGAACGATCCGTCAGACAGCATCGCCGTCACATTGGTCATTCCCAATTCTCGAAACAGCTCGCCGGTTTCGCGCACCAGACGTTTATGACGTTCGACCGTATAGACCCGGCGCGCCAGCTTGGACAGAACCGCCGCCTGATAGCCCGAGCCTGTACCAACCTCCAGCACCGTATCACGGGGGCGCACATCCAGCGCCTGGGTCATCAGCCCCACCACCGAAGGCTGGCTGATCGTCTGGCCACAGGCGATCGGCAGCGGTGTATCCTCATAAGCGCGCTCGGCGAACAGACCCTTGACGAAACGGCCCCGATCGACCTGTTCCATAGCAGCTAGAACGCGCGCATCCGTTACCCCGCGCGACCGCAGGGCAAAGAGGAACTGCATGGTTGTTTCTGGATCAAGTCCGCTCATTCGATCGACTTCAGTTGTTTCAGAACGTCATGGGCCGTCAGATCCGCACGCATCGGTGTGACCGAGATGTAGCCCCCAAGGTTAACCGCCGCATCGGTTCCGGGTGCTGTCGGATTGTGCTGATAGCCGCCCTTGATCCACAGGAACCGCCGGCCCGAGGGCGAGCTGTGTGGTTCGACCGAGAAGTTGGTATCCTGGCGAAAGCCCTGCGGCGCGATGCGCGTCCCCAGAACCTCATCCGCCGGCACAGGTGGGAAATTCACGTTGTAAAACAGCCGGTAATCGACTTGCTCTTCAGGCGTTGCTTTCAGAATTCGCCGCACGAGGTCGGCCCCGTAACGCTTTGCAGCCTCAAAAGGATCATCCAGACCAAGATTGCGCGGTCCGAAATACTGCGACAAGGCAATCGCAGGAATACCCTGCAGGGCGGCTTCCATCGCTCCTCCTACCGTGCCGGAATACAGCGTGTTCTCGGCCGAGTTATTACCCCGGTTCACACCGGACAATACCAGATCGGGCGGTGTGTCTTTCATGACGTCGTGCAGCCCGGCCAACACACAGTCAGCGGGTGAGCCTTCGGCGGCAAAGCGGCGCTCGCCCAGCTTGGCGACCATCATCGGGTGGGTATAACTGATGCAGTGGCCCACACCCGATTGTTCGAATGCAGGCGCTACGACCCAAACCTCGCCATCCGGGCCTGCCAGATCGGCGGCAATCGCCTCAAGTGCGATCAGCCCCGGGGCATTGATCCCGTCATCATTGGTCAGAAGTATACGCATAAGCCCCATCCACCCGGCGTTTTGCCCTTGATAGACCCGCCCCCGCGTCGCGGCAAGCAACGCGCGCGTCCAATCTGATGCTTTCGCGCACCACTTGGCGCTAAACTGTGGCTTTCCAGCCTAAACCGGGAAAACGAAACACCTGTCACGGCGGATGGTCAGCCACATGACCCGTCCCGGGCTGGGAACAAAGACATTGGGCACCGTCGCCCTCAGGATCGAGCCATCATGGTCCATCCGAAATTCAACAAGGCTTTCGTTGCCCAAAAACCGTGCCCGCTCGACCACGCCCCGCGCGGCAACGCCGTCGGTCGGTGTCGGCAGCGGCCCCTTGCCGTTACGGTCAAAGTCCAGCCGCACGTGCTGCGGGCGGAATACGATCTCGACATCTGTATTGTCCGGAACGCCGGGTGCCAGAAATTGCCCGAATGGCGTTTCGGCCAAGGCCCCATTCACTTTGGATTGCAAAACATTGATATCACTAAAAAACGCCACCGCCGCCTTGTCCGCCGGGCGGGTAAAGACGTTGTAGGGCGCGCCTTGTTGGACGACTTTACCGCGCCGCATCAGGGCGATTTCATCCGCCATGCGCATCGCTTCTTCCGGCTCATGCGTGACAAGAACAACAGCGGCATCCTCTTCCTTGAGGATCGCAAGCGTTTCATCCCGAATGCCGTCCCGCAACCGGTTGTCGAGGCCCGAGAAAGGCTCGTCCATCAGCATGATCCGCGGACGCGGGGCCAATGCGCGGGCCAACGCCACACGTTGCTGCTCGCCACCTGACAAATGATGTGGGTAGTCGTCGACGAAACGCATCAGGTCGACTTTGCGCAGCAGCGCTTCGACGCGGGCGCGTTTTTCGTCCCTATGCCCCTTCAGGCCAAAGGCCACATTGTCGGCAACGCTGAGATGCGGAAACAGGGCAAAGTCCTGAAACATCAGCCCTATTTCGCGCCGCTCGGGCGGTACACGAAACACCGTGTCACAGATCAGCTTGCCATCGACGTAGATTTCACCGGATTCCTGCATCTCGACGCCCGCGATCATGCGCAGCGTCGTGGACTTGCCGCAGCCCGAAGGCCCCAACAAACAGGTCACCTGCCCCGCCCGCACCGTCAGTGAGACGTTATCCACAACGACCCGCCCCTCATACCGGGCGATCAGATTTCGGATTTCCAGTCGAGGAGGAGTAGCGTTTTCTGTCACCGATGGGCCCCGTTGCCTTTCCCGATCAATTCCATCGGGCTTAGGCGGGGATAACAACCCCGCCCCTCAGGTGCAAGAGATCAGCAACAGACGCCGGATGGGGCCTCGCCCGTGGCTTCAAACGGGCTTTCACCACCGCAGCCTTCGAATATCCCGTAGTGGGTCGAGAAATCACCGATGAACTCAAAATGCCGCGCGAAACGCGTGTCTTTCAACATCATCCACGTGTTGCCGCAGACAGGAAAAACCTTACCCGCCTCGATCGCGTGGTGATCATCTAGCTCGAACAGATGCGGGGCATTCGGGATGGTGCCCTTGTAGATCACGGCCTGGCCGTAATCCTCGCAGTCTGGTTCCAACTCGGGCAGCTTGAACAGACGGTAGGTGGCAGACAGGAATTTAAGAGGCGCGACACGCTCTTCGAGTACAGCGTTTTCGATGGTCAGCGGACGATGCGTGACCCGGCGCGGATCACCAAAGCCTGCCTTGCGCGACATCGACAGGAACTCGTTCCAATACAGGGCACCGGACAGGCATTCACCGTACAAAACCTCATCCTCGGCCATCTCTTTAGGCACTCGGCGGTCGGCGTAGACGTCCGAGAAATACATCTCGCCCCCGTCTTTCAGCAACCGATGCGCACCACGCAAAACCGCCTCTTTATCGGTGGCCAGATTGATCACGCAGTTCGAGACGATGATGTCAAAAGAACCGGGTTCCAGGTCAAGCTCGTCCAGCTTTTCGATATAGCCATGGTGGAATTCCACATTGCTGGCAGAATGCCCAAAGGCTTGCGTGTGATAGTCCTGATGCGCCCGCGCGACGTCCAGCTGTTCCGGTGTCATATCCACACCCACAACGCGCCCCTTTTCACCTACCATTGCGGACAAGGCATAAACATCACGTCCCGCACCACAGCCGAGATCCAGAATGCTCATTCCCTCAAGGTCGTGCGGAGCGATCAGACCGCAGCCATAGTAGCGCGTCAGAACTTCGTCATGAATTGTCGACAGGATCTTTTTGACATGATCCGGCATGTCATCAGGCGTACAACACGCGTTTGTCTGCAAGTCCGAGCTGCCCTGCAAGACTTCGCCATAGTAATTCTGCACTGACTCATGCTTCATCGCGGTTATCCTTCTGTCTGATGGCTGCATAGCAGCTAAAGCAGCGCGGGGCTTGGCGCAATCCGGGCCTTTAGAATCTGACGAAAGCGTGAGGGCGTGTAGGGGTTATGCCAGCAGTTCGAAATCAACGCCCGCGCGCAGTTTGCCGTTCACCTGTATCTCAAGCCGATGCGCACCAGGGATAAGTTTGAACGTGGTGGCGTCACCTTTGAGCTTGTGCTTTTTGGTCAGGGTAAGAGCACCATCTGCCAACGCGGACTGTTTCAGCTTGTGCACTTTGGCTGAGGTTTTACCCCCAGGCCTTTGAAAATGAACAATGTAATCGACCAGAACCGGTTGTTTTCCATTGCCATTCAGCACGACATCAAACTCCAGCGCTCCACCGATCTGCGCGTCACCCTTGATGGTAACATCGGCCGAAACTTCAGCATCAGGATCAAAGCCCAGCATCTTCATGGCGCGCGGATGGCCTGCTTTCACAAGCCCACGCAAGGTGTGCGAGGTCATCCAGCCCATCTCGGCCTGATCCTGCCGCCCGTTCCCGCCCCAATCCTGCAACCGGTCCAAAACCAGATCGGGGTCTTTTTTGGTTATGTCATTCAGATGGTTGGCAACCGACCGA
The DNA here is from genome assembly GCF_059611225.1 of Ruegeria sp. CDSA246. Classification (NCBI taxonomy): domain Bacteria; kingdom Pseudomonadati; phylum Pseudomonadota; class Alphaproteobacteria; order Rhodobacterales; family Roseobacteraceae; genus Ruegeria; species Ruegeria sp. CDSA246. The sequence goes on along the minus strand of NZ_JBXWPD010000001.1, from coordinate 63,787 downwards.
GTGACATAGCGCGTTCCATCGGCATGCAGCCGATCCAGTAAAGGCAGCGGATCGGTCAGGTCCAGCCCCACCGCCTGCCCCCAAGGCAAACGCGGTCTTGTGCCTTCGCTGACCAGTCGACGCACGTGATAGCTGTCATGCGCGCACCATTCCTGCATCCGCGCCAGCACCTGTTCCTGATGGGTATTGAGGAACGGCCTTATGGCCCATTCCATTGAAAACCTTTGGGTCAGTTCCTCGAGCACATCCAATGACTGCTCAGGATGATCCATCCCCACGGCAACAACCCAGTCACCCAGCGGTGCAAAGATGAAATCACCAAAATCGTCATCCGTTTTGCCGGGATCCAATGGTGGCGGCAAGGCGCGCAGCAGCGTAGGTGCGATCTGAGGCAAGTCGCCCGGCACCGCCTGTTGCAGACATTCGGCGATCCAGGCCATCCTCTCTTTCAGCTCCAGATCCAGCAGACGCGACATGACCTGCGCCTCAAACGCCTCGGCATCAAAGGACGGGTCCGCGCCCGCGAAAAGCCCCGCCAAATAGCGGGTCTTTTCGACATTAAACAGTTGATCTTTAAGCGAGAAGTTTTGTGCCATGATCACATCGTCAGATTAGTGGCGCCACCATCTAGCAGTATGTTCTGCCCGACAATGAAACCGGCATTCTGCGAACACAGGAACGCACAGGCTGCACCAAATTCTTCACGCGTTCCATACCGTCGCGCCGGGATGGTTGCCGCGCGTTCAGCGCGCGCCTCGTCCATCGAAATTCCTTTTTGCGCAGCCACGCCACCATCCAACGAGTCCGCCCGGTCGGTGGCATGAATGCCCGGCAGCAAGTTATTGATCGTTACCCCTTTCGGCGCCACTTGACGCGCAGTTCCCGCGACATACCCCGTCAAACCGGTACGTGCCGCGTTCGACAGACCCAGTGCGGGGATCGGCGCGCGCACAGATTGCGAGGTGATATTCACCACCCGGCCCCAGCCTTTGTCCATCATCCCAGGCAACAAAGCCTTCATGAACGCAATCGGCGTCAGCATGTTGGTGTCCAGCGCCTTGATGAAATCATCGCGATCCCAGTCCGACCACAAACCCGGGGGCGGGCCTCCGGCATTTGTCACGAGGATATCAACACCCTGCGCGGCTTCGATTACCTGCACCTGTCCTTCAGTCGAAGTCACATCGCAGGCGATAGTCTGAACCTGTACGCCATGTTCAGCGCGAATGCGGTCAGCCGATGCCTCCAAAGCCTCAGTCCCCCGCGCGTTCATCACCAGATCAACACCCGCGGCGGCCAGCGACTCGGCACAACCCAGACCCAAACCTTTGCTACTGGCGCAGACCAGCGCACGTTTACCTTTGATACCAAGATCCATCTGATCCTCCCTGTATTTGCCGCACATCTAGCACCAGCCTTTCAGGGAAGACCAGCAATGGACCTTTGATCAATAAAAGAACTCTTCACGCACAATCTTGCCATCCGCGACGTGGTAAATGGCGACTTCGCGCATATCAAAGCTGTCACCGCTTTCCTTCACTGTGCCCTTTACTTCGAAAATTACGGCAAAGCGGTCCTCACCATGCACAAATGGATCACTTACCGAAGTTTTTGTCACATCATGTGCACCTTCCCACCATTCTTGTTTGCCACGGATCGCGTCGCGGCCGGCGACTTCGCGCCCCATGCCCGAGTAATCCACGGCTTCGACGGAGACGGCATCGTCCGCATAGAGCTTATCCAAATTCGCTTTGGCCCGGCCTTCTCGGCAACCAGCGACCAGTTCGTTTGCGATTTCTTTTAAATTCATCACACCTCTCCATAATTTGTTCACTATATGTTCTTTTTGCCACCGTCAGGCGATTCTGAACACCCCCTTTGTCTTGCTTCGGCAGAATTCCCCGCATATACGCGCGTTCATGCTTGATACCGCCACCAACCAACCCGTTTTGCCGCCCGAGATCGCCCGGCGCCGGACATTCGCCATCATCTCGCACCCGGATGCGGGCAAAACGACGCTGACTGAAAAGTTCCTGTTGTACGGGGGCGCCATTCAAATGGCAGGTCAGGTGCGCGCCAAGGGTGAGGCAAGACGAACACGCTCGGACTTCATGCAAATGGAGAAGGACCGCGGTATCTCGGTTTCCGCATCGGCGATGTCCTTTGACTATGACACTTTCAGATTCAATCTGGTGGATACGCCCGGCCACAGTGATTTCTCGGAAGACACCTATCGCACGCTGACCGCTGTGGACGCCGCCGTGATGGTGATAGACGGCGCGAAAGGTGTGGAAAGCCAGACGCAGAAATTGTTCGAGGTCTGCCGCCTGCGTGACCTTCCGATCCTGACCTTCTGTAACAAGATGGACCGCGAAAGCCGCGATACGTTCGAGATCATCGACGAAATTCAGGAAATGCTGGCGATCGACGTTACCCCTGCCGCATGGCCTATCGGCGTAGGTCGCGATTTCATCGGCTGCTACGACATGCTGCGCGACCGGCTGGAACTGATGGACCGCGCCGATCGTAACAAAGTGGCCGAAAGTATCGAAATCAACGGGTTGGATGACCCGAAACTGGCCGAACACGTGCCCGAGCACCTGTTGGAAAAGTTCCTGGAAGAGGTTGAGATGGCGCGCGAGCTGCTGCCCGCCATGGACCCGCAGGCGGTGCTTGAGGGGCATATGACCCCGATCTGGTTCGGCTCGGCGATCAACTCGTTCGGTGTGAAGGAACTGATGGAAGGCATTGGTGCCTACGGCCCCCAGCCGCAGATCCAGTCTGCCGAACCGCGTCAGATTGCACCCGACGAAAAGAAAGTCGCGGGTTTTGTCTTCAAGGTTCAAGCCAATATGGACCCAAAGCACCGCGACCGCGTGGCGTTTGTTCGTATGGCATCGGGCCATTTCAAGCGTGGCATGAAGCTGACCCATGTGCGGTCGAAAAAACCGATGGCAATTTCGAACCCTGTGCTGTTCCTCGCATCGGACCGGGAACTGGCCGAAGAGGCTTGGGCTGGTGATATCATCGGCATCCCCAACCACGGCCAATTGCGCATCGGCGACACGCTGACCGAAGGCGAAGCGATCCGGGTTACTGGCATCCCCTCATTCGCGCCTGAACTGCTGCAGACCGTGCGGCCCGGCGACCCGATGAAAGCCAAACATTTGGAAAAGGCGCTGATGCAATTTGCCGAGGAAGGCGCGGCCAAGGTGTTCAAACCCTCAATCGGATCGGGCTTTATCGTTGGCGTCGTTGGCGCGCTGCAATTTGAAGTGCTCGCCAGCCGTATCGAGATGGAATACGGCCTGCCCGTTCGGTTCGAAGCATCTCAGTTCACCTCGGCCCGCTGGGTCAGCGGTGACAAGGCCGAGGTCGAAAAGTTCGTCAACGCCAACAAGCAGCACATCGCTCACGATCATGATGGCGACATCGTCTATCTGACGCGTCTTCAGTGGGACATCGACCGGGTCATCCGCGACTATCCCGAACTGAACCTGACGGCCACGAAAGAAATGATGGTGTGATGCGTCAGGCTGATTGCACAGGCAACATGGCCTGTGCAATTTTACCCGCATGAATGACGACTTCCAGACGCCCACAGGCGCACTACACGGGTTCGGTGCCCAGAAAAAACTTTTTGAATTCAGCGTGGAATCGCCCGATCCTGATTCCTGCATTGCGCGTGAATATGGCGTCACACAACAGGTCTGGGCATGACGACCTGGGGCATCGTTTCAATGGTTCGCGGATCGACCCGCGACATACTCAGGTTCGCGGCCCATCACCTCGACCTAGGTGCGGATTATCTGTACATCTACCTGGACGAACCCAACCGTGAGGCGCACCGGGCCCTCAGGAAACACCCGAAAATCAGAGCCCGAATCTGCGACGATGCTTTTTGGGAGAAACGCAAACGCGACCGACCGGAACGCCATCAGGTTCGTCAGACGCTGCATGCCACATTCGCCTATCGCAACACCGATCTGGACTGGCTGGCCCATATCGACGTGGACGAGTTCCTGTGGTCTTCAAAACCCATCCGGGAGCAGTTGCAATCCGTCCCCGCCGACATCCCCGCCGTCCGCGTCCGGCCAATGGAGGCAATGGCAAGCGGCGAGGATCTGTTCAAGGCGCATATCCCAAGCGGCCCGGACCGCTCAGCCATGGTACAGTCCATCTATCCCAACTATGGCGGCTTTGTACTCGGCGGGTTCATCAGCCACGTTCAGGGTAAGCTGTTCGTCCGCACAGGCATGGAAAAGCTGAACTTTCGCATCCACAACCTGTTTCAAAACAAAAAACTTCTGCCCTGCAAATTCGAAATTCCGGGGTTAGAGCTGTGTCATCGCCACGCCCCTGACTGGGACCACTGGGCCGCGCACTATCAGTTCCGGATGGCGCGTGGGTCCTATCAACCCGGCATGTCCCCGAACGTTCCGCGCGAACTGGGCGGTCTGAACAAGAATGAGTTGTTCAACTGGATCGAGACAGAACAGGGCCAGGACGGCTTGCGCGCGTTCTTTGACGAAATTAGCGGTGCCGATCCCGGCGTACGCGCTCGTCTCGAAGAATATGGGTTGATCCGGCACAGACCGCTGGATCTGGACGCGAAGGTTGCGAAACACTTCCCCGGAAGCTGCTGAATTGTTGCGGAAAACCAGCAGTGGGCGCTAGCGACGTCAGGTTAAAACCTCTTCATTTGACCCTGCCTCATGATTTTGTTATGTCCGCGCAAAGCCGAAATGTGCCTGACAGCGCATGGCCATCCGGGCCCGGCATTCCATTGACGCGCGGGCCAGGTCTAGTGTCCGCATGAACCGGACATACATGACAAAATTCAACGAACTGAACCTGAACCCGAAGGTCCTCAAAGCCATTGAGGAAGCCGGATACGAAACGCCCACGCCAATTCAGGAAGGCGCGATTCCCGCTGCCCTTGAAGGTCGGGATGTTCTGGGCATTGCTCAGACCGGTACCGGCAAGACGGCCAGCTTTACGCTGCCAATGATCACCTTGCTGGCCCGTGGGCGCGCCCGTGCACGGATGCCGCGCTCGCTGGTGCTGTGCCCGACGCGGGAACTGGCCGCGCAGGTGGCTGAGAATTTCGACACGTACGCCAAACATCTAAAACTGACCAAAGCGCTGTTGATTGGCGGCGTCAGCTTTAAAGAGCAGGACGCGTTGATCGACCGGGGCGTGGACGTTCTGATCGCCACACCGGGTCGCCTGCTGGACCATTTCGAACGCGGCAAGCTGTTGTTGACCGGCGTTCAGATCATGGTTGTAGATGAAGCAGACAGAATGCTCGACATGGGATTCATCCCCGATATCGAACGCATCTTCTCGCTGACACCGTTCACGCGCCAAACCCTGTTCTTCTCGGCCACTATGGCACCCGAGATTGAACGTATCACCGACACGTTCCTGTCCGCGCCCACCCGCGTCGAGGTCGCCCGTCAGGCCACCGCGTCCGAGACCATCGAACAGGGTGTTGTCATGTTCAAAGGCGGTCGCCGCGATCGCGAAGCCAGTGCCAAGCGCAAGGTTCTGCGTGCGCTGATCGATGCCGAAGGTGAAAAATGCACCAACGCAATCATCTTCTGCAATCGCAAAACCGATGTAGATATCTGCGCGAAGTCGTTGAAAAAATACGGATATGACGCTGCAGCGATCCACGGTGATCTGGACCAATCACAGCGGATGAAAACCCTTGATGGTTTCCGCGACGGTTCCTTGCGCCTGCTGGTCGCCTCAGACGTGGCCGCGCGCGGTCTTGATGTGCCGTCGGTGAGCCATGTGTTCAATTTCGACGTTCCTGGACACCCGGAAGATTACGTTCACCGCATTGGCCGTACAGGTCGCGCCGGACGCGATGGCAAAGCAATTACAATCTGTTCAGGACGAGATGAAAAAGCCCTGGCCGCAATTGAAAAGCTGATCCAAAAAGAAATTCCCAGGCTCGACAACCCGGTTCAGTCCGAAGAACCCAAAGTCAAAGAAGAAGCGCCGAAGCCTGAACGGAAAGCCAAACCGACTGACGCCAAGAAAAGCGAAAGCAGGAAGAGCGACCGCAAGAAGGACAAAGAACCCAAAGGCCGTGGCCGCAGAGACGACAAAGGCCCTGCTGTTGTCGGCATGGGCGATCACATGCCCAGCTTCATCGCCCTCAGCTTTGACGAGCGCCGCGCAGGCTAAATCGTAAGTACCAGTGCCAGTATCGAGGCACCAAGCAAGGTCATCCCGGCGATTTCGCGCCGGGTGATTTTTTCGCGGAAAAACAAGATCGAGGCGAACAGGCTGAAGATCAGTTCAACCTGGCCCAGTGCTTTGACATAGGCCGCGTTTTGCAGCGTGAAGGCAAAAAACCAGCAGAACGAACCGCACAGGCTGGTGAGGCCGACGAAAACGCCGGTTCGACGTGTGTCCCAAACTGCGCGCAACTCAGCCCGGTCGCGCCATAACAACCACAATCCCATGCTCAGGAATTGGTACGACACGACCACAGCCAATGTGATCAGCGCCCGATACCACGGGTCAATGTCTCCCAACTCCAAAGATGCTCCGCGATAACTGACGGATGAGAAGGCGAACAGAATGCCAGAACCCAACCCAAGGCGCGATGCCCGGTTGGTGAGATGTGCCCACCAAACCCCTTCCCCGCCTGGATTTTTCGACAGCAGCAGGACGGCTATCAGTCCCAGAATTATTGCAAACAATGCGCCCGAGGACACCTGATCACCCAAGACAAGAAATCCGACGATGGCAGTCTGGATGACCTCGGTCTTCTTGAATGTAATGCCGACGGCGAAATTACGCTGTTTGAACAGGGCCACCACGCAAATGGTCGCCAATATCTGCGTTGTCCCGCCGATCACTGCAAACAGCCAGAATCTTCCGGTCAGGACTGGCAGGCTGTAACCGGTTACCTTCATTGCCACGACCAACACGAGAACGGCCAAAGGCATGGAATAGGCAAATCGGGCAAAAGTCGCACCGGCAGCCGTAAGCTTCACGGTGCTCAGCGATTTTTGCAGCATGAACCGCACGGTCTGAAATGCCGCGGCGGCGATGGTGACGGGAATCCACAAACTCATGAATTCCCTTGTGTCGGCAAATCAGCCCTTTGGCCAGAGCGGATGCGCCACCGGATCCTTCGCGCGCCAAAGGTACGAGCGGAAGATCTGGCCGTAGGACCGATAGACATAGGCCTCGTTCGTTGACTGATACCGATCTCTTCCAGCCCGATACAGAGCGGGCAATCGGTACCACGGCGCACCGGGATTCATGTGATGTACGACGTGCAGGTTGTTGTTTAGAAACAAGAAAGCCAATAGTCCGCGATCTTCAACTATGACGGTACGCGCACCCGAGTCTTCATGCGCCCTGTGTTCAAGAAACGTCCGGATCTTGACCAAACCCAACCCAATGTAAGCTGACAGAACAAAGGCCCACAGCGGCATTGGCGATTGCGCGACTATCCACAAAACCACAGCGGCTCCGATCAGGTGCAGCCCCCAGGCCAGTAATATGTCTTTGTCTCCGCGTTTAGCGCCGCGCAGCTCATCCCGAATGAAGGTGAATTGACCAATCGCCGGGCCCAGCACCATGCGTCCAAGCAGCGTGTTATTCGCTCTCAGCAGTCGCTTTTGCCAGCCTTTGAGCGTATTCCAAACCTTCGGGTCCAGATAGTTCGACTCAGGGTCGTCATACGGATCAGTCAGGGTCGAATCCCTGTGATGCGCCAGATGCAGATCGCGGAACCGGTTATATGGGATGAACAAAGTCAACGGCAGCGCCAACAATGCCTCGTTCAACCAACGGGTGCGAAAAGGATGTCCATGCAGCGCCTCATGTGTCAGCGATGAGTGCAACGCCGCGACCAATCCCATTGCGGGAATGGCCAGCCAAACCGGGAACATAAAGATCACAGCAAGCCAAGCTGCGTAGCATGCGATTATAAGGGCAAAGGTGCCCCACTCGGGACCTGGCCGCTCAGACATTTCGGCCCCATGTGATGCCTGCCCAGACGCGCTCGTAGATCACGTACATCGTCAGGCCGATGCCCGTGTTCACAATCGCCAACGTCCCGCCAACTGCAGCAGAGCCTGTCGCGATAAGACCCACCAGCGTCATCATGACCAGGCCCATCGCATTCCACACCACAGCCTTCACGACCGATCTTCGTCGCGTTTCCATTCCGTCACCCATATTATTGTTATGTTTAAGAATTACGGATCGTGGCCGAGTTGAAAATTCTGAATATGATTAACAAAACTCATCACTTATGATATAAATCACCATATGACGGATAAATTAGACAAACGAGATCGCGCTGCGCAGTTTCGCCAACGCCTTGCCCGCGCGATGGAAGAACGTGACATCAGCCAAAGCGCGCTTGCCCGGGATATCGGTGTCGACCGATCGACCATATCCCAACTTTTGACTGGCGAAGGTGCGCGCCTGCCGAACGCGCATGTCGTTGGCAGCTGCGCCACAGCGCTTGGTGTTTCGGCTGACTGGCTGCTGAGCTTATCGGATCGGCCAGAAAGCGCTGCAGAGCTACTGGCGCTTTCTCTGAGTATGACCAAGGCGCCCCGCGCGCTGGTCGATGAGCGCATCTTTGAATGGCACAAAGAGGCGGCTGGCTACAAGGTTCGCTATGTGCCCGCCACCCTGCCCGACATGTTGAAAACCCGCGCCGTGCTGGAATGGGAATACGCCCCGCATTTGGGACGCACAGCAGATCAGGCCATCGGCGCGTCGGCAGACAGGCTGACTTGGATGCGCAGTGCGCAATCAGATTATGAAATCGCCATGCCACTGTATGAGATCGACAGCTTTGCCCGCGCGACCGGATACTACGAAGGCCTGTGCCCAAAGATCAGGATGGATCAGATCGACCACTTGTTGGAGCTGAGCGACCAGCTTTATCCCCGCATGCGCATCTATCTGTTTGATGCCAAACGCCTCTATTCTGCGCCGGTCACGATTTTTGGCCCGCTGCTGTGTGTGTTCTACGCGGGCAGTCACTATATGGCCTTTCGGGACCGCGACAGAATCGAAGTTTTTTCCCGTCATTTCGATACGTTGGTGCGAGAAGCGGATGTGACGGCGCGGGACTTCCCCGATCATCTCAGGCAGCTACGATCAACGATTTCCGCCTGATAACGGCCTCATAGATGCGTAAGCGACCAAGGTGTGATATCGTCACTTGGCGCGAACTTTCGAGCGATCCGATCACAGACGGAGGACCATAGGAATGGACGCACTAAAAACCGCTCAATACGCACGGGCGCTTTATTCCGCCCACGGAGATCAGGCCGAGGCCGAGGCCGCGCAGAAGATGCGCGAATGCAAAGACGCCGGGAACATGCAGCAAGCCCGCGACTGGCAGGCAGTTCGCCAGAGCATCCGCCAGATTCGCGGACCCAATCAGGCTTAAACTTTGGGGTCGGGGTTGACGGTGTGCCCATCGACCGCAATCACCTGCCCCGACACCAACCGCGCCGCATCTGATGCAAGGAACACGGCCATATTGGCGATGTCGTGCCCTTCGACGAAGCGACCCATTGAAGTGCCCGAGGCATAACCCTCATAGACCTGATCGCGTGTCATGCCCTTGGCATCGGCCTCGCGCTGCAGGACGCCTTCCATCCGCGGACCCTCAACCGAGCCAGGGCAAATGACATTGCACCGCACTCCGTGTGCGCCCAGCTCCATCGCCAGAGTTTTGGCCAGCCCGATCATCCCCCATTTCGCCGCCGCATAGGGCGCGCGATTGGGATAACCGTATTGTCCCGCAGTCGAAGACGTTATGACCACCGCGCCGCTGCCTTGTCGTTTCAGGATTGGAGACGCGTATTTGGCGCACAAAAAGGCCCCTTCCAGGTTCACCGAAAGACACATGCGCCAATCGTCCAATGCAACGTCTTCAACCAAAGCGGTTGGTCCCGCGATTCCTGCGTTTGCGCACAGGGTATCCAAACCACCCCATTCCGCCTCGATGTCATTGAACATGGTGGCCACGGCATCCTCATCCGCGACGTTCGCCTCGGACCGCTGCCAATGGGCCGGACAATCAGACAGGGCATTCGGGTCAACATCAGCCACCCAAACCTGCGCACCGGCTGTATCAAAGGCCTCGGCCATGGCGCGGCCAACGCCCGACGCGCCAGCCGTGATCAGAACGCGCCCACTCATGCCGGTTTGCGGATCGCCGCACCCGCACCTTCCGGATAAGGCAAGCTTGCCTGAGCTTCAGCGATCCGGGCCATAGCCGCTTCGATTTCGACAGAAGGTGCGCTCGGGCGACGGGTTTCCAGACTGACATGCAGCAGGAAGCTTTCGCCTGTGGCCAAAAGCTTGTCGCCTTCATACATGGAATGGAACACGTGCAGCTTCTTGCCCTGCCCCAATAGCATCTGCGTGCGCACTTCGATCTTTGCACCTGCGTGGACTTCGTCGATATAACGGATATGGTTTTCTGCGGTGAAGTAACTGCCGCCCGAGGCGATGTAATCCGCATCACACCCCATGATCTCCATGAACCGGTCGGTCGCCGCGGCGAAGGCCTCAAGGTAACGCGCCTCGTTCATGTGACCGTTATAGTCGGTCCAGTCCAACGGCACTGCGCGCGACAAGGTCAGAATTGGCTGGCTCAGATCGGCCTGATCCATCGTCGGAAGTGCGCCCGGTTTCAGCGCCGCGTCATGCTGGTTCAGAACAGTACCGGCCCCATAGTTCTGCGCCTTGAGCGCCCGCATCATACCAACGAGGTTATTGTCGCGGATGCGCTCTAGTTCGCGGATCGAGTGCATGCCCGATTGCGCGTCAGACTGATCCGCGATCATGTCGACCAGCTCATCAGTGAATTCGGGCACATCCATCAGCTTGGTCCAAGGCCATTGCAACGCCGGGCCGAACTGCGCCATGAAGTGCCTCATCCCCGCCTCACCACCGGCTACACGATAGGTTTCGAACAGACCCATCTGTGCCCAGCGAATGCCAAAGCCCATGCGAATTGCATCGTCGATTTCTTCGGTTGTCGCGATACCGTCTTTGACCAGCCACAGCGCCTCGCGCCAGACGGCTTCGAGGAACCGGTCAGCAATATGCGCGTCGATCTCTTTTTTGACATGCAGAGGGAAGAAGCCCACCGATTTCAACAGGTCCTTCGCGCGGTCGACCATTTCGGGCGGGTTCTTGTCGGTCGGCACCAATTCGATCAGCGGCAGCAGATACACCGGGTTGAACGGGTGCGTCACAACAATCTGTTCTGGGCGCAGCGCTCCTTCCTGCAGCTCGGACGGTTTGAACCCGCTGGTTGACGACCCGATGATCGCCTCCGGATCGCAGGCACCCTGCAAGCTTTTGTAAACCTTCAGCTTCAGATCCAGCCGTTCGGGCACGCTTTCCTGAATCCAGGTGGCGCCTTGCACGGCGTCAGTCAGATCGTCGTGGAAGGTAAGTGCCCCCTCAGACGGCAAAAGCACATCACTCAACCCCGGCAGAGACCGGCGCGCATTGTCGAGCACCTCACCAATCTTGCGCTCGGCCTCCGGGTCCGGATCGAACACACGGACATCCCAACCGTTAAGCAAGAACCGCGCGGCCCACCCGCCGCCGATGACACCACCACCGATGATAGCTGCTATTTTTGTCATTAGTTTCACCAATTGTCTGGCAGTTTGATTTCTGCACCATCTATGGGCCAGCCATTCTCATCATAGCCGACGCAAAGTTTGGGGTTTGCGTTTCGGTCTGCGCGATAGTCACCTGCAATGTTCTCGCAAGTCTCGTTCAGGGCGTGAGCGCCATCAAACTCGACATCTGCCGCTTGAATCGTAGATGTCGAGCAAGCTGCCACGGTCACAAAGAGACCTGAAACCAAAACACGACTCACTTAGGCGCTCGTTTGACCAGCCCCAACTTCTCACGCACTTCCTGCGCGCCGATCACCCGCGCACCCATGTTTGAGACGATGGTGTTCGCCCGCTCAACCAACTGCCAGTTTTCGGCCAGAACGCCCTTATCCAGCCACAGGTTGTCTTCAAGCCCAACGCGCACATTACCGCCCGCCAGCACCGAAGCTGACGCGTATGCCATCTGGTTCCGTCCCAGCGCAAATGCGCTGAATGTCCAGTCATCAGGCACGTTGTTCACCATAGCCATGAAGGTATTCAGATCATCGGGTGCACCCCACGGCACGCCCATGCACAGTTGAACCAGTGCCGGGCTGTCCAGAACGCCGTCCTTCACCAGCTGCTTTGCGTACCACAAGTGACCGGTGTCAAAGGCTTCGATCTCGGGCTTCACGCCCAGATGCGTCATCATCCGGCCCATCGCCTGCAGCATACCGGGCGTGTTGGTCATGACATAGTCGGCCTCGGCAAAATTCATGGTGCCGCAATCCAGAGTACAGATTTCGGGCAGGCATTCAGCCACATGTTCGACCCGAGCCGCCGCGCCGATCATGTCCGTGCCATCTTCGTTCAGCGGCAGCGGAGATTCAGTCGGGCCAAAAATCATGTCGCCGCCCATCCCGGCGGTGAGGTTCAGCACAACGTCGACCTCGGCTTCACGAATGCGATCAGTCACCTCGCGGTACAGATCCAAACGACGGCTGGGTGCACCGGTTTCCGGATCGCGCACGTGGCAATGCACGATGGCCGCCCCGGCCTTGGCCGCGGCGATCGCACTTTCGGCGATTTGCTTTGGCGAACGCGGCACATGCGGGCTGCGATCCTGTGTTCCGCCCGAGCCGGTGACAGCGCAGGTGATGAAGACTTCGCGGTTCATTTCCAGTGGCATGGTGTTTTCCCCAACTTATACCCGGTTTTGACCTAAGTTATCCTCAGGCTTCTCCCCGGATTCCGATTTGCGTTCATCCCCGACTCTGGCGCAGCTTTATGGAAACAACTTGCCAGAATGCGAATCGAACTTGATGAAATCCGCAAAAAACATATTGCAGCCCGAACATCGCGCCCTGAAAACGGCCGTGCTGGTTCTGGATGAGTGCAACACGCTCAGCTTTGCCTCGGCCGTTGATCCGATGCGCGCCGCCAACCGTCTGGCGGACCGCCCGGCCTTTGACTGGGATTATGTGACTGCCACGGCGGAACCGGCGATGCTGACCAGTGCCCTAAATGTTCCGGGCACACCGCTGGCGCGGCTGCAGGGCTGCGACCTGATGATCGTCATCGCGGGATTCCAACTGGCCCGTCACGCCACACCCAGCCTGCTCGCCGGTCTGCGCCGCATTGCAGGCACCGGGGCCACCATGGCCGGCATTGATGGCGGCCCCTGGCTATTGGCCGAAGCCGGCCTGCTCAACGGCCACTCCGCCACTACGCACTGGGAAGACCTAAACAATTTCGCGACCCGCTTCCCCGAGGTCGATGTGCGCCCCGACCGGTTCACTGTTTCCGGCAACCGCCTGACCTCTGGTGGCGCAATCCCGGCGGTTGAGATGATGCTGCACATCATCGCCGCGCGCCACGGCGCAGGTTTTGCTGCCCGCGTGTCCGGCCTGTTCCTATACGAGGGCGCACCCGACCCGTCCAAGCCACAAAGCCGCACAGGTGCACCGCATCGCCATACCGCTCTGACAGCAAAGGCGAATTCGCTCATGGAAAGGTCTCTTGAGGACCCGCTTCCCCTGACCGACATCGCCGACACCTTGGGCACCAGCCCGCGTACTCTGCAACAACAGTTCCGTCTGCGCCTGAACACAACGCCGCAGGATCACTATCTGCAACTGCGCCTGGCCGAAGCCCGGCGCCTTGTTGCCGACACTGACATGCCATTGATGGACGTGGCACTCGCCACAGGCTTTGCCTCACAATCCAGCTTTGCCCGTGCCTTCCGCACCGCCCACGGTCTGTCGGCCAGAGACCTCCGTCAGGATCGGATCCAGCCCACACATCACTGACCGGATCCGCTTCATCTGGCTAAAAATATCCCGGGGGAGGCGCGCAAAGCGTGGCGGGGGCAGAGCCCCCTAGAACGGCATCGGATGTGCGCGATGCGCGGCACTGATATCCGCCAGGACATCATCCGCCAACACCACCTCCGTGTCCGCCAGAATATGGGCCAGCTGCGCAACCGTGGTCGCTCCGAAAATGGCAGACATCATGAACGGGCGCGTTTGGCACCATGCCAGCGCCATATGCACCGGGTCCAGTCCGTGCCGCTGCGCGATCTCCACATAAGCATCGACCGCACCAAACACACGCTCGTACTTTCGCCCGCCCATGGTCGGAACCAGATCCATGCGCGAACCCTTAGGCACCGCTCCGCCCTGATATTTGCCCGTCAGAAACCCTGCCGCCAACGGAGAAAACGCCATCAGGCCGACATCCTCGTGCACGCTTAGCTCGGCCATATCGGTATCGAAGTGGCGGCACAGCAGAGAATATTCATTCTGGACCGAAGCGACCCGGGGCGCGCCCATCTGTTCGGCCAGCCGCAGCCATTGCGCGGTGCCCCACGCGCTTTCATTCGACAGGCCGAATGCGCGGATATTGCCCTTGTCGACCTGCTGCTGCAGCGCGGTTAGGCATTCCTGCATATTCTCCAACACCTCGTCGGTGTTGTGACCGGATGGGGCATAATTCCAGTTCTGCCGGAACATGTAGCTGCCGCGATTGGGCCAGTGAAACTGATACAGATCGATGCATTCCGTTTGCAACCGACGCAGAGACCCTTCGATCGCTTCGGGAATCGTTTGCGCAGAAATTGGTGCCCCGTCGCGGGCATGGGAGAAACCTGCACCAGAATGCTTGGTCGCCAGAATATACTCCGCCCGCCGCGCGGGGTTCGCCGCGTTCCAGTTGCCCAGGATTTCTTCGGTCCGCCCCACAGTCTCTTTCAAGACCGGGTTCACCGGGTACATCTCAGCCGCGTCAACGAAATTGATCCCAGCCTCCAGCGCCATGTCGATCTGGGTATGTGCATCCGCCTCAGACGTCTGCGTGCCAAATGTCATGGTGCCAAGGCACAGATCTGTCACTTCAATACCAGTGCGCCCCAATGGGTTCTTTTTCATCTCAAAATCCTTCCGCTCGCAACGTCGCGCACCCTAAAGCAGAGAATTGTCAGAGCAAGGGTGCAGGCGATCAATTCCGGTGCAACAAGGGGTTGGGCTTATGCAAGCCTCTCTGCAAAAAGCGGAGTTAAGCCAAACGCAACGCACGGCGTTTCTGACCCCTGTGATACGGGCATCCATGCCGATTCCAGCGAATGCGCTTTCATTTCAAAGTTTTGGTCCGCCATGCGAACCAATGCTTCCGGTCACTGCGGCTGCGCCAATGTCGGCTTTAGGTTGCTCGTGGGATTCCGCTGAAATGAGAGTTCCAAACCTCTCGTCGAACCTCATCTCTGGCCTCGTATGCCGCTATTGCTTCGTCTAGATCATCTGGTTCAAGCGCACCCTCACCCCTGGCGATCCGCGTGACTTGCATCGTGTACCATGCAGTCACACCGCCTTCCGGAGGGTTTTTGAAACGCGGGAATTGCGGCTCGTCGCGTTGATCGGAAAGCCAAAATGACGGCAATTCTGGATCAACGACCAATGCGCGGGCCAATCCAACGAGATCGGCTTTGCCTTCCGCAATGGCGCTTTTGGCCTGTGCAAGCGTCTTGAAACCGCCCGTCACCATAAGGGGGATACTTGTTTTCGCACGCGCACGTTCAGCAAAATCAAGAAAATAGGCGCCGGAACCCGCACGATCTGATGATGACGCAGCACCCGGAAAATATGTGCCACCGCTGACATCAATCAGATCAATTGTTGTTTTGTCTAATGCCGCAATGACCTCAAGGGATTCATCTTCAGCAAAGCCGCCTTCAAGTTGATCTGTCGCGTTCAACTTGATGCCCACAGGGAAATCCGGGCCAACGGCATCGCGCACGGCGCTGATCACTTCCAGCAGCAGTCTCATCCGGTTTTGCAAAGAACCGCCATAGGCATCTTCGCGTTTGTTGAATAGCGGAGACAGAAACTGGTTGAGCAAGAATCCATGGGCCGCATGCAACTCAACGCCACCGAACCCAAGCCGCTTGGCAAGGTTTGCCGTGCGTGCAAATTCGGCCGGCAGCGCGCGGATCTCATCCAAGGACAGCGCGCCGCATTTCAGACCGGGCAATTCAAGTATACTCGGCCCCTTCGGCGAGCTGATCGGAGCATCCGCCATCGCACCTGCATGTCCAAGTTGCGGCCACAAATGAGCGTCGTTGGTTGCCCCTGCCTGTGCAAGTTTTCTTAGAAATGCGAAATCGGATTGATCGTTCAAAACCAAATTGCCGGGCTTCTCTGCGAAATGAGGTGTGCCTTGCACTTCGCCGATGATCGACAGGGCGAGGCCGCCAGTTGCCCAACGCTCATAGAGCTTGATTTGATCATCACTTGGATTGCCTTTGCCGTCACCAAGCGAGTCAGACATCGCCGATTTAGCAATTCGGTTTTTAAGAGTTACGCCGCAGGGAAGAATTAGCGGCTGGTGCAAGAGAGACTGGGTTATATTGGACATTTGGTTCCTCAAACTTTTGCCTTAACAATAGAAAGCAGTCATTTTTGCCTTGCACCGCATTCGGCAATTTGGGCTTCAATCCGGTCATTGAGGCATTTCTGATCGCACATCTTTGCGCGATGACCACCACGCCTTCCGGAAATCGGCTCGGGCTCTAAGCCTCAGCTTTCTTTTCCCAGTGCCCGGATTCTTCGGACCAGTATTGGGCGGAACATCCCGCACCGGTCAAAGCCTTCCACTGCCCGCGCGCGTGTTGAACGGCCTCTGCGTCATTGCCATCGAACAGGATACATACGCGGTCCAGTTTCTTGATCTCATCGGGGTCGACCGCCGCGCCATCTACCGCCATGACACAAGACGGGTCATTGGCAGCCTGCGCCTCAGTCGTCAGCAGGATCGGCTGCGCGGCATCGTGCGGACCGCCTGCGCGGCCATGTGGCAGGAACCCTTCCTCGGGCCCCTGCCACAGCTTTTCGTCCAGCCAGTCCATCCGCGCGGGATCGCTGCCTCGCACGGCAATCTTCCACCCGGCCTGCCGTGCCTTGTCCAGCAGCACCGGCAAGGTATGCTCCAACGGCTGGCGGGTCAGGTGATAGAAATAGACGGCCCCCATCGGCTTACTCGAAATTGTCCTGAACGAAACGGCTCAACGCGCGTACGCCCCAGCCGGTTGCGCCCTTCGGGGCGTAGGATGTCTCGGACGAGACCGAAGCCACACCGGCGATATCCAGGTGAATCCACGGCATGTCTTCCTTGACGAACCGCTGCAGGAACTGCGCCGCAGTGATCGAACCCGCCGGGCGTCCGCCCACGTTCTTCATATCGGCAATGCGCGACTTCAGCTGCTTGTCATAGGCTTCGCCCAACGGCATGCGCCATGCGCCTTCATCCTCGGCCCCCGCCGCCTTCAGGAAGGCATTGCAGAACGTGTCATTGTTCGAGAAGACACCCGCATTCTCATGCCCCAGTCCGATGATGACCGCTCCGGTCAGGGTGGCCAGATCGACCATTCCCACAGGCTTAAACCGCTCTTGCGCGTACCACATCACGTCGCACAGAACCAAACGGCCCTCGGCATCGGTGTTGATGATCTCGACCGTGTCGCCCTTCATGGATTTGACCACATCGCCCGGACGGGTGGCGTTGCCTGAAGGCATGTTCTCAACCAATCCGACCAGACCGACCACATTGGCCTTGGCCTTGCGTTTGGCCAGCGCGCGCATGGTGCCTGCCACTACGCCAGCGCCGCCCATGTCCATGGTCATATCTTCCATGCCACCCGCAGGTTTCAGCGAAATACCACCGGTGTCGAACACCACGCCCTTCCCGACCAATGCCAGCGGCGCGTCATCTTTGTCGCCGCCATTCCATTGCATCACCACAACCTTCGAAGGGCTGTCCGACCCCTGCCCGACGCTTAGCAGCGTACGCATGCCCAGCTCGGCCAGTTTGTCTTCTTCCAGCACTTCGACCTCAAGCCCCAGTGCCTTCATCTCGTCCAGACGGTCGGCGAATTCCGCGGTGGTCAGGATATTCGCAGGCTCATTGGTCAAATCGCGGGTCATGCGGACACCGTCGGCAACCGCGTAGAGCGGTGCAAACGCAGCCTCGATCTCATCCGCCTTCTGGTGGGTTATGATGACTGAACCGGCCTCATCAGATTCCTTAGTCTTGTGCGCATCAAAATCATAGCTGCGCAGCGCGATGCCCATGGCCAGATCCTCGGCCTTGACCTGATTGCCTGACATCACCAGCAAGTCCTTGCTGCCCGCCAGCTTGGCCAGCACAGCACCTGCCTTGCGGGCCTCGGCGGGTTCGGGGCGGCGCGGCAGAACCAGAACGTCCAGCGCCTCGGCTGCCATGCCGGATGGCCACGCCATCGAGATCACGTCACCGGTTTTCACTTTTTCGAACCGCTCGCTTTCGACCAACCGTGCCACAGCCCCGCGGGTCAGACGGTTGGCGCGGCGGGCGGCAGGGTTCATTTTGCCGTCGGACGGGATGATAATGGCCACGCGCCCTTCGGCCTGCGCCATCGCATCCATGTCGGGGTCCTGGAAACGGATCGGTACAAGACTGCTCATTGCGAACTCCTCAAAATCAGTTCCCCAAGACCTAGCCCGCGCCGCGCGGCTTGACCAGATAGCAGTTTTCCCCGGCCCGCATTTGGACTACAGTCCCGGAAAAAATCCGACAGGCTCGGGGGAGAAGGTTTTGGCAAGACAGAGCAGGCATAGGCCGTCGCGCACAATTGCGTGCAGCGGTGATTCTGGTCTGCACCCGACCAAAGGCTGTTTGTGCGTCTTTTCGGCAGGAGTTCCTTCGTGATCCTCGACCGCTACTTCGCCCGCCGATTCATTCAAAGTTTCCTGGTCATCGGCAGCATTTTCCTGACACTGATGATTCTGATCGACCTGATCGAACAGGTGCGCCGCTTTGACGATGCAAACCTGTCCTTCGGTCAGCTGTTGCAATTGACGTTGCTGAATACGCCTGCCGCGATCAGCGAAATGCTGCCGCTGCTGGTCATCCTGTCCACGATCGCGTTGTTTATCGGTCTGGCCCGCAGTTCGGAACTGGTTGTCACCCGTGCCACTGGCCGTTCAGGCATCCGCGCCCTGTTGGCCCCTGTGGTGATCGCCCTGATCATCGGCGCACTGGCGGTTGGCATGCTGAATCCCATCGCAGCCGCCACGTCGGAAGAGTACAAGCAGCTCGCCGAATCCTACAAAAACAACGGCGGATCAACGCTGTCGATCAGTGCAGATGGTCTTTGGTTGCGGCAGGGTTCGGCCAATGGCCAATCCGTGATCCACGCCCAGGACACAACTAACGGCGACAGGTTCACCCTTAATCAGGTGACAATCATTACTTTTGCCCCGGATGGCACACCGACCCAGCAGATCGTAGCCGACCAGGCGGATCTGGAGAACGGTACGTGGGTCCTGACCAATGCCAAGATCTGGGCGCTGGAAGGCGGTGCGAATCCAGAAACCCACGCCACTGAACACGCGCGGCTTGAGGTTCCCACATCGCTGACACGCCAACGGATTCTGGACACGCTTGGCGATCAGGATTCCGTATCGGTCTATGACCTGCCGGAACTGATCCGCGACCTGCGCGAAGCCGGGTTTTCGACCAAGCAATATGAGGTCTGGTTGCAGGTCCAACTGGCCCGCCCCTTGTTTCTGATGTCGATGGTTCTGATCGGTGCGGCCTTCACCATGCGCCACGTGCGATTTGGCGGCACCGGGATCGCAGTTTTAACCGCCGTCCTGCTGGGATTTGGTATCTACTTCATTCGCAACTTTGCCCAAATTCTGGGGGAAAACGGTCAATTGCCTATCTTAGTCGCGGCCTGGGCCCCGCCCTTCGCAGCCATTCTTCTGTCCCTCGGCCTTTTGCTGCATGCGGAGGACGGCTGATGCGGCTTATTGCCAGTTTGTTTCTGTCCGGTGCAGTCGCACTGACCATGCCCGTGGGCGCATTCGCGCAATCTCAACCCGCTGCTGGTGCCGCACAGGGTGCCACGCAAGAAGATCAGCCTGCCCTGCTGGTGGCCGACCGGATCTTTATCACGCCCGAGCGTAATCTGGTGGCCGAAGGGAATGTCGAAGCCTTTCAGGGCGACACCAAGGTCACGGCCACGCGCATCACTTATGACCGCGAAACCGGCAATCTGTCGCTGGAAGGCCCGGTCCGCATCGATCAGGGCGGCGAAACCACGTTGCTCGCTGATTCCGCCGAACTGGATGACGGAATCATGAACGGTCTGCTGATCGGTGCCCGCATGGTGTTCGATCAGCAGGTTCAGATCGCCTCGGTCCAGGCTGCGCGCGCTGGGGGGCGTTACACACAGTTCAGCAAGGTCTCCGCCACGTCCTGCCATGTCTGCGCCAATGGCAAACCGCCGCTATGGCAAATCCGCGCCCGCAAAGTCACGCATGACCAGTTGGAACGCCAACTGTATTTCGAAGGAGCACAGTTCCGGATACTGGATTTCCCGGTTTTCTACTTCCCCTATCTGCGCTTGCCCGACCCGACACTGGACCGCGCAACAGGATTCCTTGTCCCGTCGATTCGCACCACATCGCAGCTGGGAACCGGCGTGCAGGTGCCGTATTTCTTTAAGCTTGGCGACCACAGGGACCTGACGCTGACCCCCTATATCTCGGGAAAAACAAGAACACTGGGCTATCGCTATCGCCAGGCATTCAAACGCGGACGGATTGAGCTGAACGGTGCTTTCACCCGCGACGACCTGCAGAAGAACGAGGATCGGGGCTATCTCTTTGCCAACGGTTATTTCTTCCTGAACAACGACTTCCGCCTTTTGTTTGATGTGAAGACAACCTCGGACAACGCTTATCTCGCGGATTATGGCCTGCCCGATTTTGACCGGTTGCGCAGCGAAATCGCGCTTGAGCGGATTAAACGCGATACCGCCTTCCGCACCAGTTTCATCCATTACAAATCCCTGCGAGACAGCGAAAATGAGGAAGTGATCCCATCGCGGATCTTCGACCTGTATTTTCAGAAACGCTACTTCCCAACCTCTGTCGGCGGTGAAGTTCGCTTGGGCTTTGTGGCCCACAATCACACACGCACCAGCGATCAGGATATCGTTGGCCGCGATGTCGCGCGTGCCACGTTCGATGCGGACTGGATGCGCAGCTGGATTTTCGCATCGGGCCTCAGGGCTGATGCCCGGTTCGGGACATCGGTGGATATCTTTGACATCCGAGATGACAGCCAGTTTCCTGACCAGGTGACCCGCGCGGCCCCCCGCGCCGCACTCACACTGCGTTATCCGATGACCCGTCGGGAAAAGTCAGGCGCCACGCAGGTGCTTGAACCCATCGCGCAAGTCGGTTGGACGAACGTGACAGATCAGGACGTTCCCAATGACGAAAGCACCTTTCAGGAATTCGACCAGGGGAACCTGTTGTCCCTGTCACGCTTTCCGGCCCCGGATCGCCGCGAAGATGGCGCGACGGCGGTGTTCGGGGTCAACTGGGCGCGCTATGGCGTAAATGGCTGGCGCGCGCTTGCCACTGTCGGACAGGTCTTCCGCTCGACTGCTGACCCAAACTTCAACCTGACGTCGGGCCTACAGGGTACCGCCTCCGACGTGTTGTTGGCCGGTCAGTTGCAAACCGCCAATGGCTGGTCTTTGGCGGGTCGCGGCCTGTTGAATGGTGATTTCAGCTTTGCCAAGGCCGAGGTGCGCGCAGGCTGGAACAAGCCAAATGTCGGCCTAACCGGCAGTTATGTGTGGCAGGAAAAGGATCCGGCAGAAAATGCGAATGACGAGATATCCGAAATCTGGATGAATGGCCGCTACCTTGTTGACCAGAACTGGTTGACGCAGGCCTATGCGCGCTATGACCTCAGCGAATCCGAACCGATCCGTTATGGGCTGGGCGTTACCTACCAGAATGAGTGTGTAAAAGTTAACATGACCGTTAGCAGGCGATTTACCTCATCATCAAGTATTGAGCCTTCGACAGAATTCGGGTTTACCGTAGCCCTGACAGGTTACTCCGTTGAGGGTGGCGGCCAACAGTACAAGAGAAGATGCAGTTGATTTCAGGTTTCTCGCGATTCATTCGTTCCGGTTGGCTAAAACCGGTTGCACCGGCACTGGCTGCCGCTTTGCTGGCCCTGTCCACTGGTCACAGCCAGGCTCAGAGCCTGTTTTCACCTGCGATCAAGGTGAATCAGGACATTGTCACCTGGTACGAACTTCAGCAACGCCAGCAATTCCTGACCGTTCTGGGTGCCCCTGGCGCAACCGAGGACGAAGTCCGCGACGCGTTGATCGACGAACGACTGCGCAAGCAGGCCATGCGCGACGCAGGAATCGAGGTTGCACCAGAAGACATTCAGGTGGGCATTGATGAATTTGCAGCCCGTGGTCGCCTTTCGACCGACGAATTCCTGCAATTGCTGGGCGAAGCCGGCGTTTCCCCCGAAACCGTACGGGATTTCGTCGCTGATCAGCTTTCGTGGCGCGATTACGTCAGTTCGCGCTTTCTGTCCCAAGCCAGGCCGAGCGACGACGAGATTAACCGGGCTTTAGGACAGGCCGGGAGCGGCGGGCTTCAGGTTCTGTTGTCGGAAATAATCATTCCGGTCACTCCGCAGACCCTTGCACAAGCCGAATTGCTGGCCGAAGAGATTGCTCAGGTTGAAGGTTTCGATGCGTTTTCTTCTGCTGCCACGCAGTATTCAGCTGCTGGCACACGCGATGACGGCGGGCGTTTGGAATGGCTGAACCTGACCGACTTGCCCCCTGCCCTGCAACCTGTGATTCTGGGTCTCAAATCAGGCGACATCACGCAGCCTTTGTCGTTGCCCAATGCCATCGCCCTGTTCCAGCTGCGCGGCTTGCGCGAAGTCAGCACCAGCGCGCCGCGATACTCCAAGATCGACTACGCAATTTACAACATGGCCGGCGGTCGTAGTGCCGAAACTCTGGCCAGCGCTGCCCAGCTGCGCGAACAGATCGATACCTGCGACGACCTCTATGGCATCGCCAAGGATCAACCTGCCGCTGTACTGCAACGTGTCGAAGCCAGCCCCTCCGAGATCCCGCGCGACGTAGCGCTTGAGCTGTCCAAGCTGGACCTGAACGAAGTTTCGACGACGCTGACGGGGAACAATGGCCAGACTCTGAAGTTCCTGATGCTGTGCACACGCACATTGGACCGGGGCGAAGACACCACGCGCGTGGATGTGGCCAACGCCCTGACGCAACAGCGTCTGCAGGCCTTTGCCGAAAGTCTGGTTGAACAGCTCCGCGCCGACGCGACGATTATCGAGCAATGACCGCGCCCATCGCGCTAAGCTGTGGCGATCCTGCTGGCGTTGGACCTGAAATCGCCGCCAAGGCATGGTCTGAACTGCGCGCGAGCTGCCCGTTTTTCTATATCGGGGATGCGGCACATCTGCCCGCAGGCACGCCCACGCAGCGGATCAGCGATCCGGCGCAGGCCAATGAAATCAGCGCCAGTGCCCTGCCTGTTCTGCAATTGAGCTTTCCCGCCACAAACACAGCAGGCCAACCAGATCCGTCCAATGCGCCCAGTGTGATCGACGCCATCGAAACCGGTGTTTCTCTGGTGCAATCCGGCGCGGCGTCGGCGCTGTGCACTGCACCGATCCACAAAAAAGCCCTGATCGACGGGGCCGGGTTCGCCTATCCCGGCCATACCGAATTTCTCGCCGCTCTAGCCGGGCGCAAGCGTGTCGTTATGATGCTCGCCAGCGATCAGCTTCGCGTGGTGCCCGCAACGATCCACATCCCGCTGTCGCGCGTCCCGTCTGAGCTTACCCCCGATCTGCTGCGCGAAACCATCGCCATTACCGCTGAAGGCCTGCGCAGACAGTTTGGTATCCCCCATCCCCACATCGCCATTGCAGGCCTCAACCCGCATGCGGGCGAAGGCGGTAAAATGGGGCATGAAGAACTGGACTGGATCGCCCCTCTGATATCTGATTTGCCGGGCGATACCTGCACGGTTACCGGCCCACACCCGGCGGACACGATGTTCCACGCCGCCGCCCGCGCCCGATATGACGCCGCAATTGCCATGTATCACGATCAGGCACTGATCCCGATCAAGACACTCGACTTCGACTGTGGCGTGAACGTGACCCTCGGCCTGCCCTTCATTCGCACCTCGCCCGATCACGGCACCGCATTGGATATCGCCGGACAGGGCATAGCAAACCCCACCAGTCTGATCGAGGCACTGAAACTGGCCCAACGGATGGCACAAAGCGCTTGATCCTTCACCTGGCTGAAAATATCCCCGCCGGAGGCAAAAAATCACTGGCGTTCCCCCCCGGACACGCGCCACGGTAATCGGATCATGAGTTCAATCGACACCCTTCCCCCTCTGCGCGAGGTTATCGCAACACATCAACTCTCGGCGCGTAAATCGCTGGGGCAGAACTTTCTACTGGACCTCAACCTGACAGCCAAGATCGCGCGGCAGGCAGGGGATCTGACGGAATGCGACGTGCTGGAAATCGGCCCCGGCCCCGGTGGTCTGACCCGCGGTCTGTTGTCCGAAGGTGCGCGCAAGGTCGTCGCGGTCGAAAAAGACACCCGCTGTATCGCTGCCCTGAACGACATCGCTGCTGCTTACCCGGGTCGTCTTGAGGTCATCAACGGCGACGCACTGGAAATCGACCCGCTGGCGCATCTGACCCCACCTATCCGCATTGCCGCAAACCTGCCGTATAACGTTGGCACCGAATTACTGGTGCGCTGGCTGACCCCACCCGAATGGCCGCCGTTCTGGCAAAGTCTGACGCTGATGTTCCAACGCGAAGTCGCCGAACGCATCGTTGCCCAACCCGGGGGCAAAGCCTATGGCCGACTTGCGATCCTTGCCCAATGGCGGGCCGAGGCGCGCATCGCTATGTCCCTGCCGCCCGGGGCTTTTACGCCTCCGCCAAAGGTCTCAAGCGCTGTTGTGCATCTAACGGCCCTGCCCGAACCGCGCTACCCGGCAGATGCCCGGGTTTTGTCGCGCGTCGTGGCCGCAGCCTTCAACCAGCGCCGCAAGATGCTGCGCGCATCGCTAAAAGGCGTGGCGCCGGATATCGAGGACCGCCTGCTCGCGGCTGGTATCCAACCCACAGAGCGCGCCGAACAAGTCCCGCTCGAAGCGTTCTGTGCGCTGGCCCGGGAAGTTCAAAAAAGCTAATGCGCAAAGAAAAAGCCCCGGAGTGAACTCCGGGGCTTTTTGAACTCTATGGCAGAAATTACTCAGCCGCTTCCGGTGCATCACCGTTGCTTGTCGGTGCGTCCTCTGCCCCCTCTGGCGCGGGCTTTGGCTTACGCGTACGCGGGCGACGCGGTGCTTTTTCTTTTTTCGCCGGTGCTTCGGCGGCCGCAGCGGCATCCTTGCTTTCCGGGGTCTCGACCAAACCGGATTCCGGGGTGGCTGCCTCGGGTGTAAAATCCATCACGTCCGGTTGCGGCGCTTCGGCCGGGTCCGACTGACGGGCAGCAGCTTCGCGTTCCTGGCGCTCGGCGCGTTCGCGATCCCGCTCGGCCTGACGCTCACGGTTCTGGCGATCTTGCTCTTCGCGGCGCGCTTCCATTTCGCGCTGTGCCTCACTCAACAGGCGCAGATAGTGTTCTGCGTGCTGCTGAAAGTTCTCGGCGGCCACACGGTCATTGGACAGTTGGGCGTCGCGCGTCAACTGATTGTATTTGTCGATAATCTGCTGGGGCGTACCACGCACCTTGCCTTCGGGACCCGAGCTGTCAAAAACCCGGTTGACGACATTGCCCCCAGAAGGACGGTTGCGGTTATTCTTGACCCGAGAGCGGGATTTGGAAGATCTCATTTACTTTACGTCAGCCTTGTCATTCGCTGTCGATCATCTCGCATCCTGCACTGCTCAAAAGCTTAGCTGTGACGCGATGTCGACTATTTTGGGCTTGGCGTCCGGGGCCCGCTGAACCAGCGTCAGCCCTCCGACTGGAGTTGAGTAAACACGTCCTGTGCGTACAGACAAGGGGGTTGTCCCAAAAATCGCAGCTTTTTTACATTAATCGGCGTATTTCGGCCTCAGGTTGCCGCTTTAATGCGGCATTTTGGCAAAAACGACGCGATCGCGGCCGTCCAGATCGGGAATGATCCTTGTGGCTGTCAAACCCGCCGACTCGAACAAAGCCGCGACGCTTTGCCCCTGCGTTGGCCCGATTTCCACCAGCAGACGACCGCCGGGCAATAGAAAGTCCGGCGCACCCGCGGCGATGCGGCGATAGGCACCCAGCCCGTCCCCTTCGTCCGTCAGCGCCATGCGCGGTTCATGCACGCGCACTTCTGGCGAAAGGTCGGCCATTTCTTGCAGTGAAATGTAGGGGGGGTTCGAAACGATCAGATCAAACTGGCCGTCAATATTCTGAAACCAGTCCGATTGCAGAATTTCCACCCGGCTCTGTACCTGATGCTGCACTGCATTTGCGCTGGCCTGCAGACAGGCGGCCTCGCTCAGGTCCGCGCCCACGCCCGAAGCGCTGGCCCGTTCGGCCAGCAACGTGATCAGGATACAACCTGATCCGACCCCCAGATCCAGAACATGATCGAACGGTTCGCTGAGCGCGGCTTCGATCAGCGCTTCGGTTTCCGGCCGTGGGTCCAGCACATCGCGACTGACACGGAACCGTCGGCCATAAAACTCACGCTCGCCCAACAGATGCGACACCGGAACACGCACCGCACGCAGCGAGATCAACTGATCATAACGCTCTGCAACCTCAGGAGACAGCTCTTCGGGCGCAATCAGAGTGACCCGGCTGGCTTCGATCCGCGCCGCATGGGCAAGCAGAACGCGCGCATCCCGCGCCGGGTCAGCCACGCCAGCCGCCCGTAATCGCGCTGTAGCCGCGACCATCGCCTGTGCTGCTGTCAGTGCGGCGATCATTGCGCCATATCGGCCAGCAGCCGCGCCTGATCGTCGGCAGTCAACGCGTCGATCACCTCATCCAAATCGCCCTGCATCACCTGATCCAGCTTATAAAGCGTCAGATTGATGCGGTGATCGGTCATGCGCCCCTGCGGGAAATTGTAGGTTCTGATCCGCTCGGATCGATCCCCCGACCCCACCTGGCTGGCCCGATCGGCCGACCGTTCACTGTCGATCCGCTGACGTTCCTGATCATACAGCCGGGTCTTGAGCACCTGCATCGCAATCTCGCGGTTGCGGTGCTGCGATTTCTCCGAGCTTGTTACAACTATCCCCGTCGGCAGGTGGGTAATCCGAACCGCCGAGTCCGTTGTGTTCACGTGCTGCCCCCCCGCACCTGAACTGCGCATAGTGTCGATGCGGATATCATTGGCGTCGATCTGGATGTCCACATCCTCGGCCTCGGGCAAAACCGCGACCGTTGCAGCCGAAGTATGAATGCGCCCACCGCTTTCGGTTTCCGGCACGCGCTGTACCCGGTGCACACCGGATTCGTACTTCATCCGGGCAAACACGTTCTCGCCCTTGATATGGGCCACGACCTCCTTGATCCCGCCCAGATCCGAAGCCTGTTCTTCGATAATCTCAAACTTCCATCCACGCGCCTCGGAATAGCGCTGGTACATGCGCAGAAGGTCCCCGGCGAACAATGCGGCCTCATCTCCGCCAGTTCCGGGACGAATCTCCAGCATCGCCGGACGCGCATCCGCCGCATCACGCGGCAACAGCGCAAGCTGCAAGGCGTGTTCGGATTCGGGGATGCGGGTCTTCAACGCGGGAATTTCTTCTTCCGCCAATTCTTTCATGTCGGGGTCGGCCAGCATCGCCTCGGCCTCGGCCAGATCGGCCACCAACTGACGCCATGCCATGATCTGATCCACAACCGGTTTGAGGTCGGAATATTCTTTGGCCAAGGCCGCAATATCCCCACCCGAGGCACCATCTGCCATGGCCGCTTCGAGGTACTGGAATCGCTGGGTTATCTGTTCAAGTCGTTCTTCGGGGATCATCCGGGCGGTGTCTATCAATCCGGCCCTTTGGTCAAGGCCCCTCACTATGCTAGGCTAATGCACATGAAACGGTTGATACTTGGTTTTACACTGCTCGTAACGCCCGCCCTGGCCGACGTGGTCGGCCCCGGCGGCAAGGTTCAGGACTGCTATTGCACCGACAAATCCGGAACCCGCGTCGAACTGGGCGAGATGATCTGCCTCCAGGTCGATGGCCGCATGTTCATGGCGCAATGCCAGATGTCTCTGAACGTACCGATGTGGCGCGAGGTTCAGGAGGGGTGCTTGTCCTCAGGGCTGCAACAGAGCAAGCCACTCATCAACACGAGCGCGATTTACCCCAAAATCTGACCGGCCAAACCTGAGACGAGCATAGATGCGAAGCGTGTCTCCGTCCTGTTGCACTGTCGTGTAGTCCGGAAAGCCGATCACTTTCGTACGCGTGATGTAAGTAATCATTCCTTCATCAACAGACCCGGCCAGCACTGATGTTCGGTCTGAAACACGTGCGAACGCATTCAGCCGCAGCAAGCCATCCGGCCCCGTTTCGACCACGCGGACAACACCTCCATCAAGATCACGGTCTTGATCGCCGACCGGCGCAATATGCCATTTCTCCGGGTCTGAGGGGGCAAGCCGAATGTATACCCCGAATAGAACCAGCAGGCCAACGATTACCCAAACCATCATCTTTTTGTCCAAGGTTATTCCGCCAGTCTACAGGTCGAGCCCTCATCTTTGTTGGGCAAGGTGACAAACGCTCACGGTTGAATAAACTACAACACAAACACGCGCGCTAGGGCTAAAGGAATTCTTCATGGAGATCGTAATCTGGATTTTTGAGGAACTTGCATGGGTCGCTATCCCGTTTGTATTTTTCATGCTTTACATGCACTTCTCGAAAAATAGAAGTTCTCAGGATCGTAGCCCCTCAAATAGCAATTCGGAATACTACAGCTCTGGTATAGACCCTGATTGCAAATAGGTAGATCACACTAATTACCTGCCCCTAGCGCGACGTCACGCCTGGCAGGATGCACAGCAGCTCAAACAACAGATTGGCCGCTGTGAGCGCCGTATTTCCTGACGGATCGTATGGCGGCGACACCTCGACCAGATCGCATCCGACCACGTTCACGCCTGCCAGCGCATGGATCAGCTGCAGGGCTTGCGGCGTGGTCAGCCCACCGATTTCCGGTGTTCCGGTGCCGGGGGCATATGCTGGGTCCAGGCTGTCGATGTCATAGGTGATATATACCGGGTGGTCGCCGATCGTTTTGCGGATTTGTGAGCCGATCTCGGTCAGGTTCTGCTGCCACAGCTCCCACGCCGGGAATTGGCGAAAGCCCCAGTCCTGCGCCTCGGTAAAGTCGCTGGCCGCGTAACCCGAACCGCGAATGCCGATCTGAAAGGTTTTATCCGGGACGATCAGATTTTCTTCGTAGGCACGGCGGAAGACAGTGCCGTGCGTTTCACGCTCGCCAAACATCTCTTCATTCACGTCCGCATGAGCATCCACATGCACCAGGGCGACCGGCCCGTGCTTGGCCGCAATGGCGCGCAAAATCGGCAACGTGATCGAATGATCGCCGCCCATCGCAACGGGGATCACCGCCTGATCGAGAATTGAATCGTAGCTTTCCTTGATGATCTTCAGGCTGTCGGCCAGCGAGAACGTATTGATCGCCAGATCCCCGATATCCGCGATCTGCAGGCTGTCGAACGGAGCGGCCGAATTGGCCATGTTATAGGGCCGGATCATCGCACTTTCGCTGCGGATCTGTTTCGGTCCAAACCGCGTACCGGACCGCCAAGAAGTGCCGATGTCCATCGGGATACCCAGCACGGCCACATCCAGACCCGCCAGCGAGTCTACCTGCGGCAACCGCATGAATGTGTTCGGCCCCGAAAACCGCGCCAGATCATTGCCACTGATCGGTTGGTTAAAGTCTGTCATGCCCGTATTTCTCCCGTCCGGCTTTTGGTTAATCAAATACCGGAAAGATGGCTAACCAAAGGTTAATCCTGCACCAGCTTGTTCCACCCCAGCAGGCAAATGATCTGAGTCGCCACATGAGCACCTGCAATGGCCGTGGCACCTGACGTGTCGTAGGGCGGCGACACTTCGACCACGTCCCCGCCTTTGATGTTAATCCCGGCAATGTCGCGCAGGATGATCTGCGCCTGAATGGAACTCAGTCCGCCCCAAACGGGCGTGCCGGTGCCGGGGGCAAAGGCCGGGTCCAGGCCGTCGATGTCAAAGCTCAGATAGACCGGGCTGTCGCCCAAAATACCTTTGATCTTTTTCGCCACGGCGGCGGGGCCGGATTCGTAGACTTCGCGCGCGTCGATGATGTTGACGCCCAGAGTATCCTCGTTGGTCGTGCGGATACCAACCTGAACCGAGCGTTTCGGGTCCACGATGCCGGATTTCACCGCCTTGTAGAACATCGTCCCGTGATCCACGCGGGACATGTCGTCATCGGCCCAAGTGTCGGTATGCGCATCGAATTGCAGCAGAGACATCGGTCCGTATTTCTCGGCATAGGCCTTGAGGATCGGGAAGCTGATATAGTGGTCCCCGCCTAACGTGACCGAAGACACATCAGCGGTCAAAATAGTGCGGATGTGGTCGGTCAGTGTGTCGGGAAAGGCCGGGATATTGGCATAATCATAGGCCATGTCGCCATAATCCACGATCGCCAGCTCGCTGAGCGCATCGAACGGCCAGCCGTAGGGCGCATCCGGCGATTGCAGCGCGCTGGCCTCACGGATGGCACGGGGGCCAAGTCGGGTGCCGGGTCGGTTCGTCACCGCCTGATCAAAGGGCACCCCTGTGACGGCGATATCCACGCCTTTCAAGTCCTTGGTATAGAGACGGCGCAGGAACGAAGTCGCGCCGCCAAAGGTATTCTCGTAGGACAACCCCTTGAGATCAGGATTGGTAAATGCCTCATCAACCTGATTTTTTGCGTCTTCCAGTGCCATGTCTTCCCCCCGTCAGCCCAGCGGCTGCGCCTTTTCGACGATCCGTGCAAAGAACGAAGCGCCAACCGGCGCGATCTCGTCGTTGAAATTGTATTTCGGATGGTGCAGCCCGGCGCTCTCGCCCTGCCCCAAAAACAGATAGGCGCCGGGGCGCGATTGCAGCATGTACGAGAAATCCTCGGCCCCCATTTCGCGGCCCATGTTGCCCACCACACGCTCGGCCCCGGACACGTCGCGGGCCACCTCGGCGGCAAATCCGGCCTTTTCGCCATCGTTGATCGTGGCCGGGTAGTTCTTCTCGTAATCCAGCCGCGCCTCGACTCCGTATGAGGTCGCCTGCCCCTGTACGATTTGCTCCATACGCTCGATCACCATCTGCTGAACGTTTGGATCGAAGGTTCGGACAGTGCCGTTGATGAAAGCCGTATCGGGGATCACGTTGTTCACTGTCCCGGTGTGAATCTGTGTCACCGAGACAACCAGATCGTCGAGCGCATAATGGTTGCGACTGACGATGGTTTGAATCGCCTGCGCGATGCCACAGGCCGCCATTACCGGATCTCTGGTTTCATGTGGCATGGCGCCATGGCCGCCAACGCCTTGAATATGTATCTCAAACGTATCCACAGCCGCCATGATCGGCCCCGGAGTGGTGTGAAACGCGCCAACGGGCAGGTTTGGCGCATTGTGCAGCGCATAGACCTGAGAGATGTCGAACCGGTCCATGATGCCTTCTTCGACCATCACGCCCGCACCGCCGCCTTCCTCTTCGGCAGGCTGAAAGATCAGCGCCACGCGGCCACGAAAGTTCCGTGTCTCGGCCAGATAGCGCGCAGCACCCAGCAACATCGTGGTATGCCCGTCATGGCCGCAGGCGTGCATCTTGCCCGGCTTGGTCGAGGCGTACTCGACCCCCGTCTCTTCAGGGATCGGCAGCGCGTCCATGTCAGCACGCAGACCGATCGTCGGCCCGTCACCCCGCCCGTTAATGATCGCGACGATCCCGGTCTTGGCAATACCTTCGTGCAGCTCGTCCACTCCGAATTCGCGCAGACGGTCCGCTACGAACGCTGCCGTTTCATGGCATTCGAACTCCAACTCGGGGATCGAATGCAAGTGTTTGCGCCATGCGGCCATATCGGCTGAGTAATCGGCAATTCGGTTGACGACGGGCATCTGGGGTGGACTCCTGATCGGGACTGCGGAATGGATGCATCTGACACCGGAACGAAAGGGTTCGCAATGGCCGAAAATCCTCTGATCCACGACAGCGATGCAGGTATCGAGCGCCTGTTGGAAATCATGCGCCGTCTGCGTGACCCGCAAACGGGCTGCCCGTGGGATATCGAACAGGATTTTGCCACCATCGCCCCCTACACGATCGAAGAGGCCTATGAGGTCGCCGATGCCATCGAGCGCGAAGCCTATGATGAGCTGAAAGGCGAGCTGGGCGATTTGCTATTCCAGTCGGTTTTTCACGCACAAATGGCCGAGGAAGCCGGGCATTTCACCTTTCAGGACGTGGTGCAGACCATGTCGGACAAGATGGTCGACCGTCACCCGCATGTATTTGGCGATGAATCCCGCGATAAATCAGCGGACCAGCAGACCGTGGATTGGGAAACCATCAAGGCGGCTGAGCGCGCCGGCAAGGAACAGAAAGGGACGCTGGACGGTGTCGCGGCCAACCTGCCTGCCCTGTTGCGCGCGCACAAACTGCAGAAACGCGCGGCCCGCGTGGGGTTTGACTGGCCTGATGCCAACCATGTGCTGGCCAAGATCACGGAAGAGGCTGCAGAGCTGGAGGAAGCGCGCAATGCTAAGGACGCAGACGCGCTGGAGGATGAATTCGGCGATCTTCTGTTCGTGATGGTCAATCTGGGCCGTCATCTGGGCATCGAACCCGAGGCCGCCCTGCGCCGCACCAATGCCAAGTTTACCCGCCGGTTCGAGCAAGTAGAAGCGCGGCTGGCTGCGCGCGGTAAAACACCATCTCAAAGCGATCTCGAAGAAATGGATGCGCTGTGGGACGAGGTCAAAATTGAAGAGCACCGCGCCAATGGCAAACTCCCGCCGGTAGGTGCGACGACCGAGGTCTGAAACCGCTGGACAAGCGTGGTGACACTTGCGAGTGTCCGCGCTTCAATACCCCGGAGGCAAAGCATGGCACCGCGCAAGATCATCATCGACACCGATCCCGGGCAGGACGACGCAGTCGCCATCTTGCTGGCATTGGCAAGCCCGGAAGAGATTGATGTTCTGGGCATTACCGCCGTTGCCGGGAACGTGCCACTGGAACTGACGGCTAAGAATGCGCGGATCGTCTGTGAACTGGCCGGCCACTCGCATATCCCTGTTTATGCCGGGTGTGACCGCCCGCTAAACCGCCCTCTGGTCACCGCGGAACATGTGCACGGCAAGACCGGCCTCGACGGTCCCGTCCTGCCAGATCCGGAAATGCCGCTGGCTGACGGGCACGCGGTCGACTTCATCATCGACACCCTGCGCGCACATGAGCCTGGAACCGTCACACTTTGCCCGCTTGGCCCGCTGACGAATATCGCATCCGCCTTTCAAAAAGCGCCTGATATTGTTGATCGGGTCCAGGAAATCGTTCTGATGGGCGGTGCGTATTTTGAGGTCGGCAACATCACCCCAGCGGCGGAATTCAACATCTACGTCGATCCCGAAGCTGCTGATATTGTGTTTAAATCCGGCGTTCATGTCGTCGTTATGCCGCTAGACGTGACCCACGATGCGCTGGTCACGAAGCACCGCAATGACGCCTTCCGCGCGCTCGACAGTAAAGTCGGTCATGCCGTGGCCGAGATGACGGATTTCTTCGAACGTTTCGATATAGAGAAATACGGCTCGGAAGGCGCGCCGCTGCACGACCCGTGCGTGACCGCCTATCTGATCCGGCCGGAGCTGTTCACGGGCCGGCACATCAACGTACAGATCGAAACGCAGTCCGAACTGACGATGGGTATGACCGTCGCCGATTGGTGGCGCGTGACCGACCATCCGCCCAATGCGATGTTCATGGGAGAAGTCGACGCTGACGGTTTCTTTGCGCTGCTGACCGAACGGCTGGCCCGGCTATGAGCGCTGCACTTCGCCTCGCGCGCCCCGAAGATCTGGACCGCCTGATGGGCCTGGTGACCGCGTTCCACACCGAAGCCGGGATCGCGCAGGACATGGACCAGACCCGCAATGCGCTGACCCCCTTGCTAGAGGGTATTCCCCACGGTTGCGTCTACCTGATCGGTCCAGGACGTGCGCCGCTGGGCTATGCCATCTTGACGTTCGGCTGGTCGGTCGAGTTCGGCGGCATGGACGGATTCATAGACGAAATCTACATCCGCCCGGCCGTGCGCGGCCGTGGCATCGCCACCGAAGTTCTGCTTGACCTGCCCAAAGCCCTGGCCGAAGCTGGCCTGACCGCCCTTCACCTGGAAGTCGATCGCACGAACGAGGCTGCGCATAAGCTTTACTTGCGCACCGGCTTCAAACCGCGCGATCGCTATGTCTTGATGAGCCGAAAGCTCTAAATCGGTCAGATACTTACGGGCGTCGCCGCCCGTCCCCCCGTGAAGGCCCTACCGGGCTTCACCGCGATACATGTATGACGGCGTTTCCATACCCAGAACCGGGTCACTTGCGGACACCGCCTCCCCGGTGATCGGATAAGTGCCAGGCCCTGCACAGGCCGCCAAAAATACAGTGCTGATCACTGAAGCTACGAGAAGGATTTTCGAACCAGTCATGTCGTTTCCCTTTCTGTAATGCAGGCACATTACGAGACACCGGGATCGGACAAATAGGTAAAAGTTCACACAAAATTGAATTTATGTAGGTGTATTTCTAACAAGTTTGATTTTTACAAGCGATAACAACGCGTAAGACTTTGAAAAAAAATCACTCAATTTGCGAGTTTTCTGCCTGAGCACCGGGCAAAGGCATCTCAAAAAACAACAACGTGTCTTTCGCGATCTCCGGAATCTCGGAATATGCGTCGCGCAGTTGGAAGCCCATCGACAGGTATAGACGCGTTGCCGATTCCAATGGTTTGCCCGTGTCCATGCGAATGCAGTCAAACCCCTGTTCACGGCACTGTTCAATCAAGGACATCATAACCGCATACCCTGCCCCCGTCCCTCGGGCGGCGTCATTTACAAACACCCGTTTTATTTCGGCAATGCCCGGCCCGATTGTCCGGAACATTCCGCACCCGACGGCATGTCCATCCTTTAGTACCAGCCGCACACCACCGCCCGGTGGGGCGTGTTCGACTTCGATCTCGTCCATCAGCCGGGCATAAACGTCGCGGGGATAAAAGGTCTTTACGACGCGCACGGACTTGGCGTCCAACGTCAGCAGGAAGTCGCGATATTCCCAACACAAACGCCGAACCTCATCAAAGTGGTCCGGCGTTTCAGCTTCGATAACTTTAAGCAAAACACGATCCTCGAAAAACACGAGGATCAGTCTAGCATTATTGACCTCAGTTGCGAAGGATCGACGCGCCTGCGTATTCCGCAACTTCACCCAGCGATTCCTCGATGCGGATCAGCTGGTTGTACTTGGCCAACCGGTCCGACCGCGCCAGCGAGCCGGTTTTGATCTGACCGCAATTGGTCGCAACCGCCAGATCGGCAATGGTCGCATCCTCGGTTTCGCCCGAGCGGTGCGACATCACGTTGGTATACCGTGCACGGTGCGCCATATCGACGGCACGAAGTGTTTCAGTCAGCGATCCGATCTGGTTCACCTTGACCAGCATCGAGTTGGCACAGCCGCGCTTGATCCCTTCGGCCAGACGCACGGGGTTGGTCACGAACAAGTCGTCGCCCACCAGCTGCACCTTGTCGCCAATCATGTCGGTCAGAGCTTTCCAGCCGTCCCAGTCATCTTCGGACATGCCATCTTCGATGGAAATGATCGGGTAGTCATTGACCAAAGCCGCCAGGTAAGCCGCATTCTCGTCCGAGCTCAGAGAGATCCCCTCGCCCGCCAGCACGTATTTGCCGTCTTTGAAGTATTCGGTTGCGGCACAATCCAGCGCAAGGTGGATTTCCTCGCCCGGTTTGTAGCCCGCTTTTTCGATGGACTTCAGGATGAAATCCAGCGCCTCACGGGTGGACGCAATGTTCGGGGCAAACCCACCTTCGTCACCGATACCAGTGTTCAGACCAGCGGCGGACAGTTCTTTCTTCAGCGTGTGGAACACTTCCGAGCCCATGCGCACGGCTTCACGGATATTCGCGGCCGAGGTCGGCATGATCATGAATTCCTGAATGTCGATCGGGTTGTCGGCATGTTCGCCGCCGTTGATGATGTTCATCATCGGTACCGGCAAGACGCGGGCCGACGTACCGCCGACGTAGCGATATAGAGGTTGCGTGGTGAAATCTGCCGCAGCCTTGGCTGTGGCCAGCGAGACGCCCAGAATGGCGTTTGCGCCCAGACGGCTCTTGTTCTCGGTCCCGTCCAGTTCGATCATCGCACCGTCGATGGCCACCTGTTCGGTCGCGTCATAGCCGACCAGTTCTTCGGCGATCTCACCGTTCACAGCGGCGACAGCTTCAAGCACACCCTTGCCCATATAGCGGGATTTATCACCGTCACGCTTTTCCACCGCCTCATACGCACCGGTTGACGCACCCGAAGGCACAGCAGCACGGCCCATGGTGCCGTCTTCCAGAATCACGTCCACTTCGACGGTTGGGTTGCCCCGGCTGTCCAGGATTTCGCGTGCGTGGATGTCGATGATGGTGCTCATGAGGCCCGTCCCTATGGCTGCATTTGGTTGCATGCCTCATAACATTACCGGGCCAAAAGTAAACCAGCGATGTTATCGCTAACGGGCATATTCATGGGCGTTTAGGGCTAACAGCCACGTGTTTGCGCCAACGTGCGACGATCCGTCAGGCTGCAACCACCATGTCACGCGCCAACCTGCGTTCGCGAACAAAGGTGTACATGCCAGAGCCGAGGATCAACGCGGCACCGGCCACAGTCATCAAATCAGGCCGTTCGCCAAACATCAACATCCCTGCCGCGATGGAAAACACGAGCCGGCTGTACCGGAAAGGTGTCAGGGCCGAGGCCTCACCGATCCGCATGGCCGTCACGATGCCGTAATATCCCAGGACGCCAAAGCCGATTGCCCCCAGATACGGACCAATCTGGGCGTTCTGCAGCGGGACAATGGGCTGAGCCAAAAATACCATCAGAACCACCCCGGCAAGGGCAACGGCGATATACGCCTGCATGGCAACAACGGACGAGGCCACACGGACGTCCAGCTTGCGTGTGATCAGATCACGTGCGGCGATCGCAATAACGGTCGCCACCACGAACAGCGACTCGGGCTGGAACCCCTCCAGACCCGGACGAATAATCATCAGGACACCGATAAAGCCGATCCCGATGGCGCTCCAACGTCGCCAACCGACTTGCTCGCCCAGAAATAGCGCGGCGCCCATGGTCACGGCCAGCGGCATGGCCTGAAATACGGCGGCAACCGTAGACAACTCGACCAGAGACAGCGCAGTGACAAAGGTCAGGGCACCAACCGCTTCTGTCGCTGCCCGCGCCAGCGGCAGGCCTTGCCACGCCACCGGATCTAGGATGCGTTTGCGCGTGGTCAACGACATCGCGACGAATACCAGTCCACATACCAACCCCAATGCGATCATGATCTGGCCCGTAGGGACAGTGACCGACAGATGCTTGATGAACATGTCCTCAAGCGCGAAGGCCGCCATCGATCCGATGATCAGCAAGATGCCGTGTACGTTGTTCATACGCGTGTCCGTTGAAATGGCGCGGGAAATTCCGCGACCTTAAGTCAGCAAAACCGTAACATCGGCGACGCCGCAAGCGATATTGCGACATGTTTCATGAATTGCCGTGCGGCAACCAATCGCGTTTCGTGATGAATCAGTCTTGTTCCAGCGGCACGCCGTACAGTTCCAGCCGGTGCCCTTTCAGCTTGTACCCAAGCTTGGCTGCGATCTTTTCCTGCAGGGCCTCGATCTCGGGGTCGACAAATTCGATCACTTCCCCCGACTGCATGTCGATCAGGTGGTCGTGGTGGTCTCTCTCGGCATCTTCATAGCGGGCGCGCCCATCACCGAATTCCAACCGCTCCAGAATCCCTGCCTCTTCGAACAGCTTTACGGTGCGATAGACCGTGGCAATCGAGATACCCGAATCCACTTTTGAGGCGCGCGCATACAGCTCTTCTACATCCGGATGGTCATCGCTTTGCTGCAACACCTGAGCAATCGTGCGGCGCTGACCCGTCATGCGCAAACCTTTGGCTTCGCAGCGGGCGATGATCGTGTCGGACATAGTGACCCTCAGAGTAGTTCGGGTTTCTGTCTTAATACGTCTGCGCCGCTGGCGCCACAGGGGAATTGCGCCTAAGCAACCCGGCGAAGATCAGCCCATATCGGCAGGTGATCTGATGCGATATGCGCAGGCCGCGCTTTGTGGACGCCATGCACCACGGCCTCAAGCCCAGCGCCCAGCGCGATCCGATCCAGTGCGCCCAGAGGCTGTGCAGCGGGGAAACTGGGAACCGGGGGTAAAAATCGCATGTCGGGTGCAAGATGATCGAGCACTGGCTGGCGCGACCACTCGTTGAAATCTCCGGCCCATACGGTAGGCATCTGATCCAGATCCTCATCGCAGCGCCGGAGCTGGTGAATCTGCTGCCGCCGAGAAGCGGGCAGAAGGCCCAGATGCATCCCCATCACCCGAAGCGGCCCGATCTGGGTATCGAACTCTACCCGCACGGCACCGCGGGGTTCCAACCCAGGCAAATCATGGTGACCGGTCTTGCGCACGTCGATTTTGTCTCCGCGCCAGATGACGGCGTTGCCGTGCCAGCCCAAGCTGCCTGCGCCCCCCAGATCGACAATCTGCCAACCGGCTTCATCCAACATGAAATGCGGTAAGGCCGCGGGTCGCGGCGGCAGCCTTTTGTCGGCCTCTTGCAGCACCACAATATCAGCCTGCATGCCTTCAATGACCTGCATGATGCGCTGCGGTTGGCGGCGAAAATCCAAGCCCACGCATTTCTGGATGTTATAGCTTGCAATCCGCAGGGTTGAACGAGGCGACATAGGGTTCCGATCAAATGGTCGACTCCCAAAGTGCCATGCTGGTTGTGGGGTGCAACCCCAGTCTTTCTAAGGTCGATAAATTAACGCTGATTATCCTGACCATTTGCCCGAAAATTCGGCAGATCGCGAGATCAGGAATGCTGCGCTTGATCAACGGGGTGCCGATACTCTATCCCCGTGGAACGCGTCCAATTGAGGCCTGAAGTGGTTTCCAGCAACACACTCTCGAACAACCGCACCTGGGCAAGCATCGTTCTGGTGATCGGTGGCATGATGTGGGGTCTCTATTGGATCCCCGTTCGGTTACTCTTTGACCTGGGCCTGACCGGGCCCTGGCCGGGTATTGCGATGTATAGCGTTGCGCTGCTGGGGCTGGTTCCCTTCATCTGGAAAGAGAGAGGGACGCTGGCCCTGCAATGGCGCGATCTGGTGTTCAGCGGAATGTTCACCGGCGCGGCCTTCAGTCTTTATTCCATCAGCCTTGTCTATACGGATGTGGTGCGGTCGATCCTTTTGTTCTACCTCACACCGATCTGGGGCACGATTCTGGGCCGCGTGTTCCTGGGCGAACGCCTGAGTCTGGGGCGGCTTGCAGGTCTTACTTGCGGAGTCGGTGGCCTGTTCGTCGTGTTAGGCGACTCAGGCGGTGTTCCGCTACCCCAAAACAGCGGCGACTGGATGGCGTTGGCCTCTGGCATGTGCTGGGCGCTGGGTACGTTGGGGCTGTACCGAACCAGCACGATCTCAGCCTCGGGTCAGGTCTTTGCCTTTGTCGCAGGCGCGCTGATCCTTTCTCTGGTCAGCCTCACGGTCCTGCCCGAACCTGTGTTGCCGACAATTGTGCAGGCGGATCTTCTTTGGACCCTTCAGTTCGTACTGCTGTCGGCCTTCTACACCTTGCCCATGGTGTTCATGACAATCTGGCCCGCAACCAAACTGTCCCCTGCCCGCGTTGGCATCCTGCTTATGAGCGAGGTGGTCGTTGGCCTGGCCTCGGCCGCCGCGTTCTCGGGCGAGCCGTTCGGGTTGCGCGAGCTTTTAGGCGCCATCCTGATTGTCAGTGCCGCAGTGCTAGAAATCATACGGGACTAGGCAACGAACCGCTTTGACCTTCAAAGCTACTGTTGGCCTATCCCTTTCGAGTGTTTATCTGTTGCCGAGTTTGTTGCCCTATCAGGACGTTACCAGATGTCGACGCCAAACGCGGAACGTAGAAAACAGCTTGAGGGGCGCGCGCTCATCATTGCCATGGGCGGCAACCTTTTCATGGGCGCGGCGGGTATACTGGCCGGGATCCTGTCGAACTCCAACGCGATCATGATGGACGGCCTGTATTCGCTGGTCGGCTTTGGATCGGCATTCCTTGGTCGCCGTATTAGCCTGAAGATTGATGCAGGCCCCGACAAACGCCGCCCCTTTGGCTATGCAGCGGATGAGGCGATCTTTTCCACCTTCCGCTCTCTGTCTCTGTTAGGACTGGTGCTGTTCGCCATCTCGAACGCGACTAAAAACATCTACAGCTACTACAACGGCATGATGCCTGAACCGCTGATATTTGGGCCGATGTTCATCTACTTCGCTGCCATCGGCCTTACCTGCGTGCTGTTATGGGCGTTTCACTATTTCACTTGGCGGCAGACCGGGAAGGCCAGTGCAATCCTACGGCTGGAATCCAAGGCAGCGCTGTTCGATGGTCTGTTCACGGCCGCCGCAGCAATTGGCCTTGGAGCAATCTACTTGTTCCGGGATGGGGCCCTATCGGCGATCGCACCCGTCGGCGACTCAATCATCGTATTGTTCCTGTGCGTTCTGGCCATCGGATCATACCTACGCGACTTCCGTGGTGGGTTGGGTGAGCTGGCAAACGCCACCGCAAGCCCCGAACTTCTTGCTGCTGCGCGTCGTGCCTTGCGCCCGGCAATCGCAGAGGACGGTGGCGCATTGCGGGATATGTCCGTAACCAAGCAAGGTCGGACCATTTTGATCACCGTCTATTACAACCCTCTGCGCGCGATCACCGCCGACGAGGTCGACACGCTTAACCTGCGCATGGTCCGCGATGCGCGCAAGGCAATCGACGGGGCGGATGTCTACCTGATGATCTCGCAATATGCGCGGCGCTGGCCGGATGAGATCAATCCCTGTCGTGATGAGGCCTGAGCGGTCGAACCTCAGGTTCCACAGAACGTGGCGTGCACCACTTCGCTGTCGGTCGGCGGACGCTTCAGATCATCCGCATTAGGCTGTTCCTCATAAGGCCGCGCCAACACAGTGTTCAGCCTTTGGAACGGCGCATAGTCGCCCTGAACGGCAGACTGGATCATCTGCTCAACACGGTGATTGCGCGGAATGAACGCCGGGTTTGCGGCGGACACTACGGCGGATGGGTCCTGCTCACGCCCCAGACGCGCGTTCCACCCTTCGGACCAGGTGTCGTACGCCGTGGGATCGGTGAACTGATCACGTGCGCCATCATCGCCCAGCGCACGGAAGGTGTTGGTAAAATCCGCCTGATTCTGCGCCATGCGTGTCAGCAGGTCCGAGATCAGCTCCAGATCGCCCTCTTCCTCGGTCACCAAACCGATCTTGGCGCGGAACCGCTTCAACCAGTGCTCCTGCAGTTGCGCAGGCATGGCGTGTACGATCTCGGTCGCCTCTTCAACGGCAGCGTCCTTGTCTTCCATCTGCTGAATCAGTGCCGTCGCCAGTTGTGCCACGTTCCAAACGGCAATGTCGGGCTGGTTGGAAAAAGCATAGCGCCCCATCCGGTCAATCGAGCTGTAGACCGTGTTCGGATGATAGCTGTCCATAAAGGCGCAAGGTCCATAGTCGATGGTCTCGCCCGCGATTGAGCAATTGTCGGTGTTCATCACCCCATGGATAAAGCCAACACTCATCCATGCCGCGATCAGCCGCGATTGCGCCTCCACCACCGCGCGCAGCAGGCCCATCGGGCCATCCGCGTCAGGATAGTGGCGGTCTATTGCGTATTCCGTCAGGCGGCGCAGGCTGTCCAGTTGGCCACGCGCGGCGAAAACCTGAAATGTCCCGACCCGCAGATGACTTTTCGCCACACGGGTCAGAACCGCACCGGGCATCGGCCCCTCGCGCAGCACAATCTCTCCAGTCTCAACCGCCGCCAGCGCGCGGGTCGTCGGGATGCCAAGCGCATGCATTGCCTCGGACACCACGTATTCTCGCAGCACAGGCCCCAACCATGCGCGGCCATCCCCCTGACGGCTGAACGGTGTCGGTCCTGACCCTTTGAGCTGAATATCCCGACGAAGACCATCTGCCCCGATCGTTTCGCCCAGCAGTACGGCGCGGCCGTCCCCAAGCTGCGGATTATAGTTGCCGAACTGATGTCCCGAATAAAGCTGCGCAATCGGCTCTGCGCCTTCGGGCAGCGTGTTGCCAGCGAAGGCTTCAGCCATCTCCTCTACCTCCCCCGGTGTGACCTTCAATACCATCGCCAATTCCGAGTTGAATGCGATCAGGCGTGGGGCACGCACAGGTATAGGTGCCTGCCGCGCATAAAAGCTGTTGGGAAGGCGAGCGTAGCTGTTGTCAAACGGGATCGTCAGGGTCATGCGGCAAACATATTCCTTGCGGACACGAATACCATAGCGGATCGCACCTTCCCGTGCATAATCATCGCAAAAGACAAGAGGCCCCATGACCGCGCAAGAGATCATCGACCACCTGAAACTGGAACAACACCCCGAGGGTGGCTGGTTTCGCGAAACCTGGCGCGCGGATAACGCGGGCCGCGCCACCGGCACCTGCATCTATTTCCTGCTGGCCGCTGGTGAAAGCAGCCACTGGCACCGCGTGGACGCGACCGAAATCTGGCTCTACCACGCTGGCGCTCCGCTGATCCTATCGCTGAGCGCTACGGATGACGGTCCAGCCACCGATCACATCCTGGGCCCCGACCTGTCACAAGGCGCACCGCAACTGATCGTGCCCGAAAACCACTGGCAGGCGGCGCGCACCACCGGAGACTATACTTTGGTCAGTTGCACTGTTTCACCCGGGTTCCAGTTTGACGGGTTCGAACTGGCCGAGCCAGGGTTCGACATCGCGCGCGGATGATGCATGGATCACCGCGCCCTCATAGCGTCGCTGCCACCCGAGGCCAAAGATCAGCTACAACGGCGCTCGGACGCAGCAGGTCTGCGGCATCTGCTGGGGTATCTGGTGTTACTGTCCCTCACTAGCGCGGGTATCGCCTGGCAGGTCCCTCTCTGGCCGCTTCTGATCCTACCACAGGGTGTCTTGATGGTGTTTCTGTTCACGCTCAGCCATGAATGCACCCATAAGACCCCATTCAAGACCGGCTGGCTGAACGACGCTGTGGGGCATCTTGTTTCAGTCCCGATCGCCCTGCCCTTTACGTGGTTTCGGTATTTTCACCTTGCGCACCACAAATGGACGAACCACCCTAAGAAAGACCCCGAGCTTGGCGGTAAGCCACGACCGCAGGACCGGCTGAGCCTGCTGACCTACCTGTCTGGCTGGCCTTACTGGAAAGGCATGGCACTTGTCCTGTTCCAAAACGCCTTTGGTCGCATCGACGCCCCGTACCTACCTGCGCGCCAACACACCGCCATGCGGGCTGAGGCACGTCTGCTGTTGATACTCTACGCGGCCGCAGCCCTAAGCCTGCTCCTGTCGCCGCTGCTCTTCTGGCTTTGGATTTTACCGGTTCTGCTGGGGCAGCCATTCCTGCGCCTCTATCTACTGGCGGAACACGGCCTGTGTCCGCCAGTCGCCAACATGCTCGAGAACTCGCGCACCACGTTCACCAACCGGATCGTGCGTTTTGTGGCCTGGAATATGCCCTTCCACGCAGAGCACCACGCATTTCCGAATGTGCCGTTCCATCAGTTGCCCGCGTTGCATCATTGGACACGGGAACATCTGAGATCGACTTCGGACGGATACTCGGAGTTTACGATTGATTATGTACGCAGTGTTAAGCGGCAATCATTCAGCTAGTTGGTTACGAATTGGCTGCTTTGAGCCCATTTTGCCGATTGCTGCAATGTGCACGAATGACCGCTGAACAGGTGCAGGCAAGGACCCAGCATTCGCTTATCAACTAAATGCAATGCTTGATGGATTACTACGGTGTCCCCAAATGCCGAATACTTGGCGAAAATAATCAAACTGGCGGCTGATTAAACATAGCTCCGAATCCAATTTGAAATAGATTTAACCTAACATCGGAGACGCAATCATGACTGATACAGATACAATTTTCTTTGGCTATCATGCTGATCCATCGCGCTCCAGCTCATTGCAGGCTGCTGCCTACACCGAGCGCAAGTGGTTTGACGCAGACCTTTGCGCCATCCTCTCCAAAACTTGGCAATGGGTATGTCATGTTGAGAAAACACGTGAGCCGGGATCTTATGTAACAGTGGATATTGCCGGCCAACCCATTGCCGTTGTGCGTGACAAAGAGGGTAAGCTTCGTGCCTTTTATAATGTCTGCAAACACCGTGCGCATGAATTGCTGTCGGGCGAAGGC
Source organism: Ruegeria sp. CDSA246 (assembly GCF_059611225.1). Taxonomy (NCBI): domain Bacteria; kingdom Pseudomonadati; phylum Pseudomonadota; class Alphaproteobacteria; order Rhodobacterales; family Roseobacteraceae; genus Ruegeria; species Ruegeria sp. CDSA246. The sequence continues at coordinate 19,092 of NZ_JBXWPD010000001.1, read as the reverse complement.
AATACAACGCGGATCATGTGCCCCTATCATGCTTGGGTCTATAAACTTGACGGGCAATTGGCCCGCGCACCACATACCGAAAACCTCGAAGATTTCAGGAAAGACGAGATTTGTCTCGATGCAGTGCAGGTCGAGGAATTTTGCGGCTTTGTTTTCGTCAATTTGGATCCGATGGCAGCTTCTTTGTCAGAACAATCCGGCAACTTGGAAACCGAAGTGCGCCATTGGGCACCGGATGTGGATCAACTCACTTTTGGCCATCGTCTGACCTATGACATCAAATCCAACTGGAAGAACGTCGTGGACAACTTCCTAGAGTGCTATCACTGTCCTACAGCGCACAAAGATTTTTGTGACCTCGTGGATATGGATACCTACAAGGTTACGACCTACGGCATTTACTCCAGCCATATGGCTGACGCGGGCACAAGTCCGAATTCCGCATATGACGTGTCGAATGCCACCGTGAAAACCCATGCGGTTTGGTGGCTCTATCCGACGACCTGCCTGATGCGGTATCCGGGGCGATCAAGCATGATCGTGTTGAACATCATCCCCGTTGGGCCAGATCGGACGCTTGAAACTTACGACTTCTTCCTTGAGACGCCGGAACCCGACGCGATGGAGTTGGACGCAATTCGTTATCTGGATGAAGTTCTTCAGGTCGAAGATATCAGCCTTGTCGAAAGTGTGCAGCGCGGGATGAACACACCTGCGTTCACCCAAGGTCGGATCGTCAATGACCCGGATGGTTCCGGCAAGTCCGAGCACGCCGTACATCACTTCCATGGCCTAGTCCTGGATGCTTACGCAAAAGGTGCTGCGTGACACGGCCAAACATCCTTGTGATCATGGCGGACCAATTGGCACCACACTTCACTGGGGCATACGGGCACAAGGTTGCCAAGACACCCCACCTTGATGCGTTAGCCGCACGCGGCATGCGCTTTGATGCGGCTTACTGCAATTCTCCACTCTGTGCACCTTCACGGTTTGCCTTTATGTCGGGCCAGCACATCAGCCGCATTGCAGCTTACGACAATGCATCCGAGTTCAGAGCCTCGGTGCCAACATTTGCGCATTACCTTAAATCGCTAGGCTACCGGACCTGTCTTTCAGGCAAGATGCATTTCGTTGGCCCAGATCAGATGCATGGGTTCGAAGACAGGGTAACAACCGATATCTACCCCGCAGATTTCGCATGGACCCCGGATTGGGAAGCGCCTGATGAGCGGATCGATAAGTGGTATCATAACATGCAAACCGTCAAGGAAAGCGGTTTGGCCCATGCGACCTTCCAGATCGACTATGACAATGAAGTTGGCTTTGCCGCCAATCGCTGGCTCTTCGATGTTGCCCGAGACAAAGCACGTGGGAACGATGCGCCCTTTGCGATGGTGGTAAGCTTCATTCACCCGCATGATCCTTACGTTGCGAGGCCCGAATGGTGGAATCTCTATTTGGACGATGAGATCGACATGCCGTCCTTTACACCCGCGACAGAGGATCAGGACCCGTTCTCGCGTCGATTGATGGATGGGATCGAAGCATCATATGTGCCGCTCAGCGACGAAGAAATCCGTCGCGCGCGTCATGCTTATCTGGCCAATGTCAGCTACTTCGACAGCAAGATCGGGGAGCTGATTCAGACCCTCGAAGAGACGGGCGAGTTGGACAATACCATAGTGTTTGTAACTGCGGATCACGGCGACATGCTGGGAGAACGTGGGCTGTGGTATAAAATGAATTTCTTTGAACACTCTGCGCGCGTTCCACTGGTCATGGCCGGGCCGGGCGTTGCAGTGGGGACAACGCAGAATGCAGTGTCGCTGGTCGATTTGCTGCCGACCTTTATCGATATTGGCGGCGGTAACGAGACAATGATCGGAGAACCGATCGACGGCCGCAGTCTAATGCCTTTGGCCCGTGGCGAATACGACCCAGTTGATGAAGCCATCGGTGAGTATTGTGCCGAGATGACGGGCTATCCCGTAATCATGATCCGGCGCGGCCCTTTAAAATACATTTATTGCGACAGCGATCCGCCGCAGCTCTACGATCTAAACGCCGACCCGCTGGAAACAAAAAATGTTGCCACAGACCCTGACTATGCTGACCCGGCAGCCCGCTTTGCAGCCGAAGTCGCGGAACGGTGGGACGGTAGTGAAATGCGAAAAAAGATTATCGCCACGCAGAGATCACGCCGCGCGTTACATGCCGCGATGGAAGCAGGTGCCAGCGAGTCATGGGATTACAACCCACCATCTGATGCAAGTCAGCAGTATGTCCGCAACAACTTGGATTGGACGGTGGCCGCTAGTCGCTACCGCTATCCGCCTTTGAAGGATTGAAGCCAATGATGCTGAACGGAAAAATTGCCCTTGTGACCGGCGCGCGCGGTGGCATCGGGCGTGCAATTGTCGCGCGGTTCCTAAAAGAAGGGGCAACAGTATTTGCCGCAGACCTCACACCGGAAGGATCGTTAGACCAGCACGACGAAGATGGCAGTCATTTTGTTAAGCTGGATGTGACTCAAGAGGCAGACTCGGTTGCGGCGATGGATCATGTGCGCGCCACACACGGAAAGTTGGACATCCTAGTAAACGCGGCCGGGATCGAGATCGAAAAAACCGTTGAAGAGACCACGCTGGAGGAATGGAACCAAAGCTTTGCCGTGAATTCTACAGGCACGTTCCTGACCTCGAAATACGCCATCCCATTGATGCGCGAAGCGGCGAAGACAGGGAATAGCGCAAGCCTCATCAATTTTGGCTCCTACGATGGGTTCATCGCTGATCCGGGCCTTGCGGCCTATTGCGCAACCAAAGGTGCAGTACACGCTTTGACCCGCGCAATGGCTTGCGATCATGGCCCCGAAGGTATCCGCGTAAACGCCATCTGCCCCGGCTATATCGATACCCCAATGCTGCAGAGCTTCTTCAACGGAGATGGATCTGGTGGCGCCGGCGGCAATATTGAAACGCTGCAACAGGCCGTGCGCGATGTTCATCCGACGCGCACCTACGGGACGCCACAGGACATTGCAAACCTGGTTAACTGGCTTGCTTCCGACGAAGCACGGTATGCCTCTGGCCAGTTGTGGGTTCTGGACGGGGGGCTGTCTGCACAAGTGCAGCAGATGAAGCTCTGATGCCCAAATCCGTCATCATCACCTGCGCACCCACAGGAGGCATCCATACGCCGTCGATGTCACCACATCTGCCGATTACGCCTGCCGAGATCGCGACAGCAAGTATTGAAGCGGCACAAGCCGGCGCGTCGATCATTCACTTGCACGCACGGCATCCAGAGACCGGCAAACCCGACCCCCGACCCGAGCTATTTCAGCAGTTCCTGCCTGTGATCAAACAGTCCACTGATGTGGTGATGAATGTCTCTACCGGCGGCGGTTTGGGTATGTCGATGGATGAGCGCCTGCTGGCCGCAACTTCGACTAGCCCAGAGATGGCATCTCTCAACATGGGTTCTATGAACTTTGGCATCTTTCCGATGCTGCAGAAATACACCGAGTTTCAGCACGAATGGGAACAGCCATTCCTGGAGATGACAGAGGACTTCATCTTTCCCAACACCTTCAAAACAATTCGTTACGCCATTGAAAAACTTGGTGGTGATCATGGCACCAAGTTCGAGTTCGAATGCTATGATCTTGGCCATCTCTACAACGTCAAATGGTTCGTGGATCAAGGCCTGATCAAACCGCCTTTTTTCATTCAGATGGTGTTCGGCATCTTGGGTGGAGTTGGCGCGGATGCAGACCATCTAACCCACATGCACAACACAGCGGACAAGCTGTTCGGGGCAGAGAACTACGAATGGTCTGTCCTTGCCGCTGGCCGTCACCAAATGCCTTTTGCAACCCAAAGCGCATTGCGCGGCGGAAACCTTCGGGTGGGTCTCGAAGACAGCCTGTTCATCGGCAAAGGTGAGTTGGCCAGATCTAACGCGGAGCAGGTCACGCGCATCCGATCAATTATTGAAAACCTTGGCCTAACGGTCGCGACCCCAGCTGAGGCGCGCGTGCGGCTTGCACTTAAGGGCGGCGATCAGGTTGGGTTCTAAGGAGACGCATATGCAGACCAAAATGTTGATCAACGGTGAAATGGTGGAAGGTACCGGAGAAGCCTTGCACATCCTGAACCCTGCAACAGGCGAGACTATAGGCGAAGTAAAAGAGGCCAGCGATGCACAGATCGAGGCGGCCGTGCGCGGCTCGACAGAGGTATTTGAAGCTTTTTCAACCTCGCCCCCTGCAGAACGAGCCGCGATGTTGCTTCACATAGCTGATGTTATCGAGGCGAACAGCCAGGAGTTGGCAGAACTTGAAAGCCTGGATGTGGGAAAGCCTTGGCCATCCGCTCATGATGACGAGATGCCGCTGACGATTGATGTCTTTCGCTTTTTCGCTGGTGCTGCGCGAACCATGATGGGATCTGCTGCTGGCGAATATGTTGCGGGTCATACCTCGATGATCCGGCGTGATCCAATTGGTCCCGTAGCGGCCATAGCGCCTTGGAACTATCCGCTGATGATGGCGTCCTGGAAGATTGCCGCACCAATTGCGGCAGGATGTTCCATTGTGTTGAAACCTTCCGAGATCACGCCGCTATCTACTTTGCGACTTGCAGAATTGTTACAAGATGTTCTGCCAAAAGGCGTGCTAAACGTGATTCATGGTCGCGGGCTCGGCGTGGGAAATACCCTGATGAACAGCCCGCAGATGGAAGGGATCAGTGTTACGGGCTCTCCGGCGACAGGCATGGCTGCAATGCGGGCTGCTTCCCAGAAAATTAAACGCGTTCATCTGGAATTGGGCGGCAAGGCGCCGGTCATTGTCTTTGATGATGCTGATCTCGATGCTGTGGCCGAGACGATCCGATATGGCAGCTACTTCAATGCCGGTCAGGACTGCGCACAGCCTTGCCGCGTGATGGTTGCAGACAGTATTTACGACAAACTTGTGGCTGCGATTGCCGATCAAGTTGGCCAGATCCAGACTGGTGCACCGAAAGCTGAAGGAACGGAAATGGGCCCGCTTGTCTCTGCGGCACAGCGGGATCGTGTGGCTGGTTTTGTCGATCGCGCACGCTGCAGCTCTGAAATCGTTTCCGGTGGGGCGTCTGGCGAAGAAGACGGCTTTTTCTACCAGCCGACAGTCATCGCTGACGTGGACAATACTGCGGAGATAGCTTGCAACGAGGTGTTTGGACCTGTTGTAACAGTCTCCCGTTTTTCTGACGCAGAAGAGGCGTTGAAGATTGCCAACAACGGGCCTTACGGGTTGGCCTCATCGGTCTGGACACGAGATGTTGGACGCGCGATGCAAATGACATCCAAGCTGCGCTATGGGTTTACGTGGGTAAACACGCATGGGGTCGCGACACCCGAGATGCCATGGGCCGCTATGAAGGGGTCCGGTACGGGTAGCGATATGTCGGTCTATGCGCTGGATGCTTACACCGCAGTCCGTCACGTTATGGTGGCACACTGATGCGGTTGGCTGGAAAATGTGCCTTTGTCACAGGCGGCAAGCAGGGCATTGGGCGGGGCATCGTTGAGGCGTTCGTGGCTGAAGGGGCCGCTGTCACTACCTGCGGGCGTGGCCCTCAACCCGATGATCTGCCGGAAAACGTAATTTGGTACACGCTGGATGTGTCCGAAGCCGACGCGGTTGCAGAGATCGCTAGGACAGTCTGTGGGACTGATATCCTTGTAAACAACGCCGGTGTTCAGGTCGAAAAAACAGTGACCGAAAGCACAGACGCGGATTGGGACTTAGTGATGGGCGTAAATGCGCGAGGCGTTTTTAACTGTTGTCGCGCCTTCATTCCAGAAATGTCGCAAGGTGGCTCGATCATCAACATCGGGTCGATCTCGGGCAATGCCGCGGACCCATCGATGGCGCTCTACAATGCGTCAAAGGCGTTTGTGCATGGGCTGACACGCTCTATCGCAGTGGACCACGGACCAGCGGTGCGCTGCAATGCGATCTGCCCGGGGTGGATTGAAACGGGCATGCTGGACGCAGCGTTCGACCTCGCTCATGACCCGGAAAAAGCTAAATCCGACGCGCTGGCTCGCCACGCGGTCAAACGCTTTGGCAAACCTGCCGATATTGCAGCGATGGCTGTGTGGCTGGCCTCTGACGACTCGTCTTTTGCAACCGGCCAGTTGTTCACGGTGGACGGTGGCCTGACGGCGGCCTCCCCCCTTAATCCGGGACTCTTATGATGTCAGAAATTGAAAGAACCGCCATTCTTGGAGCCGGTGTCATCGGGGCAAGCTGGGCAGCTTTGTTTCTCGCCTCGGGCCGTAGCGTGACGGTCTTTGACCCCGATCCGAATACCGAAGCATCCGTTCGCTCTTATATCGAAAAAGCCTGGCCGGCATTGGACGAATTGAATCTCACAGATAGGGCCACACCTGACGCTATCACTTTCGTTTCAACCGCCGAGGCGGCTGTCCAGGGCGCACAATTCGTTCAGGAGAACGTGCCAGAAAGACTGCCAATTAAGCATTCGACCTATGCCGGGATTGAGCCAGAGTTGAACCCTAACGCAATAGTTTCAAGCTCAACTTCCGGCCTGACGCTCGAAGCTTTGCAAGAGGGATGGCGCGATCCTAGCAAATTGATCCTAGGTCATCCATTTAACCCACCGCATCTCATCCCACTGGTCGAATTGACCGTCAACGATTCCACCGGTTCAGATGTTTTGGACCGCACAGAAGCTTTCTACAAAGACATTGGTAAAATCACGATCCGGATCAAGAAAGGCATGCCAGGGCATGTCGCGAACCGTTTGCAAGCCGCAGTTTGGCGCGAGGCCGTTCATATGGCGGTCGAAGGTGTCGCCAGTGTCGAAGACATCGATAAAGCGATGTGGGCTGGTCCGGGACTCCGATGGGCCGCGATGGGTCCCACAACGCTTTTTCACTTGGGTGCAGGCAATGGTGGCCTGCAGGCCTTCTGTGACCATTTCAAAGACACATTCAATGGCTGGTGGGACGACCTGGGCGACCCTCGTCTTGATGAGGATGTCATCAATAAACTGGTCGACGGCATAAAGGATCAAACACAGGGGCAAAGTACCGAAGAGTTATCAGCGCAACGCGACAAGATGCTTACGGCGATGCAAAAAGCTACCCAACACCTTCGGACTTGATGTCAGGCTTGAACATTGGCCAAGCGCGAAACTCGAACGGGGTGCGGCCTTCAATGCGATCCGCACTGGGGGTCAATCCAAATCGTTTGCGGTATGCCCGGCTGAAATGAACCTGTCCATTAAACCCTGATGCTTCCGCAATCTCGCTGAACTTAAGCTCAGTTTGCGTCACTAATCCGCGCGCGCGATCAAGGCGTATGTCGCGGTAATACTCGATCGGTGACTTATGGACATATTGCTGAAACAATCGGCTAAGTTGCCGTTGCGAAATCTTCAACCTCGCTGATATTTCAGGGATCGACAAAGTGGCTTCCAAGTGCGCCTCCATCAAATCGATCGCGTCCCTTACCACTCCAGAGGTGACGTACCCCAGCGGCTCTACGTCTTTGGGGTTCTGTGATTGGCCTTCTCCGCGCACATTGTGATGAAAAAGGTATCGAGCAGATGCATTGGCGATACTCTCACCAGCGACAGAATGTATAAACCGCAATCCCAGATCTGTTGCTGCAGAACCCCCGCAACAAGTGAAAATCTTTCCATCCATAACAATCATGTTCTCCGACACGGTGGTGTCATGGGCCGTTTCGGCAAAGGCGTCGATGTGTTCATAGTGAACCGTTGCGGTCTTTCCTTTGAGTAGTCCAGCCGTCGCAAGAACAATTGCGCCGGTATCCAAACCACCGAGGATTGCTCCACTCGATTCCCATTTCTGTAGGGCTACCTTGAACTGAGGTGTCCCGTGACGCTCAGGTGTCCAACTTGTACTCACCAGAACCATCCAAGGCTTGCGCGCCACCACCTCCGCCAATGGGGCAGTGTCAACGACCAAGCCGCTGCTGGTTTCAATTGGACCACCAGGGTCTGAGACATAGGTCCAAGAAAATCGAGCCGAACCTGTCAGGTAATTTGCTACTCTGAATGGATCCACGAAAGACGTTGTCGCCGAAACATTAAAATGCGAACTCACCAAAACAACTATGTCTAGCTTGCGATCTAATGGCTGCGTCATGACCGATTTTGTAAAACAGCGTCCAAAATTGTCAATTATGTTTCGGAATTACGCAAAAAACACCAGTGTACTGAGCCAAACACTGCCTAAGTGCGAAGGCTAGGCCGAGGGGATCAGATCTCAATCAGTTTCTGAAGCTAGAATGCCGACATTCGCTTCACCGCAGCGAAGGCCCACTTTGAGCCCAGAGCAGTTTTTTGAAAGTCAAAACAAACGTCTGAATGATCATCCCTCGGGCTATGGCGATTTATGTTAAGCTTTACAGAAACCAGCAGAGACATAACAGTTCTAAGGAATAGAGATGGAACGCAAATTGGCGGCCATACTGGCCACGGATGTTGTTGGTTTCGCGGGGCTGGTTTCGCGCGACGAGAGCGGAACATTGGCCGAGTTGGTACGTCTGGAACGTGAAATCATCCGCATGCAAGTTGAGGCGAACCGAGGCCGTGTTTTCAAGTCTACTGGCGACGGATTCTTGGCTGAGTTCTCAAGCGTTATTGAGGCGGTCAACTGTGCAATTGGCATTCAAAAAGCGTCTGCGCTCGAAGCCCGTCAGTCGAACACGGAAAATGCACTCATCTTGCGTATCGGGGTCTCTCTTGGTGATGTCGTTGTACATGGGGCAGATATATTGGGAGATGGTGTTAATATTGCCGCTCGGCTCGAAGCAATGGCCGAGCCAGGAGGAATAGCGGTCTCCGGCGAAGTGATGGCGCAAATAAATGGTAAGGTAGACATTCCACTTGCGGATTGCGGGCACAAAAAACTGAAAAGCACGGATACTTCAGTCCATGTTTACATGACCCAGTCAAAGCACGGTGAAGAAGGCGGGTTTCTGGATTTCGACAAGGATGAATTGGCAAAGACTATGGTAAAGGGCGGCTGCATTTGTGGAGCCGTCCGGTACGAAGTCAATGCACCAGCGATCAGTACAGGGTATTGCCATTGCAGCTGCTGTAGAAAATTCTCTGGGTCAGCGGTCAATGCGTGGACGGCTTTTCCCGTTTCTGCTGTTCGATTTCTTGATGAAGAGCCCGTGTATTTCGCGACTACGCCAATAGCCAAACGGGGCTTCTGCGCCAAATGCGGAGCAAGCCTGACCTACCAACTCGTTCAGCCGAGGGAAACGGCTTACTTGGTTATGCACACTTCGAGCCTCGATAACCCAGAAAACTTCGCTCCATCGGTCCACTCCGGGATAGAAAGCAAAATGCCTTGGTTCGACATTTTGGATGACTTGCCTCGTACACGGTCAGCAGATTCCAAGGTATTATTGGAGGCATGGTCAAGTGTCGGCTTACCTGACCCGGAAACTTGGGGGCCTCTGGCCAAACCGCCTGAAGTTTTCTAGAACCCGCGCGATGTCGGCTTTGTCCGCGTCTTGCCTGTTCATGCGACGCGCAGCGAATGTCGATCCATACCAAACCGGCCCTTGGTGCAGATCGCGGTGAAGGTGTCAGGAGAGCCCAATCTGTCTTATGCTGTGGAACAGCCGAATGTCCGCATTTCTCTCAGGAAACCATCACGGCACGCACCATCGCAATGACCTTAAGCCAACGTGGAATAAACCTCGGCAACTCGCTGAAAGGTCCAAAAGCAGGCGATAGCCGCACATCCACCGGCTAAGCCCACTCGTAAGGACATCCACAAACTGGAGTTCACGCGCCGACACATTATTAAGGCAGGCCAGAGCGCAAGAATAATGGCGACCTGGCCAAGCTCGACGCCAAGATTGAAAGCAAGCAAGCTCTGCCAGATGTTTGGGGATGTAACCTGCAAAATCTTGTGCAACACAAAGCTAAACCCAAGCCCGTGCAAGAGGCCAATCAGCGTTGTCAGAAGCACCATCGTGACTTCAGAGCGCGCATTGTCCTTAAAACCCACAAACGCTGCGACGGCTGCAAATATGATAGAAAGCGCGATCCCAGTTTCGACGGCAGGAACAAACCACGCGCCCGATGGCACAAACCCGAAGAACCCCAGAGACAGCGTCACGCTATGCCCAATGGTAAAACCGGTTGCACGCAGCAATAGCGCCCTGAGTGTCTGCGCTCCAATGACCAAACACACAACAAAAAGAACATGATCCAATCCTTCGAGGATATGTCGTATACCTTCCCAGACAAAACTCAGGAATCCTCCATACCCCTCTTGCTGAACCACCAATGGTTCAGTCATCAGGCCCCGAGATCGGAATATCTGCGGTGTGTCCGAAGCGTAATCGAGAATGAGGTTGGCCGTTTGGTCCTGATCCGGCAAGCCGGGGTCCAGCACGTTGGCAATGCTGTACGATTGGACCGGGCCGTCCGTGTCATAATGCAGGACGAGATCGACAATTGTGTCACCAACAAAAAGCGGTGGCGTTAGGGCCGTTTCGCTGTCCTCGGCCTGTTGAGCTTCGGCCAAAGTTGCAAATCCGGGCTCATTTCCAATTCGATGCAAGCGAACGGACTTAACTGTTCCTCTTATGCGCTGATTGTCGACCAACAGATGCAACCCACCTTCGGCGAATTGCCCCAGACCGTTGGGATCGCTCATGACAGCCTGCAAGTCGACAAAGTGGACCAACTGACCGTCGCTCATGGCATTAGTCGTGAATGGTGCAGCTATCGGCAAGGCATCACCTTCCTGATCACCGACCTTGTCTGCAACCAGATAAGGCATGGGCGTACGGATGTAGACGCGCAGACCGTCTTCGGAATGCTCGACATGCGAAATTCGAACGTTGAGGTTAAGCAAAAAATGTGCCGAGGCTGACAGCGTTAGTGACAAGAACACACCGACAAACAAAGCGCCGAAAGCAAAAACCTTTGGTCTTAAACACTTACGCATTTGGATCGCGAGCCTCGATTACAGTTAATCCATCCAGCTTCCATTGCCCTGACTCAGGTATGACCTCCGCCAGCACCCGAAATGTAACGGCGCGTATGTGGGCGTGCCCCCAATGACCGCCTTGTGCTTTCACTGTCCATTTGGTCAGGGCACTAAATCCTCCCGGCGAGTGGGTTGGGTTAATGCGCTCCAATTTCAGGTCGCTGATATCAGTAACCGTAGCAAGACTGCCTCCTGGCGTTCGGATCGCGAGACCACGTTCAACCTCTGTTGCGATGTCACCTAGAGACGCTTCCGTTACAATGTGCGCCAGCTCTGCCTTTCTTGCGGCCGGCGAAATTTCCAGACTCACCGTGCTCAAGTTCTCGACCATTGAGCGCAGTATATCTTCCGCAGCCTGCAGCTCAGGGGGCTCAGACTTCTTCCAAGGCAAGTCCGGCAAATATCCCGAAAATGCGACGGTTGCCGATGTTGCGGCAATCATGGTTGCGCAACTGGCGCGCTTTGCAACTTTGCCCCTGCACATGAGGAAGAAACCAAGTGAGACGGCACTGATAACTCCGGTGATTAAAGCGATTGCCGGGTTCTGCTGTATCTGCTGCTCGACTGGAACCTGAGTGACAGATGCTTTTTCGTATTGGAGCAAGTGGTTCTGCCACTGAAACTGAGGGTCCACTGGTGTCACAGCTCCAAAGAACGGCCCGGCGATATCGTTTGAAATGGTCGCGACGCGGGTAATTTCCTCGTCAAACATATCCCATGTGACTGTCACCTGTTCGGGAAGTTCTGCCGATGAGAAAGACAGGATAGCTCCGATAAACGCATTGTTCACGGACACTTCCTTTCCAGGCTCGACAACCTGAAAACCTTGCGATGTTAGCTCCAGGAGCTTTGCTGTTGCGTTTGACGGTTGCACTGATTTGCCATCAATTGTCACCGGGTTACGAGAAGCCAGGAAGGGCGCTGCCTGGTTTACGATCAAGGCGCTAAGTTGTGGCGAAAGTGTCTGCCCTACGTCGAAAGTTTCACCGATCCAAGGCGCCAGTTCACGCAAGCGGATCAGCGTCTCATGCCGAACTTCACGAGGTTCGATATAAAGAAATGTTGAAGTTCCGTCCTGGGCTTTTCGATTCAGGCTTTCTGCGGAAAATCGGGTTTCCCAAGGGTCAGGCCAGGAAATCTTTAACTCTGCCTGCTTTGACAAGAAGCTGAAATCCGTGACCGGAACCTCTCGGTCAAAAACCTGCATCCCGATAGTCGCCAGTGGTACACCATCCCACGATGGAGGCACTATAGTCAGCTCCTTGGGAACTGAGTTTTGAAACGGAAAGAACACTTCGACGAACAGGACACGCGGATCTTTTGGCGGGCTGGGAACAATTTGACCCGAGAATGGGTCGCGCTGACCTGCAAGCGGCGAGGCCCGGTCGATGCGCGTTCGGTATTCTAACTTTCTGATTTCAGCGTTTAGCGGCTGTTTGTCCCTTCCAACAATCGACAGCGCCCGACTTACAGCCTGCGTAGAACCCTGATTGAAATCTTGTTCAGCCTCCGGCTCCCCCCCGACGAAATCTGATGACCAACCAATTGGCAACATATCAGCAAACAACGGAATATCTTCGACGTAGATCTCAAGGTCGACGTAGACCCCATCATCTTTGACATGAAGGACAGCGATATTGGGGGCGACTTCTGATCCGTTAGTCAGAACGACATCCGCCGAAACGGCCTGTGCAACTGAAGCCATCAGGCTCAGCATCAGGAATAGTCGGTACAGATACTGCCAAATCGGAATTTTGTTCACCCCTGAACGTTAATTATCCGGCATTGGCGGTGGTGTGTAACCCTCCCATTTTCCCGCTTTGACTTTGTCGGACGGCTCTTTTTCTTTTGAACGCGGGGCATTGATGTACTCGTCGCTTACAGTTGGTGGCAACGCATAGTCATCAACACTTGCTTCCCGAACAACGATCTGGTCCTTGGTGACGTTGATAACCTGTAGATCCCGTGCGAGCGTGAGTGGCCCATCGTAAGTCGAACGGACGCCTTCCAAAATCGCCTGATAATTTTCGGGTGAAAGAACAGAGTGATACCCGAGGGCCATGCGCGGTTCGACGGCGGACATAACTTTGCCAAAAGCCGCAGGTTCGGAATGAACGCGCGTGGCTACGTAGGTTGCCTGCTTCATGTCCCAACCGTAGTATGGGGCCAACGCATCAGGTGGAAGAAACGCCTCGTGAGAAGCGATGTCCGCCCCTTTGGCATATTCGACATACCATTTGTTTGGGTAAGTATCGCCACCAAAGACGTACTTCAGCCCATTCCATTCCAGTGAGTAGCTCACGGAACCATCAAGGCTGTGGATCGCAGGCCAGGAACGGATTGTGACGTCGTTCTCCTGATAAACGATCTCGTTTTCCTGCATGTAATCGAACTCAGTGACTTCAAGCTTGGCGCCGTCATCCGGTAGCGCGCCCGTACGCGTGGCCAAGTCCCAAGCATAGGCTTTTGACATGCCTTCCACATAGGCTTTGGTCCCAAGCTCGTCCTCTGACCCAGATGGACCGAAGACGCGAAGCGGAGTATATCTGCCCGAAAGCCACCCCCCAACATGAAGACCCATGAAGTCTCCAACGTGGTCGACATGCAAATGACTGAAGAAGACCTTGTCGATTTTTGCAAAATCCGGTCGCAACGAAAACAAGTTTCCCGTTGCACCCGTTCCCACGTCAAACAGAAAGACGTCCCCATTCCCAAGTTCTACATAAAACGAAATAGATACGGCCGCCTTGGTTTGGTTTGGCATCCCCGTGCCCAATGCCGTGATACGCATCTCATCCTCGCCGAGGATTTCAGTGTTGGGAAAGTAAGACGCGGGATATACGTCGTTTTCGATTGCAGTGGCACTCCGACCCGTTGGCAACGCGTTTTGCGCCGTGGCTGTGCCAGCCAGTGTCACGCCTAAGGCCATCAATGTGCCGGCTGCGGTTTTCATTAAGTTATTCATTGATCCCCCCTTTTCAAAGCGAAGCCTCTTAAGAGAACACGAATTCGTGAACCTCTCGCTCACCATAGACATCTCTACGGTAGATCCATAGACTACTCTATGTCAAATAAAGAATGCTGTAATCTGAATGTCAGAATCTATAACTCGAAACTCACCCAAAAACGCCGCGACCAAAGAAGACTGGATATTGCTGGCCTACAAAGTACTCAATGAGGGCGGCGTTTCCGCGATAAAGGTCGTGCCAATGGCAAAGCGACTGAACCTGACAAGCGGCAGCTTTTACTGGCATTTCAAAAACGTCAGTGAGCTTTTGGATGAGGTCCTCAGATATTGGGAGCAAGAACTGACTGACAAAGTGATCGCAAAGGCAAAGACATTTGGCGGCCCCCCGGAAGACCGCATTCTTCTTCTTATGAAAAAAGTCATTGAAGAGGACGCCGCCTTGCCGGATCACGCTGTCTCAGTGTGGGCGAATACTGATGAGAAGGTGAAAGAATCGTATCAAAGAACCATCGGCAAACGGTTCCAATTCGCCGCCTGGATGTTTGAACAGGCCGGGTTCTCGAAAGAGGAAGCGAAAGCGCGTGGAAGATTGATGGTTACTTCGCTAATGGGAGACTCTTCGACCGGTCTGAAAGCGCAAGGCGATTGGGAAAAGGTTATAGAGAGGGAACATGCAATTCTTGTCGGAAAGAAGAAGACAGAATAAGTATATCGCCCGGCATTGTTAGTTTGCTCGAAACGGACCGCCAGTTTTTAAGTGCCCTGTAGGAAGAGCACACGCAACAGTGCCAGAAGCCGACGTTCAGTCTGTGACCATCAAGGACCGCTTCGTCCGCGAAAGCAGAAACCGGGCAATTAGCTTTTAACCCACCGCCCCATTACGCAACCGAACTCACAACCCCACCGCCGACCAGCGCCTTCACACCTGTCGTCCCCGGACACGACGTCGGCAGCCTGCGGGCGACGCGTGCCGCCAAATAGGCGAAGGCCTGCGCCTCAAGCATATCTCCGTCCAGACCCACGGCCTCGACTGGTTCGACCGGGCAGTCCAATGCAACGCGCAGCATCTCCATCAATACAGGGTTGTGTCTACCGCCCCCGGTGACCAACAGACGCGAGGGTGGTTTGGGGCAATGTTCCATCCCCTGCACCACGCCCGCGGCACACATGCCGGTCAGCGTGGCCACCGCGTCTGCATCGCTGAGCTCTTGCACCAGTTTGATCATCTCGGAAAAGTCGTTCCGGTCCAGTGATTTTGGCGGCATGCGTGTAAAGTAAGGCTCGGACAAAAACAGCTCGAGTGCGCCCATCTCGACGGTTCCGCCGCGCGCGACGGCTCCGTCGCGATCCATCGGCAGGCCCAGACGCGTCTGCATCAGATCGTCGACCGGTGCATTCGCGGGACCGGTGTCGAAAGCCAGCAACGCGCCGGGGGCTTCGGGGCCATCGTAACTGGGGTCCACATACGTCAGGTTCCCGACACCACCGAGGTTCAGAAAGCACAGCGGCTGGGTTGCCTCGATCCACTTGGCGCAGGCAAAGTGAAAGAACGGCGCCAACGGGGCGCCTTCGCCGCCCATCGCCACATCGTCGCTGCGAAAATCCCAGACGACTGGCACCCCCAATGCCTGAGCCAGCCCTTTCCCGTCGCCCACCTGCAACGTCCCGCGCCCACTTGGTTCATGCGCAAGAGTTTGGCCGTGCACACCGATCAGATCGACCTCATCAAATTCAGACAGCGCCTCGGCATGGGCCAGGGTAACAAGCTCTGCCGCGGCATCCACGTCAGGCCCGTGCCATTGCCCTAAAGCGGCGCGCAATACCGCGCGCTCGTGATCGGAGTAGGCACGATACCCACTTGGACCAAATCCCAAAATCCGGTGCCCGTCCGTTTCGACGACCGCAGCATCCACCCCATCCATCGAAGTGCCGGACATCGCGCCCAAAACCCTGATCGCACCTGTTCGTTTGATGGCCCGCCCCACTTTAATCTCTCCTGCCGAATTCTGTTTGTACCGTCATGGTTGATCGGCACAGCCCGTTTAACCTGCCCCTACCGCTGAAGCCAAGGCAAGCCAGATCACACGAGTGTCGCGCTTTTTCCCGACAATTTGGTATAAGGAACACAAATCGGTTTTGGGTGCATATGTCAGACACATACTCACAGAAACAACCATCCGAAAGCCGGAACTATTTCCTGATCTTCTGGTCCGGGGCTCTGGCCACGATCGGAGGGCAGTTGATCAACCCAAATCTGGTGCTGCCCTTCCTGTATCTGGCTCTGGGCGCGCCAACGTTTTTTGCAGGAATGCTTCTGCCCTTTGTCACCGGATCGCGCCTGATTGCCGAGATCTTTGTCTCGCCCTTCATCAATCGGGCGACCCGCGCCAAGCTTGCCGTTTACGCACCGAACCTGTTGACGGCCGTGGTATTGGCGGCGGTGGCCCTGTTTTCAACAAAACTGCCCAGCGTGATGATCGTGCTGCTGTTCCTGACTACTGCGATGGTGCTGGGTTTGTGTCAAGGGATCACCAGCCTTGGAACCAGCCAGATCTACGGCATCTCTGTCCCCGAAGCGAAACGGAACAGGATGGTGTTTGCGCAAGCCACCATCTCGGGCATTTTGGCCATCATCGTCGTTCTGGTCACGCGCGACCTGCTGTCCGGGGATCAACCGATGCAGCGTCACATCGTCGTCTTGTGGTGCGGCGTGATTGCCATGTTCGCCGCAGGTGTTGCCTTTGCAGGGGTGCGATTGCTTGAGGATGAACAACGCGCCCCTTTGCCGGAGCCGAAGAAAAAACCCAAGCCCCTGGCCGAGTTGGCGACCGGATTCAAAACCGGCATGGCCTATCCCTGGTATCGCAAGTTTCTTTCGGCCCGACTGATCTTTGTGTCGGTCGAGCTGGCGATGCCCTTCTACACAATCCATGCTGCGACGCTGCATATGGGGACCAAGCATTCGCTCAGCTATTTTGTCATAGGGGCCAGCCTTGGAATGGTGATCGGCTCGCTTTTGTGGGGATGGCTCAGCGATCGTGTCTCGGTCAAACCTGTGATGTGGCTGGGGTGCATGATCGCCGCAATCTCGGCCCTGATGGCGCTTGGCTTTACGTTCTTCGGCTACGCTCAGAACGTCTGGGTCTACACGCTGGTGATCCTGCTGCTATCGTTGGGCGGGAATGGGGTGATCTACGGGCGCTACCTGTATCTCATTCAGATGAGCGTTGAAAAAGAGCGCCCCTACCTGGTTGCACTAGGGGATGTCAGCGCTGGCCTCGTTGGAATTGTTTTTGCTGCGATCCTTGGCGCAGTCGCACATCTGCATGATCCGATCACGCCGATTGTTGTCCTTGTGGTGTTGAACATTATCGCAATGCTCTATGCCTTCCGCTTGCCCCCGGTCAAAAGCTGACACAGCCCGCGTTTTCTTGGAAATGGTGGCTTTTCCTTGCCTGACGCGCCGCCTATACAGTGCCCCGCAACATAAACCCAAAGGGCACGATATGACCTACCACCCCAAATCGGATTTCATCGCCACGATGATCGAGCGCGGCTTTCTCGCCGACTGCACCGATTATCAGGGCCTTGACGAAGCGCTGATCAGTGGGTGCAAACCGGCCTATATCGGCTTTGATGCGACGGCCAAGTCGTTGCATGTGGGCAGCCTGATCCAGATCATGATGCTTCGGTGGTTCCAGAAAACCGGTCACCAGCCAATCACCCTTATGGGCGGCGGCACCACCAAGGTGGGAGACCCGTCGTTCCGCGCGGATGAACGCCCCCTGCTGGGTCCCGAACAGATCGACGAAAACATTGCGGGCATCAAAAAGGTGTTCTCGGCCTATATCGATTATGACAGCGATGCCGAAAACAAGGCGCTGATGCTGAACAATGCCGAATGGCTTGATGGCCTGAACTACCTCGATTTCCTACGCGATATCGGGCGGCATTTCTCGGTCAACCGGATGCTGGCGTTTGAATCGGTGAAATCACGGTTGGACCGCGAGCAATCGTTGAGCTTCCTTGAATTCAACTACATGATCCTGCAGGCCTATGACTTCCTTGAGCTGAACCGCCGCTATGGCTGCGTTCTACAGATGGGTGGAAGTGACCAGTGGGGCAACATCGTCAACGGTATCGACCTGACGCGTCGGGTGCTGGATCACGAGATCTACGGCCTGACGTCGCCCCTGCTGACCACCAGCGACGGCAAGAAGATGGGCAAGTCGCAGGACGGTGCGGTCTGGCTGAACGCAGAAATGCGCTCGCCTTACGAATTCTGGCAGTTCTGGAGGAATACGACTGACGCGGATGTCGGCCGTTTCCTGAAGCTTTACACCGAAATGCCGGTGGATGAGTGTGATCGGTTGGGCGCGCTGCAAGGGTCCGAGATCAACGAGGCCAAGATCCGCCTCGCCAACGAAGTCACCGCCCTGCTGCACGGAACCGAGGCTGCAGCCAACGCAGAGGCCACGGCCCGTGAAGTGTTCGAAAAAGGCGGTGTTGGGGACGATCTTCCGACCCTGACCCTCAGCGCGGATGAACTGGGTGACGGGATGTCCATCGTACAGGTCATCGTGAAATCGGGTCTGGCAAAGTCCGGTAAAGAGGCCAAACGGCTGATCGCGGAAAACGGTGCCAAGCTGGATGACGCTCCGTTGACGGATGCCGGGTTGATGATCGACGCGGGTGCTCTGTCGTCACCAATCAAGCTGAGCGCAGGTAAGAAGCGCCACGCGTTGGTTCAGCTGGGCTAGCGAGCCATTCACCATGAAGTAGACGAAACGGCCACCCTTTGCGGTGGCCGTTTTTTGTTTTAGGTATCGGCTAAGCTTAGGGATGCCCTTGCAAGAACCGCGTCACCTTTCATCATCGTGGGCATTGTTACCCTGGCCCGGGCTATTGCCTTCCGGCCCGTTGCCTCCACCGTTGTTCCCTTTACTGCCGCCCTTACCGCCACCTTTACCTTTGCCGCCTTTGCCGCCACCTTTACCGTCGCCGCCCTTGCCGCCACCTTTACCGTCACCGCCTTTGCCGCCACCTTTACCGTCGCC